>NZ_SOBQ01000001.1:0-968587 GCF_004364885.1 Bacillus sp. BK450 | reverse complement strand
CTGAAAGATGATCAGGTTGATAGGTCTGAGGTGGAAGCGTGGTGACACGTGGAGCTGACAGATACTAATAGATCGAGGACTTAACCTATATTCTATTGTGAAGCATGAACATTGTTATCTAGTTTTGAGAGAACATTTTTAAAATATCTCTTGATTTATTTTCAATACATAGTATAATATCTTTTGTCACTAAATTGTCTGGTGATGATGGCGAAGAGGTCACACCCGTTCCCATACCGAACACGGAAGTTAAGCTCTTCAGCGCCGATGGTAGTTGGGGGTTTCCCCCTGTGAGAGTAGGACATCGCCAGGCTTTCTTCATTCCGCAGTAGCTCAGTGGTAGAGCTATCGGCTGTTAACCGATCGGTCGTAGGTTCGAATCCTACCTGCGGAGCCAATTTGGAGAGCTGTCCGAGTGGCCGAAGGAGCACGATTGGAAATCGTGTAGGCGGTAACCCCGTCTCAAGGGTTCGAATCCCTTGCTCTCCGCCACAATTTACATAATAAAGGGCCCGTTGGTCAAGCGGTTAAGACACCGCCCTTTCACGGCGGTAACACGGGTTCGAATCCCGTACGGGTCACCATTTTTATAGAATACACACCAGCATTTTTTATTCGGAGGATTAGCTCAGCTGGGAGAGCATCTGCCTTACAAGCAGAGGGTCGGCGGTTCGAGCCCGTCATCCTCCACCATATCTTTTATATCGTCGCGGGGTGGAGCAGTTCGGTAGCTCGTCGGGCTCATAACCCGAAGGTCGCAGGTTCAAATCCTGCCCCCGCAACCAAAATGGTCCGGTAGTTCAGTTGGTTAGAATGCCTGCCTGTCACGCAGGAGGTCGCGGGTTCGAGTCCCGTCCGGACCGCCATTTTTCAAAAGAATACTTGGCTCGGTAGCTCAGTTGGTAGAGCAACGGACTGAAAATCCGTGTGTCGGCGGTTCGATTCCGTCCCGAGCCACCACTATTTGCCGGTGTAGCTCAACTGGTAGAGCAACTGACTTGTAATCAGTAGGTTGGGGGTTCAAGTCCTCTTGCCGGCACTGTTTTTCAAAAGTGGAGGGGTAGCGAAGTGGCTAAACGCGGCGGACTGTAAATCCGCTCCCTCCGGGTTCGGCGGTTCGAATCCGCCCCCCTCCACCATTTTTTGTTTTCATAGGGGCATAGTTTAACGGTAGAACAGAGGTCTCCAAAACCTCCGGTGTGGGTTCGATTCCTACTGCCCCTGCCAATTATATTTTATAATTCATTACATCTATGGCGGTTGTGGCGAAGTGGTTAACGCACCAGATTGTGGCTCTGGCACTCGTGGGTTCGATTCCCATCAATCGCCCCATTTTATTATTGGGCTATAGCCAAGCGGTAAGGCAACGGACTTTGACTCCGTCATGCGTTGGTTCGAATCCAGCTAGCCCAGTTGATATGCGGAAGTAGTTCAGTGGTAGAACACCACCTTGCCAAGGTGGGGGTCGCGGGTTCGAATCCCGTCTTCCGCTCCAATAATGGCGGCATAGCCAAGTGGTAAGGCAGAGGTCTGCAAAACCTTTATCCCCGGTTCAAATCCGGGTGTCGCCTTTTTTGAAAAGACTGCCGGGGTGGTGGAATTGGCAGACACACAGGACTTAAAATCCTGCGGTAGGTGACTACCGTGCCGGTTCAAGTCCGGCCCTCGGCACCATTGTTTTTTAATATAAGATGCGCTCTTTAATGATCATGCCGGTGTGGCGGAATTGGCAGACGCGCACGACTCAAAATCGTGTTCCTCACGGAGTGCCGGTTCGACCCCGGCCACCGGTATCTAGTTTTAGATATTCTTTATTATCGTCAATCACAGAAGAATTAAGGAATATCAACGTTTAAAACGTCTTTCTACAAATTGTAGGAGGGCGTTTTTTATTTGTTTTTTAGTTGATTTTTCACACAATAAAATTACTTCAAATCGTGTTCACTGCTGAAAGGGGACCTAGCTAAATGGCAAGACGTAAAAATATTTTAGATCAAGGTGAATTGGCAATTTTAGAAAAGGAAACTAAGTCTTATGTTGAATCATTTCGGGAAGCTATTGAATTATTTGTTTAGGACTGTGAATTTTTAAGGCGTTTTCTTAATTCCCTAACAGCAAAAGGAATAAGTATTGCTGAATTAAAGCCTTACGATATGACAGAGGAACATATTAAGGAGATTATTTTTACTTTATTGATGGTTACCTTATGATTAAACTAAAGAGGCAGGATAATTGAAGAAGGATTGGATATAAATTGTACATAAGAGGTGTTGTAATGATTACGGTTAAAAATGCTGAACGTTATTTTAAAGATAGCATTGGTGAAGATACCGATGATATAAAAAAGGTTTGGGAAACATTTAAGGCTTTTTCAAAGGAGACAGTTGAGGGCGAAGAAGATAAAGAAATTTTATTTCAGTGTGGTGTCTATGATTTTACAGGAGAGGAACTATTTCATTTTGACTTTGTACGTCAGTTTACAGTTTATGAAAAAGATGATTATTCTCACATGGAACAACTACACTGTGAATTTTTATTTAAACCAACAAGCGAGTTAAAAAAGTTAAAGGTGGTAGAAGAATGGTCAATGGATTATGACGATATCGAGCATTTTTTTAATCATATTGAAAGTATTCATGAGTTTAAAATACCTTTGAATTTAAAGCCGATAAAATCAGAAATATATCAGGAAGAGCTTTAATTCTTAATTCATTAACGTGTGCTTTACTTTAAGAAGGTATACCTTGCCTTTTTGGAATAATTTATCACGGAGTGCAGGTTCGACCCCGGCCACCGGTATCTATTAAAAGTTTCATGATTGGTTTTACCATGAACCTAACGTTTCACCCTCGTGGTAAAACGTTTTTTTGTGGTTTAAATGAGTTATTTAGATAAAAAATAGGAACCTATTAGAAAATAATGAGTATGTACTTCTTTTGGCAGAATAATCTTTAGATGATTTGCAACATTTGATAAGATACATTTAACCATGTAAGGAAACAAAATGGAGCAGCACATTCACATAAAACAGTTGTACTACTTTTGTGTAACTAAATGAATATTTGTGGGTACATACACATCTTTAGCTGACATCAACATGGTGACCCAGTTTAAGGGGAGAATTTATGAAAAAACAAAATGATCATGAGGAGTTATTGACAGGTGGAAATGTCTCAAACGTATATCGTTCGGGAGATACGGTTCGTCGAGAAGTAAAGTCAGACAATATCAATATACAAAAGCTGCTAAAGCATTTAGAAAAAAAGAATTTCTCCTATGCTCCAAAGTTTTTAGGGGTTGATGAACAAGGTAGAGAGATATTGTCCTTCATTGAAGGCGTAGCCGGTCATGATCCTTTAAAAGAATACATGTGCTCTCACCATGCCTTAAAAGAAATAGCGAGAATGCTTAGACTGTATCATGATGCTGTTCGTGATTTTCCCATTTCAGACGATTGGGAACGAATGGACAATACGCCTGGCGAAATAGAGGTTGTGTGCCATAATGATTTTGCAATGTACAACATCATTTTCAATAATGAAAAACCAGTAGGTATCATTGATTTTGATGTAGCTGCTCCTGGTCCAAGACTTTGGGATATCGCATATACTTTGTATACATGTGTACCTATCAGTAGGTTTTTTCGCACCAAAACAGGAGACATCGTGAACTATCATTCATTAGACCATGCATACCAGATAAAGCATAGAGTGAAACTGTTTTTTGAAGCTTATGGTGAGGAAATAGCAGAAGATTATTTGGATATGGTGCTGCTGCGTTTAGAAGGATTATGTCAGTATATGAAACGAAAAGCGAGTGAGGGGGATATCGCTTTTCAAAATATGATTCAACAAGGACATCTTGAACATTATCAAAAAGACATTCAATTTATTCATGAACATAGAAAAGAATGGATGTAAAAAGGCGGCGTTGTGATCATGCAAACGAAGACGATATTACAGGCTATCATTCAAGACGAGGGAGTAAATGATTATCCTCTTTTTAGACAATACTGTGTGAGAAAAGAACAGGGGCTGCGTAAAGATGCGCTAAACGTTCTTCAGGCCTTTATTGAAGAGATGACAGAGAACGATTTTGAAGTACAGCGTGAATTTGCTGCTTGGCTGTTTGAGTGGATTGAACGGTTTGAGGATGGTCATCATCTGCTTGTGTATCCGCTGGTAAATGGGGTGATCCAGCCTGTTTTTCAAACGTGGGAGAATGTTGACCCATTGGATGTGAGACCGTATCGCTGGCAAGGTTTGTTTGTGCATCAGGGAGAAGGGCTGCCTCATTTATTGAAGGCACTAGAGCTTGGGGGCAGCAAGGAACAGCGTGTGATTGTTCAAATTTGTGAAACCTATTTATCGGCCTTGTGGTATTCGTTTCATCATATACATGAAGATCTTTATTTAAGCACCTATGAGAAGGATCAAGAGAGAATTCAGGGGATTGAACGTGTTATGATGCTAATTCAAGATAAAAGAACTCGTACGAATGTTCAAAAACAAGCCGTCTATTATGACCAGCTTTTAACGGACTGGATGACGTTTCAGCAGACGGAGACAAGAGACTTTATGAAATGGTGTGCGGAGCGTAAGAAACCGTATGAGTGGGTAGAGGCATTTTATTATAAGCAATAGATGAGAAAACGGCAGAGTTCATTCTGCCGTTTTTTATTGCCATATTCGCTTTGCTTCTATATGACCTGGACTAAAATATTTCAGAATATAGATATCTGGATTGCTTAGTTTCTTCCACTCCTCGAATCCAATCGTTGAATCAGCGTGTTTAAGAAGCAGGCTCATGATATTGCCATGTGTGACGAATAGGGTATGATCTGTTTCTAATATTGTTTGTTCGTGGAGCGCTTCTACAATACGATTCATGGCTTCTTGGCTCGATTCTCCGCCTTCACAGGTCATATGTAAGTCTGTAAAACTGAGCTTTAGTTTCTCATACCAATCGTCTATTGGTTTGCTGCTTAATACACGTTCAGAGAGGCGCTGATCGATTTTTATCTCGAGTTGTTTTGCATGAGCAAGTGGCTCAGTAGTTTGGATCGCTCGTTTATAAGGACTTGAGATAATTTGATTGAGATGAATGCTGGAAAAAAACTGTGCCAGTTCATGAGATTGAGTGATGCCTTGTGGTGTTAAAGCTGCATCTTTAGATTGTCCATCTGCTTGGCAGTGTCTGACGATATAATATGTTTTCATTGGATACACCTTTCATTGAGTATAAAAAAATCATCCAGTATTGGATGAGGATTTACGAAGATCTAGGTAAGCTTGTTCGTATCTGTTTCTTTATAGGGATCTATGAGCTTGGAGGTCAGGTCTAGATTGAACAAAAAATCATCGACGGTGTCTGTGCCAAAGGGAAGTGTGGAGAAGTCGATTGGGATGCTGTCTTCTTGCTTTTCTGAAGTGATTTGCTGTGCAGGCTGCTTTTTTCTCCAGTTCTTAAACAAGCGCATGTGAGGCCTCCTTTTCTTTGAAAAAGATGGATTTATACATAATATACGGGCAGAGTTGTCCAGGCGTCAAATGTTTTCTTCAAAAGGAACGATTCAATTGATAAAAAAGAGCCACAGGAAAGTGCGGCTCTTGTTGTCAGCTTACATTGCGCGTTGTAATGCTTGCAGTAATTTACGTTCGCATCTTAAGTTGTAGCGCTTCTTATGGAGTTTCTTCGTTTTAAACCTGCCTATGACACGTCGAACATCGGGATCGTAAATGATGAGCTCTCTGCAAGTTTGATCATGTAATAGTGCTTGAAACCAGCTATATTTTTTGAGATGTGCTACGTTCCTCGAGATATCCTCTTCATCCACTTGTAGAAAAGGGATATACACAGCAAGTGAAAAGATGTCTAAAATGAATCCCATTTTGCTTCCTCCTTTCATATTATTCATTACGCTTAGGAGAAGGCAAGGTTTCATTCAATAAACGTTAAAAACAATCCCAGTGCATAAACCATTCTTTTGATTCTTTGTCATAATAGAAATACATCGTGCCGTTATCACCAATCATGAAACGAGGTTTTTCTTCTGAGGCGATTTGCAGCATGAATTCGCCTTGTTGTTGATGGGGCGGGGATTGAATATACGCCCCATATCCACCGATTTTTGTGAACGAATAATTTGTGTATTGATTAAAGAAGTGGTCTGTCGCTTCTTCACTTTCGTTTACTTCTGTTAGATCCACATATGACCATGCTTCTTCCCAGCAAGGGAAGTCCCTTTGCTCACTTTCGTTCCATTGGATTTGAAAGGCTTTGAGCCCTCTCACTTCTTCAGGAGTTTCAGCTACTTCTAAACCTTCGATTGATGAATATTCAATGAGCTTCCAGCCTTCACCGTTTTTGGTGATATCAATCGGAAGTGTTTTCTGATTAAGAAAAATTTGAATCAGCTTACATTCATTGAAGCCGTTTATTCCTCCTGGCACTTCTGGTAAATAAATTTGTAAAATCGGAATCATGGCTCCATCTTGATCTGTCGGCCAGCCTTGGTTAGGATCGATGAAAAAATGGCCGGCAAACCAGCTGTGTATAGCTGGATCAGGACGAAAGCCGCCAATTTTGGCGATGGCTGGCGTTTTCCCGATTAGATTTAATTCTTGAAAAGCTTTGATTTCCATGGGTTATTCCTCCAGCCTTTAGCCTGCAATGTGTGCATCATGAAATGTGCCATTTATATTTCCTGTGACAATAATGACATGACCCCAAAATAAATCACCGTCATGATAGTAGACTTCAAACTCTCCCTCAGGGTAAACATGCAGGCTTTCAAGTGAAATGCGGCTTATAAATTGATTCAGTGTGAGTTCTTCTTGCTTTTCAGCTGATTCGTCTTGTTCCTGCCAATCCTTTGCTAGATCTATCAGCTGATTCGCGGCAAATGATTTAATAGAAGAATCCCATTTGGCTTGCTCTTGCATAAGTTGGTTTGCTGTTCTAAGAGAGTCATTTATTTTTTCATCTTCTTCGAGGTTGAAGTAGAGAAAGCACTCTTCATTGCTCCATTGGATCGTTTTTTCAAATAAGTCTAGTCCTTTTACTAACTCAAAGGTTCCAAGTATGTCATCATGATAATACACAGGCTTTTGGGCTTCTTCTAAAATTTCTTGAAGCGCTTGATCCTTTGTGTCTGTATCGATCAAAGATACAAGCATGAATTCACCTTCGCCTTTTCGAACCTGAAGTGTAACGATTGATTCTTTATGTAATTGTGCCTGTTTTTCCCTTAATCCCTCGTCATCTGTTAACCAGCAAAGTCTTACATTTTCGGTTATGATATGACCGTTTTCTTTCCAAGCAATCAGTGGAATAGAAGCGGTCCAAAGAGGTGCCTGGCCTGCTTTTCCTGCCCCTACGCCAGAAGGTCCTGTAACAGCAATGATAGTGACTACATCTTCTGAAAATCTTTCTTCAAAAGTGTTGATTTGTTTGTTAATCTTCATGTGATGTCCTCCAGCCTGATTTTTTTGTCATGAACATATAAGTGTTGTGATCAAGTTCTACCTCTTTATCACACCGCACATCAGTAGGGGAAATCAAGCTTTTTTTGTTTAAAACTGTTTTTTTAGGGAGGTACATGGATTAATGGAGGTTGAGTCACAATAAAAGAAGCAAGGATCGAATTTTGTATAAATTTGGGTAAATGAGTCGAAAAGCCTAGGTGATTCTTCCTTTTCTTTATAATTACTTTGACACGAATAGATGAAAAAAGTAAAGTAATACTGAGTGATTTACAAAACCTTCTTCATCCACTAAAACATGAAGTGTGCGTAAATTTAATGTAAATGGATATTTTTCCTTTTATTTACTCGTATTTTTTTTGAAACTTATGATGCTTCTCATTCGTTATATTAAAGGAGCGCATGTATCCGGCGGAGACAGAGCATCGGCATGCTTGGCGAAGAAGATTTACATTTGCAAAATGAATGTAAATTTTTTATGATTTCATTTATATCAGAACGATGATAAGAAAGAAGAGGTTTTATGAAAAAAATATTTGCAAACAAATATAGCTTTTTTGTTTTGGCTGTCCTTTTATTCTGGGCTAAATCGTACACAGCCTACAAAATGGACTTTAATTTAGGAGTAAAAGGTTCTTTTCAAGAGGGGCTTCTCTTATTGAATCCATTTAGTTCAGCCATCGTGTTTTTTGGACTTGCTCTCTTTTTGAAGGGGCGTAAATCTGCCATTGTTTTAATTGTTATTGATTTTATTATGACCGCACTTTTATATGCAAATGTAGCATATTACCGTTTCTTTGATGACTTTTTGACTTTCTCAACAATGAAGCAGGCAGGAAATCTTGGGGGAGGCATGACTGGCGGTGTGCTAGCAAGCATTAAGCCGCATGACCTTTTATACTTCCTTGATATTATCATCTTGATTGCGATTGTCATTTGGAGACCAGAAGTGAAGAAGTTCCAAATGAAAAAGACGTTTGCACTGCTGATTGTAGCTGCAGGTATTGGACTGTTCTTTGTAAACCTTCATCTGGCTGAAAAGGATCGTCCAGAATTATTAACGAGAACCTTTGATCATAAGTATGTTGTCAAATACTTAGGTGTTTATAACTATACGATTTATGACGGGGTACAAGCAGCACAAAACGCAACACAGGTAGCCAATGCAAGCAGTGAAGATTTAACGGATGTTGTGAACTATACGTCCTCTCACTATGCGAAGCCAAATGCAGAGTATTTTGGTAAAGCAAAAGGCAAAAACATTATTAAAATTCATTTAGAAAGCTTTCAGTCTTTCTTAATCGACTACAAATTAAATGGAGAAGAAGTGACTCCATTTTTAAACAAACTGGCTCATGGGAAAGATGATTTTACGTATTTCGATAACTTCTTCCATCAGACTGGTCAAGGGAAGACATCAGATGCTGAGCTGATGATGGATAATAGTATGTTTGGCTTGCCAGAGGGAGCAGCATTTGTGACAAAGGGTGAAAATACCTTCCAATCACTACCTGCCATCCTAGATCAAAAAGCAGGCTATACGAGTGCAGTACTTCACGGGGACTATAAATCTTTCTGGAACCGTGACACGATTTATAAACATATGGGAATTGATCAATTCTTTGATGCTTCCTATTACAACATGGATGAAGAAAACCTTGTGAATATGGGTCTGAAGGATAAACCGTTCTTCAAAGAATCAATTCCAATGCTAGAATCAATGAAAAAGCCATTTTATGCACATTTAATGACACTGACAAATCACTATCCATTTAATTTAGATGAAAAAGATGCGACAATCGCTAAGGCAACAACTGGCGATAAAACAGTCGATAACTATTTCCAAACAGCAAGATATTTAGATGAGTCATTAGAGCAATTCTTCAAGGACTTGAAAAAATCAGGTATGTATAAAGACTCAGTCATTTTATTATATGGTGACCATAACGGTATTTCTGAGAACCATAACCGTGCAATGAGTGAAATTCAAGGGAAAGAAATCACTCCTTATCAAAATGCACAAAACCAGCGTGTTCCGCTCATGATACGTATTCCTGGTAAGAAGGGCGGCGTGAACCATACGTATGGTGGTGAAGTCGACGTTATGCCAACACTTCTTCACTTACAAGGTATTGATTCAAATGAATTCGTGAATTTTGGAACAGACCTATTCTCTAAAAAGCATGATGAGACTGTTGCCTTCCGTAATGGAAACTATGTGACACCGAAATACACACTTGTTGATAATACCGTTTATGATACAAAAACAGGTAAAGTGGTGAAACAAAATAAAAAGACAGAGGCGATTAAAGCCCGTGTTGATAATCAGTTAAGTCTTTCAGATAAAGTGCTCTATAGGGATCTTCTTCGATTCCATAAGTTATCTGATTTCAAACCAGTGAATCCATCGGATTATTTCTATGGTAAAGCAAACAAAGAAAAAGAAGCGGATTCTTCTGCTAACTAACTGAGTTTTGGGCAAGCACAGAAAGGTGCTTGCCTTTTTCTCTCTCTTCGCTTGATTTGTTGGCAAAATATGTTTATATTTAGGGAGAAACAAGCGTGACGCCGGCTGGCAGCTGGTGACACACATTTCGTCCTTGGGGAATTCAGGAGGAGCTTATGACAACAAATACAAAAACACAAAAAAAGAAATCAGAATTATGGGGCTGGATCAAAGCCATCTTAATCGCATTTATTGCTGTTTTTATCATTCGGAACTTTTTATTCGCGCCGTACATTGTAAAAGGGACTTCTATGTCCCCAACACTGCATAACACAGAGCGGGTGTTTGTGAATAAAACGGTTGATTATTTCGGTGATTATAAACGGGGACAGATCATTGTTCTTGATGGGGAAGACCGCAGCACGCATTATGTCAAACGATTGATTGGTTTACCTGGTGATAAAATTGAAATGAAAAATGATCAGCTATATGTTAATGGAAAAAAAGTGGCGGAGCCTTACTTAGCGTCAAACAAAAAGAAAGCAGCGGCAGATGGCACCTTGCTGACACCTGATTTTGGCCCTCTGACTGTTCCAAAAGGAAAGTACTTTGTCATGGGGGACAATCGCCAAAATTCAATGGACAGCCGCAACGGCTTAGGTCTTTTTACAAAGCGTGATATTCAAGGAACTACCTCATTTGTATTTTATCCTTTCCAAGACATTCGATTACTCAATCATTAATAAACAATAAAAAAGCACACAGCCGTGTGCTTTTTTCTATGTCATTCAGACTGACTTTTTGTAATCGCCTGTTCAAGATCTGCAAGAATATCTTCAATCGCTTCTGTTCCAACAGATAAACGAATGAGCTCTGGTGTGACACCTGTCGCTTTTTGTTCTGCTTCGCTTAATTGCTGATGCGTTGTGCTGGCAGGGTGAATGATGAGGGATTTAGAATCGCCCACGTTTGCGAGATGGGAGAAAAGCTGCACAGAATCAATGAGCTTTTTACCTGCTTCGCGTCCACCTTTAATACCGAATGTGAGGATTGCGCCTTGTCCTTTTGGTAAATAGGTTTGAGCAAGCTCATAGGATTCGTGACTTTCAAGACCCGGATAGCTTACCCAATCGACAAGAGGGTGATCCTGTAAGAATTGTGCTGTTTTCAAGGCATTTTCACTATGCCGCTCAAGACGAAGATGTAATGTTTCTAAGCCTTGCAGAAGTAAAAATGAGTTGAATGGCGACAGAGCTGCCCCTAAATCACGTAAGAGTTGTACTCGTGCTTTTGTGATATAAGCTGCTTCTCCAATCGCTTCTGTATATGTCAGACCGTGATAGCTTGGATCTGGTTCAGTCAGTCCTTTGAACTTATCGCTGTCAGCCCAAGGGAATCGGCCACTATCAACGATGACGCCGCCAATTGATGTACCGTGACCGCCAATAAATTTCGTCGCTGAGTGGACGACAATGTCTGCACCAAACTCGATAGGTCTTAATAAATAAGGGCTGGCGAGCGTATTGTCCACAATAAGCGGGATATGATGCTTGTGTGCAATGGCTGAGATGGCTTCAATATGTAAAATGTCGCCTTTTGGATTTCCAATGCTCTCTGCATACACTGCCTTTGTTTTGTCTGTGATCGCCGCTTCGAGTTCTTCAAGGTTGGATGAATCGACGAATTTTACTGTAATTCCAAGTTTTTTGAGTGTATGGGCAAATAAATTGTAGGTGCCGCCATAAAGACTGCTTGAGGAAACGATTTCATCTCCGGCTCCTGCAATGTTTAAAATAGAATAAGTCGTCGCTGCTTGCCCAGAAGAAACAGCAAGTGCACCAATTCCACCTTCAAGCTCTGCGATACGCTTTTCAAATACGTCATTTGTCGGGTTCATAATACGTGAATAAATATTTCCCGGTTCCTGAAGACCGAATAAATTCGCTGCATGATCACTATCTCTAAAACCAAAGGAGCTTGTTTGGTAAATAGGCACGGCTCTTGAATAGGTCGCTGAATCAAGTTCCTGACCTGCGTGAATGGCTTTTGTTTCTAAACGAAATGGACGTTCTTCTGACATGTGTGTATCCTCCTTTTGTTAGATAAAACCAACTGTTTTGATAAGAAATATTTAATAAGACTATAAATCTTGTTCTCTGCTCGGTCAATCATTTTTTAGATAAATCTGAAAAAACAATAAATATAGTTGACAGGTAGGAATAGTGTGTATTAACATGAGCATACTGAAAACACAAACAAGAATGGCTGATCGGTCAACCGAAGGCTCTATCACTCAAATATGAGTGAAGAGCCTTTTTTTTATTTGAATTGAGAAAGGATGATGAAGATGGAAAAAAAGAAAAAACGAAAAAAATACAGAAAACACATGGATATCACATTAGACATATTAATTGAGCGGAATAAATATGAGATTTACAGTAACAAGGAACGAATAGAAGCGATTTACGATCGAATCGATGAAAAGCATACAAGGACAAAATAACCATTTTATAAAATTGAGTTGATTTATATGATTAGTATGATTTAGGATGGTGCTAACAAATCAATATGATTAGCTGATCGGACAACGCGAAGGCTCTTATCTCTTTTTTGGGATAAGGGCCTTTCTGTGTATTTGTCTGATCGCAAGAGGAGTGAAGGTTTCAATGACGATTTCAATTGATATTGTGGATAAATCCTTTTGGAAAGACAAACAGTCCATTCGGGTACTTGAAGACTTAAGATTGAGCATCATTCCTGGTGAATTTATAACAGTAATAGGTCCGAGCGGATGCGGGAAAAGTACGTTGCTAAAAATCATAGGCGGGCTCGACACAGCGTATCATGGGCAAATTTTGATAGGAGATAGACGGATCACAGAACCAGGAATGAAACAGGGCTTTATCTTTCAGGAACACCGCCTGTTTCCATGGCTGACGGTCGAAGAAAACATAGCGGCCAATTTCAATTTAAAACAACAGGATGTACGCCGCAAAGTGGATGAATTGATTGAAATTGTTCGATTAAAAGGATTTGAACATGCTTATCCACATGAGCTTTCCGGAGGAATGTCACAACGGGTTGCCATTGCGAGAGCACTCCTTCGTGATCCGGAGATCTTATTGCTTGATGAACCATTTGGTGCGCTGGATGCATTCACACGAAAACACTTGCAGGATGTGCTGCTGGACATTTGGCAGGAGAAAAA
Organism: Bacillus sp. BK450; assembly: GCF_004364885.1. Classification (NCBI taxonomy): domain Bacteria; kingdom Bacillati; phylum Bacillota; class Bacilli; order Caryophanales; family Bacillaceae; genus Bacillus; species Bacillus sp. BK450. The sequence goes on along the minus strand of NZ_SOBQ01000001.1, from coordinate 955,449 downwards.
AACAACGATGATGCTTGTAACTCATGATATTGATGAATCGATTTATTTAGGAAATGAGATTGTGCTAATGCAAGCGAGACCTGGCCGAATCCATAAGATTCTTCCTGTGAATCTACCTTTTCCGCGTGATAGAACGTCAAGCGCTTTTCAACATTTAAGGCAAAAGGTGCTTTCAGAATTTGAGAAAACAGATGAATTGTTACTAACCGATGGATCAGGGATTTAGGGAGGGGAAATTGCATGAAAAAGAACCAAATGATCGTTATCTTTTTGAGTCTTCTCCTTGTTTTAGCAGGGTGTGATCAAGCAGCAGACGGATCGGAAAACAAGGTGAAAGAAATTCGGATTGGGATTCAGCAAAGTTTGAGTCCGCTGCTTTTAGCAAAGGAAAAAGGTTGGTTTGAACAATCATTTGAAAAAGAAGGAGTGAAGGTAAAGTGGGTGGAGTTTCAAAGTGGTCCTCCCCAATTTGAAGGACTTGCTGCAAATCAATTAGATTTCTCGCAAGTTGGAAACTCACCTGTCATAGCAGGTCAGGCAGCCGGTATTGATTTTAAGGAAATTGGTTTATCTCAGGATGGGCTGAAAGCGAACGGTATTTTAGTGAATAAGAACAGTGAGATTAAAAAAGTAGAAGACTTAAAAGGGAAAAAAATCGCTGTCGCTAAAGGGAGCAGTGGCTTTGACTTTTTATACAAAGTATTAGATCAGGCAGGTTTATCTGCGAAGGATGTTCAGATTATTCAGCTTCAGCCAGATGAAGCGATATCAGCATTTGAAAATGGGTCCGTTGATGCTTGGTCGATCTGGGAGCCGTTCTTATCACTTGAAACGATAAAGAAAGGAGCAAAGCTGCTGGTGAATGGGGAAGCGACCGATTTATATTCTCCAGGTTTCACACTTGTTCGAACTCAGTTTGCTGATCAGCATCCTGAACTAGTAGTGAAATTCTTAAAGGTATATGACCATGCAGTGAAGTGGCAAAAAGCACATCCAGAAGGGGCTGTTACGCTATATGCGCGTTTAAAAAATTTAGATAAGAAGGTCGTCACACAAGTATTAAACAATACGGAACCACTTAATAAGCCCATTTCGAAGAAGATCATCAATGCTCAGCAGCATACCGCTGATTTTCAATATCAAACAAAAGCGATCCAGCGGAAAATTGATGTCAATCAGGTTGTAGATAATTCGTTTATTGAAAAAATGCTAAAAGAGGAGATGAATAAATGAAAGCTATTTCGAACCCGGCTTTAGCATCTAAAATTGAGCGGTCAAAGAAAAAAAGGAGAAAAGCTTCTTCTTTATATAAGTTAAAGGGACTGGTATTACCTCTTCTACTTATTGCGGTTTGGCAGATCATAGCTGGTTCTCAAATCGTTTCTTCCACTGTACTTCCTGCGCCTGTCTTGATTGCAGAATCTTTTCGAGATTTATTTCGTTCTGGTGAACTGTTTGGTCATCTTTACATCAGTCTTTATCGAGCGATATGTGGATTTTTACTTGGGGGAGGTTTAGGTCATTTGCTGGGCGTATGCGTAGGGTTTTCTAAAAAAACAGAGCAGTATGTAGATCCGACGTTGCAAATGCTGAGAACCGTTCCACATTTAGCGGTCACTCCTTTATTCATCCTCTGGTTTGGCTTTGATGAAACGGCGAAAATTTTATTGATTGCACTTGGGGCTTTTTTTCCGATTTATATTAATACTTTTCTAGGTATTCGCAGTGTAGACAATAAGCTGTTTGATGTGGCCCGCGCCTTAGAGTTTAATGTGTATCAAAGCATCACAAAGCTGATTTTACCGGCTGCTCTTCCTCATATTCTTCTGGGCGTGAGACTGTCATTAGGAATTGCTTGGCTTGGTTTAGTGGTAGCTGAGTTGATGGGTTCAAGCAGCGGGGTAGGCTATATGATTATGGATGCAAGGCAATTCTCTCAAACGGATAAAGTGTTTGTAGGAATTATCATCTTTGCAGTAGTTGGTAAGCTGACAGATTCATTTGTACGTCTGTTAGAAAAGCGTCTGCTCAAGTGGCGCACTAGTTATCAAGGTGAATAATAACAGGGGGCGATGTTATGAATATTTTATGGTTTATTCCAACGCATGGAGACGGCCGTTATTTAGGATCAGCAAAAGGGGCAAGACAGGCAGACTATCCATATTTTAAACAGATTGCTCAAGCAGCTGATCAGCTTGGTTATACAGGGGTCTTACTGCCTACTGGGAGATCATGTGAAGATCCATGGCTGACGGCAGCTGCTTTAGCTGCAGAAACCACTCATTTAAAGTTCCTCGTGGCTCTTAGACCAGGGCTGATGCAACCGTCTGTTGCTGCTAGAATGACTTCTACATTAGATCGTCTTTCAGGCGGGAGACTGCTGATTAATGTGGTAGCAGGAGGAAGTAAAGAGGAGCTTGAAGGGGATGGGCTGTTCATTTCTCATGATGAACGCTATGAGGCAACAGAAGAATTTTTGACAATTTGGAAGCGGTTATTGAAAGGAGAAAATGTACAATTTCATGGCAAACATCTACAAGCGGAGAATGGCCGTCTGTTATTCCCACCAGCTCAAACACCCCATCCACCAGTCTTTTTTGGCGGATCATCAGCAGCAGGAATTCAAGCAGCCGCTAAGCATACAGATGTCTATTTAACTTGGGGCGAACCGCCTGCACAAGTAAAAGAGAAAATTGCACAAGTGAAGAAACAGGCTGAAAAGGAAGGAAGAACGGTGAAGTTTGGCATTCGTCTTCATGTGATTGTGAGAGATACCGAAGAGGAGGCATGGCAGGCAGCGGAACATCTGATTCGTCATTTGGATCAAAAAACAATTGATGAGGCGCAAAAAGTGTTACAGAGGATGGACTCAGTAGGTCAAAGACGAATGGTGGAATTGCACCAAGGGAGGAAAGACCAACTTGAAATCAGCCCAAATCTTTGGGCAGGCATTGGTTTAGTACGCGGCGGTGCAGGAACAGCACTCGTCGGAGACCCGCAAACAGTAGCAGAACGTATCCTAGAATATGAGTCTCTAGGCATTGATACATTTATATTTTCTGGCTACCCGCATCTAGAAGAAGCTTATTATTTAGCAGAGCTTGTTTTCCCGCTCCTTCCATTCAAGAGATCAGGGGCTACAGGACTCTCTGTGCCAGCTGGTGAAATCATTGGGAACAATCATTTCCCAGATGCAGCCTCTGCTGCTAGTTCCTCTTAAATATGAAAAAGCAAAGCAGTCTGCGATGGCTGCTTTGCTTTTTTTCATAGAATAGCGGGAGTCTTATGTTGTGTACTGCTGAACAAAGTAAGGGCTTTTTTCCCAATCGCTTTTCTTGTATATACACATTTATAGAGTCAAGAAAAGAAGGGAAATATGCCCACTCTTTTATCAGAATGATCAGTAAATTTTTCATAATTGGCGTTATTACGACATATAATCAGGACTTTTTTATCTGATATATCGGGGGAATTCTTTCTATCTCACAAAAAAGAAAGAATAAATATGATTGATGATAAATATGGACTATTTGAAAAAAAGGAGAAAAAAGATGGTGGAAATGACATTAAATGGGTTTTGTGGTTCTTATGGGGTGTCAAAATCTAGTAAATAAGAGAGGGTTTAAGCAGTTGGAAGTGAATAATTGAATAAAAAGTCACATTTTAATCAAATGTATGTTCGGTCAAAAATGGGATGTTCTGTAGATGTTTGGAGTGTAACGCCTATGATACGATCATCATAAGCTGGGAGGTGAAAAGTATGACTTATGCAGCGCCGCAAGTTGACTATTCCACTATGGAACCTGCTATTATGGACCAAGCTTGGTTCTTAGTATTTGTTGCTGTCCTTCTTGGATTGGGAGCAACAGTCGTTCTAGGAGCAGCAGTTTGGTGTATCGCAAACGGCAAGGGTAGCTTTACAGGAGCCGTTCAGTGGGAAAGTGGCTTAAAAGTCAAAATTGAATGTAAGTAGCTATACTTAGGATTCATCTTTTTGCTTCTTAGATAAGACACCAGGGCTAAACCGTCTGTGGCGGGCGGTTTAGCCTGATCTGTTTTTAAAGAATATGCAGACACTTGGAGGTTATATGTTTACGATCGAGAATTTAACCAAGACGTATAAAAATAACGTGACTGCTGTCAATGATTTTCATTTAAAGATCGACCCTCATCAAATCGTTGCTGTTGCTGGACCGAATGGTTCGGGTAAAACAACGATGATTAACTGTATACTCGGCATTATTAAGCATACAGAAGGAAGGATTCACTTGCAGGACGTCCCAAATGATGAACCATCCTTTAAAAAACAAGTAGCCTATGTTCCAGATGACCTGCTGCTCCCTGAAGCATTGACTGGTGCTGAATATTTAGATTTTGTTTCTTCTATGTATGAATGTAAAACAATTCACAGAAGAAATCAACTAATTGAACTGTTTGATATGGACTCGGCTTTATCAAGACCGATCGAAACCTATTCACATGGAATGAAAAAAAAGACACAGCTGATTGCTGCATTTATGCTTGATAGTCAATTGGTGATCATGGATGAGCCCTTTAGAGGACTTGATATTGAAGCGGTTATAAACACAAAGAAACTGATGAAGCGGTATGCCGAGCACCATGGTGCGATCTTGCTTTCAACGCATGATATGCTTTCAGCGGAAGAGCTGTGCCACAAAATCGCCATTATTTCTAAAGGAAATAAAATGGATGAAGGGACGGTCTCAGCCTTAAAGGAGAAGTATCAATCAAGCACACTGGAACAGGTGTTTCTGAAAGCTTCAATGTTAAGTGATAGGGGTGCACATTTTGATGAAATCATTAATCATTTCTAAAATGATGCTTAAAATGTGGCAGCAGGAGATGTATAAGCTCTTTGATACTCAAACGAAGCGAATCATTGTGGTCTTATTCTTTTTGTTTGCCGTCACAATGGGAGCCATTATCGGATACAGCTTTACAGGTGTCTTTATGAAGGCTTTCTTAAATGGAGATGAACGTTCACTTGGATTACTTGTCGTGTCAATGGCGATCAATGCTTCTATTTTTACAAGCTTGTTATTCGTTTTGATCAAGGTCAGAACACCTGAACAAGACCGGTTTTCTATGCAGCTGAGCTGGTTCCCGCTCTCTACCTTTCAGAAAAGTTTTGGATACTTCATTCCGATGGTGACAGTGGTGGCAGGGCTTGTTTTATTTTTTATCGGCATCCTGCTTTTACCTAATTTTATTGCCCAGGGAATAGGTATTTTCTTTATCTTTACTTTCTTTTTGATGGTGCTTTTGCAGTCGCTTTTTGTCTTAATGCTGCTGCAGTTTATTTACAATATCACTTATTTGCTCGTTTTGAAATTAAGATTACCGTTGCAAAAATTTGCAGCGATATTTGTTTTATTGGCACTGGTTGTCACGTATGGATTGACGCACTTTGATATTAGCCAAATTCAGCAATCATATATTCAGTTTGATTATCATTTGATGTATTTGACAGCTCCGTTTTTCCTAGCGGCACAAGGAATGCCTCCTGAAGAGGTGAATTATGCCATCTTGATTCTGATCATCCTCTTATCGGCAGGCGGCGCATTTGTTTCTCTGGCGATGATGCCGATTATGGCAGAGAAAAAAGCGTTAACCTTTTTACACAAGCTGCCATTCTCTTCTTCAAAAAAGTGGTCACTTATTGTGAAGGAAATGAAATCACAGGTGCGAAATGAAGAAAATATTTTAAATTTTCTTATTCTCCTTATTGTGATCTTATTCGTTCGTTATCAGTTTGGATTCCGATTTGAAGAAGAAGCGTTTTTTGTTCTTTGCGCTCTTGCTGGATTAACAGCCTTCAATTCGTTTGGCAATGATAAACGAATGCTGGGCATGTATAAAACATTTGGTCTGAGATCGTGGGAAGTGGCTTTGTATAAGTTTATCGGCCTTCTGCTCGTAGGTGTACTGCAAATTGTTTTATTCATGCTGACAACGCTGACGCTTCCTGATCAGATTTGGCACGCATTGATTGGTGCCGCTGTGTTATGCAATGCGACTGCGCTCTTTTATATGGTAGGTATTTTACTTCCTCTTGATCGAAACAATCCCTATACAGGCATTTTTTCATTTGGAGCGCTTATTTTACTCATGATTCCGATTGTTTTTATTGGAAACTATGTCATAGGGGCGTCGAGTCAAACGCTTCAATGGCTGCTTGTGGCTGCATTTGAGGGTCTGCTCATCTTTGCCATATACAAAGGTTTTTCATGGAGGTATTCACATGATTCAACTTCTTAACAATAAGCTAAAGATTGAGCGGGTACCGGCACTAGCGCCGTATGTGACCTTACAAAAGAGGCATCTCACGGATACGCAGTATGGAAGCACACTCCCGATCAATGAAAGTGCCTATCATATGTTAACGAAAGTGGACGGTAAAAGAACAGAAGCGAGTATTACCGCAGAGCTCGCCGATTTGTTTCAGGTCGATGAGTCGGTGATTGCTCGTGATTTTTATCAGCTGATGATGGGATTGAATCAGCATCACTTGCTGTCTATTCATTATCATTCACCATATCGGATTGTGACAGCCTGCTGCCAATTTTTCAAGCAGTATCAAATCAAAATGAAGGAACGATTTGATTGTACTGGTCACTCGTTCCTTCACATTTTTGGGACGGCTTTGCTCATGGTGACGCGAAAAATCATCTTTTTCTGGATGCTTTTCATGGTCATGGCAGGGATCGCTTTTTTATTCATTCCTGATCCGTCGATTGCAGCCATTGCGATTTATTTTACGATTATTTATTTCGGGTTAATTACCGGAACCGCCTTACATGAGGCGGCACATGGCTATGCGCATCGAAAATTTGCAGGACGGGATGGTCCTCAAGGCTTTTTTGCGAGTGACATGATGTCAGTGAAGTTTGTAAGGCCCGTATTAGATCCATTTCAGAAAAAGCAGGTATGGATTACGCTGCTTGGACCGCTTGTTCCCGGTGTGATTGGCGCAGCAGGCATCATTGTCACCATTTTATTTCTAAAAGAAAACCCGGTTTCGACAGCTTTTTTCATCTTTTCAATCACGTATTTTATTCAATTACTCTATCTTCTTCCGTTTATGGGGGATGGTAAGTCCATTATGAAGCAGCTATTGCTTGGGGGAATGGGAGGACAACGATCATGAACGTTCAGGCGATGAAACAAGGCGCGATAGTTGGTAGTTTTCTAGGATTCTTAGGCTTTCCGATGCTGACAATCGGTGTACTGTTCTATCATTTATTTCAATCAAAAACGAATGATGCTTTATTATTTAACAGTCTCGCTTTTGAGATGGAAGGCTCGTCCGCATTTACTTTTCAGATCAAGCCAAACTTTTTTATTTATATGATGGTGATTTTTGCTGTGAGTTTTCTCATTGTGGCATTCCTATCAGCCATGAAACAGAAAAAAGCAAAAGGTTAGGAGAATTCTCCTAACCTTTTTTTGTATTCCGACCAAATTTTAGTATAATAAGAAATAAAAAACATCAAAGGGGATCACAATGGTTAAAAAATGGAGCATTCTTTTATTCACAGTTTTTCTATTAGCAGGATGCGGCGAGAAGGCCGAAGAAACCACGACAACCGAAAAGGCGGTTTCGACAATAACAACAGATCCTGCCACTAAAAACCAAGTAACCATCGAACAAATGAAACTCTCAAAAAAAGAAAAAAACTTACTAGAAGCAGCAACGACTAATGAAAAGGTGGCTCTGACACTGAAAGGATTAACGAAGAAGAATAAGAGTATTACGTTTATCGGGAGTCATTACAAAAATGGACGATTAGTGAATAAGGAAGCATCATCTGCTACCTTTACTTTACACCAGGATGGAACCGACCAAACGGTGAATGTACTTCTTCAATTACATCATGAGAAAGATACATATGAATCACAATTTAGTATTTGGTCAAATAAAAAGAATGATGGAATGACGAAAGCGACATCAAGCTTTCCGTTCAAAGTAAGTGACTATGTATTTTCTGCACAATCTGAAACTGTCAAAGTTGCTTCTGGAGGAAAGGCACTGATTGCGTATACAGCGGCAATGGGGAAGGATGGAAGTTCACCAATGCTTGAGGAAATTCAGAAGAATCCAAAGCAAGCGCTGAAAAATAAGTCACATGCATACTTATTTTATATCCAGCTAGATAAATAACTATCGTAATATATACGGAGAATATGAAGTTTTTTGACGAAAAATCTTCATATTCTCTTGACGAATTGTTAAGAAAGTTGTAACATAATAAAAGTCAACGCGATGACGTTGCTTTTAAAAGATTGATGCGGGTGTAGTTTAGTGGTAAAACCTCAGCCTTCCAAGCTGATGTCGTGAGTTCGATTCTCATCACCCGCTCCAATACATAATTTTGTTTATAACGCAGTATTTCGTTTCTTAGATAAACGAAGTGTTGCGTTTTTTATTATGTCAGTATAATGTGAAAAAGCACTGTGAGGCTACAGTGCTTTTTCAATGAGTTCATATTTGCTTTCTCCGCCATGTATTTGTACAAACATCTTCGTCAAGGATTGAATAAGAGCTTCACTCTTTTCCCGGGAAATAGATGGCGGGAAAAGGATGATTTGAAGAATGTTCTTTGTGTCTTGAGAAATTTGTGCTTTACTTGCTTGAGAAAATAATCCATTCAGTCCTGCGCTGTCCTGCCATTCGATGTGACCAGCCTCATGTTTTGCCAGTGAAAGCGGTCCTTTGATGCGATCGGCATCTAAAGTCAGGATAGGTAAGAAATATTTTAGTGAGAAAAATATCGACAAATCCTGTACGGAATTGGTTGAGTCAATAAATTGTTCCTTTTGGATGTCAGAAAGAAGTGGAAGGAAAGGAACGTCTTTTAAAATATCCGTCCATTCTTTGATGGCTGGTACTTCTTCTAAAACTTTATCTTCGTATTCAAAAAATAAAGATTCTTGAAACAGGCGTAAGCGGCCTTTTAACATTTGAGGTGATGTACCCACTTCAATATGCGAATATTCAATCTGTCCAACATGGATAGACGGGTTTTGATGATGAGAAATTTCCATATGTATCTTCACAGTGACTCACTCCAATCGGTCATGATACACTCGTATTATACTGAAAACAACAGAAGAAACAAAGAAAGGAGGTTTGCAAGGTGATTCATGTTGGAGAATTAAAAGAAGAATTGATTCAATATGCGAAAGAAATTGGTGTCGATAAAATTCGATTTGCAAGTGCCGACACATTTGATTCATTAAAGGACCGCCTCATCTTACATGAATCGTTAGGGTATTTGTCAGGCTTTGAAGAGCCTGACATTGAAAAAAGGACAAACCCTTCTTTGCTGCTTCCGAAGGCCAAATCAATTGTTGCGATAGCGCTCGCGTATCCTTCCAAAATGAAAGATGCTCCTCGAAGTACAAAGGATGCGAGACGGGGGATTTTTTGCCGGGCTTCATGGGGAACGGATTATCATGTTGTGCTGAAAAAAAAGCTTGATATGCTCGAAGAATTTTTGCGAAGCAAACATGTTGATATACGGACAAAATCAATGGTGGATACAGGAGAATTGTCTGATCGTGCTGTAGCAGAACGTGCTGGCATTGGTTTTAGTGCAAAAAACTGTATGATTATCACGCCAGAGTTTGGATCTTATGTGTATTTGGCTGAAATGATCACAAATGTCCCATTTGAACCGGATGAGAAAATTGAAGACCAGTGCGGAACTTGTAATAAATGTGTGGATTCGTGTCCAACGGGTGCGCTGGTGAATCCAGGACAGCTGAATTCTCAGCGGTGTATTTCATTTTTAACGCAGACAAAAGGCTTTTTACCTGACGAATTTCGTTCGAAAATAGGGAATCGATTGTACGGGTGTGATACATGTCAAACTGTCTGCCCGATCAATAAAGGAAAAGACTTTCATCTGCATCCTGAAATGGAGCCAGACCCTGAAATTGCGAAGCCGCTGTTAAAGCCGCTTCTGACGATCAGCAATCGTGAGTTTAAGGAAAAATACGGTCATGTTTCAGGTTCATGGCGGGGGAAAAAGCCCATTCAGCGGAATGCGATTTTGGCACTCGCTCATTTTAAAGATACATCTGCCTTACCAGTATTAATTGAGCTGATGCACAAGGACCCAAGACCGGTCATTCGGGGAACGGCTGCATGGGCAATTGGCAAAATTGGCGATGATCAGCAGCTCCCAGAGCTGGAAAAGGCCCTTGAGCGGGAAAGTGATGAAGAAGCGAAAGAGGAGATTGTGAAAGGGATTGAGCTCCTGCAGACACCTTTAAATACTAAATAACATCCCTGTGAACATAGAATGAACCAAACAAAGATTTTAAAAAATGTTTGGTGGTGTCTGTGTGAAACAATTATTAGAGAAAACTTTAGAAGACAGGCTGGCGTATTTAATCAATGACCGTGCAATCAAACAGCCGCAGCTTATGTCTGATGTGGAAGCAGTAGAGCGGAAAAAAGAGCTTTTTGCTAGAAGACAGGTTGAGATTGTGAAGGCAAAAGCAAAAACAAAACTTCTCGATTCAGCCATTCAAGATGATGGGGCTCAGCATGTGCAGTACCTTGCTCATCTCACATATGTATGCAAGGATGTAGACGATTCTTTTTATTTAGAGGAACAGGTGGAAAAAAGAGAAGCATTTCTTTATAACAACATGCTTGTCAAAGATCGGATGATGTTAGAAGAGCGGCAAAGGGAAGAGCATTTGGATGAGCGCTTTCAGACCGAAGATCAATTTGGGAGAGCCTTTCATTATGACCGGCGGGCTGCCGTGAAGTATGCGGAGACATATTGGAATAAACGGAATCCAGCCTATAAAAACTTTGAAGATAACTGTACAAATTTTATTTCACAATGTTTGAAAGCAGGGAATGCGCCAACGAGAGGGTATCCGAACCGCGGGTCTGGCTGGTGGGTGCGTCCGCATACGTGGAGCTATAGCTGGACGGTGGCTCATTCGATGAAAAATTATTTAGCGAATTCAAAAGCGGGTTTGAGAGCAAAGAAACTCAAAGAAGCGCACGAGCTTCAAATTGGTGATGTCATTTGCTACGATTTTGAAGGTGATGGAAGGTATAATCATACAACCATTGTCGTTGATCATGACAAAGGCGGAATGCCTCTTGTGAATGCACAGACGTATGACTCCCGCATGCGTTATTGGTCATATGAGGATTCGACTGCCTATACACCTGCTATTCGATATATGTTTTTTCACATTTTGGACGATGCCGCGAAGGATAGTTAGTGGTATAATGTTGAGCGGAAAAGAAAATTAGAGGTGAACTTTTTTGGGACTTCATGTCGTTTTATATCAACCAGAGATTCCAGCTAATACTGGAAATATTGCGCGTACATGTGCAGCAACAAATACAACCCTTCATCTGATTCGTCCGCTTGGTTTTTCGACAGATGACAAAATGCTGAAGCGTGCAGGACTCGATTATTGGAAATATGCCAATGTGGTCTATCATGATTCACTTGATGAATTGTTTGAGGCACATCCGAAGGGGCAATTTTTCTATATCACTAAATTTGGTCAAAAGCCGCACACAACATTTGATTACTCTCAGCTGGATGAAGACTATTTCTTTGTGTTTGGAAGAGAGACAAGTGGATTGCCGAAAGATTTGATTGAACAAAATATGGACCGTTGTCTTCGTTTACCGATGACAGAGCATGTTCGTTCTCTGAATCTGTCGAATACGGCAGCCATTCTTGTATATGAGGCACTTCGCCAGCAGCAATATCGCGATCTCATATAAGATCATGATAAAAGCCGAGATACTGAACTCGGCTTTTTTATGTGAAATCACTTTTTTTGACATGTTGAAAATGAAAAGGATGTTCCGCAAATGGAACATCCTTTTTTTCATTTACCAGGCTTGCCTTCGTAGCCAGCAGTGAAAATGGATACTAAAAACGTAATGATGACGCCCATCATAATGACCGTTCTCATATAAGCTCCCCCTTATCCCTTTGTTCCGTTCGCTGCCTGTTTCATATGATGTGAAGTTCACCTTGAAAAGCAGGAGAAGAAAATCATTTTTCTCCTATTTTTCCTTTATTATGAAGGGTCTTGCGGATGGTTGTCAATTCAGTTTGCCAATTCGTCATTTTGAAGAACGAAAGCATGTAATAGGACGCCTCCGCATAGATTGTAAAACAGTATCTGATTTCTAGCTTCAATCTTGAAAGAGGAGGTTCATATGGATATTTTAAAGAAAATCGAACAGCACAGAGAAGAAGAGCAGCGTCTCAAATGGGAAGGCACATTCAGCGATTATTTAGACATTATTAAGGAAAATCCACTTGTCGCTCAATCTGCTCATTCTCGCGTTTATCATATGATTAAAGACAGCGGGATTGAAGAGGAGAATGGGGTCAGAACCTACAAATTTTTTGATCAGGAGCTGTTTGGGTTAGAGGAATCACTCGAAAGATTAGTAGAGGAATATTTTCACCCTGCTGCAAAGCGGCTAGACGTCAGGAAGCGTATTTTATTACTGATGGGACCAGTAAGCGGGGGGAAATCGACGCTTGTCACTAGATTGAAAAGAGGACTTGAAGAATATTCATTAACAGATCATGGCGCAGTTTATGCGATCAAAGGCTGCCCTATGCATGAAGATCCGCTTCATCTCATTCCGCAAAATCTGCGGGAGGATTTCTATAGAGAATATGGGATTCGTGTGCAGGGGAATTTGTCGCCTCTGAACATGATGAGACTGGAAGAGGAATATGGCGGCAGAATTGAGGATGTAAGGGTCGAGCGGATCTTTTTTTCTGAAGATAAACGGACCGGCATTGGTACCTTTAGTCCGTCTGATCCGAAATCTCAGGACATTGCCGATTTAACAGGCAGCATCGATTTTTCAACCATTGCTGAATTTGGATCAGAGTCAGATCCCCGCGCCTACCGCTTTGATGGAGAGCTCAATAAAGCAAACCGAGGGATGATGGAGTTTCAGGAGATGTTAAAGTGTGATGAGAAATTTCTCTGGCACCTCCTGTCATTAACGCAGGAAGGGAATTTTAAGGCAGGAAGATTCGCCTTAATTAGTGCAGATGAATTGATCGTCGCCCATACGAATGAAACCGAGTACCGGTCGTTTATTTCAAATAAAAAGAACGAGGCTTTGCATTCAAGAATTATTGTGATGCCAATTCCTTATAACTTAAAGGTCACAGAAGAAGAACGCATTTATCATAAAATGATTTCAGAAAGTGATGTCTCAGATGTGCATATTGCCCCGCATACGCTGAAGGTAGCAGCAATGTTCTCCATTTTGACGAGATTGAAAGAGCCGAAGCGTTCTGATATTGATTTGGTGAAAAAAATGCGTCTGTATGACGGAGAAAGTGTCGAAGGCTTCCAATCAGTCGACATTGATGAGATGAAAAAGGAATTTCATGACGAAGGGATGAGCGGAATTGATCCGCGGTATGTGATCAACCGAATTTCATCCACCATCATTCGAAAGAATATGGAATCGATCAATGCACTGGATGTTCTTCGCTCCTTAAAAGAAGGGCTTGATCAGCATCCGTCTATCTCCAGCGAGGACCGGGAGCGTTATTTGAATTTTATTTCAGTCGCGCGAAAAGAGTATGATGATATTGCGAAGAAAGAAGTGCAAAAGGCCTTTGTGTATTCCTATGAGGAGTCTGCGAAAACGCTGATGGATAATTACTTAGATAATGTCGAGGCTTACTGCAATAAAAACAAGCTGCGTGATCCGTTAACGGGTGAAGAAATGAATCCGGATGAAAAGCTCATGCGTTCAATTGAAGAGCAGATCGGCATTTCTGAAAACGCCAAAAAAGCATTTAGAGAAGAAATTCTGATTCGTATTTCGGCTTATGCGAGAAAGGGAAAACGCTTTGATTATAATTCACATGAGAGATTGCGGGAGGCCATTCAGAAAAAGCTGTTTGCTGATCTAAAAGATGTGGTGAAAATTACGACATCGACGAAGACACCGGATGAACAGCAGCTGAAGAAGGTCAATGAAGTAGTGGCTAGATTAATTGATGAGCATGGCTATAATTCAACAAGTGCGAATGAACTTTTAAAATATGTAGGCAGTCTTCTGAATCGTTAATAAATGAAGGAGGCATTATTGGCGCATCAGCACCGGTAATGTCTTTTTTAGAAATGATCGTCAACTTGGATGACGAGCAGCATAGGATAAAGGAATCGATGGTTAGAAGAATTGTGCAAATAGGTGAGGAGGGGGATGGATGTCCCGGCAAGAAAAAAGTCAGTTTATTGTGTCCCAGGAAGACTGGTCCCTCCATCGAAAAGGCTATGACGACCAGCAGCGTCATCAGAAAAAAGTCAAAGAGGCGATTAAAAACAATTTGCCGGATCTTGTCACAGAAGAAAGCATCATCATGTCGAATGGAAAAGATGTTGTGAAAATTCCGATCCGTTCATTAGATGAATATAAAATTCGGTATAACTACGACAAAAATAAACATGTGGGTCAAGGTGATGGAGACAGCGAGGTTGGCGATGTTGTTGCGCGTGACGGCTCAGACAGCAAGCAGGGTCAAGGAAAGGGGCAGGGTGCTGGTGATCAAGCTGGTGAGGATTATTACGAAGCAGAAGTCTCATTAATGGATCTCGAGGAAGCACTGTTTCGTGAACTGGAGCTGCCAAACCTCAAGCAAAAGGAGCTTGACGACATCATTGTTGAACAAATTGAGTTTAACGATATTCGCAAAACCGGGTTAACAGGAAATATCCACAAAAAACGAACGATGCTGTCGGCATTTAAACGAAATGCGATGACAGGCAGTCCCTCCTTTTATCCAATCTACCCAGAGGATATCAAGTATAAAACGTGGAATGAAGTGACCAAACCAGAGTCGAAAGCCGTTGTTTTGGCGATGATGGATACGAGCGGAAGTATGGGGCTTTGGGAAAAATATATGGCGAGAAGTTTTTTCTTTTGGATGACACGTTTCTTACGGACAAAGTATGAGACGGTCGATATTGAATTTATTGCCCACCATACAGAGGCGAAGGTGGTAGACGAAGAACATTTCTTCTCACGGGGTGAGAGCGGGGGGACCATTTGCTCGTCTGTCTATCGAAAGGCACTAGAGCTCATAGACGAACGATACCCGCCGTCGCGATATAATATTTATCCTTTTCATTTTTCTGATGGTGACAATTTGACCTCAGACAACGCCCGGTGTGTGAAACTTGTTTCTGAAATCATGAAAAAAGCCAATTTATTCTGCTATGGTGAAGTCAATCAATACAACCGGCATTCTACGTTAATGTCAGCATATAAGCACATTCAGGATGAGAAATTTAAGCATTATATTTTGAAGCAAAAATCAGACGTTTTTCTCGCACTAAAAAAATTTTTTCAGCAGGAAGAAGTTCTTTCATAACGAGCACATTTGAAAAAACCTTTCAGCATAAGGGCTGAAAGGTTTTTTGTGTGGAGAAGGAAAGGATCGCCAAAAAAAAAAGTAAAACTTTCTCTTTGACATTTCAATTTTCATTTATTAATATTTAATCTTGTTAAATATAAGTTTTTCAAAAAAGATGCCGATCGTCTTTTCTTCTTTTTCTGCTCTTTGCTCATAAGTGAACAATAAGTATAAATGGGCTGCACACCATGATAGGGGCGGGAGTAGATGAAGGGAAAAGGACAGATTGTTGAGCTTGTTTCATATTCTGTCAGATGATGGGCATTCTAAGTTTGCTAAAGCAGATGACACTATATTTTTATACATGAAAGGAGAAACAAAACATGAACAGAGGGCGTTTATTGCTAACGAACATTATTGGCCTTATTGTGATTCTTGCCATTATTGCCGGAGGTGCTTATTACTACTACGAAAGCACAAACTTTGTTAAAACAGACGAGGCAAAAGTGACAGGTGACATGTACCAAATTACAGCACCAGCAGCTGGACAAATCAAAGGCTGGGATATCCACGAAGGTGACGAAGTAGAAAAAGACAGCACAGTTGCAAAAGTTGAAGGACAAACAAAAACAAACATTAAAGCAGTGGCTGATGGCACATTAGTCAAAAAAGAAGTACAAAACAATCAACAAGTGCAGCCTGGTACAGTTCTTGGTGAAACAATTGATTTAAGCAAGCTTTACATTACAGCAAATATTAAAGAAACAGATATTAAAAACATTGAAAAAGGCGACAAAGTCGACATCGTTGTAGATGGAGATCCTGATACAACATTTGAAGGAACTGTTGAACAAATTGGTTATGCGACAAACTCAACATTCAATATGCTGCCAGCAACTAATTCAAGTGGCAACTATACAAAAGTAACGCAAAAAGTAGCAGTGAAAATTTCAATTAAAAACCCATCAGACAAAGTACTTCCAGGTATGAATGCTTCTGTCAAAATTTCATCTTAATGATGATTGATATCAAAAAATGAAAGGAGGTTGTCTGAGATGGCAAATCAACCTGCAGCGACAAAACAGGGAACAGGCTCCTTGTCTTTACTGATCATTTTAATGGCCGGTTTGTTCGTAGCGATTTTAAACCAAACGCTTTTGAACGTAGCCATGCCTCATTTAATGACAGAATTTAATGTGAGTGCAACGACGATTCAGTGGCTGACAACAGGCTACATGCTTGTCAACGGTGTGCTGATTCCGTTGTCTGCGTTTTTAATCACACGTTTTGGACAGCGCAGCTTATTCCTAGTGGCTATGATCTCGTTTACACTAGGTACATTTATTTGCGGCATTGCGCCAAACTTTTCAACGATGCTCATCGGCCGTTTGATTCAGGCTGTCGGCGGCGGTATCTTACAGCCGCTCGTCATGACAACAATCCTTTTTATTTTCCCTCCGGAAAACAGAGGGAAAGGAATGGGGATTTTCGGTCTTGCGATGATGTTTGCTCCTGCAGTAGGACCAACATTATCTGGTTACATTATTGAACATTATTCTTGGCGTATTATGTTTTATGGACTTGTGCCAATCGGTGCGATTGTCATTATCGCGGCTTTCTTTATGTTTAAAAATATTGTAGAGCCTAAAAAAATCAAGCTGGACAGTCTTGGTGCAATTCTTTCAATCGTCGGTTTTGCTTCCCTTCTATACGGAGTGAGTGAAGCAGGAAGTGATGGTTGGACAGATCCGATTGTCTTATCTACGATTATTATTGGTGCGATTGCGATCATTCTCTTTATTTTCCAACAGTTGAAAGTTGATAATCCGATGCTTGATTTCCGCGTATTTAAATACAGCATTTTCTCATTATCAAGTGTCATTAACATCATTATTACGGTTGCCTTATATACGGGGATGTTCTTACTTCCGATTTATCTGCAAAACCTCGTTGGGTTTACAGCATTGCAATCTGGGCTATTAATGCTTCCAGGGGCACTTGCGATGCTCATTATGTCCCCGATTTCAGGGATCTTATTTGATAAATTTGGACCTCGTCCGCTTGCCATTGTGGGGATGCTCATTACCGTTGTCACGACATATGAGTTTACAAAGCTGACCATTGATACTTCCTATAGTCACATAGTGCTCATGTATGCAGTACGTGCATTTGGTATGTCACTCTTGATGATGCCAGTTATGACAGCAGGGATGAACCAATTACCGCAGCACTTAAACAGCCATGGTACAGCGATGTCTAATACATTAAGACAAATTAGTGGTTCCATCGGTACGAGTTTGATCACAACGATTTATACGAATCGGACGACATTCCATTATTCCAATATGGCGGATCAAACAAATACAGCGGACCCGTTCTTTATGAATTCATTCCAGGCGGCTGTATCGAATGTGATGCATCATATGGGTATGACAGCAGAAGCTGCTCAAAAATATGTATCCACCCAGCTCTTTACGAAAGCACAGATCGATTCAAACGTGATGGGTATCAATGATGCTTATATGTGGGTGACATTATTCTGTGCGGCTGGTGTCATTCTCAGCTTGTTCCTGCGAGATGTTCGTAAGGATAAAAAGCGAAAAGAACAGCAGCATAAGAAACAAGAAATATCACTGCTTCCAGCACCTAAGGAAGCAAACCAAGATGCAAGATAAGTGTGGAGGGACCGTACATGAAAATTTATGTTGTATACGATAGTGAAGGTGACCATACAAAAGCACTTGCAGAAGCGATTGCAGCAGGCGCGGGTGAAACAGAGCAAGCTGAAGTATTCATTGATCACGTGAAAGATGCGGATATTCGCAAGCTTGATCAAATGGATGCGATCATTTGGGGCTGCCCTGGTCACTTTGGTACCATTAGTTCTGGGTTAAAGACATGGATTGACCGTCTCGGCTACTTATGGGCAGAAGGAAAACTAATCGATAAAGTCGGTGCTGTTTTCTGTACAACTGCTACAACACACGGCGGTTTAGAAATGACAATGCATAATTTGATCACACCAATGTTCCACCAAGGAATGCTTGTTGTCGGCCTTCCTGGAAATGTTCCAGAGAATGCTTTATACGGCTCTTACTATGGAGCTGGTGTGACATGTCCGATCGATTCAGATGAATTGATTTCGACTGAAGGCATTGAACTTGGAAAAGCACTAGGAAGACGTGTAGCATCAGTCACTGCATCATTTAAGCGATAAGGAGAGGGTTCTTTTGGCGACGATTATTGTAGCGTTAGTAGCTGCTGTTCTAGTCATTATTGGATTAGTAGCGTTCAATGTCAGACACGCATCAGCCGATAAGGAAGAGATCAAAGAAGATGTCTCCAATCAGCCTGACGTGCCGCATAGCGAGCCAGAAGCTGTGGCGAGACATGTAGAGCCTGAAGTTGAAAAAAAAGCGTCAGAGCCTTCTCAAACGGATGATGCTGCGTCTGGCGACGATTTCTATAGACAGGCGCTTCAAAAGTTTAAGCAGCCAGAACCACCTGTCAAAGAAGAAGAACCAGAGACAAAAATGAATGATGATATGTATCGTTCTGCTTTGCAGAAGCTAAAGCAGAAGGACAAATAAAAAAGAGAACCTCTCATCAGGTTCTCTTTTTTTATGGCACAAAAAAACCGCCGGCAGAAGCCGAGCGGTTTTCCTTCACTCTATAAAGTGCTAAAAGAGCAGATGCTCTTAAATTACGCTTTGTTAACGTTAGCAGCTTGTGGTCCACGGTTACCTTCAACGATTTCGAAAGAAACTGATTGACCTTCTTCTAAAGTTTTGAAGCCTTCGCCTTGGATAGCAGAGAAGTGAACGAATACATCGTCTTGACCTTCTACTTCGATGAATCCGAAACCTTTTTCAGAGTTGAACCATTTTACTTTACCTTCTAACATGAAATTTCCTCCTAAAGCGATCTTAACGCTTAAATTCACTATTCTTGCTCTTACACAAACTTCAAAGACGAAAACTCTTTCAAAACTTTCTTCTTAAAGATGATACGAACAAAAATAATTACCTTTACTTTACCAGTGTTTGCGGGAAAAAACAACTGTTATACGAAAACTTTTTTAAAAATAATTAGTGCTAACAAATTGAGGAAAATGCCTATGTCAAAAGGTCTTTTTTTCTCTCTGAAAAGCTCACTTGATTTCGGCCGGACTCCTTCGCTTTATAGAGCTCCTGATCAGCTATAATCGGTAATTGCTTGATGTCTGCACCAGTTCCATGAGAATAAGCACATCCAATTGATACCGTAGTGTGAATGGACAGACCGTTTTTTAAATAAATCGGCTGATCGGCTATTTTTTTTCGCAAGCGTTCTGCAATCTGCCATGTTTTTTCAATTGTACAATTTGGTAGAAGGACAGCGAATTCTTCACCGCCAATCCGACCAATATAATCAGAGCTTCTTGTGTTTTTAATCAGTCTTGTACCGATTTCTTTTAAAACAATATCTCCCTCATGATGCCCATATTGATCATTGATGGTTTTGAAGTAATCGATGTCTAGGTAAATAAGGGACATTTGATGGATAGGCTGCTTCAACTTCTTAGTAAAAGCATCACTTAATACCTCATCGAACTTCCGTTTATTTAAAACACCTGTTAAAAAGTCATAATGAGCTTGGAATTTATACAAATTTAACAGCTGATATGCTTTTGTTTGATGCTCAATGACATAAAAGTTAAACAATCCAGCAATATATGAGAAAATCCAATAAGTAGAATGCAGCTGAAATGATGTCTCATGCACGATCAAGATGAACAGGCTTGTGGCAACAACATTACCAATCGTAATGGATAACAGCATTTTCAAAACATGATTCATATGACGCTCTGCAATCAAAAAAGAAGCGGCTGCGATAAACATCATGGAAAAAATATTGATGGAAGAAGCGATATTGGCTTCAATTAATAATCGGCCAATGATCACAACAAAAGCTGCAATCATTGTTTGGGCGATGCCTCCATAAAAGGCCGTTAAAATAAGGGGAATATGTCTTAAATCGATGATCGCTGGTCCCGTTTTAATAGAGAAGAACATTAAAAGGACACCGAGTAACCCAGAAAGCATGCCTTTGCATATTTGTCTGAGCAAGGTATCTTCTTTCTTTAGAAAATTCTCTTTAAACACAAGTATAAATAAGTAATGGAAAGTAACAAGAATTGTTAAATTAATAAAGAGGTCTCTTAGCAAATAGAATCACCTTTTTAAAATTACTAAAATTTGTTGCAAAAGAAAAGGGGAAAAAAGATAATTAATAAAAATTTTAATGATGAGGAATTGAAGAAAATGCGAGGAAAACGCTTTCCAGATCAAACGGACTGGCTTTCTTTTTTTGAAAAAATGCCAGATGCCGGATTTGAAAAAGAAATGCCGGTTGAATATCAAGAATTGACTTTTCGGTTCGAGAATCAAGAGGAGCGATTTGTTGTGAACATGTCGCTTGCTATGAAGGAGTTTAGCTTAAACGTCGTTCGAAAAAAGACCGAATCCGTTTTAGGAATATATGATTTTAAAACAGTGCAGCATGTAGAGATTAAAAAAGATCGGAAGGAAGAAAAGGAGCTGTTGCTGATATTAGAGCATCATGACGACTTCATCACAACAATCGAAATCACATTTCTACCTTCCTTTTGTCTTATGGTCAAAGAACATTTTTTAGGAGAATAAACAGGAGCCTCTTTTTATGAAGGCTCCTGTTTTATTATTTGTGCTCGATGTCATTGATGACTTGCTGGATCGATTCATCATCCATCACATTCATCACACTTTCATCAATGTGTAGAGATTGCGCATAAGACTCTCTTGGCTGATGAGTTCTTGATGGTGATTGGTGCTGGTTCGTTTGATTTGGCTGGACAGCTGTGAATGCCTGTTTGATCATTTGGCCAACTTCACCTGTTCCTTTTGATTCCTTATGTGAGCGGGACTCATGACGAGATGAATCTTGGTGCTGATGGTTTGCGCCTTTCATCATTGAAGACATATTCATTTGTGTCATGCTTTTCAGCCTTCTTCGTAAAACCGGGGAGAATAATGCAATGATAGCTGTTGATACTGCGATCATTGCGCCAGTGCTCATACCTTTTCTTTTTTTAAACAAACGAATCCCTCCATTTGATCGTGATGATCTTTCATCAAGTTTAGGATGACCAATCACAGCTGAATTATGAATTCATTTTGCGGAAAGAGAGGATATGTGCATAAAAAGCCGTCTGAATGAAAAACCTATGAGCAAAAGGAGGGAATAATTGATGAATAAGAAATGGATGCTATCTTTAGTGCTCGTGCCAACATTAATCACCGCTGGGTGTGGAATGAACAACCAAGGCGATGAGCGTAGAGGAACAATGAAACGGCAGTATGAAAATGTCACATATAAGAATGACAACATGAGGCAGGATCAGCCAGATGTTCAAACACCTCAGAAGGTCAAAGTGTCAGATAAGGCGTCAGAGCTCGTAGCCAATATGTCTGAAGTGAAAACAGCGAACGTACTTGTCACAGGAAAAAATGCATTTGTTGCCGTTGTACTTGAAGGCAATAAAAGCGGTGATGTGACGGACGATCTGAAAAAGAAAATTTCAGACAAAGTCAAATCAACGGATCAACAAATCGACAACGTGTATGTATCTGCTAATCCAGACTTTGTCGATCGTATGCAAGGTTATGGAAAACGTATTAAAAGCGGAGAGCCGATTTCAGGATTTTTCGATGAATTTACTGAAACGGTTAGACGTGTCTTCCCTGAATCAAAATAGCTACGACAAAAGCCGTATGTCATATGCGGCTTTTTTGTTTGGAACCGCACCTCGCGCACCTGACTGCATAAAGTAAAAAATATATCACCTCTTGTTGATCTTTGTTTCTTCATAGAGAGAGAAAGAGGGTGCAGGATGAATTCAGGTGGGGAGCAAATGAAAGCAAGGCCGTCATTGATTCATAAAAAACTTGTAAGCGGGATGATTGCAGCAGGTCTGATTTTTTATGCTTTCACCGCGTACTTGATTTATGTTGCGTTTCAGCTGACAGGACAATATTTGGAGCAGTCTTCTCCTAAAACGGTTATCACGGAGGGACTCAATAAGCAAGTCTATGAACATATTCGAATCTACTATGCAGAGGAAGAGGATGCTTTTGTTGATCTGACCATAGAGGCCATGAAACAGGCAGAGAAGAGAACAGCGTCAGTGTTTCAGTTTGAAGCTGACAGACCTTTAGACGTTATTTATTTTGATGATAAAGAGACGATCGAACAAATGGCTGGAATTAAGCATATAACCGGATTTTACTCTGATCATGATCAAATGATTGGGTTATATCCAGATAAACGGGAAGCATTATTGAAGAAAGAGACTCTGCCTTTATACTTTTTCAATACGCTTTTTATTCATGAGTATGCTCATTTTGTTTTCTATGAAAAGGTCCATTCATATGAAGTATCTCCAGGCATTTTTCCGCTTTGGTTCCACGAAGGAACAGCAGAGTGGACGGCCTATGACGTGTTAAATGCTACGTCTGAACGCTTCGACGTGATTCCATTTCAATCTCTTCATTCTGATCAAGACTGGCAGAACTCCCGGGTAACGTATGAGACAGATGTCTATTTACAAAGCTATTATATGATCTATGAGCTGGTGCAGCTTTACGGACGAGATGTCATACATGAGATCATGGAGGAAACTGCGAAAACGGGCCAATTTGCTAGCGGCTTTGAACAGGCGACGGGGGAGAGGCTCACAGATTTTGAAGAACAGTTTAAAGTGATGTACCAAAGAAAAAACGGCTGACCAGAGAAGGGGTCAGCCGTTTTTTTAATGAAGCGGTTTTTGTTGATCAGCCTTGCTAGGAGGCATTTGAACCTGCCCCTGAAGCGGTGCAAAAGCTGACGTCATGGCTGTCATGTCTTGTTTGGAAAGCTGAGGAACTTGATAGTAGCCATGCTTGTTTTGATACAAGAAAATTTCATAGGCCATTTCGATAAAGTTCGGGATCTGCGCAGCAAGCACACGTCTGACAACAGGGTTTGTAACTTCTAATGCGGACATGGAAAGTAACCCAGCGTGTGATTTGACTAGGCTGAGCATATGTCCTGTGATGCCTAAGTCTTTTACATCCTGTAAGGACTGATTCGGCTTCTTCGGCTGAGTAGGTTTGATTCCGTATGTCACTTGTGTGTGTTCTTTCATCATATAAGTAGCGGTTTCTTCACTAGGCTTTTGGCCTGTAGAAAAACAATCTACAGTGACATTGTACTGGGATAAAACGAATTGATATTGTCGATCCAAGATGTCGGATAATGCAGGATCTTGAATAAATTGCCGCAGGATCATATATTGATCCAAAATATTAATCGTGCCGGCTAAAATTTCATGTAAATCGAATAACTCATGCCCGCCATGGTTGAGTTCAGGCTGCTGAGCGCTTCCTTGAAACATTGGCTGCTGATCGTTTTGCATTGAGATTCCTCCTTTTGTTTATACATTCTGTTTTAATGTGAGGATGTTTTCTCGTTTTCATGCAAAAAACATTATTTACAATTAGAGGGTTTTCTTTCTTTTTGTCGAAAAAAAGTATCAGACGAATGAACATGGGGGTACCAGATGCAGGACAAAATCATTAATCGTTTGATAGAAGACGAACATGTGCAGGCACCAGTGATCGGCATCGGTGTTTCGCCGTTTGAACAGCATCATCTTGAGGCTTTTTTTCAATCGTTGCCACCTGAATTAAATGCCTCTTTTATTGTTGTGCAAAATCATGTGACAGGCGATTGTATAACAGATTTAGAAGCACTTGTTTTACCGATTGGCTACCGGGCAAAAACGATTAAACATGGTGAGAAAGTCATGAAGAAGACCATCTATTTTTGTCCGCAGCATGCGGCTGTGACGTTAACAGAAGATCATCGGCTTCATGTATCAGAGCAGCTGCCAACAAACAAGGCATGCTCTGTCGACTCGCTTTTTAAGTCACTTGCCAGTGTTCAAAAGGAAGAGGCGTTTGCGATCTTTTTTCAAAAAGGTCATTGTGTGGGGAGTGGATTGCTTCGGTTGGTTGAGCAAGGCGGTACAGCCTTATCATGCAGTGAGGTAGAGAGTGGTTTTGACAGCATGTATCATCACACATTCAAAAATCCATCCACCCTTGCAGCTTATATGGCCAATATCATCAATGTCCCGCATGTGGATGAGGCGGATCCAGCTTTACTAAGAATCATTGAACGTCTTGAAATGTATAAAGGGATTGCCTTTTCAACCTATGAAAAGAAAAGGCTGCTTTCTGTTATTCAAAAACGCATGCGCACTGCAAACGAACCGATGTCATTATTAACAGAGTACGATCGTCTATTAGAAAGAGAACCAGATGAGCTTGACCGCCTGCATGCCCAGCTCCTAAGCGGCACGACTGCTTTCTTTAGAGATATGGAGGCTTTTCGAGTATGTGAACAGAAGGTGATCCCGTCAATCATTGACCATTCGATGAACAACGGGAAATCTCGATGCCGAATTTGGATTGCGGGATGTTCGACAGGGGAAGAAGCTTATTCTTTTACGATTTTATTTTTAGAAGAAATGAAGCGAAGAGATGTGTCCATTGAACTTCAAGTCTTTGCGACAGATATCAACCGAAAAGCCATTCAAATAGCTAGTAAAGGTCTTTATTCGATAGAGTCTATGGCAAGCATACCGGAAAAATGGCGGGCGCGATATTTCGAAAAAAAAGGTGACGCTTTTATTGTGAAGCAGTCGCTTAGAAAACATATTGTTTTTGCTCCTCACAATTTATTGATTGATTCACCTTTTATCCACCTCGATTTTATCAGTTGCCGAAATGTTCTGATGTACTTTGAGCCAGAAGTACAAAAACGAGTATTATCCCGATTCCAATATGCTTTAAAAGATCAAGGGGTGTTAATCTTAGGGCCAAATGAAACTGTTCCCAATATTCCTCGATTGTTTCAATTATTCAATGAGAAGTGGAACATTTACACCTATTCAAATGTTCCTGCATCTAGTGTCCCTTGGGTATATGACGCTCGTGATGCCGAGTTAAAAAAGCGAGCTGCACAATATATGGAAGAAGTGAGCGGAGAATATGACGCATGCATGGTGATCAATGATTGTGACAAAATTCTGGCGATGTCAAATGGGGCCTATTCCTTCTTAGACCGTACAGAAGTGTCAGATCAATCATGTGAATATGTCACACCTGATTATTTGAAAGAGATGTTGAGTCAAACCTTTCAAAAGGTATGGACGGACGAGACAGAGGTTGTGTTTCAGCATGTTCTCATTTCGGAAAAAGGAAAACAGCAGTATGCGGATTTTATTGTAAAGAGTTTTGATCACCGTTTTAAAGGGGTATACGTCATTCTCATTCGAATGAATGAGAGAGGGAAAATTCAAGAGAACAGCAGGGAAAAAGGGATGCCAGATCAGAATTCAGTTTATCAACAGCGTATTGTCGATTTAGAAAATGAACTCAATGAAATTAAACAAAAAGAGCAGGAGGCAAGGGCTCAATTAAAAACGAAAAACGCGCAAATAGCGGAGCTTGAGAAAAAACACGAGCATTTTATTAATATCATAAACAACTTAAGGGTAACAAGGGAAGAACTGTATAGACCTTCTGTTAAGCCACAGCTTGCGACGTTGTTTGTGGACCGGGACATGAATATTCGCTATTACACTCCTACAGCCGCCTCTTTATTTACTTCAGCTCAAATAAGGCAACAGCAATCCTTTCAGGCGATGGCTAAGAAGCTTACGCAGGAAACGCTCTATCATGACATACAATCGGTTATCTCGGACAGGCGCGTCATCAAACGGGAAATTGAAACGAATGAAGGAGAACAATTCACTGTTCACATTACACCTATCTTTGATCAAGATCATGAGGGAGCGGTGATGACGTGGATTAAAATGACGGAAATGACAAAAATCAAACAGTCACTCCATCTAGCGGTAACAGCACTGGATAATAGCCATATTCATATTGTTGTTGCAACTGAGGAAGGGGTCATCCAATGCGTGAATCAGCGCTTTTGCCAGTTTGTACAGCAGCATGAATATGACCTGATCGGCAAAGATATTTTTTCTGTCTATCATTCGCTATGTCAATGTGATGATTTAGAAAAGCAATGGGACGTTTGTTTAAAAGAAGGCAGCTGGACTGGTGAGCTGTACTTTCAGGATTTATCAGGCCGTGAACGATGGGAGAGGGTCTCTTTACACCGAATTGATGATCCTGACAAAATGCAGTCAACCGTGATGCGGATTTCAGAGGACATTACCAATCAAAAGCAGTCAGAGAAGATGCTGATGAAGTCAGAGATGCTGTCCGCAGTTGGTCAGCTTGCAGCCGGCATCGCCCATGAGATACGGAACCCGCTGACGTCGTTAAAGGGATTTTTACAGCTGATGATTCAAAGTAAGAAATATCAGAAGGATTATGCAGATGTCATGATGTCTGAATTTAATCGGCTTGAAGCGATTATTAATGAATTCCTTGTGCTCTCTAGAAGCAAATCGGTGAAATTTGAGCCGGTACATGTCAATCTTCTGCTCGAAGAAGTGATCATGGTCGTTGAATCACAGGCGGTTTTAAAAGGCGTGTCTATTCAGAAGAATTTATCTCCGTCGCTGCCAAACATTCAAGGTATACCGAATGAGCTGAAACAAGTTTTCTTAAACATTCTTAAAAACGGTATTGAAGCGATGGATGGTGTGACAGGTGTCATTCAAGTCACATCCGTATTGGAACATAATCAGATGATGCTGATTTTTGAAGACCAGGGAAAGGGCATACCAGAAGACGAAATAGGGAAACTAGGTGAACCTTTTTATACAACGAAAGAAAAAGGGACTGGCCTTGGTTTAATGATGACGATTAAAATCATTGAAAGCCATGGCGGCAGCATTCGTTTTGAAAGCAAAAGCTTTGAGGGGACACGAGTGATTATTACGTTTCCAATGAGCTGACAGACATAAGATTTACAAGAAATCCATCTACCATCAATAATTACTTAGTACACTATGAGAGATAAAGCTCGGAAGGGGAGGGTCTAATGAAACGTGTTCGATCCATTCGAATGATCTGCTGTCTGGTTTTAGTGATCTTTAGTCTGCAATCCTTAATGCCTGGCATGATCACAGCAGAACAAGCCATTGCGTCTGAAAAGAAGGAAACGGTTTGGAACCAAAAGAAGCCAATGAAAATCAAGAAAGCCCGTCAGCTGATTGGAGAGACGGTGACAGTGAGTGGAATTGTGACAGCAGACCAATCGGCTATAGGCAATGGGAAACTGTCAACGTACATTCAAGACAAATCAGCTGGAATCAATATTTATTCAGCACAGCAAAGCAATTTCCCAGAACTAAAAGCAGGCATGAAGGTGACAGTAACGGGGAAGATCACGTCTTATAAAGGACTGATTGAAATTGTGCCGGATCGAGACCGTCTGAAGATCGATGGTGTGAATCAAACTTTGCCAAAACCGAAGCGAGTCTCCGTGAAACAACTAGAAACGGATCAGGCACGTAAACATGAAGGAAAACTTGTGAAGGTCAAAGGCTATGTTGAATCAAAACCAGAGCAGCCGGCTGGTGGTGGATACAATGTAGTGATCATTGATAAAAAATATCACAGCACCATCCTTAGAGTGATGGTGGATACAAGTGCCATTGATGAAGTAAAGACAGGGAAATGGTATGAGTTTACAGGAGTGTTAAGCAGATATGATACGCTGCAGGTGCTTCCAAGACACAAAGGTGATATCAGTCTGCTGAAACGCCAGCCAAAGCCGCCAAAAATGAAGAAAGAATACGAGGCAACGGTTGACCGGGTGGTAGATGGAGATACGATTCATTTAAAGAAGCCTGTGCTTGGTACAACAAAGGTGCGTTTTGTGAATATGGACACGCCGGAAACGTATCATAAGCCAAAAAATGAATTAGATCAAAACCAGCTGCGTTTTGGACAAAAGGCGGCGGACTATTTAAATACGCTTCTTTCAAGCGGAGATAAAGTCACATTAAAGATTGGTCCTGAAGCGAAGGACGCCTATGGACGTCTTTTAGCTCAAGTGAAAACCAAAAAAGGGGTTAATACGAATTTAGAGCTTGTGAAAAAAGGATATGCCCCTACGTATTTCATCTGGCCGGTTGGAGATGAAAAGGACTATCAGATGTTCCAAAAAGCTGTCAAAGAGGCAAAAGAAAAAGGGCTGGGCATATGGAACGAAGCGGACCCGCTGCTGGAACAGCCGTTTGAATTTAGAGCACGTGAACAGAAAAAAGGACTGACACGCTACGTCGGTGATTCATCAGCGAAAACGTACGTATCGCCTGACAGCTGGAAAGAAATCGCTGTAGATAAACGCATCTTTTTTGCTTCAAAAGAAGAAGCAGAACAGGCTGGCTATCAGCCGGCAGAGGAAGCTGGGGAAGTCCCGTTAACCATTTTAAGCATGAATGATTTACACGGAAAAATTGATCAACAATACGAACTGGATCTAAAAGGTGATGGCAATAAAGGGACGTACGGACGGATGGATTATGTGGCGGCTTATATGAAACAAAAACAAGCAGCAAACAAAAATACGATTACAGTCCATGCTGGAGATATGATTGGTGGCAGCTCTCCAATATCGTCTCTTCTGCAAGATGAACCAACAGTTGAACTTATGGAGAACATTGGCTTTGATGTTGGCACGGTCGGCAACCATGAATTTGATGAAGGGGTGGACGAGCTATTACGTATCATAAATGGCGGAGATCATCCTAAAGGCACAAAGGGATATGACGGGCAGAATTTTCCGCTCGTTTGTGCAAACTGTGAATACAAGGATACAGGCAAACCACTTTTACCTGCTTATGAAATCATGGATGTCGAGGGAATTCCTGTAGCATTTATCGGTGTTGTAACAAAGTCAGCCGCAGGAATGGTCATGCCAGAAGGGATTAAAGACATTCAGTTTACAGATGAAGTCAAAGCCGTAAATGAAGCTGCTAAGGAACTAAAACAAAAAGGGATCAAAGCCATTGCGGTCTTAGCTCATATGACGGCCTCGCAAAATGGAGATACCATCACTGGAGAAAGTGCGAAACTTGCCAAAGAAGGCGATGATGAAATTGATGTCATCTTTGCAGGGCATAATCACGAAGTGGTAAACGGAGAGGTCAATGGGAAATTAATTGTTCAAGCCTTTGAATATGGGAAGGCCATTGGTGAGGTCAATGTAACACTTGACCGCAAAACGAAAGATATTGTCAAAAAGAGTGCAAATATCCAGTACGTAGACCAATCTGGTATTGAAAAGGACAAGGAAGCAGCCGGCATCCTAGCTCATTACGGGAAAGAAGTTGAGCCGATTATTAGTGAGGTAGTTGGAGAAGCTGGTATCAAAATGGAAGGCGGCTATTCAAATGATGGAGACACGCCGCTCGGTAATTTGATTGCTGATGGCATGAGGTATTCTATGAAAAGTGATTTTGCCATGATGAATGGCGGCGGCATCAGACAAAACCTTGAAAAAGGGCCGATTACGTGGGGAGATCTGTTTAATATTCAGCCTTTCGGCAACGTATTAGTTAAACTTGAGATTAAGGGGAAAGACTTGGCTGAGATCATTGAAGCGCAAATTTCTCCTCAATTTGGACCAGATTATAGCATTTCGGGCTTTTCATATTCCTATGATCCGGTAACATATAAAGTAGTCGACTTAAAGCTGCCAGATGGATCAGCCGTTGCGCTCGATCAAACATATACACTCACCGTGAATAACTTTATGGCAACTGCCACTGGCAGTAAATATGCACCGATAGGAAGGCTTGGGAAAAATCCTGAAACAGGTCCAGAGGATTTAGAAGCCACTGTCGCTTTTGTGAAGAGCTTTGAAGGGGCTTCCATTGTGTATCAAAAAGAGGGACGCATTCAAAAAGCAAAACAAGAAGAAAAAGCAGCAAGCTAAAGAGCGTATCATCTAAGAGAAATGTAACAGGTAAAGGAGTTTAAGCATGAAAAAGTGGCTTGCACTTACTGTGATGACAGCAGGAATTGTCTTGCTAGGCTGGGGAATTTGGCAAATCGCCTCTACACACCTTCAAACAGCACAATCATTAGAAGACGCGAAGAAAGCGGTAGCGGACGATCAAAGGATGTCAAAAAAGCAGTTTTCTCCTGAAGTGGGGAAAGCCTCTGGCATCCTGACGATTCCGAAATTAAAAGCAGACCTTCCCATTGTCGAAGGGACAGATGCGGATGATCTTGCCAAAGGAGTCGGGCATTACAAAGGCAGTTATTACCCTGATCAAAAGGGACAAATCGTCCTATCTGGCCATCGTGACACGGTATTTCGCCGAACAGGTGAATTGAATATTGGCGATCAGCTGAAAATCACTGTGCCGTATGGTGAGTTTGTTTATGAAATCACACATACGAAAATCGTGGATCAGCATGATACATCCATTATTACTTTGCAGAATAAAAAGGAAGAGCTCGTGTTAACGACATGCTATCCATTTCATTTCGTCGGCAATGCACCAGAGCGGTACATTATTTATGCAAAAAGAGCATCTGTATAAAGAAAAAGAGCCTGCATTAAACAGCAGGCTCTTTTTTTAATGGATGATCTCGTCCAT
The DNA here is from genome assembly GCF_004364885.1 of Bacillus sp. BK450. Taxonomy (NCBI): domain Bacteria; kingdom Bacillati; phylum Bacillota; class Bacilli; order Caryophanales; family Bacillaceae; genus Bacillus; species Bacillus sp. BK450. Next base: position 924,375 of record NZ_SOBQ01000001.1, on the reverse strand, counting down.
GAGCTGAGCCATATCTAGTGGAAGCGGTGCTTCTATGCTCAGTTGCTCACCTGTAAAAGGATGTGTCATCTCTACTTGTTTGGCATGGAGAGCGCATCTGTTGATATGATGGCGAGCTCCGCCATAAAGTTTATCTCCGGCTAAAGGGTGCCCAAGACTGCTAAGATGGACTCGAATTTGATGTGTTCTTCCCGTCTCAAGTTGCAGCTTGACGGCTGTCATTTGCAGGCGTTTATTGATGTTCATGACCTGAAAGTGAGTGACAGCACTTTGACCAGTAGGAGAGATTCTTCGTCTGACGGCATGATGCTTGTCACGGCCAATCGCTGCCTCGATAGTGCCTTTCTTTTTCTTGAAAAGTCCTTCTGCGATAGCGATGTAGGTTCGGCTGATCGTTTTTTTAGAAAGCATTTGATCAAGCGCAGCATGAGCTAATCTGTGTTTAGCAAAAATGACCGTGCCGCTTGTGTCTTGATCGAGTCTGTGAATATGTCTCACTCGCTTTTCCTCGCCATTTGCTTGAAAATGAAAGGCTACAAGGTTTGCCAGTGTGCCCGTTTGTCCCTTTTCATTCGGGTGCGTTGGTCGTCCAGCGGGCTTTTGCACAATCAATAAGTGCTCGTCCTCAAAGAGTACCTCTAATTCACCATATTCTGGCGTCACATCACTTTCTTCCGTTTCAAATAAATCGATCAGGATGTGATCGCCTGTACTGACTTTTGCCGCGTGATGGGCAGGCTTTTGATTTAAACGTATTTTTTGATGCTCCATCCAAAAATGGATAATTGGTTTTGAGGCCGACACGGCTGTTTTTAAAAACTGACTCAGTGAAGTGTCATGATCCTGCTCACCTGCTTTTAGCGAGAGCGTGTGTCCGTTAATGTTCATGATATTCGTTCCTCTCTTTGGGTATATATAGGAAACACTTACCTTGGCGAACGCCTTTTTTTCTGTGCTATTCTGAATGGAGAAATAACGACAGAGAGGTAGATGTCACGTGAGAATAATGAAAGCTGCTACAGACCTGCAAGAGCAGGCAATTGAAGAAATATCAAAGGATGTTGAAGATCTTCTATCCCATGCTGTCGGTGAAAACCCAGCTGCGCGTCAACAAGAACGCCCGCTGACCTTTGTTGAAGGGGTTTATAACGGAACGATGGACGATGCTTTTCGTATTTTATCGGGACTTCAGCTATTACATACCATTATTGTAAAACCTAAACGCCATATTACAAAACGTGATCGTGAGCTATTCGAGCGAAACCGTGAGCAGGTCAATGCATGCGGCTTTTCTTTTCCGTTTGATTTAGACGATTTTGCCAGCCGCCGTCTTCAAAATGCGTAAAAGTTGGTGTGAACTTCCTTGTTAACTTACAAGGCTGCCGCACATACTATTTTTAAGGGAACGGAGAAACCTTTAGATCTGTAATACCAAACCCGCTCTTTTTCAACATTGCCTATTTCTCCACGAATCGGAGCGCTTGGATCTCTTGCAGAATAAACCGAACACGGGTAGGAGCCTGACAAAATGGTACAGGCTCCTTTTATACATAATTATTTTAGCAGACATTCATCTTTGAAAGTCAATTTTATTCACGATATGATAGCATTGAGTATCATATTAAAGACTTTCGTAAAAAAAAGGAGTGGCCTCGTTGGTAAAGGCGATTATATTTGATTTTGACGGATTAATTTTAGATACAGAAACACATGAATATGAAGTTTTACAAGAAATGTTTGCAGAGCATGAGTCGGAGCTGCCTCTTTCTGTATGGGGCAACGTCATCGGGACGCAGGCAGGCTTTAAGCCTTTTGAATACTTAGAAAAGCAGCTAGGAAAGACTCTCGATCATGAGGCACTCACAGCGGACCGGCGTTCTCGTTTTCAAAAGAGAATGAAGGATGAATCAGCACGACCTGGTGTAGAAGCTTATTTACAGGCAGCGAAGGAGCTTGGAATTAAGATTGGACTTGCTTCCAGCTCAGACTATAAATGGGTGTCTGATCACCTGAAGCAAATTGGTCTTTTCGATTACTTTGAATGTATTCGCACGTCAGATGATGTGGAAGAAGTCAAACCAAATCCAGAGCTTTATTTGCAAACCGCAAGCTGCTTAGGTGTAGAGCCAAAGGATTGTGTGGCATTTGAGGATTCAGTGAATGGATCAATTGCTGCCAAACGCGCAGGCATGAAATGCGTCATCGTCCCAAACAAAGTGACGAGCACGCTGCAGTTTGAAGAATATGATGTCAGATTAGAATCCATGGCTGAAATCGAATTGCTCCAGCTATTCCATCAGCTTGAAAAAGAGGATCAGTAAGGGGGCAAAAACATCATGGCAGAAAAACTCGATTTAACGCGGTTTGAAAAAAGAATGGTGATTCGTAATATCCGGGAAGAAGATATTGACCGCATCATCGCCTTGCAGGAGATATGCTTTCCGGGCATGGACCCTTGGAAACGAGAGCACCTTGAAAGCCATCTTGAGCATTTCCCAGAAGGTCAGTTTTGTGCTGAATTTGAGGGAGAAATCATTGGCTCTTGTTCAAGTTTATTAATTAACTTTGATGAATACGATGACCGTCATACTTGGCAGGACATCACAGATGATGGGTACATCACAAACCATAATCCAGATGGGATGAATATGTATGGAATTGAAGTGATGGTTAGTCCTGAATACCGCCGCATGAAAATTGGCCATCGTTTATATGAAGCAAGAAAAGACTTAGCGAGAAGATTAAATTTAAAAAGCATCATCATTGGCGGACGCATCCCGAATTATCATAAATACCAAGAGGAAATGACGCCTCGTCAATATGTGGAGCAGGTCATGCTTCACCAAATTTATGATCCTGTTTTATCTTTTCAGCTGTTAAATGAATTCAGCCTCATGCGGATCAATCCGAATTACTTGCCGGACGATAAGGCATCGAGCACATATGCTACGTTAATGGAATGGAACAATGTTGATTATCGTCCGCAATCGAAGAGATATTATAAATCGGCATTCCCAGTTCGTATTTGCGTCATTCAATATGCGATGAAACAAATTCATTCCTTCGAGGAATTCATGAATCAGGTGGAGTATTATGTTGATGTCGCATCAGATGCGTCAGCTGACTTTGCCGTATTCCCAGAAATTTTTACAACGCAGCTCATGTCTTACTTAGAGGAGCGCTCCCCAAGTCTTGCAGTACAAAGGATCACAGAATATACCGAGGACTACATTAATTTGTTCACAGACCTTTCTGTGAAGTACAACATTAACATCATTGGCGGATCCCATTTCGTTGAAGAGGAAGGGAAAATCTACAATATCGCTTATTTATTTAGACGTGATGGAACAATTGAAAAGCAATATAAGCTCCATATCACACCGAATGAAAGAAAATGGTGGGGGATTTCAGCAGGTGATCAGGTTCGGGTATTTGATACAGACTGTGGTAAAATTGCGATCCAAATTTGCTACGATATTGAATTTCCTGAGCTTGCTCGGATTGCAGCTGATAAAGGAGCGAAAATTATTTTTACTCCGTTCTGTACAGAAGACCGCCAAGGCTATTTAAGAGTGCGTTACTGTGCACAGGCTAGAGCGGTTGAAAACCAGATTTATACCGTTATCTCAGGAACTGTCGGAAACCTTCCGCAAACCGAAAATATGGATGTCCAATATGCACAGTCAGCGATTTTTGCCCCATCTGACTTTGAATTTGCAAGAGATGGGATTGTAGGAGAATGTAATCCGAATATAGAAATGGTTGTCGTTGGCGATGTCGATTTAGAAATTTTAAGAAGACAGCGGCAAGATGGAACGGTACGTCAGCTCAAAGACCGAAGAAGAGACGTGTACCATATTGAATATAAGAAATAATGAAAGGAAGCGCCTGTCACAAGGCGCTCCAGCGCACAGACAAACCCTCGCATTCGGTGTCAGGTCTGCGCTCCAGTGCTCACGAATGTTTCATTCGCTCCGCTCCGGTGCTCGACCTTCCTAGACTGCAAAGGTTTTCTATCACGCTGAAAAGAAGCGCCTGTCACAAGGCGCTTTTTTTTTGATTAAGAGACATAGTAGCAGCACGAGCGCTGCTACCTGTTCAAGATTCATCATCATTTTTTGCTTAAATAAGATGGAGAGCTTATTTTTTCATGCAATAAAGGGATGCCGGAGCAAAACCTGAATATACTGAAAGGAGATCATGTGTTCAAAAAGGAGAGGAACATGGGACGACAAGCTAAACATTTGTATATCAATTTACCGGTAAAGCATGTCAAGGAATCAAAGGCTTTTTTTGAGCAGCTGGGTTTTGACTTTCAAGAGCAGCTGACCAATGATCAGGCAGCTTGTTTGGTCATTGGTGACACCATTACGGTCATGCTGTTAACCCATAAGCATTTTCAAACCATCTCAGAAAAACAATTGGTGGATGCAAGGCAGGGATCAGAGGTCATTGTCTCTATGCGGGTTGATTCACGAAAAGAGGTCGATGAGCTGGTGGAGCAGGCGATGGCAGCAGGCGGGTCACCGTTTAAGGAAAAGCAGGATCATGGGTTCATGTACGGTTGGAGCTTTCAGGATCTTGATGGTCATTTGTGGGAAGTGTTCTATTTGGATGAGGAGAGAAGCGGCCTTTCATAAGGGTGCTTCTTTTTTATTGTTTAACAGTGGTATGATTATGAGGAAGAATAGGAATTCATCTAGAGAAAAGTAGGTGCAGCATGGAGTTTTTACTTGTCTTACTGCCAGTGTTCGGTATTTTCCTTATCGGGTATATTGGGCAGAAGGCTATTGGTTTTGACATACATACGCTCTCATCAATGTCTTTATATTTAATGTCACCATTTCTTGCGTTTGAAACCTTTTATCAAAACAAAGTATCGATGGACTATGTGTACCTATCTATTTTTGTCGTCGGACTTTGTCTTTCACTTGTTTTATGTGTCTTTATTTTATCTCGTATTTATGGTTATTCGAAGGAAATGTATTGTGCCATGATTCTGTCGTCAGCATTTATGAACAATGGGAATTACGGCACGCCTGTTGTCCTGCTTGTCTTCGGAGCAGCAGGTTTAGATATTGCCATCGTCTTAATGGTGCTGCAGCAGCTTGTTATGAGTACGATCGGTATGTATTATGCAGCAAAGGGCGGAGAGGATGCAGGGGATGGGAAGGTCGTGCTGAAAAAAGTGCTGCGTATGCCGGTTGCATATGGGGCACTCCTCGGTCTATTATTTCAGCTGATGGATCTTACACTACCTAAAGAGGTGATGACGGGTGTCCAGCTTGTGGGAGATGCCGCCATACCGACGATTATGCTTATTTTAGGCATGCAGCTCGCCGTCATTTCTTTTAAGCAAGTGGATTATCGCAATATTTCTTATGCTGTATTGCTGAAGCTGTTTATTTCACCACTCATCGCATTTGGCTTTACACTCATTTTACCGGTAGATGATCTAGTGAAACAAATTATGATCTTAGTTGCAGCCATGCCGACAGCAGCAAATACCACGCTCATGGCTGTACAATTTCGAACGAAGCCTGAGTTTGTCTCAAGCACGACATTTCTCAGTACCGTTTTAAGCATCGTGACATTACCAGTTTTATTATGGATTTTATCTATGCACCCTCTGGGATAGGGGATAGGCGGCAAAACAAAGGGGGACATATCAATGAATGCAGATGTTCATTTTCAAGTGAGTGATGTGTTGAAAACAAAGTATTTTGCCCATGCAAAAGTGTTAGCAGGAGAAAAGGGATTGTTTCGGCAGGTCAAATGGGTCCATGTGCTAGAAGTGCCTGCTGTAGAAGATTTGTTAAATGGGGGAGAGCTCATCCTAACAACAGCCGCAGGCTTTCATGATCAATTGGATGTGTTTCAAGCATTTTTAAAACAGCTGATCGATTCTGGTGCGGCAGGCTTATGTATTGAATTTGTTCCGCTCAGATTCGATGTGCCGGAAGAACTGATTGCGTATGCAGAAGAAAGAGATTTTCCGCTGATTTTGTTTACAAAAGAAGTGAAATTCGTCAACATCACACAGCATCTCCATACGATGATGATTGAACGCCAGTATCAAATGATGGCTGATCTAGAAGCACTATCATCAAAGCTGAATGAGCTTTTGCTGACTCCCCATCCGCAGATGGATATTTTGGATCAAGTGTATCAGCACGTAAGGGGCATTCTTTTACTCATTCCTGTTCAGGGGGAGCCGATTATTTTATGTGATTCCTCCAAACAAACCGAAGAGATGGTCATGAATTATTTACAGTTTGCTTCCTTGCCAAAAGGATACGAAGTGACCAAAAAAGAAGTGCTTGCACTCAAGCAGACATTTGCAGACCTTGTGCTCATTCATCAAACAAACACACTCTCAGAATTCGAACTGCTCGTAATGGATAAAGGGGCAAATGCTCTTGCCCAGCAAACGCTAAGAGAGCTTTATACAGAAGAGCTGAAGAAGACAAAAGAGAACGAATGGCTGCAAAAATGGTTCCAAGAAGAGCATACAGAAAGAGATATTTTAGAGCATCTTGAAGAAACAGAAGGATTGAAAAAGCCAACCGGCTGTGTGGTGATGCTCTTTCAAAAGCATCATCAAATCGAAGAAATCGCAGGAAATCTATATTTTCTCGTATCGTGCCGCTCTATCTTTCAGCGAGCGGGTTTCCATTTGATTCCTTATGAGCATCAAGGACAAACCTTGTTTATTTTATTGAACACGAGAAAGAAGGATGATTGGAAAGAGCGTGCAGAGAGGGCTGCGAGTGATATCAAACAATTGTATGAGCGCGAGCAGCCCCGCGGAACTGTGATCAATTTTGGCATCGGTCCATATTGTGAACAGTTTCAGCATATGAGAAAAAGCTTTCAAGCAGCCAAAGAAGTGCTGCATTTAAAGAAAGTGATGCCCCAGCGTGTGGAAAGCCCATTTTATCAAGATTTGCATATGCTCCGTCTCATGCCTGTCATGAAGGAAAGCGGACTGCTTGAATGTATGGTGAAAGAGTATTTGGAGCCTGTCATTTTATATGATAAGCAAAATAGCGGAAGACTTTATCAAACGCTGAATATCTTTTTACAGACAAACGGTTCTAAAAAGGAAACTGCAAGCCAGCTCTATATTGTCAGGCAGACGCTTTATCATAGACTAGATAAACTGCAAGCATTGCTTGGCGAGGATATGATGCAGGCACCGAAACGACAGGCGCTTGAATTTGCGATTCTTGCATATGAATTCCTGCAAGGAAATGACCGTTAACGAAGTATGTTAGATTTGCTAAGCATCCGAGTAGAGTGTCTTACCGTTCTTTTCAATCAGTTGACGATCTGTCTAATGTAATGGGCCCGGCCCCTTTTTTATAATGAAAGTAATGGTTGGTTCTCTCTTACGGGCGGCCTAGTTTCAGTTTCATATGCCTCCCTTTTCAGCCATATAATGAATAGAGGGGCAATGTGCTGCTGAAGCGGTTTAAGCTTCTTTAATGATGAAAACGGATACATGGGGGTCGGGAAGATGAAAATACATGAGCAGGCTCAAAATCTTCAGGCGAAAGATGATCAGTTGATCTGGCATCATATGAAAGGGACAAACAAGGAAAATGAAAGCATGGTCATTCACAAGGCAGAAGGCGCATGGGTGACTGATATTCATGGGAATCGCTATTTAGACGGGATGTCAGGTCTTTGGTGTGTAAATGTCGGTTATGGCAGAAAAGAGCTTGCAGAAGCGGCATATGAGCAGCTAAATACAATGCCTTACTATCCGCTGACGCAAAGCCATGTGCCAGCGATTCAGCTGGCTGAAAAGCTAAATGAATGGCTTGGCGGGGACTATGTCATCTTCTTTTCTAACAGCGGTTCTGAAGCCAATGAAGCCGCATTTAAGATCGCCAAACAATATCATGCGCAAAAAGGAGAGAGCACAAGAACAAAGTTCATCTCCAGGTATCGGTCGTATCACGGTAATACCGCAGCAGCTCTTGCTGCAACGGGGCAGGCGCAGCGTAAATATAAATATGAACCATTAGGTCAAGGCTTTATCCATGTCGCACCGCCTGATATGTATCGTCATCCTGAGGATCAAGAGACTTTGGCAAGTGCAGCGGCAATCGATCAAGCCATGACGTGGGAACTAAGTGAGACCATTGCTGGGGTCATTATGGAACCGATTATTACAGGCGGCGGTATCTTAATGCCGCCAAAAGGGTATTTGAAGAAGGTCAAAGACATCTGTGAGGATCATGGAGCGCTTCTCATTGTGGATGAAGTCATCTGCGGCTTTGGCCGGACAGGGAAGCGGTTTGGTTTTATGCATGAAGATGTAAAGCCGGACATCATCACAATGGCAAAAGGGATCACAAGCGGCTATTTACCTCTTTCTGCAACGTGCGTGAAACGAGAAATTTATGAAGCGTACGCAGGGGAAGATACGTATGACAGGCTGCGCCATGTAAATACATTTGGCGGTCATCCTGCTTCCTGTGCGGTTGCCCTTGCCAACCTAGAGATCATGGAAAACGAGAAATTAGTAAAACGGTCTGACACGCTGGGGCAAGACATGCTTAAACGTTTGCAAGAGTTAAAAGAGCATCCATTTGTCGGTGATGTCAGAGGGAAAGGCCTGCTGTTTGGTATTGAACTTGTTCAGGATCAACAGTCTAAAAAACCGGCTGATCCACAGGTGGTCGGTCAATTGATTGCAGAATGTAAAAAACGCGGACTGATCATCGGGAAAAATGGTGATACGGTTGCCGGCTATAATAACGTTGCCCAGCTTGCACCGCCGCTAAATATAACAAATGAAGACGCCTCATTTATTATCAACACGCTAAAAGAAAGCATGGCACAGTTATAGCAGAGAGCTTTCTCTGCTTTTTTCTATGGGAAGAGCACATACGTTAAGATGCTGCTAGGTAAAATCAGCATTGGATACACTAGGTGTATTGAAAAATAGAAGAGATTCTATTACTGTTAGGAGAAGACTGAACCAATACACTTTAGAAGGAGACGGCATATGAGTTTTCATGATCAACCCATTCTACCTGCTGTTCGCAATATGAAGCAATTTGAGGAATTTTTAAAAAGTCCATTTACATATGGGGTCTTACTTGATGTGCATTTAGGCCGGCTAAAGGGCATCATGAATGAGGCAAATGCCCATCATAAAAAAATGTTTGTCCATGTCGATCTCATTCATGGGATCAAACATGATGAGTATGGAACGGAATTTATTTGTCAGGAAATGAAGCCGGCAGGAATTATTTCTACTAGGTCTTCTGTCATAGTAAAAGCCAAGCAAAAAAAGGTATATGCCATTCAGCGAATGTTTTTACTTGATACAAGTGCGATGGAAAAAAGCATGGAGTTCGTAGGAAAACACCGCCCAGATTTTATTGAAGTATTGCCAGGGGTCGTACCGGATTTAATTACAGAAGTGCGCGAGCGAGCTGGGATTCCAATATTTGCAGGCGGGTTTATCCGTACAAAAGAAGACGTAGAAAGAGCGCTTGAAGCAGGAGCTACAGCTGTGACAACATCGAATACAGCCCTTTGGAAAGCGTTCCAAAAGTGAAAAAGATAAAATGTGAAAATTGATTGACAACGTTTTCATCCTCTGATACTATAGCACTAAGTTAATATCATGTGATGGAGAAATGGAGATCCACAACAGCGCTTTACTAGGTGACAAATGACCCTGATGTAAAGTATGTTTGTTGTGGATCTTTTTTCTTTATCTTTTTTTACACATTCATAGGGGATGGCAACTGAACCAGAGGAGGAATTTTCATGACACCATTTTGGGGTGAAGTCGTAGGTACAATGCTTCTCATTATTTTTGGAGGCGGTGTATGTGCGGCAGTCAATTTAAAGAAATCGCTCGCATATCAGTCCGGCTGGATTGTAATCGCTTTCGGATGGGGATTTGCAGTAGCCATAGCAGCTTATGCAACAGGTGGAATCAGCGGAGCACATTTGAATCCAGCACTAACAATTGGGCTTGCGCTAGAAGGAAGTTTTCCTTGGGCTGATGTACCAATGTATATTGCCGGCCAAATGCTTGGCGCATTAATAGGAGCTATTATTGTCTTTTTACATTACTTACCGCACTGGAAAGCAACAGACGATCCAGGTGCAAAGCTGGGTGTATTCTCAACTGGTCCTGCGATTCCGCATACTTTTGCAAACGTACTTAGTGAAGTCATCGGTACATTTGTATTGGTTCTAGGAATCTTAGCGATTGGTGCAAATAAATTCGCAGACGGAATCAATCCGCTGATTGTTGGATTCTTAATTGTTGCAATTGGTCTTTCTTTAGGTGGAACCACTGGTTATGCAATTAATCCTGCACGTGATTTAGGTCCGAGAATTGCACATGCGATTCTGCCGATTCCAGGTAAAGGTCCATCGAATTGGAAGTATGCTTGGGTGCCAGTCGTTGGTCCAATTTTAGGCGGCGCATTTGGCGGTGTTTTCTACAATGCAGCTTTTAAAGCGAACATCACACCAGCCTTTTGGATTGTAAGCGTTATTTTAATTGTGGTATTGTTAGGACTCTATGTCTCTACGAAAAATCAAACAAATGCTGTAAATGAAAGTATGTAAGGGGAGGAAAACACCATGGCAAAAGAAAAATATATTCTCGCTTTAGATCAAGGGACAACAAGTTCAAGAGCGATCTTATTTGATCAAGAAGGCAAAATTGCACATACAGCTCAGAAGGAATTTAATCAATATTTTCCGAACCCAGGCTGGGTAGAACATAATGCAAATGAAATTTGGAGCTCTGTTCTATCCGTCATTTCAACTGCTTTAATTGAATCAGGCATTGAAGCAGATCAAATCGCCGGTATCGGAATTACGAACCAGCGTGAGACAGCTGTTGTTTGGGATAAACATACAGGCGCACCCGTTTATAATGCAATTGTTTGGCAGTCTAGACAAACGTCTGGCATTTGTGAAGAGTTAAAAGCGGAAGGACACAATGAAACGTTTAGAAATAAAACAGGTCTTCTCATTGATGCTTATTTCTCAGGGACAAAAGTAAAATGGATTTTAGACAATGTAGAAGGTGCTCGTGAGAAAGCAGAAAATGGCGACTTGCTGTTTGGCACAATTGATACATGGCTCATTTGGAAGATGACAGGCGGTCAATCACACGTCACAGATTACTCCAACGCGTCAAGAACGTTAATGTTCAACATTTACGATCTGAAATGGGATGAAGAACTACTTGAGATCCTTGGCGTACCTGCTTCTATGCTTCCAGAGGTGAAACCATCTTCACACATCTATGGTGAAACAACAGACTATCACTTCTTCGGCAGAAATATCCCGATTGCAGGAGCGGCGGGAGACCAGCAGTCTGCACTATTCGGTCAGGCTTGCTTTGAAGAAGGAATGGCGAAGAACACGTATGGCACAGGATGTTTCATGTTGATGAATACAGGGGAAAAAGCAATTAAGTCGGATCATGGTTTATTAACAACAATTGCATGGGGCATTGACGGTAAAGTTGAATATGCTTTAGAAGGAAGTATTTTCGTAGCTGGTTCAGCGATTCAGTGGCTGCGCGATGGACTGAGAATGTTTAAAGACTCAAAAGACAGCGAAGCCTATGCGGAGCGCGTTGAGTCAACAGATGGCGTATATGTCGTTCCAGCATTTGTTGGTCTAGGCACACCATACTGGGACAGTGATGTCAGAGGCGCTGTATTCGGATTAACACGCGGTACTTCTAAAGAGCACTTTGTCCGTGCAACGTTAGAATCACTTGCTTATCAAACGAAGGATGTTTTAGATGCGATGGAAAAGGATTCAAACATCTCATTAAAAACTTTGCGTGTGGATGGCGGAGCTGTAAAGAATGATTTCTTAATGGGCTTCCAAAGTGATTTGCTGGATGTACCAGTAGAGCGTCCAGAAATTAATGAAACGACGGCACTCGGTGCGGCCTATCTTGCGGGAATAGCAGTTGGCTTCTGGAACGACCGTTCAGACATTGCAAAACAATGGAACCTTGACAAGCGCTTTGACCCTAAAATGGAAGAGGACAGCCGTGACTCGTTATACAGCGGGTGGAAAAAGGCTGTAAAAGCAGCTCAAGCTTTCAAATAAACCAAAAGTATGGTATACTTCAAGTAAGTTAATAGAACGGTTGGAGAACTGGAGAGACCGCAGGCACCGAAGTGTAGAAATACGCTTTGGGTGTTTGCGGTCTCTTTTTCTTTACCGTACAACATGGGAGGAACAAGAGATGACTTTTTCTAGCTTAGAAAGAGAACAAATGCTGCAGGAAATGACAAAAAAACCATATGATGTGTTTATCATTGGTGGGGGTATAACAGGCGCTGGTACAGCACTTGACGCGGCTTCACGCGGAATGCGTGTCGGTCTTGCAGAAATGCAGGATTTCGCAGCAGGTACGTCTAGCCGCTCAACGAAACTAGTGCACGGCGGACTTCGTTATTTAAAACAATTTGAAGTGAAAATGGTCGCAGAGGTCGGTAAAGAGCGTGCCATTGTATACGAAAATGGTCCTCATGTGACAACGCCAGAATGGATGCTTCTTCCGATGCATAAAGGCGGGACATTTGGTAAGTTTTCAACCTCTATTGGACTTAGAGTGTATGACTTTTTAGCTGGCGTAAAGCATAGCGAACGCAGAAGCATGCTAAGTGCGAAAGAAACACTTGAAAAAGAACCGCTTGTCAAAAAGGACGGCTTAAAAGGCGGCGGCTACTATGTTGAATACCGTACAGATGATGCACGCCTCACAATTGAAGTCATGAAAGAGGCTGTGAAATTCGGAGCGGAAGCGGTCAACTATGCGAAAGTAAAAGAATTTATTTATGATAAAGGCAAAGTGGTTGGTGTTGTCATTGAAGATGTCATGACGCAGAAAACATATGATGTGTATGCGAAGAAGATCGTCAACGCGACAGGTCCATGGGTAGATCAGCTGAGAGACAAGGACCACTCAAAAGAAGGAAAACACTTACAGCATACAAAAGGAATTCACTTAGTATTTGACCAATCGGTCTTCCCATTAAAACAAGCGATTTACTTTGACACGCCTGATAAACGTATGGTCTTTGCCATTCCAAGAGAAGGCAAAACGTACGTTGGAACAACAGATACAGTGTACAAAAAACAGCTGGAACACCCGCGTATGACAAAAGCCGATCGTGACTATGTCATCCAAGCGATTCAGTACATGTTCCCTGACCTCAATATTACAGAAAAAGATGTAGAATCCAACTGGGCCGGTCTTCGTCCGCTCATTCATGAAGAGGGCAAAGACCCTTCAGAAATTTCTCGTAAGGATGAAGTGTGGACATCATCTTCAGGCTTAATCACCATTGCTGGTGGTAAATTAACAGGCTACCGTAAAATGGCTGAGCATATTGTCGATCTAGTACGTGATGGATTGAAACAGGAAACGGGCAAAGATTACGGACCATGTAAAACAAAACATATGCCAATCTCAGGCGGCCATGTAGGCGGATCTAAAAACATGGCAGCCTTTGTTCAAGCGAAAACAGCAGAAGGCGCATCTGTTGGTTTAACAGAACCGATTGCACAAAAACTAGCTGAAAAATATGGTTCAAACGTCAGCAGTGTCTACAAACGAGTAGAGCAGCTTCAAGGGGAAGCAGACAAACGAAACATTCCAGCATATGTGCTGGCAGAGCTTGTCTATGCGATCGAAGAAGAACTAGCTGTAACACCTGTTGATTTCTTTTTAAGAAGAACAGGAAGCCTATTATTTAATATCAATTGGGCAAAAAAATACGCACAGCCTGTTGTTGACTACATGGCAGAGCGTTTTGGCTGGGATGAAGCAGCAAAACAGAAACATCAAACAGAATTAGATCAACTATTCCATGAAGCAGTCGTACCGCTTGATGCTGAATAAAAAGAAGACAAAGGGTTAAAGCAAGATCATTTTAGCCCTTTGTCAACAATCTGAAAGCCGATCATGTATCGGCTTTTTTTATTTGTGCAACATTTTTTCCAACTGCTAATGATATAGCATGACATAAAGGATGATTCCATATAAAATAACAGTAGATGTTATTTTATTGATGATAAGAGCTGGGGAGGACGACCATGAGTTGGAAGACGAATTATGAGCGATGGATCAATGAGAAGCACCTGGATACTGAACTAAAGGAATGGCTGGAGACGCATCAAGATGACCACCAGGCACTTGAAGACTGTTTCTACAAAAACCTTGAGTTCGGCACTGGAGGAATGCGCGGTGAGATTGGTGCAGGCACGAACCGAATGAATGTGTACACTGTTCGTAAAGCATCAGCAGGTCTTGCTGCGTATATTGCGAAACATGGAGAGGATGCAAAAAATAGAGGCGTCGCCATTGCATATGATTCACGCCATAAATCGCCTGAATTTGCGATGGAAGCAGCCAAAACACTTGCTTCACAAGGCATTCAAACGTATGTATTTGATGAATTGCGTCCGACACCAGAGCTCTCCTTTGCGGTTCGTGAGCTGCATGCATTTGCTGGAATCGTCGTGACAGCAAGTCATAATCCACCAGAATATAATGGCTATAAAGTGTATGGTGAAGATGGCGGGCAGCTGCCTCCATTTGAAGCAGATCAAGTCATTCAAGAAGTAGATGCAATTGAAAATGAACTGTCGATTTCAGTTGATTCTGAAGAAACGTTGAAACAGCAAGGGCTGATCAAAATAATCGGAGAAGAAATCGACCATGCTTATATTGAAAAATTAAAAACCATTAGTGTGCACCCTGAGCTGGCACATGAGGTCGATGTCAAAGTCGTGTTTACTCCGCTTCATGGGACAGCCAATCACCCTGTCAGAAACGGGCTGCAGGCTCTTGGATATCAGCATGTCACTGTTGTGCCTGAGCAGGAAAAACCAGATCCACAATTCTCAACAGTGACCTCGCCGAATCCAGAGGAGCATGCAGCATTTGAGTACGCCATCAAGCTTGGTGAAAAACAAAATGCCGATATCCTCATTGCCACAGACCCAGATGCTGACAGGTTAGGCATTGCGGTCAGAGATCATGAAGGAGAATTTACCGTCTTAACAGGCAACCAAACAGGCGCTCTGCTGCTTCATTATTTATTGTCTGAAAAACAAAAGATGGGTCAGCTGCCGCCTCG
This sequence comes from Bacillus sp. BK450, assembly GCF_004364885.1. Taxonomy (NCBI): domain Bacteria; kingdom Bacillati; phylum Bacillota; class Bacilli; order Caryophanales; family Bacillaceae; genus Bacillus; species Bacillus sp. BK450. The sequence continues at coordinate 909,214 of NZ_SOBQ01000001.1, read as the reverse complement.
TCCCGTTGTGATGAAAACCATTGTTACAAGTGAGCTTGGGCGCGCTGTAGCATCAGCTTTTGGTGCCGACACGATAGACACACTCACAGGCTTTAAATTTATTGGAGAAAAAATTAAGCAGTTTGAAAAGAGCGGAGAATACACGTTTCAATTCGGTTATGAAGAGAGCTATGGCTATTTGATCGGTGACTTTGCCCGAGATAAAGATGCGGTGCAAGCGGCACTTTTAGCCGTTGAAGTCGCTGCTTTCTATAAAAAGCAGGGCAAGTCCTTGTACGATGCGCTTGTCGATATTTTCAAGCAGTTTGGATTTTACCGGGAAGGATTAAAGTCGTTAACCTTAAAAGGAAAAGAAGGAGCAGAGCAGATTTCAGCGATCCTTCATACCTTTAGAACAAACCCGCCAGCTGCCATCGCAGGGCAGCGCATCACAGTGATTGAGGATTATCAATCAAGTCAAAGACAACTCGTGGCTGAAAAGAAAGAGGAAACCATTCACCTGCCAGCATCAAATGTGCTGAAATATTTCCTTGAGGATGGTTCGTGGTTCTGCTTAAGACCTTCTGGCACTGAGCCTAAAGTGAAATTTTATATTGCAGTCAAAGGCACGTCTTTAACAGATAGTGAAGAAAAGCTAAAGCATTTGTCAGAAGAAGTGATGAAAGTCGTTTATGATATTGTGGAAGAAACAGCGAAATAACGAAAGACAAGGCCGTCGTGTATGAATACATGATGGCTTTTTCTCAGCCAAAAGGATGAGAAAAAATCATTCTTCTGGAGAAAGAGCGACGAGGGGGCTCATGGTATAATGAGCGTAATAATAAGTGAAGGCTGCAAATGCCGGGGGTAAACAGTATGGGAGAATACCAAGAGAAGGTTGAAACATTAAAAATGTTAAAAGAAATTGCTGAAAAGCTTAATGAAGGCATGGAAATGAAAGAAACGCTCCATGAAGTGCTCCATATGCTGATGGATGTCACAGGCTTTCATTCAGCATGGATTTATTTTATAGAAAAAGACGGGTCATATGAACTGATGGCAGAGGTTTCCTTACCTGAAGCACTTGCAAAGCATCAAAAGCAGCTCATGTGTCAAAATGATTGTTATTGCATCAACCGATATACAAAAGGTTCACTGCAATCAGCCACCAATATTATTAATTGCAAACGGATTGAAACGGCAATAGAAGAAAAGCTTGGGGATACAGAAGGAATTACTCATCATGCGACCGTACCGCTAAAAGCGTGTAAGCGTACGTTCGGCTTATTAAATGTGGCGGCAAAAGGAAAAGTCACGTTTACGCAAGAAGAGCTGAATTTGCTTGAAAGCATTGCACTTCAAATTGGCACCGCCATTCAGCGGATGAAGCTTGTGCAAAATGAACAGCAGCACGCACTTCTGGAAGAAAGAAACCGGCTCGCACATGACTTGCATGATTCTGTCAACCAAATGCTGTTCTCTGTGAGTCTGACGGCTAAGGCTGCACGGCAAATGACAAGTGATCAGAATTTAGGGGAAATGATTGATTTTATTCAGCATTTGTCACAAGACGCTCTGATTGAAATGCGGTCACTCATTTGGCAGCTGAGACCAAGAGGCCTTGAAAAGGGGTTTACGACAGCAATTGAAGAGTATGCACAGCTTTTAGGATTACGCTGCACTTTATCTTTATCAGGCTGTATAGAAATGGATCATTCTCACAATGAAACTTTGTTTCGGGTATGTCAAGAAGCGCTGAATAACTGTCAAAAACATGCGGAAGTAGAAGAAGTCGAGGTCAAGCTTGAGCAATCAAAAGACATGTTGGAGATGAAAATCATTGACCACGGAAAAGGTTTTCAATATGACGAGCAGATGAGCCTTCCTTCACTTGGGCTGAAAGGGATGTCTGACCGCATCCGAAGAGCAGATGGTACATTTTGTATCCATTCAGAGTTAGGTAAAGGAACTACGATTCATGTAAAAGTGCCATTTTCACAAGAAAGGAAGGGATCGTCATGAGAGTTGTCATTGCAGATGATCATCATATTGTGAGAAAAGGGCTTGTGTTTTTCTTGCAGACACAGTCTGATGTGGACATCGTTGGTGAGGCGTCCAATGGGCAAGAGGCATTAGAGGTTGTCAGAGAAACCCGGCCTGACATTGTCTTAATGGATTTGTCTATGCCTGTCATGAATGGCATTGAGGCAACGAAACAAATGACGCTGGAAATGCCGGACTCCCGCATTGTGATCCTGACAAGCTATGCGGATAAAGATTATGTCATTCCCGCCATTCAAGCAGGGGCGAAGGCCTATCAATTAAAGGATGTAGCACCAGAAAAGCTGCTTTCGACCATGATTGAAGTGCAAAATGGCACCTATCAGTTAGATGGTCATATCACGACCTTTCTTGTGCAGCATCTGACAGAGCCAAAAGAGCAGAAATGGGCATTGATGAAAGAGCTCACCAATAGAGAGCGAGATGTCTTATTTGAGATTGCAAAAGGCAAAAGCAACAAAGAAATTGCCTCATCGCTGTTTATTTCTGAAAAGACTGTCAAAACGCACGTATCCCATGTATTATCAAAATTAGAGCTGGCAGATCGAACCCAAGCGGCTCTGTATGCAGTGGATTATCAAAAAAATCAGCCAAAAGAGCTGCTATGACAGACTAAAACTTTTAAGCGCACATTCAATTCAGTGAATTGAATAAAAAAGACCACAGATGTTGGTTATTTGACGTGCCCTTTTGCGTAAAAAGAGAAGCATAAACAGCCTAATTTCTAATAGAAAAACAAATAAAAGACTTGATGAGAGTATGCTCATCAAGTCTTTTTTTATTTTAAAGGAGGTGATGAGCTGGTCAATCAAAGGTGAATGTAAAATCGGAGGGGATCAAGTGGAGGCATATGAATTAGTAAGTGATGACAAATTAGAGCTTTAATAAGCTTGGGATCCATACATTATCTCTAACGCTTCCGTCTATTTCATATCAGCCACTTTATGTTTCCCATCACTGCGCACTGCTAATTGTATGGAAAAGGGAAGGGCTAAAAAAATTCATTTTAGCCCTTTTTCTTTATGTGTACATCGGTTGTGAATAAACTTCAGCAGCAGCAGCCTCTGAAGCATGGTCAATGTACTGCAGGAGCCCATATAAACATTTTTCAACATCTGCATCGTTCCGGTTAAATTGATACGCATGTAAGAAATGCTCAATACGTTTCGAGAGCAAATCATCTTGCGTACGTACCATAAGAATAAGTAAATTATCCCATTGCGAGCGATGCGTATAATAAAGTGCTTTATCATAATCCGCCACATTCATTAAACCTTCTCCTTTCCCTTGAGAAGTCCTCATTAGTTTGCTCGGATCATATCGACTTTTTCAGGGGAAAAGTTGGTGTCCGCATCAATCGTGTACCGGGAATTATAGGCTGAATAATTGCTTCATGTATGAAAAAGGACCGGCCAGCTAAACCTAAACAAAACATATATGAAAGTGAGATCAATGATATTATGCAGCCGAAATGGTGGATGCTTATTGCAGCAGGAATCGTTTTGCTTGGCAGTTTGATGATTCATCCTGCATCAAAAGCAGCGGTGCAGCCGTTTGAAAATTGGGAAAGACTTGCGTACACAGCGTTTAAAGATGAATATAAAGGTGCCGCTTTAAATGATTATCATTACATTGGCCGGACAGAAGTGAATGATGAGCAGACAAAAGATGTGTTTCGCGTCACTGTAAAGGAAGGATCAACTCGCTTTGCCGCACATGCAGAAATTTATTTTCATCCGGTGACCGGTCATTTGATTAGTATTAACGTGTTTCGATTATAAAAAAGCCCCTTTTTTTGTAAAGGGTGCTTGAGGCGTTCAGTCAAAAAAGAAAAAGGGCTAAAATAAAGATCATTTTAGCCCTTTGTCCAACAATTTTTTTCGAAATGGAATTACTTCATGCTACCTTGAAGATAAGCGCGAATATCCACACCAAGTGAATCTGCTAATCGCTGGCCGTAATCTTCATCGGCACGATAGAAGTTGCAGATTGCAAGTAATTTTGTTTGGTCATTCACATCTTTCAAATCAGCTGTTAGGTTTTTAATCAATGCTTGTTTCTCTTCTTCAGAGTAGCTTCGATATTTTTCTCCAGCTTGTTTGAAATCGTTCGGTTTTTCAATTTTTTGTCTCACCATACGGTCACCGTGAAGAACTGGCTCACTTTCTTTGTAGTGAGGGTTTTCTTTTGGCTGATCGGCATAACGGTTTGGTTCATAGTTAATATGACCGCTTGGACGAGTCGTTGTCATAAAGCCATCCTGCTGGTTATTGTGTACAGGTGCATAAGGGCAGTTAACCGGAATGCGCATGTAGTTCGCACCAAGACGGTGGCGCTGCGTATCAGGATATGAGAACAGACGGCCTTGAAGCAGTTTATCTTCGGATGCCTCAATTCCTGGAACAAATGCACTTGGCGTGAAAGCAGACTGTTCTGTTTCAGCAAAGAAGTTATCAGGATTGCGGTTGAGTGTCATGCGTCCTACTTTTTGAAGCGGGTAATCTTCCTCGCTCCATGTTTTTGTTGGGTCACATGGATCATAATCAAGGTCATCATAATCGCTAAGCGGCATAAGCTGAACATATAAGTCCCATGCTGGGAAGTTGCCTTTTTCAATGCGGTCATATAAATCTCTTGTCGCATGCTGGAAATCGTTTGCTTGAATTTCCGCTGCTTCTTCCATAGATAAGTTGCGAATACCTTCAGAAGGTCTCCAGTGATATTTCACATATTTTGCTTCGCCGTATTTGTTCACCCATCTAAATGTATGCACACCAGAACCGCGCATTTCAGCGTAGCTTGCAGGAATTCCTTCGTCAGAGAAAAGCCATGTGAGCATATGAGTGGATTCAGGCGTTAAGGTCATAAAATCCCAATAACGGTCAGGATCTTGAATATTGGTTACAGGATCTGGCTTGAGAGAGTGAACCATATCAGGGAATTTCAATGCATCACGAATAAAGAAGATCGGCAAGTTGTTACCAACGAGATCATAGTTGCCTTCTTCTGTATAAAATTTGACAGCAAAGCCGCGCGGGTCACGCAATGTTTCAGGTGAACCTTTCGGATGAATAACGGTAGAGAAGCGAACAAAAACGTCTGTTTGTTTTCCTTCTTCACTTAAGAAGGCTGCTTTTGTATGTTTCTCCATGCTGTTTTCTACTTCAAACACACCGTAAGCGCCGGCGCCTCTTGCATGAACGACGCGCTCTGGAATACGTTCACGATCAAAGTGTGCGAGTTTTTCAATCAAATGGTAATCATCAAGAAAGGTAGGTCCGCGGTGACCAGCTGTTCTAGAGTTTTGGTTATCGCCAACAGGCACGCCTTGGTTCGTTGTCAAATTTTTATGATTTGAATTTGTCATTCTTTTCTCCTCCTGTAAACAAAAAAGTGTTTTCTAGCAATCTATATACCCTAATTATATTGAATCAAACATGATAGTCAATATTTATTTATAATAATTTTAAATAAATTATTATTACAAGAAGGTAAAGAAAAAGACGAAAGAATAAATTCTTTCGCCTTAAAGCAGGAGCTCTCTAAGAGCATCTTTGTTTTGTGTTAAATCGTTTAGTGTGTATCGGTCTAGAACGCTTAAATAAGCAGTGAGTGCTTCATGAAGTACATGCTTTAATGAACAAATTGGGGAGATGATGCAGCTGTTTTTCTTTGGATCAAAGCATTCAACCATGACTAAATCATCCTCTGTATAACGGACAACCTCTCCAATATTAATGCTTTCTGGGCTTTTTCCAAGCCTGATCCCGCCATTTCTTCCGCGAATCGTTTCCACATACCCGCGTTTTCCAAGATGATAAATCACCTTCGTCAGATGATTTTTAGAAATGCCATAAACATCGGCGATCTGCTGAATATTTGACAGTTCATTATTTTCTCTCGAAGCTAAATAAATGAGTACCCTTAATGAGAAATCTGTGTAATTCGTAAGTTTCATTTTGACGACCTCTAAACCTAATAGAGTTTTGTATCATCGTAACACATTTTAGACAAAAACTGTTCGAGAAAGTGTAAAATGTGACAACATTTAAAACATGTATTATAAATATTGCTTTTAGAGACTGTCATCCATTACGATAAAGATGTATTTAAAATACTTCTTTTGAAAGAAGGAATGACGATGTTATCTAAAGATCAAATGAATGCAATAAAACAATCAGCTCCTCTACTAAAAGCCGAGGGAACCAAACTTGTCACTGTTTTTTATCAAAATATGATTCGCCAGCACCCGGAGCTGCTCAATCAATTTAATAAAACAAATCTGATGAACGGAAGTCAGCCAGAGGCACTTGCTGCGACACTATATCAAGCTGCACTGCACATTGATCGATTAGAGGAATTACTTCCTGCGGTCAAACAAATTGCCCATAAGCATGTCAGTGTCATGGTCAAAAAAGAGCAGTACCCAATTGTCGGATATCACCTGATTGAAGCGATGAAAGAGGTGTTTGGTTTAAGAGAAGAAGATGACACTTTATTAGCATGGAAAGCTGCATATGACATCATTGCGAATATTTTCATTACTATTGAAGCAGAAATGATGGATGAAAATGTGAAACAGACAGGCGGATGGGCAGATGTGAAGCCGTTTGTGATTAAGAAAAAGAAGCAAGAATCTCCTTCGCTTATCTCTTTTTATTTAGTACCAGAAGATGGATCAGAGCTGCCAATGTATAAAGCAGGCCAATACATTACGGTTCAGACAGATATGCCAGGAGAAGCCTATATGTGCAGCAGACAATACAGCTTATCAGACGAGCATCATCCATCTTATTACCGTATTACAGTGAAGCGTGACGGTCATGTGTCTACATTTTTGCATGATGAAATGGCAGAAGGGGACGTTCTTCAAGTGAGTATGCCGCAGGGAATGTTCTGTTTGCAAGATGACATAAAAGAGCCTGTTTATTTCATCAGTGCTGGGTCTGGTGTCACACCAATGATTGGTTTAGTGAAAACTGCCGCACAAAACAGCCAGACATTCACGATGATTCATGCAGATCGATTAGAGGATGTAAACGCTTTTGAAAATGAGTTTGAACGCGTTCTAGCTTCAGCTTCCTATGGACGCATCATCCTATGTAACGAACAATTTGCGCAGTTTGGAAAGGGTGAACTTGTTGAGAAAGCGGCTTCCCGCATTGACCGTCCATTTCTTCAATCAGTAATCGGAGAAGGCAAAGGCCAATTTTATCTATGCGGTTCCTCGGTGTTTACACAGGAGATCATTCATATTTTAAAAGAGCTGGGAATTCCAGCAGACCATATTCATTTCGAAGCATTCGGCGGGCAATCCACGAAAGAAATAGAAGTCGTCTAAACGATTGGCGGAACATCATGTTTTTTTACATACGCTCATATAGTAGGGATAAGTCCGATGAGGAGGGATGGTTTCCTTGAGCGTATCTGAAAAACGTCTTTTACAAAGAGCGATTGATGAAATTACAGAGATTGCAGAAGGATTTGGTCTAGATTTTTATCCGATGAGGTATGAAATCTGTCCCGCGGAAATTATTTATACGTTCGGTGCATATGGAATGCCAACACGATTCAGCCACTGGAGCTTTGGGAAGCAATTTCATAAAATGAAGCTTCATTATGATTTAGGGTTAAGCAAAATTTATGAACTGGTCATCAATTCAAATCCTTGCTACGCCTTTCTACTTGATAACAATACGCTCGTTCAAAATAAATTAATTGTGGCTCATGTATTGGCACACTGTGATTTCTTCAAAAATAATTGCCGTTTCCAAAACACAAAACGAGATATGGTCGAAAGTATGTCAGCAGCGGCAGAGCGGATCAAAGAATATGAGCATATCCATGGAACAAAAGAAGTCGAGTCCTTTTTAGATGCCGTATTGGCTATCCAAGAGCATATTGATCCATCTCTTGTTCGATCAAAATTAAGTTGGAATATGGACGATGAAGAAAGTGAAGATGATAAACCAAAACGTCAAACGCCATATGATGATTTGTGGGGAATGGATGAGCCGAAAACGCGTGAGAAAAAGAAAACTGTTAAGCAGTTTCCGCCAAAGCCGGAAAAGGATCTTTTACTCTTTATTGAGGCGCATTCCCGCGAGCTGGAGCCGTGGCAGCGGGATGTCCTTACCATGCTGAGAGAAGAAATGCTCTATTTTTGGCCGCAGCTGGAAACAAAGATTATGAATGAAGGCTGGGCATCGTATTGGCACCAGCGGATTATGCGGGAGCTTGATTTGGATTCAAGTGAATCGATAGAGTTTGCGAAATTAAATGCAGGTGTGGTGCAGCCATCTAAAACAGGCATCAATCCTTACTATTTAGGGCTGAAGATTTTTGAAGATATTGAAGAGCGCTATAACAACCCGTGTGAAGAATTAAAAAAAGCAGGGGTCACAGAAGGATCAGGCCGCAGCAAAATGTTTGAAGTCAGAGAAATTGAGTCAGATATTTCCTTTATTCGAAACTACTTAACGAAAGACCTTGTGATGAGAGAAGATTTGTACTTGTTTCAAAAGCAGGGGAGAGACTATAAAGTCATTGATAAAGAATGGAAGGCGGTTCGTGATCAGTTAGTCAGTATGAGAGTGAATGGCGGCTTTCCGTATTTGACCGTGATCGATGGCGACTATTTAAAAAATAACGAACTTTATATCAAGCATTGGTATGAAGGCATTGAACTTGATCTGAAATACTTAGAAAAAGTCCTTCCGTATTTATATCAGCTGTGGGGAAGAAGTGTGCATATCGAGTCCGTTCTTGAAGGAAAAGAAGTGATGTTTTCTTATGATGGAAAAGGGGTTCATAGGAAATATCTTGCATGAAAAAGACCAAAAAAGATGTCTCTTAGCAGACATCTTTTTTGTCCATTTTATTGGTTTTTCAGCAGTTTGAAAATGTGTTTTGCTTGATCGGTATTTTCCATTAGACCTTTTAGCTGCTGGCTTGTTGGGCCATACGCAAAGAATGGAACTTCATCACCGGTATGACCAGATGTTGTCCAGCCTGTATGTGACCTTGTATTGATCACTTCTTCAATTGCATCATCAATTTTAACAGTATCCTTTGTTTCAGCGGCCTTTTGAATAGATGCTATTTCTTCTTTTGTGAAATCAAGATTGATATATTGTTTCAGGGCTGACTCGACAGGCATGCCGCTGACAATTTTGTTTGCGATAAAGTCAGGCGTTTTTTTCGCTGCTTTTACCGGTTTGTAATCCCAGCTCCCTGAACCGTCTGCTCCGAAGGAAAGTCCGCCAGTTGAATGATCCGCGGTCGTGATGACTAACGTGTTTTTATCCTTTTTCGCAAAACGAATCGCTTCTTCAAATGCTTTTTCAAAATCCTTCATTTCACTCATCGCACTGACAATATCATGATCATGTCCAGCCCAGTCAATTTGACTGCCTTCGACCATAAGGAAAAATCCTTTTTTGTTTTTAGACAGCTGTTTGATGGCTGAGGATGTCATGTCTTGCAGGGAAGGGGTCGTTTGATCACGATCAATGGCTTTATCGAGACCTCCATCGGCAAAAATGCCTAACACTTTTTCATTTTTGTTTTTTTGTAAGGCGGCTTTATTGGTGACATAATCATAACCGGCTTGTCTGAATTCCTTCGTCAGATCACGATCTTTTCGGACAAAGTCGACAAGACCTCCGCCAAGCATGACATCGACTGTATGCTGTTTTCCGATTTTCTCATCGAAGAAGTCATCGGCGATGGCTGCAGTGTTTTTCCTAGACACATCGTGAGCGGCATACGCAGCAGGCGTAGCATTTGTTAATTCAGATGTCACGACAAGACCCGTCGATTTTCCTTTTCGTTTGGCTTCTTCTAAAACGGTTTTTAGTTTTTTGCCGTTTTTGTTTACACCAATGGCATTGTTGTATGTCTTTTTACCAGTAGCCATGGCTGTACCAGCTGCTGCTGAATCGGTAATGTTATTTTTAGAGTCGTCAGGGTATGTTTTGTGCATGCCAGTGAGGTAAGGGTCAAACGCTGTTTGCTTTGAAAGGTCACCGTTATGTTTAAATGAGCGGTAAGTTGAAAGATAAGGTGTTCCCATGCCATCTCCAATCAGCACGATCACATTTTGCACGTCATTTTTCGGCTTCTTTTTAGCCTCAGCTTTGTCAGCTTGTCCAAATTCAATCCCTGAAAAAATGCCAATCGATAGCACAGATGCTGCTGCCACTGCAGCGATTTTCGTTTTCGAGCTTTTCAACACACTCATTCATTTTGCCTCCTCATTGTTCATGTATCGCTCTTACGTTTACAATGGTAGAGCAGAAGTGTGGATTCCGTTTTACAGCATCGTAAAGTTCACTTTAAAATTGTAAAGGTCCACTTTACATAGAATGAACCAAAAAGAGAAATGAATGTATCATTTATCCATGACAAGATGCGATTATTTTGTCATGATTGTGTAATAAAAATGAAATAAAAAGAACCCTAAAAAAAAATAAATTTTGCCGAATTAATAAGCATAATGTCGTAGGAAGTCAAGACTATTTCTTCTGGTATTTGATCCTTATAATAGGGAGTAGATAAAAATTCGGATCAGATAGATACATACAGGAGGAACAAATGAAAAAACAATTGATCACAGCTGCAAGTGCAGTTCTACTTGGGACGACATTATTTGCCGGAGCTGCCTCAGCACAATCAGTAAAAGTTCAAAAAGGTGACTCTCTTTCTGTTCTAGCGAAAAGATACAAAACAAGCGTGAGCAAAATTAAATCAGACAATAAGCTGAAATCTAACGTGATTTATGTTGGACAAACCTTAAAAGTGAATGGCACTTCTTCGAAAAAAGCAGTGAAGACATCAAAAACAACAACAAAAGTAAAAACGGCTTCAGCAACTGCCACTCATAAAGTTGTCAAAGGAGATACATTATCTAAGATTGGCAAAAAATACGGGATGACTGTGAAAGAGTTGAAATCGTTAAATAAACTTAAAACAGACCTCATTAAAATCGGTCAAAAGCTAAAGGTGAAAAAGACGTCTAAAGTAAAGACGAAACCTGTGAAAGAAAAAACAGTCTCTACTTCTTCCTTAAACACGTCTAAACTCATAGCAGATGCTAAAGCGCAAAACGGTACTCCATATAGATGGGGTGGAACGACACCGAAGGGCTTTGATTGCAGCGGATTTATGTGGTATATCATTAACAAACAAAAAAAGATTTCAAGACAAACAACTGAAGGTTTCTGGGGATCGATGAAAAGTGTATCCAAACCAAAGGCTGGAGATTTTGTCTTCTTTACAACGTATAAATCGGGTCCATCTCACATGGGTGTCTACCTTGGGAACAATAAGTTTATCCATGCTGCTTCTGACGGTGTAACGATCAGTGATATGACATCAAGCTATTGGAAGCCTATTTATCTTGGAGCGAAAACATTTGTAAACTAATTCATTTGAAGAGACTGCTATGAAGCAGTCTCTTTTTTCATATATCATTTATGCCGCAGAACTGGTCTTTTTCTCATAGATCACTATCAGTCTAAAGGCTTTAAAATAACATAATTGTGGACCCGCTTTTAAAAAAGGGTCTTATTTTTGTTGAATAATAAGTATATGAAAAAAATATAATCTTCCATGTTGTATAATAAATAGAGGGAGACAAACTATCAATTGAATAAGGATTGAAGAAAATCTAACCGTTTTATTGACAATATTTTCGTTGATATATAAGAATTTTCACTCTATTTTTAAAAAAAGTGTTTTCATTTTTTAATTTTCATATATAATAATTTTACGCCACCAATTTATTGCGCTAAATTTAATCTAAATATTCAGAAAATATCGTGAATTACATAAATGTGGCGTCTTTAGACTGATACTAAGTTTTGGGAGTGATGGTATGAGCAATTCGTTTTTTAGAAAAAAGAGCATTTCAGAGCTCATTGCGGCAACACAAGGGGAAAAAGCATTAAAAAAGGAATTGGGTTCATTTGATTTAACCATGCTGGGCATTGGAGCCATTATCGGGACAGGGATATTTGTTCTAACAGGTACAGGAGCCGTCACTGCGGGGCCAGGACTCGTGCTATCATTTGTCATCGCAGGTCTTGCTTGTTTGTTTGCAGCACTGTCATACGCGGAATTTGCTTCCACAGTGCCTGTATCAGGGTCTGTGTATACATTTACGTACGCATCAATGGGGGAATTTCTAGCATTCATCATTGGATGGGATTTAATATTAGAATATATGCTGGCCGCTAGTGCCGTTTCAGCGGGCTGGTCAGGCTATTTTGTGTCATTTTTAAATGGGATAGGGATTCATATACCAGTTGAGTTAACAGCAGCACCTGGTGGTTTAAAGGGGCAAGTGACATATTTTAATCTTCCAGCATTTATTATTTTAATGGTCATCACCTTCCTGCTGTACTTTGGTATTAAAGAATCAAAACGAGTAAATAACATCATGGTTATTATGAAAATTGCTGTGATTCTGCTCTTTATTTTAGTCGCTGTGAAATATGTAAAACCTGAAAACTGGACACCATTCGTACCATTTGGGACATCAGGGGTCTTAAGTGCAGCAGCCCTAGTATTCTTTGCATTTATCGGGTTTGATGCAGTTGCTTCTGCGGCAGAGGAGACAAAAAATCCATCACGCAACCTGCCTAGAGGGATTATTACTTCCTTATTGATTTGTACACTGCTTTATGTCATTGTTAGTGCGATTATGACGGGCATTGTTCCTTTCATGAATTTTGAAGGAGTATCACATCCAGTGTCTCTCGTTTTACAAGTAGCCGGACAAAACTGGGTGGCTGGTATTGTGGATGTCGGAGCGATTCTAGGGATGACAACCGTAATGCTTGTCATGCTGTACGGCCAGACACGCGTGATGTTTGCTATGTCTCGTGATGGCTTGGTGCCAAAGGTATTATCAAAAGTTCACCCAAAGCATAAAACTCCTTACATCAATACACTGTTCTTCGGTACATTGTCAGCATTAATGGGTGGATTTATTCCACTTGATGAGCTGGCAAGCCTAGTAAACATCGGGACACTTTCAGCATTCATTTTGATTTCAGTGGCGGTCATTGTGATGAGAAAAACGCAGCCGGACTTACCACGAGCTTTCAGATGCCCAGCAGTTCCGCTTATTCCAATCTTAGCTATTCTATCTTGCGGATTGCTCATTTATAAGCTTGGTGCAATCACCTTTGTTCGTTTCTTAATCTGGCTTGCTATTGGGCTGGTTGTGTATTTCTTATATTCAAGAAAGCATTCAGAATTGAATAAAAAGTAAATGAAAAAAGCCCGTGCTGCTTGGCATTAGTCAAGTAACACGGGCTTTTGCTTTTGAGTGCTGATTAAAAACCTAACTGAAGATCGACATCGATTGATACGATGGCATAGACACAAACAATGACAAAGATATTCAGTACGACACCGAGGAAACCTGGACCCGTACGGCCTTTTTTAATGAACAGTTCAATAATGCCAAATGGAACTGCGGCCATTGCAAAAGGAAGCATTTGAAAAGAATAAAATGTCACGTTGCTGATAATGGCGAGGTTTAGCATGAGCAGGGATAATATCGCTGTGCCGACAGAAATCCAGCCAAATACATTATGCTCTTTAAAAATTCTTACCAATTCCATAATTCCACCTCGCTCACTTTTGCCGTTTTAATGCGTTTTGTCTTTACAAATTTCTCAATTTCTTTAGAAGGTCCAGTGACCACAGAGCCATAAACGGTGACGCCATTTTGATCGATATAGCGTATACGATTAGACAGATCAAGATCAGGTCTGCCAGAGATCGTTGTTGCCCATGTCGGGTGCTGATTAACATAAGCAAGGGCATCTTTGAATTGATCTACCTCAGTTTTTGATGTGTGCTGAAGCTCTTTTAAAAATTCAGAGTCCTTCCCAGGAAAGCCGATTGGCCGCTGATTTCCACTTAATGAATCCTCTGTTTTAATCGCATTCCACAGCACTTTCATATCGTATTTTTTAGCAAAGGAATAAATATCCTTTGGTGTGTAAGCTCTGTCATAGGATACATACACTTCACTTACTGTTCCTTCAGGAAGCTTGTCTAACGTAGTGAGTGTTTGTTTTTTTGAGGCATCTGCCTGCGCCGAAGGATGGGTAAAGAAACCCTCCGTTTCGCGTGCGCTGTCACCATAATAAGAGATAGTAGGCTGCTTTAATTTATCGAAAAACATCTCGATTTGTTCACTGCCAATGGCTTCTGTTTTATTGCCAATTTGTTTTTGCAGCTTCAATTCGGTGTTCATCCCAAAAAGCTTGACCTGACCTTTTAAATCCTTCATATCAATGGCCACGTTTGGTTTGGTCAAAGCGACGGTGACAGCGGCTGTTTCCATGAAGTGATTGCCTTTGCTCTCGGCTCCGCCAACGCCGTAGTATAAATAACTTCCTAATGTACAAAGCGGTAAAATAATGAGTGTCGATATGACAGCAAGTACGGAAATACGTAAATATGACTTTCTCTTTCCGTATTGTAAAATGGCTTTTTGCTTCTCAGGACTGATGGAAAAATCTGTCCAATCCGAGTCGTTCAGTTCCTGGCTTAAGCGTTTTTCGTTTTCTTCAAGCTCTTCCTCAAACGCTATCATTTCTTCCTCATTCATCTCACCATTATTATATTGTTCCCATCGCTTGTTAAACTCTTCATTCATCATTAACACCTCTGTTGTAAAGTGCTTTTAGGCGCTGCCTTGCACGAAATAAAACACTTTTGAAATTTGCTTCAGTAATATTCATGACCTTGGATGCTTCCTTGTAATTTAGTTCTTTTAAATAATACAATGTCAACGCTTCCTTGTAGTTATCTGGAAGCTGCTCTAAATACATGGTGAGGACTTCCTTTATTTCAACCTGTTCAGCAGGGCTTTGTACAGACGTTTGTAAAAGACCGCCAATGAGGTCATCCGATATGGTCACTTCTTTTTTATGTTTCCTGACATAATCAATAAAAGCATTTCGTGCCACCTGAAATAACCAAGGTTTCACTTTGCTATGGTCGTAGGAATGAATATGTATATACGCACGCATAAAGGTTTCCTGCAATAAGTCTTCTGCCAAATGTTTGTCTTTTGTCATGGAGAGCAGAAACCTGTAAACATCGTTCATATACATTTGATAAATTTCATCGATCGTCACTGATTTTTCTCCCCTCTATGTTATACACGCATAAGAAAGGCATAAAGTTGCACGAAACTTCTCATTACCGTACATTACTCATTTCTTTCGCCGAATCAAAATCATTTCTCCTTATCATAGCGAAATTTGCATCATTTATAAAGTATTTTCAATAGAACAAATCAGGAAAAAACATCGAAAAACGACAAAATTGGACACAATTCCTATTCTATTCTCCCCTAAAACCTTGTGCTTGAATACAGTCAGAACGTTCATTTTTAAACG
Source organism: Bacillus sp. BK450 (assembly GCF_004364885.1). Taxonomy (NCBI): domain Bacteria; kingdom Bacillati; phylum Bacillota; class Bacilli; order Caryophanales; family Bacillaceae; genus Bacillus; species Bacillus sp. BK450. The sequence goes on along the minus strand of NZ_SOBQ01000001.1, from coordinate 893,747 downwards.
AAAAAAATAGGGAGGACTGGACTGTGTACAAATTTTTAGTACCAGGTAATAAAAAATTTGTTATAATAGAGACAAATCCTTCATTCTTCAAACAAAGGAAGTGCACTATGTATAAATTTTCAGGCTATACCGTCAAACTATTATTTGGTCTCCGAGGTGGAATCAAAGTATATCAAAAAGAGAATCTGCCAACTGATCGGGGGTTTGTCATTGCTTGTACACATGAGGGTTTTGTGGATGTTCTTGCATTAGGCGCAGGAATTCTTCCGTTTGAGATCCACTACATGGCGAAAAAAGAATTGTTTGCAAATAAATGGATCGGTGGATTTTTAAAAAAGATTCATGCCTTTCCTGTTGATCGAGAGAATCCTGGGCCAAGCAGTATTAAAACGCCCATTAAATTATTAAAAGAGGGAAAGATCGTTGGGATTTTTCCAAGCGGAACACGTACAACAGAGGATGTTCCTCTAAAAAGAGGGGCGGTTACCATTGCGCAGCTCGGTAAAGCACCAATTGTTCCAGCCGCATACAAAGGGCCTTCAAATGCGAAAAGCCTTTTCAAAAAAGGGAAAATGCGCTTAATCATCGGTGAACCGATTGAGCTGTCTGAATTTGACCATCTGCCGCCAAAAGAAAGATTAGGTGCCATGACAGAAGTATTAAACACAAGAATCAAAGAGCTAGAAGCTCAATTAATGGAAAAGGCATAAGAAAAACGACCGCTTGCTAAGGCAAGGGTCGTTTCAGCGTGTAGACAAACCCTCGCATTCGGTGTCAGTCCTGCGTGCCGGTGCTCACGAATGCTCAATTCGCTCCGCTCCGGTACTCGTCCTTCCTAGACTTCAAAGGTTTTCTATCACGCTGAAAAAGAAGACAAAGGGCTAAAATAAAAATCATTTTAGCCCTTTGTCCACAATGTGAAACGCCCACTTGCTTAAGCAAGTGGGCGTTTTTTGTTACGAAGCGCCTTCTTCAGCTGCTTCTAATAATTGTTCATTTAACTTTTTTACTTCGATGTATGCCACATGGTGTCCATCGACTTCATTAATAATAAATTCATAGCCTTGTTCACGAATGGCGTCATTTTTCTCTACTTCATATTTCTGAGTAAGGAACCAGCCGCCGATTGTGTCGACCTCTTCATTATCAAGCTGTGTACCTAATAGCAGGTTGACTTGATCAACAAGAACCTTGCCATCAAAGATGTAATGGTCTTCTCCAAGTTTACGCACTTCGTTGATTTCATCAATGTCGAACTCATCACGAATTTCACCAACGATTTCTTCAAGGATGTCTTCAACGGTCACAAGACCTGCTGTACCGCCATATTCATCTGATAAAATGGCCATGTGTACACGTTCACGCTGCATTTTGAGCAGTAAATCATGAACAGGAACCGTTTCAATCACATGAATAATCGGATTGACAAACTTTTCGATCGTATCGCTTGTAGAGCACTCACCACTAATGCAGGCAGTGAGAACCTCTTTAATGTTAAGAACACCGATAATGTTGTCTTTGTCGCCATCTTCAATTGGATAACGTGTATATTTCTCTACCTTTGTTACCTTCAGCATTTCCTCAATGGTAATATCATACGGGAAGCTGACAACTTCGGTACGAGGAATCATAATTTCTTTCGCCAGACGGTCATCAAATTCGAAAATTTTATTTACATATTTGAATTCAGACTGGTTAATCTCGCCGCTCTTATAGCTCTCTGATAAAATAATCCGCAATTCTTCCTCAGAGTGCGCCATGTCATGCTCAGATACTTGCTGAAGACCGAACGCTTTCGTTAACAAACGAGCAGATCCATTTAATACCCAAATGAACGGGAACATCACTTTGTAAAAGATCATCAGTGGTCTAGCAAAAAGAAGGGATACTTGCTCAGCCTTTTGAATGGCGAGTGTTTTCGGTGCAAGTTCTCCAACGACAACGTGTAAAAACGTCATGATACTAAACGCAATAATAAAAGTGACAATAGAACTAGCTGATTGAGGAATGGACAACTCTGCAAAGAGCGGCGCAAGCATATGCGCAATTGTTTCTTCCCCTAACCAACCAATACCAAGGGCGGTAATGGTAATACCAAGCTGACAGGCTGATAGGTACTCATCAAGGTGAGTCGTTACATGCTTGACAGCAACTGCTGTTTTATTACCTTCTGCGATTAACTGATCAATTCTTGAGCTTCTTAAGCGAATGATCGCAAACTCTGATGCAACGAAAAACGCGGTTAAAGCTATAAGTAAAGCAACTATGAGTAAATTAACTATGTCCAATTAAGGCCTTCGTTCTGACTTTGAGAACGAAGGTAACACCTCCTGTTTAGTAAAAATTTTAACTTAACAGCAGTAAAAATGATTGGACAGCCGTCATTTTTTCAGGAGTAAGCTGCTCTTTTAGTTTTTCACGTTGTTCTGGCTGAAGCTGCTTACAACGTGCCAAAATGCGGTCCATATGCTCATTCATCCGATCGATATCAGAGGTTAAATGGACAAGTTCATCATGATCTTCCTTTTGAGAAGGGAATTGTTCATCTAATCTGGATTTGATGTCAGAAAGAGCCAATCTCTGCTGTTTGCAAAGAACGATTAATTGTAATCGTTTTAAAGCATATTCATCGTAATAACGATAATTTGAGCAAGATCTAACAGGCGCAAGCAAACCTAGATTTGTATAATAATCTACAGTTCGTTTCGTCACCTGTGCAATCTGTGCTAGTTCACCAATACGATACTTTTTCTCAGCCCCATCTGAACATCTCCTCCTAACCGTCACGTTATAGTTTATGAAAATAGTTTAATATAATTCTAGTCTGAAACACAAGTTAATTGTTCATATTTCCTGCCAATAAGAAGAAACAGAGGAGGATTTCCCTCAATTTAGTCAGTCATGTCAAAAACAGCATGATGATACAGGAATTTTCAGATTATTTATGGTAAGATAAAATGAATACCGTTTCATATATATGTAGAGAGGCGGAATTTTACGTGAACCGGAGGTGGTTAAGTGGGGCCCTCAAAGTCGTCTTATTTAATCAGTTAACCGTTTTGCAAAACATAACATCATCAATCAGGAGGTGACTCCTTGTTCTTCTAAGAAAGAGCAAGGTTAAATGGACGATATTGTTAATCTGAGTATAGTCGGTGTTTTGATTGCTTTAACAGCTTTCTTTGTTGCATCTGAATTTGCCATAGTAAAGGTGAGAAGTTCAAGAATTAATCAGCTTGTTGCCGAAGGGTCCAAAAAGGCCATCATGGCGAAAAAGGTGACATCAAGGCTAGATGAATATTTGTCAGCCTGTCAGCTCGGTATTACAGTGACATCCCTTGGTTTAGGGTGGATTGGTAAGCCGGCTGTGAAAGAACTTTTGGTTCGAGGTTTTGGTTTGACAAACATTCCTGATTCAGCAATCAGCCTGATCTCAGCAACACTTGCGTTCTCTATTATTACCTTTTTGCATGTAGTTGTAGGCGAGCTTGCACCAAAAACGCTTGCCATTCAAAAGGCGGAAAAAATGACACTATGGCTGTCAGGCCCGCTGCATGCATTTTATATCCTTATGTTCCCTTTCATTTATGTGTTAAACGGGTCAGCACGTCTGCTAACTAAAATGATGGGCATTGATATGGGGTCTGAAAAAGAACATTCCCATTCTGAAGAGGAACTGAAGATTTTATTATCTGAGAGCTTAAAAAATGGGGAAATCAACCCATCAGAATATAATTATATGAACAAGATTTTCGATTTCGATAATCGAATTGCCAGAGAGATCATGGTACCGCGGCGAGAAATTTGTGCGATTCCAGAAGATATGCCGTTAGATGATATCCTCGCCATCATGACGCAGGAAAAGTATACACGTTTCCCTGTGTTTTCAGGAGATAAAGACCATGTCATCGGCATGCTGAACAAAAAGCAGCTCTTTGCAGATCTTGTGTATCAAGGTGAAAAAGATCAACTGAAAATTCAAGATTATATATATCCAGTGATTGAGGTTATCGACACGATTCCTATTCAAGAGCTTCTCGTCAAGATGCAGCGTGATAGAATGCATATGGCGATCTTAACTGACGAATATGGCGGAACGTCTGGACTTGTCACAACGGAGGATATTTTAGAAGAGATTGTCGGAGATATTCGAGATGAATTCGATGAAGATGAACAGCCAGTGATTCAAAAAAGAGCCGATCATCATTATGTTTTAGATGGCAAAGTGAGATTAGATGAAGTTCAAGATTTGATCGAGATCTCTTATCATGATGAGGAAATTGATACAATCGGCGGACTCATCTTAAAAGAGAATATTGATATCAGAGAAGGACAATCCGTCTATCTTGATGATATTCGAATGAAAGTGCTGGAAATGGATGGACGCTACGTTAAAAAGATTGATTTGAAAAAAGGCGTCACATCGGCAGAAAAAGGCAGTGCACGCACTGGGCTTGATATAAAGGAGCCGCTGCTAGTAAACGAAATGACCTTGAGCGAAAAATAAGCTCAAGGTTTTTTTAGGTATTTAGTCTCTTTTATACGAATATACGTTCGGTATATAATAAGAATAAACGTTCGATAGAGGGGGATGGACATGCTTTGGTATGAAACAGCAAGTATCACGGAGAAAAAAACCTCAATGAAACGAATTGAGTTTCATTTAAAGAATTTCAAAAATTATCAAGCAGCAATCTTAAACATCGAAAGGCAGCTTGAAAAAAGAAGCCCGCATCATCTCGACCACATGACACGGAAAAAGTTAGAAGAGCAAAAAAATCAGTATGAACTCATCGTTGCTTGTATTGAAACGGCATTAAAAGAGTTGGACGAAATAGAGCAGCAGCTCATCGATTACAAATATTTTCGAGATTGGCGGATGGCAAAGTGTGCAATGGAAATTGGCTATAGTGAAAAAACACTCTTTTTGATGAAGCGCCAGCTGATGGATCAGCTGCTCATCAGCTTAGCCGCTATTACCAATATTTAAAGATGCTGTCCTATTTGATAAAACGCAGCAAAGAGACATAAAGACCCGATGATTGTGACCAATAAGTAGACAGCAAGTTGTCCAATTTGCCGCTCTTGCAGCATGGACGCAGCCTCTACACTAAATGTAGAGAAGGTTGTAAAACCACCGAAAAACCCAGTACCAATGATCATTAGCAGCGGATCACTGTCAGTCACTGCACCTGTCAGTAAACCTAAACCGGCAGCGCCGAGTAAGTTGATGAGAATAATACTATACGGGAAACGAGTATGAAACTTGGTTTTCTGAATCGATTGACTGAGGAAAAAACGAAGGGCACTGCCTATCCCGCCGGCAACAGCTGTATAAAATACAATCATTTATCTGCTTCCTTTCGGCTGCTCATCTTGTTGAAAGAGGCGCTGAGCGGTGATCAGTCCACATAGGGCAGCGCCCACTCCAGCAATCACTGAGAGTAGAATGTACATGATACTTGATGTGAACAGTCCATCCTGTAATAAGAGAACCGTTTCTTTAGAAAAAGTGGACATTGTCGTAAAACCACCGCAAAATCCTGTTCCGATCAAAGCAGCAAGATATTTCTTTCCTTTCCGAAACATAAAATAACCTGTTGAAAAGCCAAGAAGCAGACTGCCTGTCATGTTTTCAATCAGTGTTGCATAGGGGAATGTCTGGCTGACAACGGATTGGCTAAGTACATATCTGCAAAGAGTACCAACCAATCCACCGATAAATACGGCGAGATATGCTTTCATTTACATCATTTCTCCTTTAGAAAAAATGGCGGGTGATCCGTCACCACTCCATCAATGGGGTATGTTTTCATCCTGTCGGCTGTTTTTTGATCTTTCACTGTCCATATAAAGACATCCATTCCAAATGAGTGGATGCGATCAATCCACCATCTGTTGATCATTGTTTTCTTCATATTAAGGCAATCCGCAAAGGAGCTGTACTCCGCTAATTTCCTTTTCGTCAGTTTGAAGGCAGAGGGTTTTATAATAAAAGCTGTTCGAAGAGAAGGGGCGTAAGCTTTGACTCTTTGAAGTGCATTGGCATCAAAAGATTGAACCATGAGGTGACGAGAATAGGCAAACCGGTTGATGATGTCGACAACTGCCTTTTCAATCCCAATCTGCCGTTTTGGATGCTTGATCTCAATCAGTATCCCGACACGCTGACTGTATCTTTCAAGAATTTCCTGTAAGGTGGGAATTCGTTCGTTGGCGTACTGAGAATCAAACCAGCTTCCTGCATCCAGTTTCTTCAGCCGATCAAGTGTATAACCTTTCACTAAACCGCTTCCGTTACTCGTTCGATCAACAGTATCATCATGGATGACGGCTACGTGCTGATCCATTGTCAGCTGGACGTCCAACTCAATATAATCCGCACCCTGCTGAACGGCTAAATCAAATGCGGCGATTGTATTTTCTGGGGCAGCGCTTGAAGACCCTCTATGCGCGATAATATACACATGCTCCAGCTCCTGACATAAGTTCTGGTCTTATCATATCAAATTTTTGCTGTTTTTCCTTCTTTACTATATGGTACGAGGGAGAGCTGTATGTAATGGAACATGGCATATGGTGAGTAAGCATCGTGTATGAAAGGTGAAAAGTTGCAGGAATATCCCAAGCTCTTATTGAGTAAATCTGAACTACATCATTTTTTCTTCGATCAATTTTGTCCAAATCGTCAGCGTTCGTCAAAATATTAGTGCTTTCGTCATGTTGACTGAAAATTCTGATGTTTTATAATGATGAAAAGGAGGCGAGATGATTGGGTAAAGGGAGAATTAGAGTGGAAGAACGTATTAAGGCCGAAACGGATGCTGAAATGTTTAAAGCGACTCTCCTTGATCAGGCTCAGAAGAAAAAGTAGTTTGCTGCCCGTCGATATGTCTCTAGCCAAAATTTCATATTTGAACTTCATGCCTCGGGATCAGTCCCGAGGCTTTTTATGTAGAGGTCAGACATTTAAGAGAGGACATGAACGAAGGTTATATTATAAACTAGAGAGGATTGTTTTAAAGGAGAGAGACAGACATGTTTACACAAAAATGGATGGATACATATTTTACAGTAGATATTGCGATCCAAATTGGTATTAGCCTTTGTATTTTATTGCTCTTTTTATTGCTTCGGAAAGTATTTACGAAGTATTTATTTCAGCTTCTGTTTAGGCTGACGAATCGGTCTAAAACGGAGGTCATTAACCAAATTGTTGTGGCATTTGAAAAACCAGCCAGGCTGTTTTTCGTGGCACTTGGTTTATATTTTGCGTTAAGACAGGCGCCATACTTTGAGCATCATATGGATGTCATCATTAAATTGTATAGATCTTCTATTATATTGATGCTGACGTGGGGGCTTTGTAATTTAACCGCTGCATCTTCTTTCTTGTTTCAAAAGGTCAATTCGAAATTTGAATTAGATATGGATGATATTTTAGCACCATTTTTATCAAAGGTACTTCGCTTCATTATTATTGCACTGAGTATTAGTGTCATTGCACAAGAATTTAATTATGACGTAAATGGACTTGTGGCAGGTCTCGGTCTAGGTGGTCTAGCCTTTGCGCTCGCCGCTCAGGATACAGTGGCTAACTTTTTTGGAGGGATTGTCATCATTACAGAGAAGCCTTTTACGATGGGCGACTTTGTGGAGACACCAAGTGTTCTTGGGACTGTGGAGGACATTACATTTCGAAGTACAAGGTTTCGAACACCTGCTGAAGCCGTCGTGACCGTTCCGAATTCTACGCTTTCAAAGGAGCCAATCACAAACTGGACAAGAATGAATAAACGTCAGATTACGTTTTCTGTTCGCGTTTCCTACAATACACCAAAGGAAAACATTGATCAGTGTATTAAGCGTCTCAAACAGATGCTACACGAGCATGATGGGGTGCATAAAGAGACGATTATGGTAAATCTCGATGTACTGGCAGACAGCTATTTGAACTTGTTTTTCAACTTTTACACAAACACGACAGCTTGGTCTGAAAACCTTGATATTAAGCAGGATATTAACTATCGCATCATAGATATTTTCCACGAGGAAGGCGTAGAATTTGCTTTCCCTGGTCAGGCCATTTATATGAAACAAAAAGGTGAGAAGCAGCTGGGTGAATAAAGGAGGAATGGTGCGTGGACCAAACAAAGGTGGATGTGTTAAGAGAGAAATTATCGCAGGCTTCACATATCACAGTACTCTCAGGTGCAGGTATGAGTACAGAATCGGGTATTCCTGATTTTAGATCAACGGGTGGTCTGTGGACAGAAGATACTTCCCGCATGGAGGCGATGAGCCGATCCTACTTTTTATCAAATCCTCATCAATTCTGGCCGAAATTTAAGGAATTGTTTCAGATGAAAATGAGTGGAGAATACGAGCCAAACAGCGGGCACACCTTTTTAGCCAGCCTTGAGAAACAAGGGAAGCATGTGGATATTTTTACCCAAAATATTGACGGTCTTCATAAAAAGGCGGGAAGCCAGCATGTATATGAACTCCATGGCTCCATTCAAACGGCCACTTGTCCATCGTGTCAGGCGGTATATGATCTGCCTTATTTATTAAAAGAAGAGGTGCCGGTCTGTCAAAGGGTTTCCTCAGACGGCAGTACGTGTGGACGTGTGCTAAAAACAGATGTTGTCCTATTTGGCGATATGGTCAAACATTTAGATCAAGTGGAGACATCACTTCAGAAAACGGACATGCTGCTCGTCATGGGGACCTCTCTAGAAGTAGCGCCAGCAAGATATATTCCAGAGGATGCAGCTCATGATCCTTCCATCTTCATGGTGATGATGAATTTGAGTGAAACAGAATTCGATCCGCTTTTTGATCTTGTCTTTCATGAGCGAATTGGCGATCTCGTGAAAGCTTTATAAATCATTAAAAAACCCGCATCCTAAAGGTGCGGGTTTTACTTTATTGCTGCAGCGGCTTCATTGTTTCATCAAGGACTTCAAATGTATAACCCTTTGCCTTTAGCTGCGTAATTAAGCTGCTTAAGTATTTTGCCGTCGCCGGCTGATCATGCATTAAGATGATTTTTGGTTCTTTTGGATATTTTGTCTCCAGCACTTGCAGCTGATTTAATACCTCTGGTACATATTTTGAGCTTTTATATTTCCAGTCAAGACTGTCAATGGTCCAGTCCCAGTAGACAAAGCCTTTTTGTTTTAAACGTGCTTTTTGCTGATCGGTTAAATTTGGGGTGCTGCCATAAGGTGTTCTCACAAGATGGGTATACTCACCTGTGACAGAAGCCAAAATGCGCTGATCTTCCTTCATCTCGTTAACAGGAGAATCTTTTTTTTGATAAAAGCGTTTCACATCATGGGTGATGCCATGAAGCCCTAATTGATGACCTTCTTGATGGAGCCTTTTCACAGCTGCCGGGTGTTCTTTAATCTGCGGTCCGAGCATAAAGAATGTGGCTTTCACTTGATGCGCTTTTAGCACATCTAACAGCTGATTTGAAGTCGCTGATGGACCATCATCAAAGGTTAAAAAGATCGTTTGATCCGTTATATGTTTATCTGAATTGATCTTAAAATGTGCATCTAATGTTTTCCGAGAAGCATCTTTTGCTTTCATACTAGTGCTTGTGTCTCTAAATTGACTGCTCGCAGATAATTTCGCCGGCTGATCTGCTGCCTGCATATTGGTTTTGGACATATCCCAAATAAAAAAGAGGATCAGTGTCAGGATGACAAAACCAATCGCCTTTGAGAGCAGCATTGTGTTTGAAGGTGTCTGTTTTTTTTTAACCCGTTGCATTACAATCGCTCCAATAAATCAAAAATTTGTGTCGAATCATGTAGTGGATTCTGTCTTTTTTCGCTGTTTTTTGTCGTGTTTATATGGAGTAAGTATACAGGAAAAAAGAGCCTATGAATATAGAAGATGCTAAAAAATTGGAATCTTTTTGGTTATCAATCTATATTTGTTACAATGAAAGGTTATCCATTTCATATGATGTGAAATAATTCTGAATAATCATTGAAACGAACCCATTTATCCGCTAAGATAGCATCAGATTCAACCATTATTGCAAAGCGAAGGGGAGATTCCATATGAAAATATTGTACAATGGAGATTTCATTGAAAAAAAGGATGCACATATTGATATTGAGGACAGAGGCTATCAATTTGGTGACGGAGTCTATGAGGTCATCCGTGTATACAATGGTACTTTGTTTACGTTAAAGGAACATACAGAGCGTCTGTTCAAGAGTGCAAAGGAAATTGGCATTCATCTGCAAGGTACAGTATCAGATATGGAAGAAAAGTTACAACAGCTCGTCGCTCACAATCAATTAACAGATGGCGGTGTGTATATTCAAGTCACGCGGGGTGTCGCCCCTCGTAAACATCAATATAGTGATTCTCTTACTCCTCAAATCACGGCATATACGTTCCAGGTGAAAAAGCCTGTTCAAGAGCAGAAAGCTGGTGCAAAGGCCATATTATCTGAGGATCTTCGCTGGTTAAGGTGTGATATCAAAAGCTTAAACCTTTTATATAACATCATGGAAAAGCAGAAAGCATCTGAAGCGGGTGCGTTTGAAGCAATCCTGATAAGAGACGGTTTTGTGACCGAGGGAACCTCCTCGAATGTATATGCCGTGATTGATGGCGTGATTCGTACTCATCCTGCAAACAATCTCATTTTAAACGGCATTACTCGTAGAAAGCTGCTGGAGGTATGTGAGGAAGAAGGGTGTACTGTTGAAGAAACTCGTATAAGCAAAGAAGAACTGCTGCGCGCTCAGGAAATCTTCATCAGCTCGACGACAGCTGAAGTCATTCCGATTGTTGAAATAGATGGCGAGCCAGTAGGGGAAGGCGTTCCAGGCAAGCTGACAAAGCGCGTACAGGTAGGCTTTCAGCAAAAAATTAACCATGAAAGTGAAGCATCGATCTCTTCATAAATAAAAAAAGGCTGTAAACTAATGTTTACAGCCTTTTGTGATGCATTTATTTCACAATAAGCACAGGTATATCTGATTTTGTTGATAACTTTTCACTCACACTGCCAAACAGCATTTTTTTCAATCTGCTTTGGTCACGTGCTCCCATGACGATGAGGTCTGCTGATATTTCCTCCGCATATTCGATAATCGCTTCCGCTGGTTCTCCCTCTACAATTTCAATGGCAGCCTCAAACTGCTCCTCATTTAAAAGCATTCTTGCTTCCGCAACGACCTCTTCTGTATGGTCTTCAAAAATCAAGGGACTTTGCTGTTCATCATGAGGTACATATACAGGGGGTGTTTGAAGATCTGCCGTACCGCCGCCGATATAAGCTCCGCCAGTCATTGGGCGCGGCACATCAAACACCTGTCTGTCTGTTTTGCCATCATGTGCATAGGTAACGGTCAGCTTGGCATGTAAGGTTTTAGCTAAAGCGATTGCCTTTTTTAATGCTTTCTTACTGTCTTCATGTCCATCAAACGCAACGACCATCCGATCAGCTTGAAACAATGTCCTCATTCCTTTCAAAAGGAGTCTTTACACTCATGGTATACCCGTTAATAGAAAAAGATACACATGAAGGAGAATGATTTTTGTTAGAAAATTTCATTTATTGAAAAATATTTATTGACAAAATAGTGACAGCCACTATAAGATAAAAAAAGATTCAAGAGCCAAAAGGAGGAAATGTCATGTGCAACATTGGAAGAATGAAATCAAACTGCATGAATGGGTTGATTCACGTGACAATTACACCTTCATTGGTCATGGAAAAGGAACTCGTCTGTTCCAATTGATCGGATGAATCAAGGCGTATGTTGCGTATTTGTCAACATGCGCCTTTTTACATGACGAAAAGAGGCGTACCAGCAAGCTGGTGGCCTCTTTTTTTGTTGAATTCATTTCGCATTTCGAAATAAAGGGATGAAAAACAACAAGTAAATGAAGAGGAGTGAAAGCATGTGAACAAGCCAAAATCAAGACAAATGACAAAAGCTCAAAAAACGAAACAAGGTGACTTGCAGGAAAATTTAGAAAGCGGCTAGCTTGAAAAGGAGAGACAAACATGTTTTCAGTATTTGCGAAATTAGGCTGGTTCTTTAAACAAGAGTGGAGGCGTTATACGATTGCTATTACGCTCCTGCTCATTGTGAATGTGCTTGAAATGCTACCGCCAAGATACCTTGGCCAGGCAGTTGATGACATTCGTTCTGGTCAATTTACAACATCCAGTATTGTGTTTTATGTGACCATTTTTTGCTTACTAGGTGTCGTCGTCTATACACTTACATATTTTTGGATGTATCAGTTATTTGGCGGCGCAAATGTCATGGAGCGTGTGATGCGTGGGAAACTGATGCGCCACTTGCTTAAGATGACGCCTACCTTTTATGAAAAGAAAAAAACGGGCAACTTAATGGCATTAGGTACAAACGACTTGAATGCTGTGGCCTTAACAACAGGCTTTGGCGTTCTGACCTTGGTTGATTCCACTGCTTATATGCTGATGATCTTCTTTACGATGGGGCTGACGATTAGCTGGAAATTAACCTTAATGGCGATTATTCCTATGCCGCTGATGGCGCTCTTGATTGCGTTTTATGGAAGCAAAATCCATGAGCGCTTTACAGTCGCTCAAGATGCATTTGGTGATATGAACGATCGCGTTCTTGAATCAGTGGCAGGTGTCCGGGTCATTCGGTCTTTTGTGCAGGAGAAACAAGATGTCGAACGCTTTCGAGAAATGACAGATGATGTATTTCAAAAAAACATGCGAGTAGCGATCATTGATTCTTTGTTTGAGCCGACAGTGAAATTACTTGTGGGGATCAGCTACTTAATCGGAATCGGCTACGGAGCATACCTCGTGTTCCAAAGTGATTTAACCATTGGGGAGCTTGTTGCATTTAACGTCTATCTTGGCATGATGATCTGGCCAATGTTTGCGATCGGCGAATTGATTAATATTATGCAAAGAGGAAATGCGTCGTTAGACCGGTTGAATCATACACTCAGCTACAAGCCGGACGTAACAGATGCTGCTCAGCCGAAAACGTTACAAGAGCCTGGAGATATTGACTTTGATCATGTGACATTCAGATATCCAACCTCATCTAAAGATAATCTCATTGATGTGTCCTTTACCGTTCGAAAAGGGCAGACAATTGGGATTACAGGCAAAACGGGAAGCGGCAAAACGACCATTGTCAAACAGCTTCTGCGCCAGTACCCGGCAGGTGATGGGCAAATCTTGCTATCAGGTGTTCCGATCCAAGACATTGAATTAGATCAGTTATTTCAATGGATCGGATACGTACCGCAGGATCATATACTTTTCTCAAAAAGCGTGGAACAGAATATGCGCTTTGGTCATCGGGACGCGAAACAAGATGAGTTAGCACAAGCAATCAAAGATGCTTACTTTGAAAAGGATTTACGCCTTTTGCCAGAGGGTCTGGAAACCATGGTTGGGGAAAAAGGTGTGGCGCTGTCAGGCGGACAAAAACAGCGAATATCCATTGCACGTGCTTTATTAATTGATCCAGACATTTTAATTCTGGATGACTCATTGTCTGCGGTAGATGCAAAAACAGAAACCGCTATCCTAGAAAATCTAAGACAAAACCGTCATGGCAAAACGACGTTTATTACAACTCATCGCCTATCAGCTGTTGAACATGCCGATCTCATTCTTGTCATGGAAGAAGGACGCATTGTCCAAAAGGGCACCCACAACGAGCTCATCCAGCAGGATGGGTGGTACAAAGAACAATTTTTGCGTCAGCAGCTAACAAATCAGCTGGAAGGAGGGGATGAGGCATGACAACAGGAAGAAGACTCCTTGCCTACGCACTCCTATATAAGAAAGTATTGTCTGTTGCCTTAATCTTTCTAATGATTGCAGTTGGTGCTGAGCTGACAGGGCCGTTTATTGGGAAGAAAATGATTGATGATCATATTTTAGGTGTAGAAAAACCGTATGTCGAGGTCAATGAAAAGACAGACAAAACCGTTTATTACCAGGGAAATAACTATATACGAAGCGATCGATTAAATAATGGAATGGATTCTGGAAAGCAAATCAATGTAGTGCAAGTCGGGTTCGGTTACTATTTTGTAAATGAGCCGATTCGTTTTGATGGAAACAGAAAAATATCGGGAGATCAGCTCACCATTGATAATGGGAACGAGCGTGAAACCTATGAGGTAAAGCGTTTATCAAAAGAGGAGATTTTCGCTTTTTATCAGCCAGAAATCAGTGGTTTGGTGCAGCTTGTTCTATTTTATCTAGGACTGCTCATCGTTGCGATTTTCTTTCAGTATGGGCAGCATTATTTGCTCCAGAGGATTGCAAATCGAATTATTCAAAAAATGAGGGTAGATGTATTTGAGCACATCCAAACGCTGCCGATCCGATATTTTGATAATTTACCGGCTGGAAAGGTTGTCGCGAGGATTACAAATGACACGGAAACCATTCGTGATTTATATGTAACAGTCCTTGCAAATTTCGTGACAAGTGCTATTTACATGATTGGGATTTACATTGCCATGTTTTTATTAAATGTGAAGCTGGCACTCATCTGTTTGGTCGCAGTACCGATTATTTTCCTATGGTCGATGACTTATAGAAAGTTTGCATCGGTGTACAATCACCGCATTCGTTCGATCATCAGTGAAATCAATGCCAAACTAAATGAAGCCATTCAAGGGATGACAATCATTCAAGCCTTTCGTCATGAAAAAGCGACGCAAGAGGAATTTGATGAGCTGAACAACAATCACTTTCGATATCAGCGAAAGATGCTGCATTTAAATTCACTTCTTTCACATAACTTGGTTAACCTGCTGCGAAATTTAGCATATGTCGCACTCATTTGGTATTTTGGCGGTGCGTCGCTAAGTGCGACAGGCATTGTGTCCATTGGTGTGCTCTATGCGTTTGTCGATTATTTAAATCGATTGTTCCAGCCGATTACAGGCATTGTGAATCAGTTCTCTAGGTTGGAATTAGCAAGGGTTTCATCAGAAAGGGTTTTCCGATTATTAGATGAACCAGGAACAGAAGTGGAAGAACCTGTTCAGAAGAAGCTGGAGGGACACGTTCAGTTCAAAGATGTCACCTTTGCTTATAATGAAGGGAAAAATGTCTTAAAGAACATTACGTTTGAAGCGAAGAAAGGTCAAACGGTTGCACTTGTGGGGCATACTGGTTCTGGGAAAAGCTCGATCATGAACTTGCTGCTGCGTTTTTATGACATTCAGCAAGGAGACATTCTCATAGATGGCGAAAGCATTTATGATCAGTCGCGCCAAACGCTGCGTAAACAAATGGGCATTGTGCTGCAAGACCCGTATTTATTTTCTGGAACGATTGCTTCCAATGTGAGCTTAGGAAATGAAGACATCAAAAGAGAAACGATTGAATCCTCATTAAAGCAAGTAGGTGCCGCAGAGTTATTGAAGCACCTGCCAGAAGGCTTTGATGAACCAGTCGTTGAAAAGGGAAGCACCCTTTCCTCAGGGGAACGTCAGTTGATTTCATTTGCGCGCGCATTGGCATACGATCCAGCGATTTTAATTTTAGATGAAGCCACCGCGAACATTGATACAGAAACAGAAGCGATCATTCAGCGGGCGCTTGATGTAGTTAAAGAAGGACGAACGACTTTTGTGATCGCTCACCGATTATCCACTATTAAAAAAGCCGATATGATCTTGGTGTTAGAAAAAGGTGAAATCGTCGAGCGTGGCAGTCATGAACAACTCATGCAGCAAGAAGGGCTGTATGCACAAATGTATGAACTGCAAAAAGGTGCTGTTGCAAACAGCTGATGAATAGTAGAAAAAAAGAGCCTCATTCAATTGGAAGAGGCTCTTTCCTTTGCATGAAAAAGTCGAGGGTCCTGTCCTCGACTTTTACTGGTTATATTGTTTGGACAGGCAACATCATCAATAAGCGATGCCGACGCGTTGATGTACAAACTCCTTCGAATTTAACTGCTGATATAAAAAGTGTGCGGTATCTTCAACTGAAATTTTCTTTCCATCTATAGGGAGAAAATCTTTCTCATAGCGATATGACCGTGTCACTTCTCCATCTGGTAAATAGGTTGGACAAATAATGGTCCAATCTAGATCAGTCGATTGAAGGATTTCAAACGCTTTCGCATGCTCTTTAGCTGCTCGGGAAGTGGTCCGCTTTGATTCATTTGTTTCAAAACGGTAAAGCTCCGGCTGCTGCCTTGCTTTTAAAATACCTGCTGTACCAATTGTAATAATTCTTGATGTATTTGTTTGCTTCATGGCTTGTACGATATGCTCCATTGAAACAGATAATGTATCATCACCATCTGTTGATAGACAGCTTACAACAATATCTGCTCCTTTGATTGTCTCAAGCACATCTTCTCGATTTCTTGAATTGCCGGTGACTTGAAACATACCCGCAAGCATTTCTTCTCGGTTTGTCCGAATCAATGAACGAACCATGTAACGTTCATCTACTTGAACGAAACGAAGAAATGCTTGTCCTACACGTCCATGAGCACCGAAAAGAGCTATTTTCATCTGTTCGATCCCTCCACTACATACTATAAGTGAAAAGAACCCAAATTGGTACAACTTTTATGTGATGCTTTTTTTATAAAGATGAAAGGACCGAATACTATGAGCATATTCACATAATAGAGAGATCCCTACAAATTGTAAAAGTTCAAAGTTCATACCAGAAAAAATGTCCATGAAGATCCGCTCCTTTCTACTACATGATATGAGCTGAAAGGAATTTGGTGAGGGATAAAAACAAAAAAAGAAGACACCATAAGAGGTGCCTTCTATGATCCAGATATGAAATTAAGCTTTTGTTCCGCCAAGGTTTTGTTGAGCGAAAGACACAAGACGTTTTGTAATTTCTCCACCAACTGAACCGTTAGCACGAGATGTTGTTTCTGCTCCAAGATTTACACCAAATTCAGAAGCGATTTCGTATTTCATTTGATCGATCGCTTGCTCTGCTCCAGGAACTAGTAATTGGTTTGAACTATTAGAATTAGCCATGATGTGATTCTCCTTTTTGTATATGATTTGTTTTTTTGGTTGGGTTTGCTGGAATCGCACCAGCGAAATGATCAAGTCATTTGCCACTTGGCGAAACCCAATGCAGTAACTGCTTTGTACTAAGTATTATGGTTATTTCCGAAAAAAACATACGAAAAAAGAACATGGTAAATGTTGTGTTAACATACAAAAACCATCACCCAATGATGAGTGATGGTGCTGCTTATATATCTTTTTATTCTGCTGAGCGAATGCGCAGCTCTGTATCCGAATCAAAGAAATGGGCTTTGTTCATATTAATCGCAAGAGGGATAGACTGTCCGGCCTGTACATCGGTACGAGAATCAACACGTGCAATAAACGATTGACCATCGATAGAAGAATAAAGCATCGTTTCTGCCCCCATTAATTCAGCTACTTCTACGTCAGCATGAATTTTTGTGCCTTCAGACGCCTCTATAAATACTGGTTCATCGTGAAAATCTTCTGGTCTGATGCCTAAAATGACATCCTTTCCAATATAGCCTTGGCTGCGTAATACTTTCATTTTTCCTTCTGGTACACGAATATGAGTTTTTCCAACCGCAATGGCACCGTCAGAGAGCTTTCCTGTAAAAAAGTTCATCGCAGGTGAGCCGATAAATCCACCTACAAACACATTCTCTGGGTTTTCATATACATCTTTCGGAGCTCCTACCTGCTGAATAAAACCATCTTTCATGACAACAAGGCGTGTTGCCATTGTCATGGCTTCAGTCTGATCATGTGTCACATAGATAAATGTCGTTTGCAGACGCTGATGAAGCTTAGAAATTTCAGCACGCATCTGAACACGGAGTTTTGCATCTAAATTAGAAAGCGGTTCATCCAAAAGAAAAACCTTTGCATCACGTACAATCGCTCTGCCAAGTGCAACACGCTGTCTTTGACCTCCAGACAGTGCTTTTGGTTTCCTGTCTAAATATTGCTCAAGCCCTAATATTTTAGCGGCATTTCGAACCCGCTCATCAATTTCTGCTTTTGGAAACTTCCGAAGCTTTAATCCAAAAGCCATATTATCGTACACATTCATATGAGGATATAATGCATAGTTTTGGAAAACCATTGCGATATCCCGGTCTTTCGGCGCTACATCATTCATCCGTTTTCCATCTAACAGAAAGTCTCCTTGTGATATTTCTTCTAGACCTGCAATCATGCGAAGGGTTGTTGATTTTCCGCAGCCTGATGGACCAACAAACACAATAAATTCTTTATCTTCTATATGTAGATTAAAGTTGTCTACTGCTGTTACCTTGTTATCGTATACTTTATAAATTTGATTGAGCATCATTTCAGCCATTAGATGTCAGCCTCCCCAGTCCCTCTTTTTTTGAAAGCGCTTTACTAGTAAATAAAGTGTATAAAATGAGGAAGAGTCTGTAAATGGACAACGTGCACAACATCCTATTTTCATTTTTGGGCAGGGTGCTCATGTCTTCATTCTTTATGAAAGATCGAGTAGAGTCATCATCAAATAAGCAGCGGATGCTTCTGGAAAATGTCGTATATCTAGCCCAGTGCGCTCAATAAATTTATCAATTCGATATTGAAGACTGTTTCTGTGAACATATAACGCTTTAGCTGCCTTGGATGCGTTTAAATTACATTGCATATAGGTCATAAGAGTTCGGTAAACATCCCGGTCAAAGACCGCTTCTTTAAAAGCATCTGAAATAGCATGAGAGAGTGCGGATGCATCATAACAAATGAACGAAGGCAGGCATTGATAAAATGTGGCAGCCCCTGATCTAAGCTTTTCTTGCTGCATATGGTATAAAAATAGCTGTTGTTCATTTAATAACCTCATCTGTAAATGGTCATTTGGCAAATGCAGCTGTCCTTGTATAAAGACTGAGTCTGTTAAAAAATCACTTGTAATAGCCAGAGACAAATCATTTAACTGATCTAATTGACTGTTTTCTGATGTGGCATTTGGTTGAATCAGCATAGCTGTTTCAGGGCCTGTCCATATGAAATGAGTATGTTCGAGGCTGTTATTCACAGCCTCTTTTATTTGCTGTCTTTGTTCTTCTTGATGGATCATTTGAAAATAATAAACACGGACGGGATGTTGGACAGTTAGTGGTTTGTTTTCAAAAAGATAGCTGAACCATTTTTGTTCATCCTCGGTCTGCGCTTTTTGAAATAGATCAATTGGTGTAAGAAAAGAGTTGAGAAGGAGTGTTTCTCTTTCTGAAAGCTCCGATTTGTTTACTCCAAATATTTCACCTTCGTCTGTTTGATACCAAAGAAATTGTTTGTCATGAGTAGGTGTGCTGATGATATGGTCTCCGTAAACAAGTTTTAATTTTTCTAACATGGCGGGGCTCCTTAAACAGTTTAATCATAGACATGGAACAGCATTAATTCGTGGATTTCTTCTTTTAAAGTTGGTTCTACTTCATGGGGCGGAAGCTGAGAGCCCCATTCAATGTCACCTGTTTTGTGGTAGATGCCTTCATAGTGTGCACCATTGTGGAAAAAGGATATTTTCCAGCCTGGCAATTGTGCTTTCTTAAAAAGGGGTTTCCATTGAAAATGAGAAATCATATCATCATTGCCTCCTTGCTTTTATTGATGAAACAATAAACAAACACGACAACACGGAAACAACCTTGAACTTGATTTCATTGTATCTCATCTCATGAAAAGAGCATAGAAAAAGCATAGATTTAAGAGCACTGACATGTGACAAAAAAGCGTCAGTAGACGTTCGCGTGATCTGAAGTGGTGAGTGCCGTTTTTGAAAGGTAAGATGCGTAATCCATGATTCTTTTTCCAATCAGCCATTCTGATTTTTTCAAAGAGACATGCTGGAAAATCTCTCGGCCAGGGCGAGAATTTGCTTCGAACATCCAAATTGCACCTGTTTGATCAATGCCTAAGTCAAAACCGATTTCACCAATATGCCCGGTCATTTTTTTATCTATCACCTGGCTAAGCATGATGGCAGTATGAGAAAGCTGCTGTAAAATCTGCAAACGTTTCTTTTCTTCTGGAAAGACAGCATAAAGTGTTTTCACCGTTCCCCCGTGTAACTGGTGAGTCGTGATGGTATGATCTCCAGAAACCTTTGCTGCTGCTGCTGTGACTGTCCAATCACCTTCTTTATTTTTATTCGTATGAACTCTGAAATCCATCGGTTGATTGTCTATTTGAAGAAGCTCAATGCCTTGTTGTGCAATAAAATCATGAATTGTATGATCCTTTCGCAGCCTTTGAACAAACTGATCTATTGAATCATATGGAATAGAATTTCCGAAATTTGAGAATACAGTGATTCCGTCGTTTTCCTTTTTTAACTGATAAATCCCGTCTCCATGACTTCCTTTTGTTGGTTTTAAGTATATAACTTGATGCAGATGGAGGAGTGTTTCAATTTTACTAAGAGCGTCCACGGGATCTAATTGTACAGAATGTGGGAGAAAGGACCATGTTTTTTCATCTGTTAATAGCTGTTCATGAATCTCCCATTTATTAAAAAAGTAAGGGTTGAACCAAGGGATATCATAGTCTTGGGTGAGTTTTCGCTTCGTTTCTTGAATGAGTGCCGACTGAGCTGCTTTTCTATTTGGAAGCCGGTCATAAATGACTGACGGCAGGGGAAGCTGTTTTTTAACCCATGAATCTTCGTGGTACAACAGTCCTTCTACAATTCCTTTTTCCCAATCAATAGAATGTGACCCAAAAAGATAGGCAAAACCAGGATGCTGCCTGAAAGAGTGCAGCAGTTTGATAAAAAATTCTGATCTCGTTCCTAATGGCTGTGTACTTTGCTCAAAACCTGCAGTGAAAATGCCCATCAACGGCCCTATAAAAAGTGTATGGTCAATAATGATCACATCAGCTTTTGATTGGTAAGGAATCAGTAAACCTCTGTATAGATCTTCAGATAATAAAATTTTATTTGGATGCTGATGATAGGAAATGTTGAAGCCATCTACTAAACGAGACCCTAGAGCAAGAGAATAGATGGCATCTTTCTGTTTATAATGGACGGGAAGATGAATTGTTTTTTCACTTGTGAGGTGTGGGGCGATGATGCAACGCTTTCTGTTCATAAGAAACCTCCTTCGGTTGAGACTTTATCGATTGCGCATGTTCAAGAATGATACGAATCAATTCGTGTTCCTTCTCAGGATAAACATTTAAAAAAGCGGACCGCCCTGGCTTTGATCTGATATTTGATATGAAAAGTCTGCCTTCACTTGTATGAAGTAAGTCTACTGCGAATTCAAAGCAAGGAGAGTAAGTTTTAACTATATAAGCTGGGATTGATGCCTGAATGGATGCAATATCATCTAAAAGGAGTTCCTTGATGTGTGGCTGCAATGTATTTAGATAGTGTTCAAAGCCTATCACAGGAGCTGATTTTTGTGTATGACTTAAAAGACAATTTTCTGCAGGTGATTTTGTGTGAATTCCCATGCGTTTCCATTGATTTTGTGAATCTTTCATAAGGAAAATCTTGATTTCATTGAATAAAATTTCTTTTTGATCATTCGTGTTGAAAAATTGAAGGAAATACCGGCCTGCATATTTTTTGCACCAGCGCTCCAGATCTGACGTACGAGAAAATGTAATGGTTTGATTGGAACTTAGTTGAACAGTAAATGTTGATTTGCCATCAAAGGAAATGAAGTAAGTAGATGCTGCATGCTGATGGGAGAGAGGCTGCATTCTACAATAACCGCCAGCGCCGTACTCCCCTATCATATTGATCAGGTCTGAGGGCTCTTTTAATAAAAAGCAGCCAGGTAAATATGGCTGTGAAGCAGAGAGGAGACGGAGCTGCTCAAATAGCACCATTTTATTTGAAATACCGGTATTCAAAAAATCTGTTTTTGGATATTTTTTTAGCCATTCCATGATGGGTTTTGCTTTTTTAGATTGTGCGTCATGCCGATAAAGACATCGGTCATAAATCAAGTCGGGAATCGGAAATTGTGCGTCAGCAAACCCTTGGCCATTCGTATATGTTTGGCCTTGTATCAAATTTGAAGCCGGCTTTAAATCAAATGGTGTAAAACGAACAACCTTTAAACGATAAGAAGAGGCAGCTTTGGCGAGCTGCCGTGTGAATGCCTCTTCATACTGCGGAGAAAGGCTCGCAATACCTAATGTTGTCATTAAAAAACACCTTCTTTTCAACTTCTTTTTTTACCATCAAAAAACATTTTTTTATGATTTTACATAAAGCTTACGCTCCTTTATCATTACGACAGATCGCTTGATCATATGTCTCGCTGCATGCTTCATTTGCTTGGGAACTTGACAACAACTATAATACGTATAGATCAAAACAATAAACCTCGGGTGTTGTTTGAAAGGTAGATGACGACTTTGAATATATTCACAACGTTTATCTTTATGATTGTTATCGGCGCAGTCATAGGAGCAGCGACAAACCATCTTGCAATTAAAATGCTTTTTCGGCCTTATAAGCCATATTACTTATTCGGAAAACAGCTTCCATTTACACCAGGGCTTATTCCTAAAAGAAGAGACGAAGTAGCCAAGCAGGTTGGTGTCATGGTTATGGAGCATTTGCTCACGCCAGAAGGTATTCAAAGGCGATTTGAATCATCGGAGGCAAAGCAGGAGATCCTGCGTACATTCCATCGATATATTGACAAAGGCGCAAATATGGAGATCACCGTATTCTCACTGCTAGAAAAATTCGGCTTTTCACAGGCTGATGTCAAAGCAGATAGATGGCTCCATCAGTGGTCTGACCAGAAGCTCGCTTCATTGCTTGAAACATATAACGAGCAAACTTTATCTGAATTGCTCCCGGTAGAAGTGGAAACCAAAATATCATCAAAAATTCCAGATGCAGCAGATTATATTTTAAAGAGAGGCATTCATTATTTTGAAAGTGATGAAGGCAAAGCCAGGCTTGGCAATATGATTGATGATTTCTTAAAAGAACGGGGAATGCTTGGCAGTATGGTCCAAATGTTTCTAGGGAATTCAAGCTTAATTGACCGTGTGCATCCAGAAATTATCAAGTTCTTAAGAAATGCAGAAACAAAAAGATTTTTAGCAGATTTACTTGTTCAAGAATGGGACAAGGTGAAGCAATTTTCTCTTTATGAGCTTGATGAAAAATGGAATGTGAAGGAACTTATTTTTAGTGTGAAAAATCAATTGCTTTCTCATTTTTCTACAAAGCTGATATTAGACAAACCAGTTGGAACATATGTCAGTGCTGTAGCGGATGACCTTAAAACACATTTTGCGCCAGTGTTGATTGATAAGGGGATCGAAGCGGCTTCAAATGCTTTAGAGAGTCTGCTTGCAAAGCTGCAATTTGAAGATATCATTCGTGAACAAATTGAACTTTTCCCGCTTGAAAAAATGGAAGAGCTTGTAGTCAGCATCTCTAATAAGGAGCTGAAGATGATCACATTTCTAGGCGGTCTTTTAGGCGGGATGATTGGTGCTATCCAGGCTGTTTTTGTGGCGCTATTCTAAGACAAGCTATAGAAATTTTAATGAATTCATTGTATATATGTGAAACGAAAGCCATAGTTTGTTATAGTGGAGTGGTGTCCGCCGATCATATCGGTGATAACGGATAGAAAGGAGACATAACATGTCTGTAAATCTTTATGATGTTGCATATGACCTTGAAAAAGCATTGCGTCATAGCGAAGAATATTCAACTTTAAGAAATCTTTATGATGAGGTAAACGCGGATGAGTCCTCTAAAAGAATGTTTGAGAACTTCCGTGACATTCAAGTAAACCTTCAACAAAAACAAATGACTGGTCAAGAGATCACACAAGAAGAAGTGGAGCAAGCTCAAAAAACAGTTGCTCTTGTTCAGCAGCACGACAAAATCTCTCAGTTGATGGAAGCAGAACAACGTGTGAGTGTTCTTATCGGTGAATTAAATAAAATTATCATGAAGCCACTTGAAGAGCTTTATGGGAATCCAGAAGAAAACTAATGGAAAGGGCGATGTCATTCGCCCTTTTTTGTTTTATCTTTTCTCCTCAATATCTTTTAAAAAAAGGTTGTCGAAGCACATAAATTCTGCGATAATACTTATATTGAAAGTGCTTTCAAAAGGCGCTCTCAAGGGACAATTGGGTGCGTTTCACTTGGGATTTATGGCGTTGAGCCAAACGAGAGAGAAGCGCTTCTGGGAGAAACGCAAAGCATCATAAGGGGATCTGATATAAGCAATGCTTTGGTGTGTAAATGATAAGGGGATCATGGGGAGCTTCATCACTCCATTGTAACGCATCCAAACCATACATAAAAAAAAGCCTAGGGGTAGGCTTTTTTTATTTATCCATCTATTCATAACCTGGGGCTCTTTCAACTGCATGTTCTAAAGCACCAAGCTAGGGCATATCCTCATCGTAAGTACAGTCATCAAGAAGGGGGATGCCTCAGTGTCAAAAAAACTACTTGCACTCAATATAGATGGGACGTTACTTCGTTCCAATGGTAAAATCCATTCTGCTACAAAAGAAGCTGTGGAATATGTAAAGAAAAAAGGGGTTTACGTGACGATTGTCACCAACCGGCATTTTCGTTCCGCTCAAAAAATTGCCAAGGCGTTGAAGATTCCAACATCAACCCTTGTGACGCATAGTGGTGCATTTATCGCCGATAAACTCGATGAGCCGCTTCATGTGAAAAAATTAACGGAAGAAAAGACATTTAATCTTGTGCAAATCCTTGAAAGCTTTGATTGTAATGTCCGCTTGCTGCATGAAAAATTCTCGATCGGCAACCGGAAAAAAACGCAGTCTCAGCTGATGGGAAAGACGCTCATTCATCCGTCTGATCCCATTTTCTATCCCGTCCAATTTGTTGAATCTTTAAGTGATATGCTGATGGATGAACCAGTCAGTACTCCAGTGATTGAAGTATATTCGACCGCGGAGCTTCAGCCTGAGATTCACAGGACCATTCAACAAGCATTCCCATCTGTTGATCTTATTAGGATCAGTGATGAGAAAATGAATATTGTATGCAAAGGGGTTTCGAAGGAAGCGGGACTTTCTCTTTTAACCTCTGCACTCGGTTTTACTTTAGAAGATACGGTTGTCATTGGTCATGGAACAGATGACATTCCAATGCTTGAATTGGCTGGTTTAGGCGTTGCTATGGGAAATGCCCCCAATGATGTCAAGCGTAAAGCCGATTGGGTGACGCGCTCGCATGATGAACAGGGTGTGGCTTATATGATCAAGGAATACTTTAGGATGCAGCAAAGAGAAGGATTTTTACATCAATTCGATATTAAACGATAATACAGTGAAGGCCCTGTCAATCGAGAAATGACAGGGCCTTCGTCTGTTCCCTTCATTGCTTTTCCTACATGAATTTTGTAAAATGAAACAAGTTTGAAGATAAAGGTGATATGATGCGAATTTTAATTAAAGGGCTGTCAGATGAACGATTTCATCGCCCGCTTGTCAATATAGCCAATTTATTTGAAGAAGATAGTGAAGTGATGTTTGAACCAAGTGAACTGGATGATGGTTTGATCATGGAATTTAGCTGGAAGGAAGAAAATGGCATGGTGGAAGCATCTGGTCATATCGATGGATCAGACATCACCAGTCGTTTTTCGCGGGATGTTCCAGAGAGCTTGAACGATAAGGAGCGCTGGAAACAAATCAAAAACACAGTGCTGTCTGTTTATTTACACTTGCTTCAGGAGCACACAGGAATGACACAAAAGTGGGGGATTCTCACAGGAATACGTCCGACGAAATTGCTTCATAAGATGCTGAGAGAGGGCATGTCAAAGGAAGATGCACATGCGGCGTTAAAGCGTGATTACTTGATTCATGATGAAAAAATCAATTTGATGCAGGAGATTGTCGATCGTCAGCTTAAAGCCATTCCAGATCTGTATGACCTTCAGCAGGAAGTGAGTATTTATATTGGCATTCCTTTCTGCCCCACAAAATGTGCTTACTGCACGTTCCCTGCTTACGCCATTAAAGGACAAGCTGGCAGAGTGGGAACGTTTTTGTTTGGTCTGCATTATGAAATGCAAAAAATGGGCGCATGGCTAAAAGAACACGGGATCAAAGTGACGACCGTTTACTTTGGCGGAGGCACGCCAACGAGCATCACAGCGGAAGAAATGGACTTGCTGTATGAAGAAATGTATCGCTCGTTCCCTGATGTGAAGCATATACGGGAAGTGACTGTCGAAGCAGGGCGTCCTGATACGATTTCCCCTGATAAGCTAGAGGTGCTAAACCGCTACAATATTGACCGGATTAGCATTAACCCGCAATCGTATGAGAATGAAACACTAAAGGCTATTGGCAGGCATCATAGTGTGGAAGAAACGATTGAAAAGTATCACTTATCAAGACAGTACGGCATGAATAATATCAATATGGACTTAATCATTGGATTGCCGGGAGAAGGGCTCAAAGAATTTCAGCACTCCTTGCAGCAGACTAAAGAGCTCAAGCCTGAATCTTTAACCGTGCATACACTCTCCTTTAAAAGAGCATCTGAAATGACGCGCAATAAGGAGAAATACCAAGTAGCAGACCGAGAAGAAATCACGCGTATGATGGATGAAGCGGTCTCTTGGACGAAAGCACATCAATATCACCCGTATTATTTATATAGACAAAAAAATATTTTGGGAAATCTCGAAAATGTCGGGTATTCATTAGATGGACAGGAAAGTTTGTATAATATCATTATCATGGAAGAAGTACAGACAATCATTGGCATTGGATGCGGTGCAGCAAGTAAATTCATTGATCCACGATCAGGAAAAATTACGCAGTATGCCAATCCAAAAGATCCAAAATCGTATAATGACCGGTATGAACAATATACAGAAGAGAAAATTCAATTCCTTGAATCATTATTTATTTCTCACGTTTAAACACTGCGATGACGCAGTGTTTTTTTCATTTGTAAAAGGGTATATAAGTGATAAAAAGGTAAAGCAGGTGTACATATGATAGATGTGATCGGAATTGGGATTGGGCCCGCCAATTTAGGATTGGCCGCTTTGTTAGAGGAGTATGAGGAAGTCTCATGCTGTTTTTTTGAACAAGAGTCTGAGTTTGCTTGGCATCCTGGTATGCTGATCAAAGGAACGGATTTGCAAGTTTCCTTTTTAGCAGACCTTGTCACAATGGCGAATCCAAGGAGCAGGTATACATTTTTAAATTATTTACATGAATCAAATAGACTTCACCGGTTCTATACATTTGAACAGTTTGATATCCCTCGGAGAGAATTCAATGAGTATTTATCATGGGTGGCAGGAGAATTAGACAGCTGTCAGTTCGGGATGAAGGTAGAAGAAGTGACGGACTGCCAAGATGGCTACCTTGTGAAAGTCAGACGGCTGAACGATGGATCGCTTTCTGAGTATCGTGCAAAGCATGTCGTGTTAGGCACAGGAAGCAAACCAATGATTCCAGTCGATGTGCCTGAAGCAGCATACCCATATGTGACCCATAGCAGCCGTTATTTAGATCAGCAGAAAGCACTTCACGAAGCTGAGTCGGTGGCGGTAATCGGCTCAGGGCAGAGTGCAGCTGAAATTTTCTTAGACCTGCTTCAGCATCAAAAGAAAGGACAGCAGCTTTCATGGTTTACACGTTCTAGTGAATTTAGAGAGCTGGAGACGGCAGAACTTGGCCAAGAACTTTTTACACCAAAGTATGTCGAGTATTTTCATTCGCTTCCTTATGAAGAACGTATGAACACATTGCCTAGGCTGACAGGATTAAGAAATGGCATCGATGCATCAACGCTTTCGCGCATTTATCAGGAGTTGTATCATCGCTCCGTTTCAGGTGAAGAGCCATCTGTGCTCATTCAGCCAATGACCGAGCTTGAAGCGATTCAAAGAGGAGAGCATCAGCCTTTGGAGCTGCATCTCAAACAGTGGCAGCTGAAGAAAGAAAAAAGCATAACTGTAGATCATGCTGTATTGGCTACAGGATACACGCCGAATATTCCTGAATGGTTTAGTGCATATGAACCTTTGATTGAATGGGAAAGTGATGAGCATTTTAAAGTGACAGACGACTTCAGGCTTGTGTTCAAAGACAAGCGTTCAAATCATTTTTTTACATTCACGAATCTTGATCATTCTCATGGAACAGCGGCGACCAATTTGAAACTATCGATTTACCGCAACCAGAAAGTCATTCGAACCATTCGCGGGGTCGAGGAAGCGCCAGTCAAGCAAGAAACTGCATTTCAGCAATTTGAATAAGACATAAAAAAGGGCCCAAGCATAGGGCCCTTTTTCATTAGATTGTCGTTTCTTTTTTTACTTTTGGTTTTTCAGGTTTCCATTTGAAGATTTTGTTTAGGATTTGATAGATTTTCTTAGATTCTTTCGTTACGAGCGGTCCTAAGATCGCAAGGATTAAGACATACAATGCAGCAAAGGGTTTCAAAGTAGCGGCAAGTCCGCCGGCGATGCCAAGCTCGGCAACAATGATTGAAAACTCTCCTCTCGATACGATGGTTAATCCAATATTAGAAGAGGCTTTATGAGAAAATCCAGCTCTCCGTCCAGCGAACATTCCGGCAGTGAAGTTCCCAATTAAGGTAAGAATCACAGCGCCGATCGCAAGCCAGAAGGCATCACCCAATGTAAACGGATCGATACTGAGACCAAAGCTGAAAAAGAACATCGCTCCAAAGAAATCTCTAAACGGAACCACGAGATGCTCGATGCGGTCAGAGTGCTCTGTTTCTGAAAAAACAAGACCAAGTAAGAGAGCCCCAATAGCCTCTGCTACATGAATCGTTTCTGAGAAACCAGCGACAAAGAACAAAGCCGCAAAAATCACAATGATGAACACTTCGTTTGAACGGATATCAAACAACTTATTTAATAGTTTTGGCAGCTTCCGCGCAATGATAAAGAAAAGCATCATATAACCAAAAGCGATTAAAATCGATAATAAGGCACCGCCAACAGTAGTGGCATCTCCAAGAACAAGACCTGATACGACGGATAAATATACGGCAAGGAAAATATCCTCAAACATAATAATCCCTAGAATTAACTCTGTTTCAGGATTTGCCGTCCGTTTCAAATCGACAAGGACCTTGGCCACAATGGCGCTGGATGAAATGGTGATCACCCCTGCCATAATGAGAACCTCAAGGAATCCAAACCCTGTGATAAAACCGTAGAGCAGTCCTAAGCTGAAGTTGATCAAAATATAAATAGATCCGCCGACTGCAATAGATTTACCCGATTTAATGAGTTTTCCGACAGAGAACTCAAGTCCAAGATAGAAAAGAAGGAACAGGACGCCCATTCTGCCAAAAAACGAAATGATCTCCGTGCTTTCGATAAATTTCAAATCAATGATCCCGATAGTTGGAGCATGCGGCCCAACAATCATTCCGAGGACAATGAGAAAAGGGATGATAGAAAATTTAATTTTATTGGCGATTAAGCTGGCGATGGCGATAAGAATTAGCGCCGTCCCAACTTCAAAGACTAAATGATCCATTCATCACTCTCCCCCTCTAGAAAGAAAATCACGTACCAATCGTTTCAAGTGTTTTCTTTCGCCCGAAATGACCATCGTATCATTTGCTTGAATAATCGAATCGGCACCAGGGTTGAGTAATTTTTCATTTGTATGTTTAATGATCGCAATCACGGTGACTTCATAATTTTGTCTCACATCTAAATCACCGAGTGTATGTCCAACCGCTTTTGCACCTTTTTCCACTTTAAACCATTCAATGATCAAGTCGTTGAAGGCCATTTCAATGGTTTCTAGTGCCTGCGGTTTATACACCATACCGCCGATAATAGCAGCGATTTGCCGGGATTCAGCATCATCGAGTGAAATGGTAGACAGCACTTCATCTGGATCATCATCGTCAAAACGATAAATTTCCCGTCTGCCATCATCATGAATCACAATCGTCATTTTTTCTCTATTTCTCGTTTCAATTTCAAATTTCTTTCCGATCCCAGGAAGATCATTTTCTTTAATGTTCATTTTATCCCTCCGAATTTGATAGTCTGTGTTTTTCATATTGTAAATGCGGATGAAATAAAATGAATCAGTAGAGGTAATTAGATTGATACATAACGGGGATCGCACACTTCATTTCCAAAAAACATAGATCAATGGACAATGCAGCTGATGGGGCAGGCTTTGGTAGAAAAGTCTTGGCATCCATCATTGATAATCTGTCCTTCAACAGAATGGATGAAGCATGTTTTTTTGAAAACGAAGGTGTCTTCACAGCATTGATTTCTTCATCATAAATGGATGGAGAAATCAGGCTAGGTGTGCTCGCTTCTGCCTGTGAAGCAAAAACGACATTTGAAAAAGGAGAAAACATGACGATGAAGCTAACCAATATCATGATGGAACATCTGATCAATCATCCTCCTCCTTTCAAATTTATTTTCTTTCTTTTTTTACTATATAAAAATATATTTCTTGTTTCAATCATTATGCTTATTTTAGTATCAATTGATCTTGAATTTTTTTATTTAGAGAAAAAGGTTTTACATGATGGAAATGGAAGTATGTTATGAGCTTTTAAAAGAAGAGGGGGATGGATGATGACTTATATCAATTGTCAGTTAGACGGGGATGTTTTTGAAATCGTTTTCAATAGGTCTGAAGCTTATAATTCTTTTCATGTGGACATGTTTGCTGAATTCAAAGAAGCATGTGATGCAGCGGAGGAAAGCAGTGCAAAAGTCGTTGTCATCAAGGGAGCGGGAAAAGGATTTTCAGCAGGCGGAGATATTGGGATGATGCTCAAGCAGGAAAGTGAAGAAGATTTCCATCGTGTGATGGATTTGATCGAGGGAATTACACTTTCTCTAGCTAGTATGAAAAAAGTGACGATTGCGCTTGTCCACGGGTCAGCAGCAGGCCTCGCTTTTAGCTTTGCTCTAAGCTGTGACTACTTGTTTATGCATCAGGATGCAAAACTCGCCATGAATTTTAATGGAGTAGGATTAATTCCAGATGGCGGGGGGCATTTTTTCCTCACAAAAAGAGTGAGTGAGCAAACCGCTAAACAATTGATTTGGAGCGGACAAAAGCTGCCGGCTGAAGAAGCGTTAAAGCTGCGCCTTGCAGACGGGGTGTTTCAGGATGAGGTCGATACGTACCAAAAAGTGTGTGTGAAGCCATTTATGAACATGCCGCTTCAAGCCTTTATCGAAACAAAGATGATCTATTTTCAGCAGTCAGAATCAAAGCTCTTAGCAGTTCTTCAAAAAGAGAGAGCAGCACAGGCAAGACTGAGAAAAAGTCATGATCACAAGGAAGGTATACAAGCCTTTTTAGAAAAAAGACGTCCTGTCTTTCAAAAAGCATAAATGAACATGAGGCCGGCGAAAGCCGGCTTTTTTAACGTTCAAATAAAAGCAGCTTTCCTGCTTGATCAACGAGTCGATGAGAATGCTTTGTGTATTGCTGTTCCATTAAGCGATGACGTCCTAATTCCTTTGCTTTCTTGTCACTATCCGCTGTGATTTTTTCATTTAATAAAGTCTCACCCGACCGGTCAAATACGGTTAAAAAGTATGTCTTCTCCATTCCTCATCTTCCTTTCCTCTGTTTTTTAATGTAATTAAACATGGAATAAGACAAAACCTCTTTTTTAGCCCTTAAAAATGTGTTTTTTAGATTGAGAGTGATAGAACGTGCATTCGTAAAAATGGCATGATAAAATATGGACAATGACAGTATCGGACAAGGAGATAGACGTTTGACTAAGCTCACCTTTATTCATGCCGCAGATTTACATTTAGACAGTCCATTTGCAGGAATGTCGACTATACCTAATTCTATATTTAAGCGGCTCAAAGAAAGTACATTCCAAAGTGCTAAGAACATCTTTGATCTCGCCGTTGCGCGGGCGGTAGACTTTGTGCTGCTGAGCGGAGATTTATTTGATGAATCCAATCGCAGCTTAAAAGCACAGTTGTTTTTAAGAAACCAGTTTGTAAGACTGCAAACACACGGGATTGAAGTCTTTATTATTTATGGGAATCATGATCATTTAGGCGGTGAATGGACGCCGATTGAGTGGCCCGAGAATGTACATGTCTTTACGAGCAGTACACCAAGTGAGCTCTCCTATTATCGAGGGGATCAGCTTATCGCGAGTATTTATGGGTTTAGCTACAAAGAGCGGGCTGTCTATGAAAATATGACATCTCATTATGTCAAAACAACAGATGCTGCCTATCACATTGCGATGCTTCACGGCACATTAGCCGGACAAGAAGGACATGATGCATATGCCCCATTTCAGCTTCAGCAGCTCATAGCACGGGATTTTGATTATTGGGCGCTCGGACATATACATAAAAGAGCCCTTCTGCATGAAGACCCATTTATTATTTACCCTGGTAATGTGCAGGGCAGACATATTAAAGAAACGGGAGAAAAAGGCTGTTACTTGATTCACCTCTCCGAAGATTCTCAGGCAGCGAATTTTATCAGCTGTGCAGATATCATCTTTGAGACACTGGCAATAGACATCACAGAAACGGTTCATATGACGGATCTTGTCACACTAGTGGAAGGCAAAATCAATGAGCTGAAAGAGGAAGGCGTTCCTCATTTTGTGAGAATTGAATTGACAGGTGATGCACCTTCTTACTTTGAGCATACGCAGCTTGAGGTCCTCGAAGAGCTGTTGACTGTTTTTCATGAGCAGGAGGAAGATGAAGATGTGTTCGTTTGGGTGATGTCAATTGACTGCCGAACAAATGAGGATGTGATCTATCCAGAGGATTCTTTTTTGAAGGAACTAACGGCAGAAATTGCACAGTTTGAGTCATATGAAGAGCTGCTTTTACCGATCAAGCGTCACCCAATCTACAGGAAGTCAGGAAAAGCGCTCACAAAAGAGGATGAATTGGATATAAAAGAAGAAGCACAAAGGCTGCTGACGGAACAGCTGAAGCAATTATGAGAAAAGGAGAGGTATGATGAAAATACGTTCACTCCATATAGCGAATTTCGGGAAATTTTCAAATCGAACCTTTCACTTTTCTGATGACGGTTTTCAGCTAGTTTACGGCCTGAATGAATCGGGGAAAACGACATTGAAGGCGTTTATTGAGTCGATGTTATTTGGTTTTTCAAAAAACAAGATGTACAAGCCGAAACAAGGATCTTTCTATGGCGGCTCCCTCACTTGCTTAGATGAGGAGTTAGGTGTCATTCACATTGAGAGATCGTCCGATCGAGGCGGTCAAGCACAGGTGTTTTTACCGAATGGTGAAGTGAAAGATGAAGCATTTCTACGAACTCTTTTAAAGGGAACAGATCGCAGATTATTCCAATCAATCTATTCATTTGATGTGTTTGGACTGCAAAATGTCCAAGCCTTAAACGAAGATCAAATCGGTGAATTTCTCCTTTTCTCAAGTTTATTTGGCTCAGATGCTGCCTCTAAGATGGATAGCAGGCTGCTTAAGCAGCAGGAGCAGCTGTTTAAACCAAATGGACGCAAGCCGGAATTAAACCAGCAGCTTGATCGTTTAAAAGAGCTGGCTGCCCAGCTGAAACAAGCTAGATTGGCAGAAGGCCGTTATACAGAGAAAAAACGGGAGCATTCTGAATTAATAGAGAATATCGCAGCGCTTCAAAAGGAAATGAAGCAGACAGAAGAACAGATTCAGCAGTTAAACGAACACATTCGACTTTATCCCATGATAGAGAAGAAGATGGAGTTAAAAAAAGAATTAGCCCGTTATCCAGAACGAGTCAAACGCTTTAGAGCAGAAACAGAGCATGAATTGGATAAATTAGAATCACACCTTCACCCGAAAAAGGCTCAAATGACTGCACTAAAGCAAAAATTAGATCATTTGCAAACCTCGCTGGCACAAGTTCAACCGCTTTATGACAAGGATACATTACTGGAGATGAAGCGTGTCGTTGATGAATCTTCTCATGTTGAACGTATCAAAAACCGCTTAGCTGAATGTAAAGCAGAACGTGATTCATTGAAACAAAAAATGGACGAAGCCGCAGCGAAGCTAAAGTGGCAGCGTTCAGTCAAGCTTGATCAGATTGACGACTCCCTTGAATTTGAGTGGGAATTAAAGGAGTCTGTCAGCCAATACGTTCGTTTAATGGACAGAAAGGCACAGCTGGATGACCGGTTTGATCATGCAAGACATGAGCTGGAAGAAGCGGAAACCGCTTTAAAAGGATTAAAGGAACAGCAGGCCAAATCGCACAGTACAGTAGAAGCTGGGGAAACAAGAACAAAAGAGAAAAAGGTTCATTCCCGGGCGTGGTTATTTCCTGTGATGGTGATATTTGATGCTGCATTTCTGCTTGTCCTTTTCTTTTTAACAGAGTGGTGGGTTACTTTCTTATTTGCAGGGTTTTCTGTTTTTGTCTTCTTTGCTATTTACCCATTTTTGAAATCGACACAGGTGAAACAGGGAAGCGGCAGGGGAACATTCGATTCCTTCCAAGTACAGGCAGCTTCAGCGGAAACGCTTGTGAGGCAGAAGGAGCTTTTGTACGAAAGGATCATTCGGCAATATGAAGACTGGGAGCAGGAGCTGGAACCTGTCCAGCAGCAAGTAGAGGAAAAGAAAAGACAGCTGGGCTTGTCCTCAGAGCTTTCTTTCCTAGTAGAAGCCTTTCTTATTCTGAAGCAATTAAAAACGGATACAGCGGAATATGAGGAGCTTAGCCGGGAAATAGACGACCTTGCCGGCCAGCAATCCAACTATGAGCACAGGGTGGAAGCGTTAAGCAGTCTTCTTCAACGAAAGGAAGGCACCATTCAAGAGAATATCTCGGCCTTTCAAGAGATATTGAAAGATGAAGCGAAAAGAGAAAAAGAACGTCAGACATTGGATGTATCCATTCAACATGTGAAGCAGCAGCTCACGGCACTAGAAGGGGAAATTCACTATTACGAAAAACAAATGGACGCGCTTTTTCGTCAAGTAGAGGCAGAGTCCAAAGAAGATTACCAAATTCTTTCTCATCTATCGAAAGAATATCGGGAACGGCTTTCCCATTTGCAGCAGCTGAATCAAGAGCTGCATAGAAGCGGCTGCTTTGATGAGGAAGAATCGATTGTTCGTAAAGGGTTGCGTCTTCTTGAAGAAGAGTGTGCGGAAGCGAAGCATCACCTGAATAACATACAATCGAATGCGGCGAATTTGGAAAAAAGTCTGGCAGAACGAGCAGTGGAAATCCGGCAAATAGAAGCTTCAGGTACGGTGTCTGATTTGACTCATCAGCTTTCAGCTGAGCAGGAGCATGCAAAGCATCTTGCGAAAAAATGGGCGGCGGTTCAGCTTGTTCGCTCCGTTATTCGAGAAAAATTGAATGAACATAAAGAAAAAAGGCTGCCAGCACTGCTGCAAACAGCTTCCCGCTTTATTCAGCCGTTAACAAATGATCGATATGAAGCCATTTTATTTTCACCCGAGGATGACCGGCTGATCGTGAAAAGGATGGACGGACGAATATTCCGCCCAGAAGAGCTCTCACAAGCAACCTGTGAACAAGTCTATCTGGCCATTCGTTTTGCACTCGCCTTGTCTCATCAGCATGAATGTCAGCTTCCGTTTATGATGGATGACAGCTTCGTTCATTTTGATCATGTTCGTCTAGGAAGAGTACTGGAGTTGATAAATGAACTCACGCGTTTTGAAACACAGCTGTTTTATTTTACCTGTCATCAGCATATGACGCAGGCAGCAGAAGATGGACAGATTACGAGTTTAGCAGTTGAATGATTGACAAATAATGACTTATGTTATACTTATATGAGCAGAAACATGGAAGGAGCTTTTATTGAATGGCTAAAGGGATCATGACCTATGATGTCGGCGAACAAGTTGACCTGCATTTATTAATTAAATCATCTACTAAAGGGATTGCAAGTAATGGCAAACCATTTTTAACGCTCATTCTTCAAGATCAAAGTGGAGATATTGAGGCGAAACTATGGGATGCAAAGCAGAATGATGAAATCACCTACGGCCCGCAAACCATCGTGAAGGTAGTAGGCGACATTCATCATTATCGCGGGAGGAATCAGCTGAAGCTTAGGAATATACGCCCTGTTGCTGAAAACGAGCAAATTCGAATTGATGACTTTCTCGAAACAGCTCCTATTCCAAAACACGATATGATGGATACGATTATGCAATATATTTTTGATATGAAAAACCCTAATATTCAGCGTGTTACAAGGCATTTGCTGAAGAAATATGGACAGGAATTTGCTGATTATCCAGCAGCGACAAAAAATCATCACGAATTTGTCTCTGGACTCGCCTACCACGTTGTGTCTATGCTGCATTTAGCAAAATCAATTGTTGACCTATATCCATCACTAGATCGAGATCTTTTATATTCAGGCATCATTCTTCATGATTTAGGGAAAGTCAAAGAGCTTTCGGGTCCAATCTCCACGACATATACTGTGGAAGGGAATTTAATTGGCCACATTTCTATTATGGTGACAGAAATTGCGAAAGCTGCGGAAGAGCTTAGCATTGATTCAGAGGAAATTCTCATTTTACAGCACTTAGTCCTGAGTCATCACGGAAAAGGAGAATGGGGCAGCCCGAAACCACCAATGGTGAAAGAAGCTGAAATTCTCCACTATATTGATAATTTAGATGCGAAAATGAACATGATGGATCGTGCGCTTGAGCATGTGAAGCCAGGAGAATATACAGAACGTATTTTTGCACTTGAGAATCGTTCGTTTTATAAACCAACCTTCCATCACGAATAATCATGTCAAAACGTCCGTTTATGCGGGCGTTTTTTTCATAACTTGTCTTCTTTTCGCATAAGCATGTAACACAAAGGAAGAGAGGAATTTCCTTAAGAAAAGGAGGCGATGAAAGAATGTTGTTTTTTCCGTGGTGGGTGTATGCATGTATTATCGGCATTATTTTCTGTGCGTATAAATTAATGACAACAGCCAAAGAGGAGCAAGAGATTGATCAATCCTTTATTGAAAAGGAAGGAGAAATTTTTATCGAGCGAATGGAACAGGAAAGAGAGCGCAGACGCCAGAATCAGCAGGTGAAAAGATCACAGGATACTGCGGCACATGAAGATCATTCAATTGCTTAATCTCGTCATACAAAAACCCCTCTGCACGATTTCGGCAGAGGGTTTTTTTGTGATTACTGATTCTGTTGTGTCTGCTGATTTTGTGCAGGCTGTTCAGATTTTTCTTTGAACGTTTTTTGAAGCTCTTTATCTTTTACTTTCACATCAGCATCTTTTACTAATTTGTTTAAGATGTTTTGGATTTCATTTGTGTCTGCTTGTTTTTGGTCAAGCAGTTCTTTTTTCAAGTCTGCTTTCATGTCATCATATTTACCGCGTTCTTCAGTCTTTTTAATGATATGGTAGCCGAATTGGGATTTTACTGGCTTGCTGATTTCATTTACTTTTAGTTTGAAAGCAGCTTTGCTGAAGTTCTCGTCCATTTGGCCTTCTTTTGCGAACCAGCCTACATCTCCGCCTTGTGCTGCTGAAGCAGTATCAGTTGAATATTCAGAGACAAGGGAATCCCATTTTTCACCTTTATCTAATTTCTTTTCCACTTCGTCAGCTGTTTTCTTATCAGCTACTAAAATGTGGCTTGCACGGATTTTTCCTTTAAGGTCATCGTAATACGATTTTACTTCTTTATCAGTGATTTTGATGTTAGCTTTGGCAGCCTTTTGAGTCAGCAGCTCATATTTCACTTGATCTTTGATGTAATCTTTACCGAATTCATCTTGAAGCTGTTTTAAACGATCTTCACCAAGTGTCTTTTTATATTCTTCCAATTTCTTATCAATTTCTTTATCAGATACTTTGTATTTGTCAGCAAGAACCTTTTGTTGAACAAGTAGGTTTAGAGCATCTCCACCTGCTTGTTTCTTAAGAGTTGTATAAAGTTCTCCTTTTGTGACATCTCCTGATTTCGTTGTGGCGATCACATCTTTATCACCGCTACTGCATGCGCCAAGAGTTAAAACACTTACTGCTGTTACAGCTGCTAAAGCCATTTTTTTCATTCAAAAAACACTCCTAATCTTTCCAATTTATTTATCATTGCTTGTATCATAACATATTGTGACACGCTGTAAAAAGAAATGCAAATGGAAGGGCATTCGTCTAGTCAAAAAATTGCGCGCGACATACACATATAGTGATCACAAAAAGGAGGCTGAATTATATGGGAGCAGGATATTCTAATGGGTTTGCTTTATTGGTCGTGCTATTCATTTTGCTGATCATCGTTGGTGCAGCATATCTTTACTAATTAAATCGCTGTGACAGAAGGGAGCCGTCCTGCCGTGCGTGAGGGCGGTTCTTTTTTCAAACGATGACAGGTGCCTAAACGTTTTTTATTTTTCTGCATACACTGAGCTTAGAACAGAGGAAGAACTGGCAGGAGGTGTTTTCACATGGGAGGAGAAGTCTTTGCTGGCGGTTTTGCACTAGTCGTCGTATTATTCATTTTATTGATCATCATCGGTGCATCTTGGATTTGCTAATTAAAATATACACAAAAAGCTGCCCTCAAACTGGCAGCTTTTGCTTTGATCTTAAATGGAAATGGTAATTTCAACAAATGATGAGATAAGTAAGATCAGTATCGATACATTGATAAAGCGAAACACCTTATCTTGCCGTTCTTCAGGAATCTCTCTGACAAGGCATAATGTATTAGTAAGCCTGTTTATTGAATACACAATAAACGCGGCAAAGACGATGAAGTAAAATAAAACTATCGGAGATCCCCCCTCTCTATGCTATTCCCATACTACATTACCAAATTTTTTATGAAAAAGATAGAAGTTGGCTTTAAAAACCTCATGATGAGGAAGTTTGGTCAACTAAAATATCAAACTCGTCTTGAGCTTGATCGATGATGCAGGATTTAGGTGCTTTGAGCAGCTTCCATGCAAATAAAAAGTCAGGCAAACAATAGCCTGCATGTATACTTGCGATGATGATAAAATAGTGTGCGTACATAGGAAACGCCACGCCTAACACAAAGTAAACCGGTGAGATGACACAAAACGGGCTGAGAAGTGAAAAAAGCATCACTTTCTTAGGCACGCGCTGCCAGCAATTTCGTTTCATCAATAGCGTCATTTTTTTCTTATTTTTCATCACTGGGATCAAGTGAACCACACGGTGGACAAGCAAAGTCACAAGTAAGAGCACGGCAAAAAGCGGTGCGTTATGGCTGCTTAGCCTCGTTTCAGGATGAGTCAGTTGAAAACATAAAAATGCCATAATGAAAAAAAGGATAGCAAGACTTATGGCAGAAATCATCATTCTCGTATAACCATAATCCTTTTCAAGATTAATGGTCTTCCAACAATTCATTTTTCATCCTTCCAATCTAAAAATCGAATTGAATATCTCAAGATAATTTACTCTTCCTGAGGATAAAAATCAATGGTTTTGATGAAAAAAAATAAAATGATGCCTTCATATGGAATAAAGAGAGGAAACTTTGGATTTTTCAAGAAAAAAGAACTGAAGGGGGAGGTTCGTCTCTTTCGTCAATGAGTAATTTCGGCTAAAATAGAAGGACTAAGAGAAAGAGGGAACGTACATGAGTATTGAGGAACGAATGAGCCAGCTAGAATACTATATGGAACTTTTATTGACGGCAACCGATATGAGCCGTTATCCATATTATGCGTTATTGATCAGGCAGCGTGTATCGAAAGAAGAGGCAGAGGAAATTGAGCGTATTTGTGCTGAGCTTACAGAGGAAATGGATAAGCAAAAAGCACAAGGCTACGTCATGTTTGACGATCTCCTTGCGCTCTTTGCGGGACAGTTAATTGAAAAGCTGGATGTTCATGAGACGATATTTGCTTTGCATGATCAAGGGCTCTTTCAGCCGCTAATGAATGAATTTATAAAGATCATTAAACAATTTGATTTGTTTTAGACGCTTTTTCTGCTGCCTCAGCTGAGTTTTCAAGTTCCTCAGTCTTTTTTGTGACTTTTCCTTGCTCATTCAAAAAGTCCTTCTCAATGTTTGAAAACGATTTCTCAAAAATCTCCATGAAATCCTCACCATAAATGTTACGGATGATACACATCATTTCTAAAATCTCAGGGAACTTTCCGTAAATGTCATGAAGCGGCTGTGCGCCTTTGACAATACCAGTTCGGGCCGGGTCATAATCTTCGAGTAGTTTATGGAATGTCTCTTCGCCTTTTGGCGTTAGCTCAATATACGTATTGCGCTTATCGTTTAACTTTTTAGAAAATTTTAAAAATCCTCGTTCCTCCAGTTTCTTGGAGAAGTTAAACGCCGTTGATACATGCATGACGCCAAACTTTGCAATTTCTGATATTGAAGCTCCTTTTAATTGATACGCAATCCACAAAATATGATGTTCATTGATATTTAGGTTATACGGTTTGATCCACTGCTGCCAGTCCTTTTCAATGGATTTCCAAAGAGCTTTGCTCAATTGGGCCATTCTTTGACTGAATAAAAGTGCTTCTTTTACATCGAAAGGCTGTTCCGAATGATTCATCCATTTCACCTACTTCTCTTTTTCTTGTAATTCTATTATGCCAATAAAATAAAGATTAATAAAGCTGAAAATTCAAGAATTTTTAAAAGTCATGAAAAACATTGTCAAAATAACCTTTTTTCAACAAAAAAAGTGCGGGATACGCACCCCGCACACTTTTGTAAACGAATATTTTTTTGTGAGTATATTAGTTTTGTAAGGTTTTCTCCAGTTGTTTGAGCTTTTCCTCAATTTCCTGAATTTCCTTTTGTAAGTCCTGCTGATGAGGTTTGATTTCTTCGCGCCATTGCTGAATCGATGTTTGCAATTCAGACCCGACTTCTTTAATCACCTCTGCGCTTTCTTTTGCTGTTTCCACAATTTGCTCTTTTAAAGCTTGTCCATCTCTTTTTAATTTTGTCAGCGTATCTTCGAATTTGTCATAGCCGTCTTTCACTTTTCCGCGCACATCTCTGCCAGAAGAGGGAGTCGTCAGGAGCACTGCCGCACCTCCGAGGAGACCGCCTACAAATAATCCTGTTAATAAAGAACGTCCACTAGCCATTCAAATCACCTCTAGTCAAATTTTACACATTCGCATGTTCTCTCTGAGCTGATGATCAGCTTCATTGAACTTCCATACATAGCTTGCTTTATTTTAGCATACTTTTGAAGAAAAGGGAGGGGAGAAGGTTGTCTGTCTTTCTGTTCGTTTTTATGTGTATCGTCATCGTTTTTACAGGTGGTTCTATTCATTATGCAAGACAGCTTGGGTATGCAGGGTCTTATCCGCCAAAACATGTTTTAAAGCAAAAAGCACTTGTGTGTGCGGCTGGTGCAGGAATTTCGCTCCTCATTTTGCTGCTGACCCTTTTTCTTTTATAAAAGCATGAAAAAAACCTCTTCATCTATCATGAAGAGGTTCCAGCGTGTAGACAAACCCTCGCATTCTTTGTCAGTCCTGCGCGCTGGTGCTCACGAATATCAAATTCGCTCCGCGCAGTACTCGTCCTTCCTAGACTTCAAAGGTTTTCTATCACGCTGAAAAGAAGACAAAGGGCTAAAATTAAGATCATTTTAGCCCTTTGTCAACAATCTGAAACCTCTTCATCTATCATGAAGAGGTTCGGTTATTCGTTAAGCAACTTCTATCATTCTTGCACGTCTCAGAATGGACTGAGCAATTGGGAAGACAAATACCATAGCGATGGTATTAATCACGGCTGCTGGCAGGACAACACCCACAAGAAGTGCCGGTAATGCAGCTGGCAGTCCAGTGATCAGTAAAGCGGCAGATAAGAAAATCACGCCGGATACGATGGTTCCAATCGCAGTTAATACAGCGGTCAGCACGACTTTGTTCTTTATCTTCAAGCAAGATAAGAAAAGGGCTAAGAAGATAAAGGCTGTCACTGGCTTATCAATCATATTCGGAATTTGTCCGCCTGGGAATCCCGTTGTTAATGCAGAAATCACGCCAGTCACTAGCGCAATCACGACAACATGCTGTACCTTTGGGAAAAGGATGATGCTTAAAAACATCATGACCAGCATCATATCAGGTTTCATTCCGAAAAAGATGGGCGGGAAAATCGTATGCAAGACAGCTCCCATTGCTGCAAGCAATGACATAATCACTAATTCTTTTGTTTTCATTTCTATGCTCTCCTCTGCTAAGCTCTTATAGGACTCTCCAATAATATGGCTCATCATTTATTGCAAGAGTCATGACTTTATATTTCTCGTTATTATAACAAATTTATTTCCCTATAGAAAAGCCTTTTTACTCATTTTCTTGCTGGAACTTTTTCATAAAGTCCGCAAGCTTTTGGCAGTCTTCAATTGAGACCGCATTGTAAATAGATGCTCTGCATCCACCGACAGAACGGTGGCCGGCAAGTCCAACCATTTGCTCTTGCTTTGCTTTTTCCACAAAGGAAGAAGTAAGTGCATCATCGCGAAGAGTAAAGGTGACATTCATATGTGAACGGCTGTCAGCGCGCGCATGTCCTTGATAAAAGC
The DNA here is from genome assembly GCF_004364885.1 of Bacillus sp. BK450. Taxonomy (NCBI): domain Bacteria; kingdom Bacillati; phylum Bacillota; class Bacilli; order Caryophanales; family Bacillaceae; genus Bacillus; species Bacillus sp. BK450. Next base: position 851,116 of record NZ_SOBQ01000001.1, on the reverse strand, counting down.
CGCCGCTTTGATCAATGGTATCATAGAGAATACCTGCTTTTTGTTCATTGCGTTTTTCCGCTGCTTCTACACCGCCAGCTTGTTTGACATGCTCAAGGACAAGTGACAGCATATAAATCGCAAAAGTCGGTGGTGTATGATAAAGAGAATTGGCTTTTGCGTGTGTTGAATATTTTAATATTTTCGGCGTGCTGCTTTTCTCTTTCTCTAATAAACGTTTGCGTGCAATCACAATCGTGATACCTGAAGGCCCTAGGTTTTTTTGTGCCCCAGCATAGATGAGATCAAATGAAGAAACGTCTATTTTTTTGCTGAGAATATCACTGGACATATCCGCAATGAGCGGGAGTGACGTTTTCGGGAACGTTTTCCATTGAGTGCCGAAGATCGTATTGTTCGATGTGATGTGTAAGTAAGCACCATCTGTTAAACCGGAAGTATCTACTTCTGGAATATACGAGTAGTTGTCATCTTCACTTGAAGCAAGCACAGATGTCTGACCAAACCCTTTTGCTTCTGACAATGCTTTTTCTGACCAAGCGCCTGTTTGAATGAAATGAGCTGTTTCGCCTTCATGTAAGAAGTTCATAGGAATCATCGCAAATTGAAGACTAGCTCCGCCTTGTAAAAAGAGGACTTCATAATCTTCTGGAATGTCCATCAGTTCCACCAAAAGCGCTTTTGCTTTATTGTGGACTTCTTCATATTCACCGCTGCGATGAGAAAGCTCCATCACAGACATCCCAGTTTGTTTAAAATCAACAAGTTCTTCCTGTGCTTTTTGAAGCACTTCTAGCGGCAGTGCCGCCGGACCAGCATTAAAATTTGTCGTTCGCTTCATCACAATCTCTCCCTATTTCTCGCGTTAATGGATCAAAAGATAAAACCATCCTATCACAAATTTGAAGCATTTGGACAAAAAATTTGAATCGTTCAAAATATCTTACTATTAGGGAGATGGAAGCAATGAAAAAGGGGCAAAAATAAGAAAAACCTCATCTGTTAAGATGAGGTACAGATTGTTGACAAAGGGCTAAAATGATCTTGATTTTAGCCCTTTGTCTTCTCAGCGTGAAAGAAAACCTTTGAAGTCTAGGAAGCTCGAGCACTGGAGCGGAGCGAATTTGACATTCGTGAGCACCAGCGCGCAGAGCTGACAACGAATGCGAGGGTTTGTCTACACGCTGAACCTCATCTGTTAAGATGAAGTAAGCCGCGTGTGGATAGCAGAAGAAATGTCTTTTAAATCCTCTGACGTGTATTGATCTTGGTGTGATTTCCATACGGCACCAAAGCCATCGCCTTTTCCGTAGCGCGGAATGATATGCATATGGTAATGGAACACCGATTGACCGGCTTTTTCACCATTGTTGTTCAGGAGGTTTAACCCAATTGGTTCAAACTCCTGTTTGATCGCCCTTGCAATTTTCGGAATCGCTTGGAAGTAGTGGTTAGACACTTCTGGTGTCATCTCATAGATGTTTTCTTTATGTATTTTCGGGATTACAAGGGTATGTCCTTTTGTTACTTGGCTGATATCAAGAAAAGCCAATACATGCTCGTCTTCATATACTTTTGCACATGGAATGTCTCCATCAATGATCTTGCAAAAAATGCAGTCGCTCAAGCCATGTCACTCCTCATTATTTTTCCTTTATCGTATCACAAAAAGAAGCAAAAAAGAAAACAGGACAAGCGAACTCCTTTGGTCGCTCATCCTGCTCCTGCAGAAGAAATGCTGATGCTTTCATTCGAATGCCTTTTGAATTCTCTACTTACTGAAATAAAGAATTCATGTGCCTGCTATTTCTGCCGTAAACACCTCATTTGACGTTTTGGTTTGTCGTATACATATTGTATAGGACACAAAAATCAAGAATCAGTGAAGCAAAACAGAAGCTAAGGTTTTTAGATGAAAAACCAACTTGTCATGCGGTTCTTTGCCTTTAACAAACACCTCATTTACTTATTGGTCATCAAGTTCATTTCTTCTACATACATTATGATGACCAAAGCGCCTATTTTTTATTCATGACTCGTCTATAGGTAAACATTTCAAATTATCATTCGTTTTTGTTACTATAAAGGAAAAAAGAAAGAAAGGAACGAATTCATGTCCCTTCTCACTGTAAAAGATGTAACGGGCGGATATACGAAGAATCCCGTTCTAAAAAATATTTCATTTGAATTAGAAAGAAATCAAATCGTCGGTCTCATTGGCTTAAACGGGGCGGGGAAAAGTACAACCATCCGCCATATTATCGGGCTCATGAAACCGCATAAAGGTGTCATTGAATTGAATGGACGAACTCTTCAAGACGACCAAGAGGCGTATCGTTCACAATTTACATTTATTCCTGAAACACCTGTTTTATATGAAGAATTAACGTTAAAAGAGCATTTAGAGCTGACAGCGATGGCTTACGGTCTATCAAAGGAACAATTAGACGAACGCCTGCCATCATTGCTGAAAGAATTTCGAATGGAGAAAAGGCTGAAATGGTTCCCTGCTCATTTTTCAAAAGGAATGAAGCAGAAGGTCATGATTATGTGTGCATTCCTTGTGGAACCAGAGCTGTATATCATCGATGAACCTTTTTTAGGGCTTGATCCTCTTGCAATCAATGCACTGCTTGAACGGATGAATGCAGCGAAGAAAAGCGGCGCTAGTGTCCTGATGTCAACGCATATTTTAGCGACAGCTGAGCGCTATTGTGATTCCTTCATTATTTTGCACGAAGGGGAAATCAGAGCGAAAGGAACACTGGCAGAGCTGAGAGAACAGTTCAATATGAGAGATGCGACACTCGATGATCTTTATTTGGAATTAACAAAGGAAGAAAGCTATGAGTAAAACAACGCTTACTATTTGGAAATCAAGATTAGAGGAACACATACAAGAAACAAGAAAATACTTAAAATACATGTTCAACGATCATCTTGTCATTGTGCTCATTTTTTTCCTTGCAGGCGGAGCAAGCTGGTACAGCAGCTGGCTCAAACATATTCCAGCTCACTTCCCATCCTACTGGGTGATGGCAGTTGTTTTCTCATTGGTACTGACAAGCTCATACGTACGTACGTTGATTAAAGAAGCCGATCTCGTGTTTTTGCTTCCTTTGGAAGGGAAGATGGAGCCTTACTTAAAACAAGCGTTTAACTTTAGCTTCATTTCTCAGCTGTTTCCTCTCATTGCTGTATCCATTGTCGCACTTCCGCTTTATTCGGCGGTGTCTTCAGGAGGCATCACGGAGTATGTGCTGATATTGGCGCAAATGATCTTAATAAAGGGCCTGAATACAGCCATTCAATGGAGAATGACTTATTTTCAAGGAAAACACGTGAGATGGCTCGATGCAGCCCTTCGTTTTCTATTAAATATGATGTTGATCTACACCATCTTACAGGCAGCCTATGCGATTGCAATCGTTTTTTATCTTATCTACGGTGTCTATCTCGTCTACTTAACAAATGCAGTGAAAAAACAGCCCTTTCAATGGGAACTGCATATTTCTGATGAATTAAAACGGAAGCAGCGCTTTTATCGTTTGGCAAACTTATTTACAGATGTGCCTCACTTAAAGAAACAGGTGAAAAGAAGAGCATACATGGACTGGATGTTGAAGTTTGTTCCTTACGATCAGCGTAAAACTTTTTCTTATATGTATGTGAGGGCGTTTGTACGCTCAAATGACTATTTTGGTCTGGTGTTTAGATTAACGGCCGTGTTTGTCCTGATTATTTTGTATACAGGTGCAGCAGGCTGGGTGGGTGCGTTACTAGTCTTGTTCACAGTATTTATCACAGGTGTACAGCTTGTGCCGTTAACGAAGCACTTTGCTCATCTTTCATTACAGGCACTTTATCCAGTTTCTCAAAAAGAAAAGGATCGAAGCTTTTTTGTTCTCGTCCGTAATGTGCTCATCATCCAATCGATATTGCTGAGCTGTGCGGTACTTCCAGCAGGAGGCTGGCAGGGAAGTGGACTTGCCCTTCTCATTTCTGTAGCGTTTGTGCTTGTCCTCTTTAAGCCTTACGTACAAAGCAGGTTAAAAAAGATGAGATAAGTGGAGATTACAGCGAGCGTATGATGACATCAAGGAGGGGACCGGATGAATGCAGCTGAACGGAAGTTGTATGAAGAAGCCATTCTTTTTCAAACACGTTTTTTAAGAAAACCTTCAAAGATCGAACGGTTTTCAAAAGGAGTTCAGCAGCAGGTGAACCGCCGAATTCCTGCCAGGTTTCATCAAGTCATCACAAGTGCAGTCAAAACAATGGTTGAATCCACCGTATCAGGATCACACTTTACTTCATTTTCAGTGATTGATGAACAATTATCTATTGTAGAACGAAATGAACTGGCAAAGGATAAAGTGAAGTATTACCAAAAGGCGGCTGCTATCGAAGGGGTTGGAACAGGTGCAGGCGGTTTATTCCTCGGAATGGCAGACTTTCCGCTGCTGCTGAGCATAAAGATGAAATGCCTTTATGAGCTGGCGTGTATTTATGGCTTTGATTTATCTCAAAAGGAGGAAAGACTCTTTTTGCTCTGTATATTTCAACTCGCCTTTTCCAGCAGTGCACATCGTCAAAAAATGATGAAGATCATAGATGATTGGGAAACGAGCCGCGAGGAAATGGATTGGTACAGCTTTCAGCAGGAGTATCGAGATTACATTGATCTTGTAAAGCTGTTTCAATTAATGCCGGTCGTCGGAGCCGCTGTTGGCGGGGTGGCAAATCATCAGCTGACAGGACAGCTCGGAGAGGTTGCACGCCATGTGTTTCACTTGCGAATATTGAAAGAAATGAAATAGAAAAGCCGCTGATGACAGCGGCTTCAGATTGTTGACAAAGGGCTAAAATAATCTTTATTTTAGCCCTTTGTCTTCTTTTCAGCACAGCGTGATAGAAAACCTTTGCAGTCTAGGAAGGACGAGCAGCGGAGCGGAGCGAATTTGACATTCGTGAGCACCGGAGCGCAGACCTGACACCGAATGCGAGGGTTTGTCTACACGCTGAAACCGCTGATGACAGCGGCTTTTTTTTATTCATTGTAGGAAAGAACAGCGTTAGCGAGAACCTTTGCTGCGATAGGCATTGCTTTTTCGTTGATATCAAACTTTGGATGATGATGTGGATAGACGTCTTTGCTGTTTTCCGGCATGGCGCCTGTGTAGAAGAAGGTACCAGGGACATGCTGAAGGTAGTAAGCAAAGTCTTCTCCGCCCATTTGGGTTTCCGCTTCTTTTACTTCTGTGACACCTTCTGTCTGGTTTGCGATGCCAGCAATATATTCAGTCGGCTTTGGATGGTTTTTGACAGCAGGGTATCCTCTTACGTATTCATATGTGTAGGCAGCATCATGCATCTGGCATACCCCTTTTACCACCTGTTCAATTTCTCGTTCGATAATAAGCCGTGCACTTTCTTCAAAGGATCGTGCTGTACCCGTTAAAACAGCTGAATCTGCAATAACGTTAAAGGCATTCTCTGCTACAAAACCTCCAACAGAAACAACAGCAGAATCAATTGGATTGACTTTACGTGCAACGACTTGCTGCAGGTTTGCGACGATTTGTGAACCGATGAGTACGGCATCTTTTGTTAAATGAGGCTGGGCGCCATGTCCGCCTTTCCCTTGGACTTGAATGGAGAAACGATCGGCCGCTGCCATAAAGTTCCCGCTTTTATAAAGAATCGTGCCACAAGGCTCTGAAGACCAAAGGTGCGTACCAAATATCACATCGACCCCGTCTAAACAGCCGTCTTCAATCATTGGTTTTGCACCGCCGGGAGCATATTCTTCTGCATGCTGATGAATGAGGACGATCTTGCCTTTTAATTGATCACGATGCGTATGCAAGACTTTTGCTAATACAAGAAGTGTCGCAGTATGCCCATCGTGACCGCACGCATGCATCACACCAGGCTTTGTTGATTTGTAAGGTACATCTTTTTCATCGTGGATGGGAAGTGCATCAAAATCAGCTCTGAGGGCAATGGTTGGTCCCGGAGAAGCTCCTTCAATAAAAGCGAGTACGCCATGACCGCCCACCTTGGTGCGCGTAGGTATTTGTAATGTATCATAGTAGCTGGCGATGAAAGCGGCTGTTTCTTCTTCCTGAAAAGAAAGTTCAGGATTCATATGGAGATGGCGTCTAATTTCAACCATTTCCTCATAATGTTCATCAAGACGTTCATTGATGCTTTTTTGTAAAGTGGATATTGTCATTGAATCGAAAACCTCCTTCATGCTCTTTTACTGATTGTATGGTAATTGTTAGAATCTTTCAACAGAAGAGGATTTCGTGGTCAGTATCAAAAGGTCATTTTACATAAAAGTCGAAGTTGATATGAAGCAGGGAAAGGGAGGAGTAGCGTTGGGAAGCTGTCCAAATTGTTCAAAAACATTTTCTTTCGTCGAAAAATTTCATTTATCACATACGAAAATGATGATGTGTCCAAGCTGCCGGCATCAAATCAAAGAAACCTTTGTCTCAAAAATGAGTTTTTTTATGATCTGCTTGATTCCACTATTGGTGCTGCTGATTCAATTGAAAGGTGCTTCACCTATGTTGAAGTGGCCGGTCTTATTAGGTTGGATATTGCTGAATTTCTATGTGCTTCAGCCGATCATTCATCGGTACGAGCTGAAATCAAGTTCATAAAATGAAGAGCCCAGGCGACTGGGCTTTTTTTGATGAAAAAAAGAAGTGCTGAGAGCAGCACTTCCTTAATTGTCTGTGACGGCATGGTAGGATGTGAGGTAAGCTGGACGAGAGAAAATGGAGCCTGTATCTTCGTGTGGCTGAAAGAATGCTTCTGATTCTTGAAAGTCTTGAAATAAGTCCTCTGATTCCCAAAGTGTCAAAATCAAATAAACTTCTTCATCTTTTTGAGGTCTTAAAACGCGAATAGCCTGGAAGCCGCGCTGATGTTCTGAGATGTTCGTCTTTTTCTGAAAGGTGGATTCAAACAGTGCTCTGCTTTCAAGCTTAACAGGGATATGATTCAAGGTGACGAAACCAGATTGGACAAGCTCGCCTTTCGCATAAATCACATCATAGGCATGAGGGGCTTTAAATACAGTCTCACCCTCCGTTTCATGAAAAAGAGCTGCTTGTTCTTTTCCGACCATATAAAGCAGATTTTCCAGATGGTGTTTCTTTGCGATTTTATGCAAAAAATCTGCTGTTCCATATGTAATATAAAAATTCATCTAAACCGCCTCCTGCTTGATAGTATAACAAAAGAATGATATATAATTCTTTGGCAGTCAATCCATAAAACATATTATGAAGCAATACATCCCATACTATCCGTATAAAGGAATGAGGTGACCTAATTTGAAGAAAAAGAAGATAATCATTCCATTAGTCATTGCAGGAAGTACAATCGTACTCTCATTCATTGGCTATCTGACGATTTTATTTTTAGGACATTATGTCATAGATGAAAAGAAGCTTGTTTTTCACGCTTCCTCCAAAATCATTGATCAGAATGGAAAAGAACTCACAAGCATGTATTCAGAAAATCGGGACCCTGTGTCATTAAAAGAGGTGCCTGATAAAGTAGCAAAAGCTTTTGTGGCTGTCGAGGACAAGCGTTTTTATGAGCATCACGGAATTGATGCACAGTCTATTTCAAGGGCGGTTTATCGAGATATATTAGCAGGAGGGAAGGTAGAGGGCGGCAGTACAATTACCCAGCAGCTCGCAAAAAATATTTTTCTCACAAATGATAAAACCTTTCTTCGAAAAACGAAAGAAGTCATTATTGCCATTAATTTAGAGAGAGATTATTCAAAGGATAAGCTGCTAGAGATGTATTTGAATCAGCTTTACTTTGGCCATGGTGTTTATGGTATTCAGGCAGCAGCCAATTATTATTTTAGTAAGGATGTGAAAGATTTAACGGTCAGCGAAGGTGCCACACTCGCTGCGATGCCAAAGGCACCATCTTCTTACTCGCCTGTTTTACACCCTGATAAAAATAAACAGAGGCGGGACACCATCCTGAATTTAATGAACGAACAAGGATATTTGTCTTCAACAGAAACAGTAGAAGCAAAAGGGAGAACACTAGGCATTCATTTAAAAAAGAAATCAGAAACGCCTTGGGTGGACAGCTATGTTGATCTCATTATTAAAGAAGCAGAATCAGAGTATGCCATTTCGCATGAACAATTGCTTCAAGGCGGCTATACCATTACAGTTCCGATTGATATGAATCTGCAAAAAACCGCTTATGATGCGATGAAGAACAACCGTTATTTCCCGGGAAAAAGCGGTTCTCCGGAAGGCAGCGCCGTATTCATTGATAACGAGTCTGGTGGAGTGAAAGCAGCCATCGGGGGACGAGAATATCAGGCAAGAGGCTACAACAGGGTGACAGCTGTTAGGCAGCCGGGATCTGTTTTTAAGCCGATCGCAGTCTACGGCCCGGCAATGCAGGAGAAAAAATTCAGACCTTATTCACTGCTTGAAGACAAAGAAAAAAGCTATGACGGCTATTCACCTAAGAATTACGATGGGCAGTATGAAGACAGGGTCACAATGGTGGAAGCCCTCATGAAAAGTAAAAATACCGCTGCTGTGTGGACATTAAGCCAGCTGGGCATTGATACGTCGAAATCATATCTCGAGAAAATGGGGATAGATATCTCGGATAAAGGCTTAGCTATTGCACTTGGCGGTTTAGAAAAAGGAGTTTCTCCATTACAGATCGCTGGAGCCCTTCATACTTTTGCAAATGAAGGTGTATATAAAAAGCCTTTCTTTATTCAAAAAATCACCAATGATGAAGGAGAAACTGTAGAAAAGAATCGTAGTCAGCAAGAACGAGTATTTAGTGTGCAGAATGCTTGGAATATGACAAGAATGCTCCAGCAAGTCGTCAAGGGCGGAACAGCCCAGAGCGGTTCATACGCTGGAGATTTAGCAGGTAAGACAGGTACGACCACATATTCAGGTGTGAAAGGTGCAACAAAGGATGCTTGGTTTGCCGGCTATACGCCTAGTACAACGGGTGCAATTTGGATGGGGTATGACAAAACAGATAACAGCCACTATTTAACTGGAGGCAGTCAATACCCTGTGCAGCTGTTTAAAGATATTTTAACAGCAGCTCAAATCACCAATGAAACGTTTGAAAAACCAGAGGGGATTAAAGAGCTCGAGTCGCCCATCCATTTAGAGGGATTATCAGGATTTGAAGCTCGCTATGCGTTTAAAATCAAAGGCTTGTTTACATTAGAGCTGTCTTGGGACAATCAGGAGGATAAACGCATTGAATACCGCATCTATGAAAAGAGAAATGGAAGCGAGACGCTGATCGACACAGTGACAGGCGTGGACAGCTATACAATGCCGTATGCCAATGTATTTTCAAATGCAGAGTATAAGGTTGTTCCATATAATACCCAAACGCAAGAAGAAGGAGAAGGCAGTCCATATGTCAAGCCAGAGGCTTTTGGACGTTAATATTCGGCGATTTTTTGAACATTGAGCCGCTTTAGTATACCGTGCCTTGAAAAAACGGTATAGTAAAAGCAGGTTTGAGCCTTGTACAAAAAGAGAGTATAAGGCGAAAGGTGGAATGAAAGGTAATGGGAAAAACGAAGGTTTTTAATGACACGTTCTTAAAGGCGTGTAAAGGGGAAAAAACAGACCATGTACCAGTGTGGTATATGAGACAGGCAGGACGCTCACAGCCTGAATATCGTGCCCTTAAAGAAAAATACGGGCTATTTGAAATTACGCATCAGCCAGAGTTATGTGCTTATGTAACAAGACTTCCTGTAGAACAATATGGTGTAGATGCCGCTATTTTATATAAAGATATTATGACCCCGCTTCCGGCTATTGGAGTGGACGTAGAAATTAAAAATGGAATTGGACCTGTGATTGATGCACCGATTCGATCTAAAGCAGATATTGAACGTCTTGGGGAACTTCATCCTGAAGAAGACCTGCCATATGTGCTTGATACCATTCAGCTTTTAACGAAGGAGCAGCTGAATGTTCCGCTTATCGGTTTTGCTGGCGCACCATTTACGATGGCAAGCTATATGATTGAAGGCGGTCCATCTAAAAATTATCATAAAACAAAGGCGCTGATGTACAGTGATCCTGAGGCGTGGATGCTGCTCATGAACAAGTTAGCTGATATGACGATCACGTACATACGTGCGCAGGTAAAAGCCGGGGTCAGTGCATTTCAAATTTTCGACTCATGGGTTGGCGCTTTAAATGCAGCAGATTACCGGACATTCATTAAGCCTGTCATGCAGCGAATTTTCACAGAGCTGAAGTCTGAAAACGTCCCAATGATCATGTATGGAGTTGGTGCAAGCCATTTAGCGAAAGATTGGCATGACCTGCCGCTTGATGTGGTTGGACTGGATTGGCGTATGAGTGTAGACGAAGCAAGAAAAGAAGGGCTCACAAAAACGTTACAGGGGAACCTTGATCCAACTATTTTACTTGCTCCTTGGGAAGTCATTGAAGAGAGAGCAAAAGATATTTTAGATCAAGGAATGAAATCAGATCACTTTATCTTTAACTTAGGTCATGGGGTATTTCCAGATGTTTCACCAGATACGTTAAAGAAGCTGACAGATTTTATTCACGATTATTCAGCGAAACATAAAAAATCATCCATCTAAACTATTTCAAATGATCTGAAGGAGTGTTGGTTGTGGAGAAAAAGAAAATGGGACTTCTTGTCATGGCATATGGCACCCCATATAAAGAAGAAGATATTGAGCGTTATTATACACATATCCGCAGAGGCAGAAAGCCGGAGCCAGAGATGCTGCAAGATTTGAAGGATCGCTACAAGGCAATCGGCGGTATTTCTCCTTTATCAAAAATTACCGAACAGCAGGCAAATGGTTTGTGTGATCATTTGAACGACATCCAAGACGACATTGAATTTCATGTCTACATTGGCTTAAAGCATATTGAGCCGTTCATTGAGGATGCAGTTGCAGAGATGCACAAGGACGGCATCACAGAAGCAGTGAGTATTGTTCTTGCGCCGCATTTTTCAACCTTTAGCGTGAAATCGTATAACAAGCGTGCACAAGATGAGGCAGACAAGCTTGGCAATCTGAAGATGACGTCTGTGGAAAGCTGGTACGATGAGCCGAAGTTTGTGGACTATTGGGTGAAACAAGTGAAGGATACGTATGCATCAATGAGTGAAGAGGAAAGAGAATCAGCCGTACTCATTGTGTCTGCACACAGCCTTCCTGAAAAGATTATTGCAGCAGGAGATCCATATCCTGATCAGCTCGCACAATCTGCCAAAATGATTGCAGAAGGTGCAGGAATTGAACATTATGAAATTGGCTGGCAAAGCGAAGGCAACACGCCTGATCCATGGCTTGGACCAGACGTTCAAGACTTAACACGGGACCTATTCGAACAAAAAGGCTATAAAACGTTCGTATATGTGCCTGTTGGGTTTGTCGCTGACCATCTTGAAGTGTTATACGACAACGATTATGAATGTAAAGTCGTGACAGATGAAATCGGTGCAGCCTACTATCGACCAGAAATGCCAAATGCGAAACCAGCATTTATTGATGCCCTCGCAACTGTCGTATTAAAGAAGCTTGACGAAAGCAAGTAATTATATAAAAGAAGGCGATCCTATGCATGACAATCAAAAACACCTTGTCATCATTGGCGGTGGCATCACTGGTTTAGCCGCCGCCTTCTATTTGGAAAAGGAAGTCGAAGAAAAAGGTCTTCCCATTCAAATATCTCTTATTGAAGCGAGCCCTAGGCTAGGTGGAAAAATCCAAACATTATATAAAGACGGCTACATCATTGAACGTGGACCTGATTCATTTTTAGAAAGAAAGGTCAGTGGACCGCAGCTGGCGAAGGATGTGGGTCTCGCAGATCAGCTCGTCAATAATGAAACAGGGCAGGCATATGTACTAGTCAATGAAACCCTTCACCCGATGCCAAAAGGCGCTGTCATGGGTATTCCAACTCAAATCAGCCCATTCATCACAACCGGTCTTTTTTCAGTTGCAGGAAAAGCGAGAGCCGCAATGGATTTCGTCTTGCCAAAAAGCAAGCAAACAGAAGATCAGTCGCTCGGTGAATTTTTTAGAAGACGTGTCGGTGATGAAGTAGTTGAGAATTTAATCGAACCTCTTCTATCAGGCATTTATGCAGGTGACATTGACCGTCTCAGCTTAATGTCCACCTTCCCGCAGTTTTATCAAACAGAACAAAAGCATCGCAGTTTGATTCTTGGGATGAAAAAATCACAGCAGCATGCGAAAGCGCAGCAAGTGACAGCGAAAAAACAAGGGCAGTTCCAAACGATCAATCAAGGACTTCAAGCGCTTGTTGAAGCAGTAGAAAGCAAGCTCAAGCTGACAACGATTTATAAAGGGACAAAAGTGAAGCAGATTGAAAAAACAGATGGGGGCTACGGTGTGCAGTTAGACAGCGGTCAAACGCTTTTTGCTGATTCAGCCATTGTGACAACTCCGCATCAATCGATCTATTCCATGTTTCCAAAAGAAGCGGGGCTTGAGTACTTGCATGATATGACATCTACTTCTGTTGCAACGGTTGCACTCGGTTTTAAAGAAGAGGATGTTCATAATGAATATGACGGTACTGGTTTTGTCATCTCAAGAAACAGTGATTTCTCTATTACAGCCTGTACGTGGACGAACAAAAAATGGCCGCATACAGCTCCTAAAGGAAAAACGCTATTGCGTGCTTATGTAGGGAAGGCTGGCGACGAATCAATTGTCGAGCAGTCAGACCATCAAATCGTCAGCATTGTGCTGGAGGATTTGAAGAAAATTATGGATATTAAAGCAGATCCAGAACTGACGACAGTGACTCGCTGGAAGACGAGCATGCCGCAATATCACGTCGGTCATCAAAAAGCCATTTCGAACATGCGAGAAACGTTTAAGCAATCATATCCTGGTGTTTATATCACAGGTGCTGCTTTTGAAGGTGTCGGAATCCCTGATTGTATTGATCAAGGAAAAGCTGCCATTTCAGAGGCTGTATCCTATCTATTTTCATAAAACAAACTCCCTTTTCTATCAAGGAAAGGGAGTTTTTCATGTTCGAATAATTCAAAAAGAGTTGTGAATCATAAAACTGAACAAAGTTGTTGCATCTGGAGAAAAGGATATGGTATATTACTTTCTGTACTTAATGACCAAAACGTTCAAATAGTCATTTTGGGAGTGAGATCATGAGTGTTGATAGGAGACAAATGATTTTAGACGGGGCTACGAAGGCATTTACTCAATTCGGGTATAAAGCCACCACAATGGACCTTGTGGCGAAGCTTGCCAATGTCGGAAAAGGAACCATTTATACCTTTTTCAAAAACAAAGAAGAGCTGTTCGATGAAATTTTTACATCCCTTTTAATGGAGATGAGGAAAATTGCGGATGAAGCAATGGATGAGGAGAAAAGTTTCTCTGAAAACCTTCATTTAGCACTCTTTGCAATATTGGAATTTCGAAAAAACCACCAGCTCACAATCAAAATCTTTCAGGAAAATGCGGAGCTTGGCACGTCAGCGGTCAAGGAAATGATTGAGAAGATGGAGCAAATGATCATTCGCTATATTAAAACGAAAGTAAAAGAAGCGATTGATAAAGGCGATATTAAGCCATGTGATCCTGAATTGACTGCATTTGTGATGGTGAAACTATATATTGCACTTATTTTTGATTGGGAAAAGCGATACGAGCCTTTAACAAAAGAAGAGGTGGCCGAGTCGCTGGAGCTTTATGTACTCAAAGGACTTTTAGCCGCAACATAATTTTTTTTAAGTTCAAATGACCAAATTCTAAATTTAGTCATTCATCTATGGGAGGAAAACAGCAATGAATTTAATTCGGAATCAATGGAAAGACATTGTGACGAGCAAAAAACTACTGATCCCGATTTTCGCTGTCTTATTTATTCCGCTGATTTACAGCGGCGTATTTTTAAAAGCGTACTGGGATCCATATGGTACAGTTGATCAATTGCCTGTAGCGGTTGTCAACTTGGACGAAGGCAGTCATTATGACGGAAAAACACTGCATGTCGGCGATGATTTAGTGAAGGAATTAAAGAAAAATGATAATTTCAAATGGAACTTTGTCGATAGTGAAGAAAAAGCCTTGAAGGGATTAAATAACGAGGATTATTATCTCGTCGTGGAAATACCAAAGGATTTCTCGAAAAATGCAAGTACAGTCCTTGATAAACATCCGAAAAAATCGAATCTGAAATATTATACGAATCCAGGCGCCAACTATGCGGCGTCACAAATTGCGAATAATGCCATTATCAAATTAAAAGATTCGGTTTCAAAGGAAGTCACAAAAAATTACGCAGAGGTCATTTTTGATAACTTCAAAACGATTGCAAAAGGCTTAGATCAAGCAAGCGATGGTGCGAAGAAAATTGATGACGGAACAAAAAATGCAAAAGATGGCAGTAACAAATTAAAAGAAAATCTAGCAAAATTGGCTGAGGGAACGTTAACCTATAGCGAAGGTGTTCATCAGTTTGCTGGTAAAATGGGTGAACTGAACACAGGGATACAATCTCTTGACAGCGGTCTTGGCCAGCTCTTAACAGGCTATCAAACCATCGATCAGAAATTTGGAGAGCTTGGTACAGGGATTGATACATTGACTGAAGGGCTAAACACAAGCCGCGAAGGTCATCAGCAGCTCGCTTCTAAAATGCCGCAATTTACAGCGGGTATTGAGCAGCTAAACAACAAAGCACAATCTTTTTCAGAAAAAATCGAAGCAGTAGAAAAAGTCTTGTCGTCACCAGAATTAGCGAATCTTGAAAAGATGGCGCCTAAACTTGATCAGGTGAAAAAAGACGCAAAAACGTTTAGTACAAAACTGGCTTCATTAAAAGAAGCGTTATCGAATCGAGATGCTAAAGTAAAAAGCATCATCCAAAACAGCTCAATGACAGATGAAGAGAAAAAGGCGGCAATGGATCAGCTTGACAGTCTGCCTAAAATCGAACTGCCTGATCTATCTGGACTTGAACAAAGCTTAGCGGCCTTGCAGGAACTGCCTGATGCAGGTGAGGTTCAATCTGCGGTTGCTTCTGCAAAAGCTCAGCTGCAGCAAGTCAAACAGCTGCCAAAGAAAACGGAACAGCTGTACACGTCTACAGTCGCGATACAAAATGCGATTGATCAAATGACATCTGGTACGAATAAATTGTATCAAGGTGCACTGAAGCTCCAAACAGGTCAAGGCCAATTACAAGATGGTCTGCAAACAGCAAATGGAAAGCTTGATACAGCGAAAAACGGTGCAGATAAGCTTGCGAATGGTTCAAGCCAGCTTAGTGCAGCGTTAAATAAGCTGGAAAGTGGTTCAACGAATATCCAAAGCAACACATCTAAGCTTGCTGAAGGTTCAAAATCACTCGATAAAGGATTGGGAGATTTAAAGAGCGGTACAGGTAAGCTGTCTGATAAATTAAAAAGTGCCGCAGATGAAACAGGAGAAATTGATGCGGGTCAAGACAATTACAATATGATTGCGAGTCCCGTGAAAACAGAAAATGATACAGCGAAAAAGATCGATAATTATGGTACAGGGCTCACACCTTATATTTTATCGATGGGACTCTTTGTAGGGGCTCTCATGCTCACTGTTGTATTCCCAATGAAAGACCCTGCTGGACGCCCTAGAAATGCGTTTGAATGGTTTTTCAGCAAATATAGTGTGCTCCTCTTTGTCGGTATCCTGCAAGCAGTTATTGCAAGCTCCATGCTCATCTTTGGGCTTGGTCTTGAGGTGGAAAGCCTCTGGCGCTTCTATCTCTTTGCGATTATCGTCAGTCTGACATTCTTAGCGATCATTCAGCTGCTGGCGACAACTATGGGGAACCCAGGACGCTTCATTGCCGTTATTATCTTGGTTCTTCAGCTCGCAGCAAGTGCTGGTACATTCCCGCTTGAGCTTGTGCCGAAATTCTTCCAAGTCATTCATAGTCTACTTCCAATGACGTATACCATCAACGGGTTTAGAACGATCATTGCAAGCGGTGATGACAGCTATTTATGGCACCAAGCAGCGATCCTTGGAACAGTTGCGATCATCATGATGGCAGCAACAACAGCATACTTTGCTTGGAACGTAAGAAAAATGAAACAGGACGAAGCTTAATCTATGAATCCTTCCTCTTTATAGAGGAAGGATTTTTCATTTGAAATTAGACATCTCGAACCTGAAGCGATATATTTTAAGAAGAGATGCTGAAAAAGGCATACATGGAAGGAATTGCTTTCAGACAAAGGAGGAAATGCCGAATGACAACTGAAGTAAACGAAACCGTTCAGCTGATTCAAAAGCTCGTATCAATCCCAAGTCCATCAGGCAATACAGAAAAAGTGATCGGCTTTGTTGAACGTTTTTTACAAGATTTAAATATTGAGACAAAACGAAATCGAAAAGGCGGATTAATTGCCACCATCAAAGGGACAAATGACAAAGAACACCGCATGCTGACAGCGCATGTTGATACGCTCGGTGCGATGGTTAAGGAAATTAAATCAAATGGACGGCTTCGTCTTGCACTCATTGGAGGCTTTCAATATAACTCAATTGAAGGCGAATATTGTGAAATTGAAACAGCATCAGGCCATACATACACAGGGACCATTCTTATGCATCAAACATCCGTACACGTCTATGCGGATGCTGGAAAAGCGAAACGAAATCAAGAAAATATGGAGATTCGTCTCGATGAAAAGGTGAAAAATGCAGACGATATCAAAGCACTTGGCATTCAAGTAGGGGACTTTATTTCATTTGATCCGAGAGTGGAAGTGACGTCTTCAGGGTTTATTAAATCAAGACATCTTGATGATAAGGCAAGTGTTGCGCTGCTTTTGCGTCTCATCCACCGGATTCAAAAGGAAAAGATCACATTGCCGCATACGACGCATTTCTTAATTTCTAATAATGAAGAGATTGGCTACGGCGGCAACTCGAATATTCCAGAAGAAACAGTGGAATATCTAGCTGTAGATATGGGTGCGATCGGTGACGGTCAATCAACAGATGAATATAGTGTATCGATTTGTGTAAAGGATTCGAGCGGCCCTTATCACTATGGATTACGCAAGCATTTAGCTGCATTAGCAGAAGAGAACAACATTGATTACCGCCTTGATATTTACCCTTATTATGGCTCTGATGCATCAGCAGCCATTAGAGCAGGGCATGATATCATTCATGGACTGATTGGTCCTGGTATAGACTCCTCGCATGCTTTTGAAAGAACACATGAAGATTCACTTATCCATACAGCGGATCTCCTTTACTACTATATTCAATCACCATTAATCACAGCATAAAAAAAGAACCCCTGATAGATGGGGTTCTTTTTGATTAGCTTGAAAGCTGTGTTGGCTCAGGTGCCTCTTGTCCAGTCATCACACGATGTCCTTTTTCAGGGTCATACTGCCCTTCCCATTTAGACATGACAACAGCTGCAAGTGCATTTCCTGTTAAGTTTACAACTGTCCGCGCCATATCCATGATACGGTCCACACCTGCAATAAATGCAAGACCTTCAGCAGGTACACCGATCGTTCCTAATGTCGCGAGTAATACAACAAATGAAGTACCAGGAACGGCAGCCATTCCTTTAGATGTAACCATCAGCACAAGAACTAGTGTAAGCTGCTGGACGATCGTAAGGTCAATGCCATATACCTGTGCAAGGAAAAGCGCAGCAATGGCTTGATACAAGACGGAGCCGTCCAGATTAAATGTATAACCGATTGGGATAACGAACGAAACAATTCCTTTTGGACATCCGATGCGCTCCATTTTATCCATGACTCTTGGTAAAACTGTTTCAGAGCTGGATGTACTAAAGGCAAGAAGCATTTCGTCTTTCATGTAAGCAAGAAATCTGAAAATATTGACGCCAATCATCTTTCCGATAATTCCGAATACAACGATAAGGAAGAGAGCGAGCGCAAAATAAACAAGACCTACAAGCTTACCTAATGAAATAAGAGATTCAAGACCAAATTTTGATACGGTCACACCAATGAGTGCAAATACACCAAATGGTGCAGCTTTCATCACAACATTGACGACATGGAACATGGCATGTGATACACCTTCGAAGAAGGCGAGCACTGGTTTACCGCGTTCCCCAATCGCTGAAACGCCAAGTGCAAATAGCACAGTGAAGAAAATAATCGCAAGCAAATCACCTTCCGCCAATGATTGGAAGAAGTTCGTTGGAACGATATGAAGGAACGTATCAGCAACTGATTTGCTGCTTTGCTCTTTTTCCGTTTCAACATACTGGCTAATATCTTGTTTTTCTGCATGTCCAAAGTCAACGCCTGCACCAGGTTGTACAAAGTTTGCAAGGACAAGACCAAGGACAATCGCAAATGTTGTGATAATTTCAAAATAAAGAATGGTTCTAAAACCTAGTTTCCCTACTTTTTTACCATCACCCGCACCTGCAACACCTAAAATTAAGCTGGATACGACAATTGGTATGACAATCATCTTGATGAGTCTTAAGAAGAAGTCTCCAATTGGTTTTAAGTATGTCTCGACACCTGGGTTACCGAAAAAGATTGCCCCAACAACGACACCGAGAATAAGACCGATTAGGATTTGAGTAGCCAATCCAAATTTTAATTTTTTCATAGATTTCCTCCCTAACATATTCATTAAAGGAATATTCCCATCATATTAAGTTTTAATATATGAATTAAAGTATAACTAAAATTAAAGAGGTTCGTCCACGATAAAATTATATTAAGAAAATACAAAATTGTTAGAAAAAATAGACATTTAGAACCCCCTTCATTGCTTCGAGTCAATAAAAAGTGTCTTCAGAACTAAAACTCATCATATGAAAATACTAAAAAACCCTTTTGTGACAGGGGTTTTACCTTTTTACCTATTTTTCAGAAAAAATAAAAAGCACTTTTGACTCCAACTGACGAAGGAGGAAAAAAGTGCTTTTTTATTCAATTTATTTCCTTATTTAAGATAACTTACTTGTGAGCATTCCTCACATTCATTACCATAACACTCGTGCTGTTCCATTAAATCATTTCCACATTTTGTGCATTTTTTTGAGGGCAAATTTCTAAAAAACTCTGTGATTTTTCCTAGCATTTGTCATCCTCCTATACGTTTTGTTGCTATTATTGTATTATAACAGATTAATAATTGTCAATCTGTTTTGTAACAATAGGCAGGAAGAATGCTTTTTTCATGAAAAATGGGTATATTGTAAGAAGGGGATTTTTAGAAAAGGAGGGAAAAATGACGATGAAATTAACCGTAATTGGATGCTATGGAGGGTTTCCGGCAGCTGGTGAAGCGACATCAGGCTACCTTTTTGAATCAAATGGCTTTCGTCTTCTTGTAGACTGCGGAAGCGGTGTTCTTTCAAAGCTTCAGCAATACATTGATATAGAAGAACTAGATGCTGTTCTCCTTTCTCATTATCACCACGATCATATTGCAGATATCGGACCACTCCAATATGCGAAGCTAGTGGGATATCATTTAGGAAAAAGCAGCGGCCCGCTTCCGATCTATGGACATACTGGTGATCAAGAAGCATTTGGACGGCTTTCTGATGATGTACATACAAAGGCAAAGCCTTATCAGCCGGAAAAAGGGATTCAACTCGGACCCTTTCAAATTGATTTTTTGAAAACGGTTCATCCAGCAGAATGCTATGCGATGAGAATTCAGGCAGAAGATGCTGTGGTCGTGTATACAGCAGACTCAAGCTATCAGGAGGCATTTATTCCATTTAGCAAGGGGGCAGATCTGCTCATTGCCGAAAGCAATTTTTACGCTGGACAAGATGGATCAGGTGCTGGACATATGAACAGTACGGAAGTAGGGAAGATTGCAAAGGAAGCAAATGTTGGGGAACTCATCATCACTCATCTGCCCCATTTTGGTCGTCATAAAGACCTAGTCAATGAAGCACAGGCGTTATATACTGGCAGTATACAGCTTGCCCATTCAGGGCTTAGATGGAACAAGGAAGGAAGATAGAGATGCTGTTTATCGATAACGAACAACATTATGATCCAATGATTAATTTGGCAATTGAAGAATATTGCTTAAAATATTTAGATCCAGAAGAAACCTATTTGCTGTTTTACATTAATCAGCCGTCGATCATTATTGGAAAGAACCAAAATACAATAGAAGAAATCAACACAAAGTATGTGGAAGACAACGGAATCAAAGTCGTGCGCCGCTTATCCGGCGGTGGTGCAGTTTACCATGACAAAGGGAACTTAAACTTCAGCTTTATCACAAAAGATGATGGAGACAGCTTCCATAACTTTAAAAAGTTCACAGAGCCAGTCATCAAAGCGCTTGAAAAGCTGGGCGTTAAAGCTGAATTGAGCGGCAGAAATGACATCATGGCAGATGGACGTAAAATTTCTGGAAATGCCCAGTTCGCAACAAGAGGACGTATTTTCAGCCATGGCACACTGCTATTTGATTCAGAAATTGAACATGTCGTTTCGGCTTTAAATGTGAAAAAAGAAAAAATTGAATCAAAAGGCATCAAATCGATTAGAAGCAGGGTTGCCAATATCAGTGAACTGATGGATCAAAAAATGACAACAGAAGAATTTAGAAAAATTCTTTTAAGCTACATTTTTGATACAAATGGGGACGTTCCTCAATATCGCCTGACTGAAAAGGATTGGGAAAAGATTCACGAAATTTCTCGAGATCGTTATCAAAAATGGGAATGGAACTACGGCCGTTCACCGAAATTTAATTTGCAGCATTCTAAGAGATTCCCTGCAGGCTCCATTGATTTGCGATTAGAAGTGAAAAAAGGGATGATCCAGGATTGCAAAATCTTTGGTGATTTCTTTGGCGTAGGGGATATTGCCGATATTGAGAAGCGGCTCATCGGACAGCAATATGATCGTAAAACGATCAGTGATGTCTTAGAAGATATGGATATGCGCCACTATTTCGGCAACGTATCAAAAGAGGATTTTCTTGATTTGATTTATTAATTCGAGAAAGCACGGCTAGAGATAGCAGTGCTTTTTTGATTGAAGGAAATGAAAGCGATTTACATTTGATCTTGTGGATTTTTTCGATTGTCTATTATAATAGAAAGGAGGAATGTTCGGCCATAAAATGAATGGTCATTCATTCATTGATGACATGTAAGGGGTGGGAGAATGGATTTGATCAAAAATCTTCAGCAGACGGCGATGACGAAGGGAGAAAATATCGCACTGATCTTTGAAGGAAAGAAGTGGACCTATCGAGAGCTGATGACAAGTATCGAGCGTTTTGCAGATGGATTAGTCAACGAAGGGTTTCAAGCCGGGGATCATATCGCGCTTATTTTAGGAAATTCACCGCATTTTGTCATTTCTTTTTTTGGCGCATTAAAGGCAGGGCTTGTCGTTGTACCTATTAACCCAACGTATACACCTAGTGAAATTGGATATATGCTCATCACAGGCGATGTGAAAGGTATTGTGGCGCCTGAACAGCTTCTGCCAGTTTACGAGCAGGTGTATGAGCAGCTTCCGTCCATTGAAAGAGTCATTATTTGTGCAGAAAATGAATCGGCGTGCAGATCAAGCTTCAAGGAAGTATCTGATCGACTTGTTTTCTTTGGAAAACTTGTGTCAGGTGCTGCGAATGAAAACGTACATCCTTCCATTCAGCCAGATGATACTGCTGTTATTTTATTTACATCTGGCACGACAGGAAAACCAAAAGGTGCCATGCTGACTCATTTCAACCTTTATTCAAATGCCAGAGATGTCGCTGAGTATTTATCGATTGATAAAGAGGACAAGGTTATTGCCGCTTTGCCAATGTTCCATGTATTTTGTTTAACAGTCTGTATGAATGCGCCGTTGATTCATGGTGCGACGATTTATGTCTTGCCGCATTTCAGCCCGTCAGAGCTTTTGCGCATGATGGAAAAAGAGAAGCCAACGCTATTTGTTGGAGTGCCCACCATGTATAACTATTTGTACCGCCAGGAGGGGCATGAGGAAGCGATGTCATCCGTGAGGATCTGTATATCAGGTGGTGCCTCAATGCCTGTTGCCTTACTCCATGGCTTTGAGAAAAAATTCGGTGTTACGGTCCTTGAGGGCTATGGGCTATCAGAGGCATCTCCAGTGACTGCATTCAATCCTCTTGATGGAAAAAGAAAACCAGGTTCTGTCGGGACTGACATTATGAATGTGAAGAATAAAATTGTGAATGAACTAGGAGAAGAAGTCGGTCCAAATGAAGTCGGAGAACTGATAGCAAAAGGGCCAAACATCATGAAAGGCTATTATCAAATGCCAGAAGATACAGAAGCTGCACTAAGAGACGGCTGGCTGTATACTGGCGATTTGGCGAGAAGAGATGAAGAAGGATATATTTATATTGTCGATCGGAAAAAGGATATGATTCTTGTTGGCGGTTATAATGTTTATCCAAGAGAAGTAGAAGAAGTACTCTATCAACATGAAGCTGTAGCAGAAGCCGTTGTCATCGGTGTGCCAGATCCGAACACGGGAGAGGCAGTCGTCTGTTACATTTCCCCTAAGAAACATGCTCACATCAATCAAAAAGACATCATCACACATTGTTCACGCTATTTAGCAAAATATAAGCAGCCCCAAACGATCCATTTCATAGATGATATTCCTAAAAACACAACAGGTAAAATTTTAAGAAGAGCGCTAAGAGAAAAGTATCAAGCAGAAGAAAGTAAATAAAAAAAAGGAGTCTCTGATGAGGAGACTCCCTTAGCATGTAGACAAATCCTCGCAATTCAAAGTTTTCTTTCAAAGATCATTTTAGCTCTTTTGAATGGCTTCTTTTAACTGTCTCTGAAAAGAATTCGACTGTTTTTGATTCAGTTCATAAAACGTTCCATCAACTAAAAAAACGACCTGTGATCGGTTGGTCCAAAGCTGGAAGGTGGTGCCGTTTGTTCGTCCGAACATCACCTTGGCGATATAATCGGGCTTTTTTAAATTTTTCTTGAGATGATTGCTTGTTTGTTTGCCTTTATTTAATTCTTCAATTAAATCTTCTACTGTGTCCTTATCATCTATTTCATAAGAGATGGATTCATTCGCAGGTGAGAGCAGCAATTTTTCAGCTCGATTCTCATCAAAGATTTCGCTCGTCCGGCTGAACACATAAAAGAAGGTGATTAATAAAAGTCCAAAAATCACAACTCCTGCAAGGATTTTCTTCATTTTGATCCTCCAACTTACTGTTTTACATGTAGCTTCTCCGATTTTTGAGTCGCATAATCATTTTTTTCGCGAAAGCTTTTTCTGATGGGGCATGCTATGATGGAGCCACATGAGACAGGTTCTAAACGAAAAAATGCGTGACTAGAATAGAGAGAGGGATGGAAAGGAGGCTGACCTGTGCGAGTACGTAAATGGATGGCTCTTGCAACAGTAGCATACATATTGTACGGTCTTTTTATTTATTCGTATCTGTTTCTAATGGGAGATTCATCGGTACCTGAAAGTGTAAAAGGGACAAGTGCAGATCCGCATACCTTTATGACAAGTCATGAGCTTGTGATCAGCGAGAATTTCTCGAATATACGGAATCTGCTGTATTTCATCACCATCCCATTAGATTGGTATGTCTTTTTCCTTTTGCTCATTTCAGGGTATTCACGGAAAATAGCAGACTGGAGCTTGGCAGCAGCTCGTTTCAAGTTTTTAAGCAAACTTGTGTATGTGTTTGTGCTGTCACTTCTAACAATGATCATTTCATTGCCAATTAAGTGGATTGGCTATCAGCTTTCTTTGCACTACGGAGTATCTGCACAAAGTACGGCAAGCTGGTTGAAAGATCAAACACTGGATTTTTGGATTCAATATCCGCTTCTTTCCCTTTGTGCTATTGTGTTCTTTTGGCTGATACAAAAGAGAAGAAAACGCTGGTGGCTGTATGCGTGGTGTTTGACAGTCCCAGTTACGCTGTTTCTCTTCTTTATACAACCGGTCGTCATTGATCCGTTATATAACAATTTTTATCCACTAAAGGATCAAGCTCTAGAGAAGAAAATATTAACGCTGGCAGACAAAGCGCATATTCCGGCAGATCATGTATATGAGGTCAATATGTCTGAGAAAACGAATACGATGAACGCTTATGTCACAGGAATTGGTGAAAATAAGCGTATTGTCTTATGGGATACAACACTGCAAAAGCTGAAAGACCAAGAAATTTTATTTATCATGGCGCATGAAATGGGACATTACGTCATGAAACATGTCTATATTGGATTAGCAGGATATTTAGTGCTGTCATTGGCCGGATTATTTGCGATCGACCGTCTTTATTTTTATCTTTATCAAAAAGGAGCAGCCACATTTCGTCTCAAGGTGTCACACGACATTGCTGCTCTTCCGCTTCTTTTAATCATCGTATCGATGCTGTCTTTTGCAGCTTCACCTTTTACAAATGCAGTGTCAAGGCATCAAGAACGGGCAGCCGACGAATATGCGGTGAACATGACAAAAGACGGGGAGGCAGGCGTAACGTCTTTTCAAAAGCTTGCAAAATCAGGGCTGTCCCAGGTAAATCCACCGTTTTTAGTGAAGATCTTCCGCTATGGACACCCAACCATGATGGAGAGAATCATGGATATGGAAAAAGCGGCGGAAAAAGAGAAAACGCCGAAAAAGCAGTAATAAATAAAATCCGGCTGGATCAGCCGGATTTAGATTGTTGACAAAGAGCTAAAATGATTTTTATTTTAGCTCTTTGTCTTCTTTTCAGCGTGAAAGAAAACCTTTGAAGTCTAGGAAGGACGAGTACCGGAGCGGAGCGAATTGAGCATTCGTGAGCACCGGCACGCAGGACTGACACCGAATGCGAGGGTTTGTCTACGCGCTGAATCCGGCTGGATCAGCCGGATTTTATTATCACACTTGATTAGTTAGAAGCAGCTTGAACGTTGATTAACCCTTTTCCATAATAGAATGAGTCACCAAGCGGTGTCGCTGTATTTTCTAAGCGCTGGCGAACCTGTGAATTTGTTAGGTTCGGGTTTTTAGAAAGAATAAGCGCTGCTGCTCCTGCTACATGAGGAGACGCCATAGATGTTCCAGTATAAGAAGTGTATCCACTGCTTGGCACTGTACTTAAAATAGAAGTACCAGGTGCAGAAACATCTAATTCAGGACCTGCGCTAGAAGATGAGTTTCTGACATTGTTACTGTTTACATTGGCAACAGCAATTGTAGACTCGTATTTGGCTGGATAGCCAACTGTACTTCTAGAGCCACTAGAGCCTGAATTACCTGCGGCGGCAACAACAACGACTCCGCGGTTGTTTGCTGTATCAACGGCATTTTTAAGTGCTGTTGAACCGCTTGCTCCGCCTAAACTCATATTGATGACATCCATGTTATTGGCTACAGCCCATTCAATACCGCTAATAATCCAGCTGTATTGTCCGTCGCCATTGCGGTCTAATACTTTCACAGCATATAGGGAAGCGCTTGGAGCGACCCCAAGAACACCAATTGTGTTATCAAGGGCAGCAATGGTTCCAGCTACGTGAGTTCCATGTGATTGAAAGTCTTGGGTGGCATTTGGCTCTGAAGGGACGAAGCTCGCACCGCCTGCAACATTTAAGTCAGGGTGTGCAGCGTGGATTCCAGTATCAAGGACAGCTACTTTGACATTAGCACCTTTATAACCTTGAGCGTGTACAGCTGGAGCTTTGATTTGAGGGATTCCATAAGGGACGGTTTGTGCATATGCTTCTGCTTTATGGTCTTCTTCTACGTAAGCAATGCTAGGGTCATGTTCAAGTTTTTTGGCGGCTTGTTCGGACATTTTCACTTGTGCAGCATTAATGAGGCGGTATTGTTTTTCTAGTTTTCCACCATTTTGAATGACAGCTTGTTTCTTAGAGCTGTTTGTGGTGGCAGAGGCTTTAAAACCAACAATATAGCTTTTTTCACTATCTGTTTTGGAGACCGTCTCGGCATTTGCCATGGAGCCTCCAAACCCTGCTGAAAACAGAAGAGGGACAGCCAATAAAACACTTGTCATCACATTTTTCTTTTTCACGCACATTCCACATCCCTTTTTCTTATTTCAGAATAATCATCCGTAGTCTATAAGAATGATCCGTTTGATTATTCTGTATATTCAGTTTAAGGGAAGTAGGCAAATAAGAGTAGACCCGAATTTTTGTGAAAGTCCTAGCGAAAATTGGGGAATTAAGTCACTTGGAACTGGTGGTAAAATATGTTTATTCTATCATTTCAGCGATGATCTATTAAAAAGGGAGTGTGCTTTTTTTCTCATGATCCATTTCCGGTTAAATATTCGATACCCGAAAAGCCATAAAATAGGTAGAATCGTCTAGCATCTATTTCGAATTTCGATATAAAAAAATATTATTTTATCATTGTTTTTGCCATAAAAAAGAACCTGCTAAGATAACAGGCTCTTTAAGAAGGGGCGGATTGAGTTAAATGGCTGACCACGTTGTAATCACGGACCTTCCATTTACCATCTGACCATTCCACATAATTTAAGCAAGCATTAACAAGTCTCGTGTTCTGTAGACCCATATGTTCATCAGCCAAAGTGGTGAGTAAAGCATGGATAGCAGCGCCGTGAGCCACGATCAGGACATGTTGATCTGGATAGGCGGCTCTGACTTTCTCAATACCTTCTAGCATTCGGTTTTGAATCGTCTCAATTGGTTCCATATTTGGATATTGTTTATCTGGAAACAGCTTTTGACGCTCCTCAAACGACATGCCTTCAGCGTCACCATAATCTCGTTCTATAAAATCATCCATGATGACAAGTGGGGCATGGACATGATTTAAAATCAAGTGTGCCGTTTCTTTTGCCCTTGTTAGTGGACTGGAAATGACAACATCCCAATGGACATCCTTTAAGTAAAGTCCAGTTTGTTCAGCCTGCCATTTACCTGTGTCGTTTAAAGGGATATCTGTTCGTCCTTGAATTCGTTTCGCTGCATTCCAATCTGTTTCCCCGTGTCTGACTAGGCAAATTGTTGTCAATCAAATCCCGCCTTTTCTATCTTTTCTTCTATTATACTAAAGCAGAAGAAAAAAGACTGTATTAGCGATTTGTCAGGCTTGTTAAGGATTCGACGGAGCTTGCGACTTGAGATACCGTTTGTTTGACTTCCTTCAATTCGTTAAGGAAGGTCTGAAGGTCAATTTCAATTTTTCCGTTTTGGTTTTTGCTTAAGTTCATGCTGCTGACGATATCATCAAAGAGTGAATTGATTTGTGTCATTTTTTCTTTACTGTCTGTCACAAGTAAATTCACGTCTGCAATGTGCTGAGAAACAATGGCGATTTGTGAATTCGTATTGTTGACAAGTTCAGATACAGTTGAAACCGTTTTCTTGGTGTCCTCTGATAATTTGCGTACCTCGTTTGCAACGACAGCAAAGCCTTTTCCATGTTCACCTGCTCGTGCAGATTCGATTGAAGCATTTAAAGATAACAAGTTCGTCTGCTCTGCAATGCCTGTGACAATCCCAAAGATTTGTTCAATTTGTTTGGCGATTTCTTCAAGGCGTTTAATTTCTGTTTCAATCTTTGTCATGCTGCCATCAATTTGGTTCATTTGTGTTTGCTGAATTTCTAATTCTTTTTTACCGCCGATTGATTTTTCTTCGACCTGTGCTGAAATTTGTGTTCCAGCTTGTGACATGTCCGCCATCTCATCCGATTTTGAGACAAGCTTGTCGACTGCACTTGTTGTGTTTGAGAAGAGCGAAGCAAGCGAATTTGAAGTCTCTGTGATTTTTGTATGAAGCTCCTGCTGCTGCTCTTCTGCTTCATCACGAATTTTAGAATATTCATTTTGGAATGTATCTAGGACTAACTGCTGCTCTAAATTTAAAATTTTCGTCGTCGCTTTGACCGCTGTCTGATATTCTTTGAAATCTTGGATATGGTTAGCGAATAAATCCATAATGGATAGCAGAAGGTCTTGGAATGCTGCCATGTACCATTTAGGCTGGAGCCCAATCCGTAAATGAACTTGCGCGATTTTAATGCGTTTTGCCACATAGGCTTCGTCAATCACACCTGCAAACATTTCGCTAATATGAATGCGGAGTGTTTTTTTCAAACGATCGACAGAACTATTGTCTTGAATGATATGCATCAAGGAAGACTCGACTTCTAAATTTTTATAAAACTTATCAACAATATGCGCGATGTCATCCTGAACAATCGGATTGAGCTGCTTTAATATCAATAGGTCATGCTGCGTCAGGTCAATCATTTTGATTTGTTTGGCGATGTCTGTATTGGTTGAAAAGTTGATTCGTTTTATTCCATCATCCTGCTGTGTAAAAAAAGCAGTATTTTTTGGTTTTTTCTCTTTTTTAAATAACAATGTTTTTGTCCCCCTATAATCATCACAAATATCAGACTTTATGTTTTTTATCGGATAATATTGGATTTTTTAAAGGGGGGACGAGTGAAATTTTACTGTTCTTTATATGACCTTTTTAGTGGTTTTTTAGCAGGGCCTTCTACTACTTCTCCAGTAATGGAAAAACGTGAACCGTGACACGGGCAATCCCAAGTGCGGTCACTATTATTCCAAGCCACTTCACAGCCTAGGTGAGTACACGTTGTATCGACTAGAAAGACATTCCCATCCTCCGATTTATAGGCGCCGCACTTTTTATGTTCATACGAGATAATGCCGCCCTCGCCTGGTTTTAAATCATCGATTGTTTGATCAGTTCGTTTGAATTTACCACTGATCAGCTTGGCAGCGACATTGGCATTTTCTTTAACGAAATCTTTGACGAAAGAGTCAGTAACAGGTCTTGATGGCGTAAAGATTGATTCGTATGGATTCGATTTTCCTTCAATTAAATCACCGATAAGAGTGGCTGCGACGTGGCTTGTGGTCATGCCCCATTTTCTAAAGCCGGTTGCTACAAAGATATTCTGGTGGTGTTTGGTCAGGCGGCCAATGTAAGGGATTTGATCCATTGTGACCATATCGTGTGTCGACCAGCGATACAGCACTTCTTCTATTCCAAGGGTGGCATCTCCAAACGTTTCTAGTCCTTCATAGTGAGCGGATTCATCTCCGCCTTGTCCTGTTTTATGGCCTTCTCCTCCGATGAGGACTACTTCTTCACCGTGCCATTCTGCCGTTCTTAAAGAGTGAGCAGGCTGGTCAATTCCTAGGTACATTCCGTCTGGGAGTGGTTTAGTTGTTCTAGCTGCTACGACATAGGATTGCTCTGGATGAATTCGGGTGAAATAAAGTCCTTTTCCATCATAAAAAGGAAAGTGTGAGCATGAAATGACATAGCGCCCTGTCAGATGATGTCCGCTTTTTGTGACGACAGCAGGCCGGTTCCCTTCTTTTACATCAACAGCGGTTGTTTGTTCAAAGATACGTACACCTCGCTCTAGGAGCTTGTCGATTAGCGCATTGAGATAATGAAGGGGATGAAACTGTGCCTGATTGGTCATCGCAAGGGCTGCTTTAATGTCAGCGTCAAAAGGAAGCTTTGTTTTCCATTCCCGGTCAATACCAAGCTGTTTGTAGGCATCTAATTCCTTCTTTAACTTTTTTACACCGCTTTCTTCCTTTGTATAAAGGTAAGCATCTTTTATCTCTAGCTGACAATCGATGTCGTGCTCTTTAATACGAGCTTGAATGAGGTCTTTTGCTTTCTCATTTGCTTCTACATACAAACGTGCTTTTGGCATCCCAATTTGTTGAATCAGCTCATAATAGTATACATCATGCTGTGAGGTGATTTTAGCCGTTGTGTGTCCGGTCGTGCCTTGCAGCAATTGTTCGGCATCAATGATGATCACATCTAGTCCTCGCTCTGTCATTTCAAACGCCGCAGCGATGCCGGTAATACCGCCGCCGACAATGATCACATCTGCTGTGAGATCTTCACTGACAGCAGGGAAAGAATATTTCTGACTGTCCGCCAGCCATAACGATTTTGCCTGTTCCATTCCTTTATGTTCTTGTTGCATGTTGTCGCCTCCATTAACTTGTTGTGTATAATTTTTCCACAATGCTGAAAATCATACATCTGAAAGGAAACAGGGGCGTCATACATAAAAAAGCCGCCAGCACATAAAAATAAACAAGATAAAAGGAAGGAGTGGACTAACGTGTCAACAAAGCAGCCGAAGAAAACATTGCCGCCTCAGCACCAAAATGAACGTCCGGGTCTTGAATATAAAATGAATCCTAGACCTATCTTTGATCGTGAGGTGCAGGATAAAAAGTTAGCAGGAAAAACAGCCATTGTGACAGGTGGAGACAGCGGGATTGGAAGAGCAGTTTCTGTTTTATTTGCGAAAGAAGGTGCCAATGTCGCCATTGTTTACTTAAGTGAACATCGTGACGCTGAGGAGACGAAGGACTATATTGAGAAAGCGGGAGGCCGTGTCATCTTAATTGCAGGTGATTTAGGGGATGAGGCTTTTTCAAATGAGGTCGTCAAAAAAACAAAAGATGCCTTCGGTTCCATTGATATTTTGGTGAATAACGCCGGGGAACAGCATCCGCAAAAAAGCATTGAGCAAATTACCTCGCATCAGCTTCTTCGGACGTTTCAAACGAATATTTTTGCCATGTTTTATTTAACAAAGGCTGTTCTTCCTCATTTAAAAAAAGGAAGCAGCATCATTAATACAGCATCTGTCACCGCCTATAAAGGGCATGAAACATTGATCGATTATTCATCCACAAAAGGGGCGGTCGTAACCTTTACGAGATCATTATCCTTATCGCTCATTAAACAAGGGATTAGAGTGAATGGAGTAGCTCCCGGTCCTATTTGGACACCGCTGATTCCCTCAACCTTTACGGAAAAAGAAGTCTCTGAATTTGGCGGAGATGTCCCAATGGAACGTCCTGGTGAGCCAGTAGAGCTTGCGCCAAGTTATTTATTTTTAGCGAGCGAAGACTCATCTTATATGAATGGACAAATGCTGCATGTGAATGGCGGGACCATTTTAAATGGATAAACAAAAAACTTGCGGTAAAGAGACGAGTTGCTGTCTCTTTGCCGCAAGTAAAATCATCATGATTGATGTAAGCAGTGTTCTGCATATTGAGCTGACAAGTCATTGAATCGCTTTTCATCACGCTGATCCAGTGCCTTATCAATCTCTTCTCTTAGGAAGGTTAAGCGCTGTTTATAAAGCGCCTCATCTAAAACCATTTGAATATAGATGTCTAAAATGGTGACGCCGTTTTCTTCGGTTTTTTGGGTGTTGCGGGACTTCATGAGCTCAGCATACGTTTTTTTCTCTTTCATAAAGAATCCCCCCGATGCCTTTTTTATAGTATATGGATTGGCGGAGAAAAAATCAACAAGAATTTATAATTTTTAGACAATTTATTTTTGAGCAGAATCGACATCTCTTGTCCAATCGACAGGATGTGATATATCTTTAAAAATGGCTTTTCGATAGATCGAATGGACTAAAAAATATGATAAAAAGATGATTTTTAATAAATTTTGAAAAAATCCTGTCGTTTCTTATATGTTGGTGATAGATTAATAGTATCTTAAATAACCAAATATTAACACAGGAGGAAATGAAGTGTCAGGAATTAGTGAAACACCTTTAGATTCATACGTCATTAATCAAACAACAATGGCGGTCCTTCCAGTTGAAGAAGGAAAAAGAGTATATTCAAAAGTCATAGAAAGAGAGACAAGCTTTTACGTTGAATTAAAGCCCCTGCAAATTATTGAACGCAGCTGCAGATTCTTCGGCTCAAGCTATGCAGGCAGAAAGGCGGGAACATACGAAGTAACAGGAATATCTCATAAACCTCCAATTGTGATTGACTCATCCAATCATCTGTATTTCTTCCCAACTTATTCATCCAACCGTCCTCAGTGCGGCTGGATCTCCCACAAATACATTCATACCTTCCAAGAATCATCCCTCGGAGACACGGTGGTCACCTTTACAAATGAGCAAACCGTCAAACTTGATGTCTCATATAAATCATTTGAGAGTCAGGTGCACCGGACAGCATATCTCCGAACGAAATTTCAAGATCGTCTTGATGGCGGTCTTCCGAAGAAACAAGAATTTATGCTGTATCCAAAGGAACAGCAGCTCAATCTCGTATACGATTTTATATTAAGGGAGCTTCGTAACAGATATTAGTCAAAAGCCAGCGGCAGAGCAGCCGCTGGACCTCTTATCAAGCATGAATGCAATGTAAAAAGATGCCGCTGCATCATAAAGATGAACTCATTGAAACCAAATACGTATGTCTCGTCGTCTATTGGTTGTATTGGGAAATGACAGGGAAATGTGGATCCTTTGACGTATTTTCATCCATTTACTCATAAATCACAGAAGTGACACGAGCTTGTCTGTTACAATAAAAGAAATCTTATGTGGTAAAGGATGCTTATATTTGACCGATATGAACGAATGGGATGAAGAAATGGAGGCTCTGTATGAAAAAACAATCACATTTGGTGCTGCTATTTATCCTAACAGTGACATTACTAGCAGCCTGTCAACAAGCAGGTCAGCCGCCTTCGAAGCAAGACACAAAAGAAGCTGCTTATGAACAATGGGTGCAGTCTTATATGGATGAGTTAAATAAAGCATATGAAAATATGACAGATCAGTTTATCTCAGATGGACATGGAAAGATCCAAACAAATAAAAAATTGACAGAAGCGACGAAAGCATTTGATCGTGTGATTCAAAAAGGGCTGGATCATCAAGAAGTTCCAGCCGCTTATCAAAAGGCCGATCAACAATTAAAGACAGGACTTGCTTCCTTTGAAAAAGGGATCAGTAAGGTGGAAAAGCTCTTGAAGCATCCCGATCAAGAGAAGCTGTTTATTTCCGCTACCCATCATTTTCAGGATGGCTTGCAGCAGACAGCCGCATTTATTGAAGAAGTAGGTCAAATTCAGCAATCATCTTAAAAAGCTTGGAAGTAAACCTTCCAGGCTTTTTTAAATGTGAAGTATTTTCTTTAAACGGCGGACGCCCTCTTGAATCATGTTTTCGTCCGTACAGGCGAATCCTAGCAGTAATCCCTTTCGATTGCTTTCAAAACAATAAGGACTTAACGGATAAATGCCAACACCAGCTGCTTTTGCTGCCTGTCTCATTCTATTAATCTCAGGTATCAGGCAGAAACAAAAGTAAGATGTCCAACTTTCTCTTTCTCCTCCAATTCGTTTAAAATATAGAGAGGAGAGGGGAAGATGAACATGAAAAAAGTGCAGCTTGACGGTGCAGCGTGCAGGTCGCAAGAAGAGCTTCATGACCAGCTAAAAACAGTTTTACACCTTCCTGACTATTACGGAAAAAATCTTGATGCCCTTTGGGACTGTTTGACAGGAGAGGTGACTCTTCCAGTAGAGCTGACATGGGTGAATTTTCAAACGAGCAAAGACGCTCTTGGTGATTATGCTGAGAACTTGCGTCAGTTATTTCAAGAAGCAGAAGAAGAACTGAATGGACAATTTCAATTTGATATTCAATCATGATGAAAAAAGCAGCCGCTGCCGCAGGCTGTTTTTTGAATTTCCGGTTCTTGAATGTTTCATTAGATTGTAAATAGGTGAGCCCTCTGCTGTTTAAATAATTTTTTATTGTGGATTCATAAAAATATGTTGCGTGCAGGAAACTTTCATCAAAATATGTTATAGTGGAACCTACATTGATAGTCTAAGATAGAGTGAGGGTTCGGAAAGGATGAAGGAAAAAAGATCAAAAAGAAGACTAAGGCCTTGGGTAAAAGCCGTGCTGTTTATCATGGCATTTGTCATGGTGATGGCAGTTTCCGTGACTGGATACGCATACTATAAAATTTCAAAAGCGTCGAATAAGGCGCAAGTATCATTAGAAAGAGGAGACACCTCGCAAAAGCGTGTGAAAGCTTTTGATCCAGGAAAGGACAGCTTTTCGGTGCTGCTGCTTGGAATTGACAGCCGTCCAGGTGAAACGGTAGACGAAGCAAGAAGTGATGCGGTCTTACTGGCGGCGGTGAATCGAACAGACAAAACCATTAAGCTTCTCAGTATTCCTCGTGATGCTTATGTGGATATACCAGGGAGAGGATATGATAAAATTGCTCACGCCCATGCGTTTGGGAGTGCAGATTTGTCAGTCAAAACGGTCGAAAACTTGTTGAACATTCCTGTAGACTATGTGATTTCAGGGAACTTTAAGGCGTTTCAAGACATTGTGGATGAGCTAAATGGAATTGACGTAACGATTAAAGATGAAGGCATCGCAAAACAAATGGAAAAGGATTCAAAAGGGAAAGTTCATGTGCAAACAGGAACACATACGTTAAATGGTGAAGAAGCTTTAGCCTTTGTGAGAACGAGAAAGGCTGATAGTGACCTCATGCGCGGAAAACGCCAAATGGAGGCACTTCAAGCCATCTTCGAAAAATCTAAATCGATTTCTTCGATCCCGTCATATGACAACATCATTGATACGCTTGGTGATAATGTCTCAACCAATCTTTCCATGAAGCAGTTCATCGGTCTTTTTCCATTACTGAGCTCATTGAAATCAGTGGATACGATTCAGCTAAAGGGCCATGATTATCAGCCTGGGAATGTGTATTACTTTGAGTTAGATGGACCAGGATTAGAAGAAGTTAGAACAGAGCTGAGAAAACAGCTTGAATTATCATAAATAAGAAGGAGCCTGCCGCCGCGGCAGGCTTTTTTCTTTGAATGGGTACCACGCCGCATTTCAGCAAGAAGTTAATTTGCTTGATGCAGAAAATATCCAGTCAGCAGTTCCTCTACCCGGTGACGTATACGCGGATTAAAGTATTTATGCTTTTCTTCATAGCCATTTATGATAAATAGATACGTTGTAAATCCTTCATCGTGTTCAATTTGCTGTACCTTCATGTTTTCTTTACGTAAATGCTGCTTCAGTTCGTAAAGTGCTTTCTGTGCTTCCTTTAACACGGAGGTCACAAGCTGAATGTATGGTTCATTTAATTTAAATGTTTGATGTTGTTTTAAGTGTGTCAGATCACGATTGAGGATGGAGATGACCATTGGGAGAAAGATGGCCTGTTCCATCATCTGAAGCTGTATTCTTGATAGTCTCGTCATGTCCAAGCCTGCTTTCTTTAAAAATAGAACAAATGTTCTTATTTATTATATCGAATGAGTCAAACAATCTCAAGGGGGGCGAGTGGTATTCATTTGTATATTTTTATGTTTTCCATGTAAAATGAAATGTAGACAAACCTTGAAGGAGTCAAACAAGTTGACATCATTTCTTTCTCTATTTACTCATGAAAATATCACATCATTTTTTGAAAGCTACAAGGCCTTTGGACCAATTGTCGCTATATTGCTTCCTCTGATTGAAGCATTTCTTCCGTTTTTACCACTCGTGGCGTTTGCGGTGGCAAATGCGAATGCATTCGGCCTTTGGGAAGGCTTTTTATTAACCTGGATCGGTGCAAGTGCAGGTTCTATTCTTGTCTTTTTACTGATCAGAAAATTTGGACAGATGAGAATGCTGAACTTTATCAGCAGACACCCTTCCATTAAGAAATTAATGCTTTGGGTAGAAAAGCGGGGATTTGGTCCGTTATTTATTTTACTCTGCTTTCCTTTTACACCTTCTGCGGCTGTCAATGTTGTCGCAGGCTTATCAAGAATTAGCATGTGGCAATTTTCATTAGCTGCTTTAGCTGGTAAGTGTGTCATGCTCTTTATCATTAGTTTTATTGGTTATGATCTTTCTGCTTTAGTAAAGAATCCGTTAAGAAGTGTTTTTGCGGTTCTAGTTATCGTTTTATTATGGTATGTTGGAAAGAGAGTAGAAAATAGGTTGAATATTCGAATGAGCAAGCGTGAGGACAAAGGAGGCTCTTAATGAAAAAGAAGCCATTGCTATGGTTGATGATTATTACATGCATCGTCTTATTGTTCCAGGTAAAGAATTTCATGTTTGTGAAGTATAAAGTAGAAGGGGTTAGTATGGACCCCACATTTACAGATGGAACAGAATTATTAATCAACAAGTTCTCGCCAAAACTCACGAAAATTAGCCGGTTTGATTATGTGTTATTTCACGGCCCTAAAAATCAAATTTTGATCAAAAGGGTCATTGGGCTCCCAGGAGAATCGATCAAGTATGTAGATGATCAGTTATTTGTTAATGGGGAAAAATGGAAAGAACCCTATTTAAAAGAGCAGAAAAAACATAAAATGGGGAATGTCCTGACAGGAGATTTTCAGCTGAAAGCCATCACAGGACAAGATAAAATCAAAAAAAACCATTACTTCGTAATCGGAGATAACCGAATACATAGCTTCGACAGCCGGCATTTTGGAACGATTTCAAAGGATCAAGTAGTTGGTGTCAAAAGAAATCAGGATGAATAAAAGAAGAGACGCTCTGCACATGCAAAGCGTCTCTTTTTTTATTTTGCGGCTTTATATTCAGGATGTCTTTTTGCCCAGACATGATGTAAGAATCGAAAAAACGGTGGCAGCATCGCAATGACAAGAATGATTCTAACGACTTGTACAGCTACTACAAAGGTTGAGTCCTCATGGAGTGTGACTGCTGTTGTTGCCATTTCTGCAATACCGCCAGGCGAAAAGGCAAGAATGGCTGTAATGACAGAAATGCCTGTGACCTCTGCAATGGCAATTGAACTGAGAACCGTTGCAGCAATCAATCCTGCTGAGCTGACGACGGCTACAATTAACGTGTTTTTTAGCCCGACAAACATCTGTTTATTCATTTTTGAACCGATGGTTGCACCGAGAAATACCTGTGATGCGATATTCGCTTGTGCTGGCCAATAAGGAATCAAATCATGACCTATGAGCGCACCTGCACCTACTTGAAGAGCTGCAACTCCTAACATGCTGCCAATCAGCCAAGGGGCAGGGAAATGAAGCCGAACCGCGAGGCGTGACATAAGCCAGGCACCTAAAATAAGTGCAGCAGTCCACGAGATATTTGACAGGGTGAAAACGCCGGATGAAAAGGCGCTCCCTTGCACGCCTGCAGCTGCATCCGCTGGATTTTTTGTATTTAAATAGAACACCGTAAATGGGATGGTGAGTACCACCATTAATACACGTGTTGTTTGTACGAGACTGACAACGGCTGTATTTGCTCCAACCTCTTGGGCAATCCCTGGCATAGCAGATAAACCGCCTGGGGCTGTTCCGACAAAGCTGGTCAGCATATCTGTTTTACTCAGCTTCCATAAGGTAAAGCCAGAGAGCATCGCCAGTAGAATAGAAAAAACGAGCATGAAACTCACAGGGAGCCAATGTTCAGCGAAAATATGAAGAACTTTCATGTTCATTTTCTGTCCGAGTTCGATTCCGAGAATGAATTGACCAAGGAGTAGCCATCTGCTGTGAATACGCAAGGTGTTGTTTCCTTTACGCTGAAACAGGGTGGGACGTCGCATGGCAATAAATGCAGCTGTGATTAATGTACCGACCATCCAGCCAATAGACATTCCTGTTAAAGACAAAAGAAATCCACCTAAACCGCTTATCGCGATCAAAATGAGATCGGTTCGAAGGCTGTTTCCTTGTTTCATCACATGTAAACCTTCTTCCTATAAATTTGTTCAGTAAGTGAAATGTTGTTATCTCTACTATAATACAAAAGTCTTTATAAATAAAATACGAATTTTTTTACCTTTTTCATAAGATTATCTTATCAAAGGCGAGATAGCCTCTTGATAAAAGTAAAGATATAATTTTTACCAAAAACAAAAACAATATACAACGATTTTCCCCTATTTTAGTTATCAGTTGACTATCATTTTCAATTACACTACAATCCTTAGTGTGAGGTGATTACATGAAAATTCCTTCTTTTAAATATAATGAAAAGGGATTGAATCGTTTTTTCGGTCCTTTAGAGGGAAGAATTATGGAAATCCTTTATCAAGGTGAGGATATGCCGATTAAAGAAGTGCAGCAGAAGCTGTCAGATGAAAAGCCGATTAATTTCAACACAGTGATGACTGTGCTGAACCGCTTAACCGAAAAGGGAATTGTCGAGAAGAAAACAAAAGGGCGTTCATCTATTTATAATCCCATTTTAACAAAAGAAGAATTTCTAAATGAGCAGACAAAATGGATTACGCAAGGGCTGATGGACGATTTTGGTCCACTGGCAGTGAATCATATGGTGGATGCAATTGAAAGTGCTGACCCTGAATTACTCAAAGTGCTTGAAGCAAGGCTGGCATCCAAAAAAGAGGAGCAGCAAAATGAATAAAATGAAATCGAGCCTGCTATTTTTAAGCGGTATATTGATTGGTTTAACGATTTTTTATCAGATGGGGTATTACGTGCTTTCAAGCTTTTTTGGCTGGAATCAAGCATATAATCTCATTCATGTATGCCAGTCTGTTCTCGAATTCTATGGATTCACTCCTTTGAAATATTTTCTAGATGCTTTAGTCCTCTACACATTGGGATTTGCAATTTTTTATATGACGAAGCAAATCAAAACGTACATTCAATTCAAGCAAAATCTGATGCTTGCAGTCGATTACCAGTCGACCGAATCTTTATCTGAAAAATATGCAAACGACATCGTTGTGTTTCATTGTCATGAACCGCTTGCTTTTGCCATGGGGATGCTTCATCCAAAGGTCTACTTATCAACATCTCTCATGGACATGCTGGATGAAGAGGAAATTGATGCTGTTGTTCATCATGAATTGCACCACAAATACAGCTACGATCCTTTAAAGGCCTTCACATTCTCAATGCTTACAAAAGTGATTTGGTACATTCCAGTGTTAAAGCATATGAGACAAAGCTATTCCGTTTTTCGTGAAGTGATCGCAGATGACTACGCGATTCGGCAGACAGGCACTGAGCTTGGAGTAGGGCAAGCCCTTTTGAAACTGATTAAAAAGAGAACGCAGTTTCAAAAACAAACGAAGTTTGCGGTATCCTTTGGAGATCGGGCATTGAATTTAAGAATACAGAAGATCTTAAACCCAACATACAATATTCCTTTCAATGTACCCATCATTCCCATTGTCACATCAACGATTCTCATGGTGGCCTTAATCATTATGCTTAATCTAAATTACTAATTTTTTTTACTTATTAACATTACATTATGTAGTGTAAAAACAGGAGGAAATCACTATATGAAAACAAATCAAGAAATAGGAACACTTTTCGTACGTGTTATTTTAGGTATCATCTTCTTTCTACACGGACTTCAGGCATATCAAGGAGGTCTGGGAGGAACAGCGGCATTCTTTGGACAAATCGGTATACCGGAATTTATGGCCTATATTGTGAAGACAATTGAACTGGTCGGTGGTATCGCCTTGATTTTAGGTCTAGGAACACGTATTTTCGCAGCCTTATTTGTTCCCATTATGGCTGTGGCGATTATGACGGTTGGTTTTTCTAAAGGATTTGTGGGAGGTTATGAATTTGAACTATCGCTGCTTGTCATGGCGCTTTATTTAACACTTAGCGGCAGTAAGATGCTGTCCATTGATGGGATGCTAAAACATCAGCAGCAAAGCAATGAAGCAAAATTTCATTAAGCGATCATGAAAAAAACTCCTTCTGCTATTTGTGGCAGAGGAGTTTTTTATTTATCAAATTGTCGTTTTCACGTTTGAAAAAGTGAAAGAGATGAGAGGTTTGCTGAGAATCCTTCTTTTATTTTATAGATTGAATGAATAAAAAGACAATTTCATTTTTTGACGGAACATACGATCTCCTATTAAAATAGGACTATCTAAGACACATGGTGCGTTAAAAGATATAAAAACCATACAGCATGCTGCTGTTCATCTTGAGCGATACGTTTCATCAGCTCTTTTGTTCCTTGATCCCGGACATAATCTGATATCGTTAAGTAAAAATCGACCGTTCTTTGTTCATCTTTAAATGCGAAAAGAAGCCCTTCTCTAAATTGATCTGGACAAGGTTCTGTTACGCTTGGTTTGTGGTTTTTACCTGTTAAAGAATAATATAGCTTTGAAAATAGTTGATAGTGTCTGACTTCATCCTGGCGTATTTCTTGAATGATTTTTTTTGCCTCAGGAGTTTTTGCTCTTTGGGCAAGTTTTTCGTAGCATTGGATCGCAGAATATTCACCATTGATTGCTTTTTCAAGATCTGAAATGATTCTTGTGTTTTGGCGCATGTCATATGGCGAGTAGTCATAATAACTGTAATACATGATATTGCCAGCCTCCTTTGAGTTCATGATGGTTTATGATATGAGAAGAGTAAGGAAAGGTGCCTATATCTTTTTAGGAAGGAGAAGGGGAAAATAGCTATTTACTTTTATTTTCGCTAGAATATGAGTACATAAGAAAGGTGTTGTGGAGCGTGGAGATTCAGTTTTTAGCAGGCAGATCGGGGAGTGGAAAAACGACTGCAATCTTAGAGGAAATCAAAGAACAGCTTCGGCTTGATCCGTTGGGTCCGCCAATCATTTTTTTAGTCCCGGATCAAATGACATTCTTAATGGAATACGAGCTTGCAAAAACGTCTGAAGCTGGCGGGATGATCAGGGCCAAAGTATTTAGTTTCACGCGTCTTGCTTGGTCTATTTTACAGCAGACTGGCGGAGCGAACCGGCAATTTGTGACAAGCACAGGAATTCAAATGCTTTTAAGAAAAGTGATTGAAGAGGAGAAAGAAAAGTTTAAGGTATTCAAAAAAGCGAGTGATAAGCCGGGGTTTGTGGAGCAAATCGAAAAGACGATGGCTGAGTTCAAGAGATACTGCATGCTGCCGGAGGATATTGAAAAAATTTCATTATCGAGCATGCATTCAGAGTATACAGAAGAAAGACGGGCAGCCGAGAAATTGCATGATCTGCATGTTCTTTATCAGCAGATGGAGCAGCATTTACAAGATGAATATGTGCACTCAGAAGACTATTTGACACTTCTCACGCAGCAAATTCCTTTATCTGAAGAAATAAAAGGAGCACACATTTATATAGATGGTTTTTATCAATTTACACCGCAGCAGCTCCTCGTCATTGAACAGCTTCTGCTGCATGCTGAGAAAATAACGGCTGCTTTCACAGTGGATCGTTCCTATCATGATAAGCAGCCAAATGAACTTGATTTATTTCGTATGACAGGTAAAACGTATTTCCAGCTCTATCAGCTTGCCAAAGAGTGCGGAGCGGCCATTTCTGAGCACATTTTGGAGAGAAATAAACGTCATCTTCATACGCCGGATCTTGCTTATTTAGAACGGCAATATGAGCAGAGACCGGTGCAGCCATATCAGGAAGTCACTCCTCATCTCACAGTATCTAAAAGTGCGAGTAAACGAGCTGAAATTGAGGGAGTAGCGAGAGAAATTCTTCATTTAGTGAGAGAAGAAGGACTTAGACTGCGAGATATTTCGATTGTAGCGCGGCATGTAGACGACTATAAAGATACGTTAAAAGAGGTTTTTCGAGATTACGATATTCCTTTTTTTATTGATGGAAATGAATCGATGCAGTATCATCCGCTCATTGAATTGATTCGTTCGAGCATGGATGTCATAAAAGGAAACTGGCGGTATGAGGCCGTGTTTCGATGCGTGAAGACAGAGTTCTTATTTCCGCTCGAACTTGCCAGAAACAAAGCGAGAGAACAGGCAGATCAGCTTGAAAACTACTGTATTGCTTATGGTGTAAAAGGAGAACGCTGGACAAACGGCTCCCGTTTCCATTACAGGCGGTTCCAATCATTAGATGAGGATTTTGGACAAACAGATCAAGAAATTGAAATGGAACAGATGCTGAATGATGTAAAGGAATGGATCGCACCTCCGCTTTTCCAATTGCAAAAAAGGCTGAAAAAAGCGCAAAAGGTAAAAGACATGGTAGAGGCAGTCTATGTCTTTTTAGAGGAAATACAAGTGCCGGATAAACTTGAAAAGGCTAGGCTGGAAGCTGAAGAAGCAGGTAGATTAGCTGAAGCCATGCAGCATGGACAAGTATGGGATGCTGTTATTCAATTAATGGATGAATTTGTTGAAATGCTCGGTGATGAGGAGCTCTCATTTCCTTTATTCCAACAGATGATGGATACAGGATTGGCTTCTTTAAAATTCGCTTTAATTCCGCCTTCACTCGACCAAGTATTTATCGGAAGTATGGATTTATCCAGAATGTATCAAGTGAAGTGTATGTTTATCATTGGGGTAAATGATGGCGTTATTCCCGCACGCCCTTCTGACGAAAGTGTATTGTCTGAGGATGACAGGGAATGGTTAAAGCGAGCAGGAGCAGAGCTGGCAGAGACAGGAAAGGAACGGCTGCTAGATGAGCAATTTTTAATTTACCAGGCGCTGTCGAGTCCATCTCATCATTTGTATCTGTCTTATTCAGTGTCAGATGAAGAGGGGCGCTCTCTATTGCCTTCGACTCTTATCAAGTATTGTCAGGAGCTTATGCCAAATCATGAGCATGCTTTGTATGTGTTAGACCCGGAACAGCTGGATGACAAGGAGCAATTAAAATTTGTAGCGAATGAGCATGTCTCGTTATCGTATACTGTCTCGCAGCTGCAGCAATGGCTCAACCAATATCCCATCAGTGGTGTATGGTGGAGTGTCTATAATTATTT
Organism: Bacillus sp. BK450; assembly: GCF_004364885.1. Classification (NCBI taxonomy): domain Bacteria; kingdom Bacillati; phylum Bacillota; class Bacilli; order Caryophanales; family Bacillaceae; genus Bacillus; species Bacillus sp. BK450. The sequence goes on along the minus strand of NZ_SOBQ01000001.1, from coordinate 808,392 downwards.
GATGACGTCATCTCATCGGGATGTATCAAAAAACATCTTGTCGAGTTTGTTTTTTACAAATCGAGCGAAGCGCTTAAAACCAAACGTCACAAAAGAACTTTACGGTGATCACATTCAAGGCAGTGTTTCAAGAATGGAGAAATTCAATGCGTGTGCATTTTCTCACTTTGCTTCCCACGGGTTAAAACTAAAGGACCGGCAATTTTATAAATTGGAAGCACCCGATATCGGCCAGCTGTTTCACTCGGCCTTAAAGCATATTTCAGATACGCTTGTTGAACAAAAAAAGGATTGGAAAAACCTAACGAAGGATGACTGTGTCAACTATTCAAGACATGCAATCGAACAGCTTGCACCGCGTCTTCAAAAGGAAATCCTATTAAGCTCTAACCGGCATGCTTATATTAAAGAAAAGCTCCAGAAAATCTTGATTCGTGTCTCTTCTATATTAAGTGAGCATGCAAGAGTGAGTGGATTTTCTCCCGTTGGGCTTGAGTTAGGCTTTGGCGGCCAAGGACCACTTCCGCCGTTTACTTTTCAATTGAAAAATGGCTGCACGATGGAGCTTGTCGGAAGAATTGACCGGGTGGATAAAGCAGAAGGTTCAAAAGGGCTGCTGTTGAGAATCGTCGACTACAAATCGAGTGAGAAAGGTCTTGATCTAGCAGAAGTATACTATGGGCTGGCCTTGCAAATGCTCACATACTTAGACCTGACCATTACGTATTCGAAGGAGTGGCTTGGTGTAGAAGCAACACCAGCTGGCATTTTATATTTCCATATTCATGATCCGCTCATTCAAGCACCGATTCCGCTTGCAGAGGATGAAATTGAGCAGGAAATATTCAAGAAATTTAAAATGAAAGGTCTATTGCTTGAAGATGTAGAAGCGGTAAAGCTAATGGATCAAACGCTTGAATCAGGAAGATCACAAGTCATTCAAGCCGGCTTGAAAAAAGATGGGTCCTTCCGTTCTGACTCTGCTGTTTTAAGTGAAGATCATTTTCATATACTCACACAGCATGTTCGGCGCACGTTTGAAGAGGCAGGCGAAAGAATTACAAATGGCGAGGTAGCCATTAATCCATATAAATTGAAGGATCAAACACCATGCCGCTTTTGTTCATTTAAGTCTATTTGCCAATTTGATGAATCGATAGAAGATAATGAATTTAGAGTGCTTTCATCTGAAAAGGATGATGTTGTGATAGACCGGATCAAAAAAGAAGGGGATCAGTATGCAAATACCAAAACCGAATAACAGTACTTGGACGGATGACCAGTGGGAAGCCATCGTTTCAGAAGGACAAGATATTCTTGTTGCGGCGGCGGCAGGGTCAGGTAAAACAGCTGTTTTGGTTGAACGGCTGATTCGAAAAATGACCCGTCCTGAAGATCCAGTTGATGTGGATCGTCTGCTCGTTGTGACTTTCACAAATGCATCTGCGGCAGAGATGAAGCATCGGATCACAGAAGCACTTGAAAAGGAGTTAGCCAAAAACCCCGGGTCCCTTCATATGAGAAGACAGCTGTCGCTCATGAATCGTGCCAATATTTCCACCCTGCACTCCTTTTGCTTGCAGGTTTTGCGCACCTTTTACTATGAGATTGACCTAGATCCAGGCTTTCGTTTGGCTGATCAAACAGAAGGAGAATTATTAGGAGATGAAGTGTTAGATGAACTGTTTGAGGACGAATATAAGGCTGGAAAACCAGCGTTCTTTGAACTGGTTGATCGTTACACTTCTGATCGTCATGATTTAGACTTGCAATGGCTTGTAAAGAGAATTTATGAGTTTTCCAGATCTCACCCTTCACCTGAGCAATGGATGAGGGCATTCCTTTCTCTTTATGATGTAGATGCTCAAACAAAAGTAGAACAATTACCGTTTTACCCATATATCAAAGAGGACCTTTCTCTCGTTTTTCGAAGCTGTCTGGAACTGCTCGAACGAGCCCTCACCCTATCAAAAGAACCGGGCGGTCCGGCACCGAGAGCAGAAAATTTTATTGATGATTTAGAGCAAGTCAATGAATTAATCAGGCACCAAGATGATTTTGAGAAGCTTTACGAGCTTTTGCCAAACATCAATTTTAAAAGGCTCAAAACATGTAAAGGGGACGAATATGACCCTGTGCTGTTAGAAAAAGCCACAGATGCACGCAATCAAGCAAAAAAACAATTAGAAAAGCTTAAAGATGAATACTTTATGCGCAGTCCCGCCCAGCATTTGAAAAGCTTAGCTGAAATGAAGCCGGTGGTCGAGACACTTGTGGAGCTTGTCATCCAATTTGGACAGCGTTTCGAAAGAGCGAAGCAAGAAAAATCAATCGTGGATTTTTCGGATTTAGAGCATTATTGCTTAAGCATTTTAGCAGAGCAGGACGCGGAAGGACATTTGATCGAAACAGAAGCGGCCAAGTACTATCAACAGCAGTTTGAAGAAGTACTCGTTGATGAATATCAAGATACAAACCTTGTGCAAGAAACGATTTTAAAGCTTGTATCTAAAGGGGAACATGCTGCAGAGGGCAACCTGTTTATGGTTGGTGATGTAAAGCAGTCCATATATCGTTTTAGACTGGCTGAGCCCATGCTCTTTTTAACCAAATATAAACAATTCACACCAGACGGCAAAGAAACAGGGAAGAGAATTGATTTAAATAAAAACTTCCGCAGCCGTTCAGATGTGTTAGACAGTACGAACTTTTTGTTCAAACAGCTGATGGGGGAAACAGTTGGAGAAATTGAATATGATGAACAAGCTGAATTAAAGCTTGGAGCGAGTTATCCAGAAAGCGAAGATACAATGACAGAAATGCTTCTTGTACATTTAGATCAACAGGAAGCAGAAACTGACGAAGAGCGAGAAGAGCTAGAAACCGTACAGCTTGAAGCGAGAGTCATTGCTAAAAAAATAAGACAATTAGTAGAGCAGCCATTTCAAGTGTACGATTCAAAACAGCAAATGACTCGTAACTTGCAGTATCGGGACATTGTGATTTTGCTTCGCTCCATGCCGTGGGCACCGCAAATGATGGAGGAATTGAAGAAGCAGGGAATCCCTGTGTATGCGAATCTTTCCTCTGGTTATTTTGAAGCAACAGAGGTGTCTGTGATTCTTTCTTTGTTAAAAGTCATTGATAATCCATATCAAGATATCCCGCTTGCAGCTGTATTAAGATCACCAATTGTTCATTTAGACGAAAATGAAATGGCACTGATCCGCACGAGTGATAAAAAAGGCACCTATTATGATGCTGTGAAAGCATTTATGAGTGTGACTCATTCAGATCACCCTACATGCAAAAAACTAGAACGATTTTTCAGGTTGTTGCGTAAGTGGCGTGATTTCTCTATGAATCATTCAGTAGCGGAATTGATTTGGGAAGTATACCGCGATACGCAGTATCTAGATTACGTCGGCGGGATGCCTGGAGGCAAACAGAGACAGGCGAATCTCCGTGCTCTTTATGATCGAGCGAAGCAGTATGAAAAAGCTGCTTTTAGAGGGCTGTTCCGTTTTCTTCGCTTTATCGAAAGAATGCAGGAGCGTGGAGATGATCTTGGGGCGGCAAAAACGTTCAGTGAAACAGAGGACGTTGTTCGCATGATGACGATCCATAGCAGTAAAGGATTAGAATTTCCAGTCGTCTTTACCGCAGGACTCGGCAGAAACTTTAATATGATGGACTTAAACCAGTCCTACTTACTTGATAAAGAATTAGGCTTTGGAAGCAAATATATTCATCCAGAGCTGAGAATTAGTTATGCAACATTACCGCTTGTTGCGATGAAAAAAAAGATGAGGAAAGAGCTATTATCTGAAGAGCTGAGAGTTCTATATGTAGCGCTCACAAGGGCTAAGGAAAAATTATTTCTTGTCGGCTCTGTCAAAAATCAGGTGAAGGCATTAAGCAAATGGCAAAATGCTGCAACCGGAGAGGACTGGCTCCTCCCTGATTTTGAACGTTATCAATCGAAAACATACTTAGATTTTATTGGTCCTGCTCTCATCCGTCACCAAGCAATGTCATCTATTTTAGAAGAAACAGGTGATGTTGTTCTTTCGCACCCATCAGCATTCACAATCTCATTTACTCAAGCTTCCGATCTTCTAAAAGAAGATATGTCACTTGAAAAGAAGCAGCAAGATGAGGTGGTACAAGCATTGATGGACGGCTTACCTGTTGAAGGTTATGGTGATGCTGATGAGAAAGTAGCAGAGAGACTTTCATGGAGATACCCGTATCTAGCGGCCTCACAAGTCGGCACAAAGCAGTCTGTTTCAGAGATAAAGAGAATGAAAGAAATACAGGATGAGTACAGTGTTCCTTCTTCTCTTAGAAGAGCTCATGCAACGTTGTATGACCGGCCGGCTTTCATGAAGAAAAAAGCACTCACTGCCGCAGAGCAAGGCACCGCAATGCATACAGTCATGCAGCATATTCCGCTTTCTTCTGACGAGCCCCTCGATGAAATCCGTATACATCAGCTGCTCGATTCCTTACAGCAGCGAGACTTGCTAACAAATGAGCAAGTTCAGTCAATTGATCAAGAAGGAATTTCCGCTTTTTTCTCTACTTCTATTGGTCAAAAGCTGCTGAAAGCGGACTGGGTGAAACGAGAAGTGTCATTTAGTATGGTGTTACCTGTTAAAGAGGTATACAGCCATATTGATACAGAGGGGGAGCCTGTCCTTATTCAAGGGATGATTGACTGTTTATTTGAAACGGATGGAAAACTATATTTACTAGATTATAAAACAGATAGAGTGCAAGGCAGATATACAGGCGGTCTTGAAGCAGCTGTACCTATTTTGAAAAAGCGCTATGAAACTCAAATAGCGTTGTATGCACAAGCGGTGGAACGTTTAACAAACAGAACATTAGAGGAGAAAATTCTTTATTTCTTTGATGGGAATTTAGAAATTTCATTATAAATGTATCGGAATGAGAGGTGAATCACATGAGGATTTTGCATACGGCAGATTGGCATCTAGGAAAAACCCTTGAAGGCCGGAGCCGGCTTGATGAACAAGCGCAGTTTTTAGATGAGCTGTATCAAATCGTAAAAGACGAACACATTGATGTCATTGTCATGGCTGGAGACGCCTTTGATACAGTGAATCCGCCTGCTAGAGCAGAACAGCTTTTTTATGAAAGTCTATCTGCCTTATCTGATAAAGGAAAACGTCAGGTCGTGGTCATCTCAGGCAACCATGATAATCCGGATCGACTATCTGCTGCATCTCCTTTAACAAATGATCAGGGGATTCATTTAATTGGATATCCGACAAATGACATCATCCGCGTCGATGTTCCTTCTTCGAGTGAACGTTTATCCATTGCAGCACTCGCTTATCCGTCTGAAGCGAGACTTAACGAGGTGCTGGCTGAAACATTTGAAGAGAAATTGCTTCGTGATCATTACAATTTAAAAATACAGCAAGCGTTCCAACATTTAAGCGCTCAATTTCAAGCCGATACGGTCAATATCGCAACAAGCCATATTTATGTGGCAGGAGGAAGTCAAACAGATTCAGAAAGACCGATTGAAGTAGGCGGTGCATATACCGTTGCAGCTGAAAGTCTGCCAGAAGCAGCCTGCTATGTGGCCCTTGGTCATTTGCACCGCCCGCAAACCATCAAACGTGCCAAAACGATTGCCCGCTATTCCGGGTCCCCTCTTGCTTACAGCTTTTCTGAATCAGGATATGCCAAATCAGTCACGATTGTAGAGGCAAAACCTAATGAAAAAGCAAGCTGGAAAGAAGTGTTGTTATCAAGCGGAAAACCACTTGTGAAATGGAAGGCAACTGAAGGATTGAGCCAAGTACACGAGTGGCTGGATGAAAAACGGGATCTTCAGGCATGGATTGATTTAGAGATTCATTTAACAGATCAGCTCTCCATAGAAGAGATTCATCAGCTCCGAAAGCAGCATAGCGGGTTTGTCCATATTAGACCGAAATTTAAAGAACTTCAGCAAATGGAAGAACAAAAGCAAGTCGAAAAGCTCTCAATCGAAGAGCGGTTCGTGAAATTTTATGAGCGCCAGACAGGCGGCGGTCTTCCTGATGAAAAAACAGTCAAGCTGTTTTTGGAGCTCGCCAATGAAATGCAAGAGGAGGAAGCGACTTGAAGCCGATTACACTAACCATTAAAGGACTTCATAGCTTCAGAGAAGAACAAACAATTGACTTTAGCTCATTATGTGATGCAGGTGTGTTTGGCATTTTTGGACCGACAGGAAGCGGAAAGTCGTCCATATTAGACGCCATGACCCTGGCACTTTATGGCAAAGTGGAACGTGCGTTAAATAATACACATGGTATTTTGAACCAAGCGGAAGAGAAGCTGTCAGTTTCCTTTACGTTCGCTTTACAAAAGGAACATCACATTTCTTATAAAGTAGAACGTGCTTTCAAGCGGGCAGATGAAATGAAAGTCAGAACGACACTATGCCGTTTGATTGAAATTGGGGATACGCAGACAGTTCTTGCAGATAAAGCGAGTGAGGTCAATCGTAAAATAGAAGAATTACTCGGGTTAACCATTGATGATTTTACGCGAGCGGTTGTCTTGCCCCAAGGGAAGTTTGCAGAATTCCTTTCTTTAAAAGGAGCCGATAGACGACAAATGCTTCAGCGTTTGTTTAACCTAGAGAAGTATGGGGATCAGCTCGTTAAACGTTTGCGCGCAAAGGCGCAGAATCAGTATGGACAAAAAAATGAACTGCTTGCTGAGCTGAATGGCTTAGGAGAAGCTGGCCCAGAGGCGCTCGCAAAGGCAAAGGAAGCGGCAGAGCAGGCAAAGGCTATTTTTCATGAGAAAAAACAAGCGCGGGATGAGGCGTTCACTGCTTTTACAAAGGCGCAAACAATTTGGCAGTATCAAAAGGAACAAGAAGCTTATGAGACGGAACTAAACCATCTGAATCAACTGGCACCATCAATGGAAGAGAAAAAGGCCAAGCTTCATATTGCTGAGCAGGCAGAGGCATTAAAGCCTTATGCGGATACATTAACAAAGGCTGAAAATCAGCTTTCTCAAGCATTAAAAGAGAAGCAGGAAGCAGAAAATCAGCTACTGCATCAACGAACGATCTATGATCAAATGACACAGAACTATGAGCAAGCAAGGCAAAAGAAAATAGAAACTGAGCCAGAACTTCTTCAAAAGAAAGAGCAGCTGCTTCAGCTAAAGGAAATTGAACGGAAAAAAGAGGCGGCTCTTCAGGAAAAGACGGCAATCGAACAGCGAAAAAACGATACAGCGCAGCAATTATTACAAAAAAAAGAAGAAGCAGACAATCTCCAATCTTTGTTAGAACGTGCACTGGCAAAACAAACACAGCTGAAGCGTGAGCTGGAGCAATTACAAGTCTCTGTAAAAGAACGGAAAAGTGTACAGGATGCTTTGCGTTTAAGCGAAAATATTCAAAGAATACACCAAAGCATACACAAGGAAGAACAAAAGATGGAGGAGCTCAAAAAGCGATCAACACAGACCGCAGCAGCATATGAAAAGCTTCAAAAACAGCAAAAAGACCATCATGAAAAAATAGACCAATCGTTTCAAGCGATTGAACAGCTCTATTTCTATGTATGTGAATTTGAACGGGCTTTTACAGAATGGAGTAAAAGAGAACAAAGTCAGAAGCTCGAAAAATTAAAACAGCGTGATGCTGTTAGGGCGGCAGAATTAAGAAAAGAATTAGCGGCAGAGCTCGTAGATGGTGAGCCATGTCCTGTTTGTGGATCGATTCATCATGACCCAAAAGCACTGGAAAACACTGATCATGAAGAAACAGTGGCACAAATCGATGAAGTGATTCAACGGATGGACACAGAGCTCAAGCAGGCAGAGGAATATACAAGAGACATGTATGCAGCCAAGCAGTTATTGGAAACGCACGCCAATCAATTAGTAAAGCAGTTTGCCTTTTTATCTCAGAAAGCTCCAGGTGCGGAAGTTGCAGCAGCAGTAGAAGCAGTGCAAAAGCCGGAGTCCTTGCAGTATCTCATGCAAGAATGGAAAGGCTTGAAACAAGATATTCAAGAAGTTGAACGTAAACGAGCTCGTTTAATGGATGAAACATATGATCAAGCAGCAGAGATAAGCAAGACGCAAGATCAAATGACATTTGAACAGCAGCGTATCGAAGAATTAGACGGGCTGATCAAGGAGCTTCAATCTGAGCTTTCAGAGCAAACGTCTCAATTTGAACAGGCCTTCCCGCACTTTACATTGCACCAAGTACAAGAGATGCAAAAGCAGATCGACGAAAAGGACCAGCAAGCGGAAGGCTATAAAGAGCGTATTGAGAAAAGTATTTCATTTTTGGAAGAAAAACAGCAGGCAAAAGAACAGCTGCAAACAGCCATATACGATGTAGAGAAGGAACTTGATAAACTAGCGCATCAGCTAGAAAGCCAGCAGCAGCTCATTCATCAATATGAAACAGATTTAGGGAGATATCCATTGGAAGCTGTCTCCATTTCTGATGAATTGATCGAGGTTGAACACACGCTTGCTCGTCTCAATGAAATGGAACAGCAATCGTACAAGCAATTACAGCAAGCGCAGGAGCTCTTTAGTGAAGCACAAAGTCATTTTTCAAGCTGTGAGCGTCAGCTTCAAGAGGCTGACCGGAGAAAACAAGAAGCAAGTGAAGCATGGACTAAAGAATCGGAGTCTTCTCCTTTTGATAAGCCTCAAGAGATTGAATCTGCTTTCATGAATCAATCAGTACGTCAATCTGTTAAACAAGAAATTGACGAATTTGAGGATAAAAGAAAGCAATGTGCCGCAAACTTAAAGCGAATTTCTGAACTGCTGAAAGATGAGTCACTAGATGAAAAGCAATGGACTGACATTCAACTGAGGAAAGAAGCGGCAGAAAAGGCATTGGAAGAAGCAACAGTGATGAGCGGCTCTGCATATGAACATCTGCGTGTAATGGAAGAAAATCACCAGCGATTTGCAAGTATTCATGAACGCTTGGCGGAGCTGCAGCAAGAAATTGATCGGCTCGATAAGTTGCAAACTGTGTTTAAAGGAAATACATTTGTTGAGTTCTTAGCAGAAGAACAGCTGGAAAGTGTCAGTCGTGATGCATCTGCCCGTCTTGGTATTTTGACAAGACAAAGGTATGCGATTGAGGTTGATTCAGAAGGCGGTTTTGTCATGCGTGATGATGCGAATGGCGGTGTCCGACGTCCAGTGTCCAGCTTGTCCGGCGGGGAAACCTTCCTGACGTCGCTTGCGCTTGCGCTAGCTCTTTCAGCGCAGATTCAGCTGAGAGGTGAGTTCCCGCTGCAATTCTTTTTCCTTGATGAAGGCTTTGGTACCCTTGATCAAGACTTGCTTGATACAGTGATTACTGCATTAGAGAAATTACAGTCTCAAAACTTAGCTGTTGGTGTCATCAGCCATGTGGAAGAATTGAAAATGCGGCTGCCGAAAAAACTGATTGTCCATCCGGCAGATCCAAGCGGGAAAGGGACAACAGTCTCAATGGAATTAATGTAAATATTGAGGTGATGACACGGGTGGCAAAGCAAACAATTGGATTATGTGAGATGTGCGGAAGACAAGATGTCCTGCTCACAGAACATCACTTAACCCCAAGAGAAGAAGGCGGGGCTTTTTTACCGACTGCCTACCTATGCATCCCTTGTCATAAACAAGTACATGCCCTCTATACAAACCAGGAGCTTGCCGCACGTTTGAACACAATTGATGCGCTGAGGCAGGATGAAAAGCTTGCTTCGTACATCAAATGGATTCGGAAACAGCCGGCAAGCAAGCTGGTCAAAACAAAAAAATCGAGACAGCGCAGAAAGAAATAAGCATAAAAAAGCGCTCCTCTATTTGAAATGGATGCAGAGGAGCTGCTTTATGCATTGCCTACCATATTCTGATCATTTAAGTCAGGATCCACATAGTTGGTGGCGCTAATGCCATTATTTAATATCAAGAAATCTCCGGTATTCCCCGCTCCAGAGCCTAAAGCAGATTTTGACGAACTTTTAGGCGACAGGTAGAATGAGTCACCGACGTTTACGACGCCTCCAGAAATAGAGTTAATGTAAATGGGTCCGACAATTGCTGGCATAATCGACATCCTTTATTCGAAGTCATATCACCATCATATGCGCAGGTAGGTCCATTTGTGAGTTTTGCGGACTTTCATCATTGCTAAACAGCTCTCTAATATGCTTCACTCGCGCAACGCCATTCATTCTACAAGTAGAGCCGATTTGATAGACAGAGGACGATGATACCCCTTCTACATGGATTGAAGACACTTTAATCACAGGCTTTTCATGGTAAAATGCTGTTCTCACTGATCGCTCTGGCAGCATCAAAGGAATGGGCTCATAATACACTTCAAATTCTTTCGCATCTAAATTTTCTGCTTCATAGCCATAAAACAAACTAATGGTTCGTTGAACAGCTAATACCTTGACTTTTGGGCATAGCTCCTGAGTATCACCAATTTGAACCACACTCGAAATCCCGACAGAATTCACCTTTGAGAACTTCACTTGAGATGTGCGTTTGATCATTATCGAGGCGCCAGAGGAACAAACGGGCCAATAATCAGAGATTCTGGCGGTGTATCAAAAATTGAGGATAATTGTACATGGTCTGTGTCCCCGATGATAAACAGGGAAGAAGACGATACCCCGACTACTTTAATGCTTCCAGTCTCGATGTTGCGGTTGACAACTGTGAAATTCATCCGTTTTCCTCTCCTTTCGTTTCACTTGGAATATGGGCTAAAAAGTGCTCAATCGCTCGCTTTACATCATGCTTCACATATTCAGCAATTTGCTCTGAACGCTGCAGCGGTGTCATATCTTCCCGGTGTGGCAGCTGTCCCGCATAGTATTTGATCCTGCTGTCAATTTGCTTGCGAATATCCTCAATGATATGGTGTTTGTTGCTTTCATCGAGGGACCCTTCGTATCGCTGTTCTAGTTCTTCAAGAAGTTCTGGTGCTTCTTCATTTAAAAATGCATCGACAAGCTGCCGTGTTTGATTGAAAAATTGACCAGCCATTTCTTGCTGCATCATTCCAATTCCCGGGGTTGTTGTTTGGCCCACTTCAAAGTTTTGAACACTGTTTGGATCAGATGGATTGAGGCCGATATTCAGCGTTCCTTCCAGCCGTTCGATTTTCAGTTGATCAAATTGATAATCAATCCGTTCAATATTCGTTGTCGGTTTATCTTTGATCATTTGTATTTCCTGCTGAAGCTCGTTAAGCCTTTTTTCAAGCATCATGATTTGTTGCGAGTGTTTTTGAATGATGCCATATACTTGTGAAGCGTTGCTCTGATAATCATACATTTACATACACCTCCGGGGATTGCAGATGGCTTAAGTTGTTGGTGACTGAAGCGGTACAAAAGGTGCTGTGCTTGCGCCTTGAGATTCTTCAATTCCTTGTGTACCTGCTGCGGCAGGCGCTGCTTCTACATAGCTTCCCGTGTTATACAGGTTGGAAAGGGCCTTGATGGATCCAGCACTCCCAATTTGCAGAACAGAGGAGTTACTCACAGACTCTACACGTAAATAATTAATTTGTATCGCTTGATTAATATAGAAGTTCAACGGATCCTCACTCCTTACAAGTTACCAACAAGCGGTTGATCAATGACATCACTGTCGTACGTATTTGTCACACTTTTGTAGTTGCTAATTTGTAATTGATCACCTGTATTAAAACTGCCTGCGCCAGCAAACGTTTTAACCTGACTATTTGGAGAAATGGTGATGCAGTCTCCAACATGAACGACTCCGCTCGTTCCGACGGCATTTACTTTAAAGGCTCCCACAATAGCCGGCATAGCGGTGCACATCCTTTATAAAATTAGGGCACTTGTTTTGGGCGTTTCACCATAGCTTATGATGGGTCTTTTAATGTGTGATTGTCTTTTTGAAAGCTTTTGATGAGAGGAATTAGATGTATGGCTTACCCTTTTTTTGAGCAATCTTTAGAGGTGTATTTGATGCCTTTATTTAAGAGTGTGTCAAGCTCTTGACTGCACCTGATCGTTTCTTCGGCATTCATCCCGAATTTTTTTGCAGTCTCAATTAAATGTAATCTTTTTTGTTCAATTTCATAATTGATCATAACGGACGCCAACTCTCACATTTTTTATCAAATAGAAGGATATGGTTAGTATACCCTATTTTTCTATAAAAAAAGCTGTTTCGTCAATATGAGTAATAAAGTGACAAAATTCGAAAGTGTTCTTACGTACCAAATATCTCTTTTTTGATCTCAGTCTGTAAATAGCGTCGTCTTTTGTTGATATACTGCCGAATTAAGTCTCTTTCAGACTGCAAGATGTCTTTTCGATCTTTCGTATATGGATCATCTCCAATTCGATCCTCAATCGATTCATGCCATTTCTCGATGATTGGGCAGAGCCGGTCTTCTACAAAATGTGTATCGAGTACATGCTGGAAAAGTGTGTAATAGGCTCTTTTAAACGAAGGGATATCTAGTAATCTAGCAGTTAATGTATTAAAGCCGTTTACTGGGATATAATCAAACGGCATTTCTTCTCCATGAATGTCACGACCCCATGTTGCATCATAATCCCAAGGAAGTACTTGAAACCTCCCTTGTTCATTTACATAAAGAGCGTAGTTATGAACAAAACCATCAAAGTTTTGTGTGCATACCACACCGATGAGCCAGCGGAAATACTGTGTCACATCTAGGTATTGTTCAATTTTTTCTGCAAAAGTGTCATCTTTCGCTGTGTTGAGAAAGTAAATAAATTCACTTAGCTGCTGATCATGTTGAGAAGTTCCCGTTTTTTTCTCGTATCCGAGAAGAAGGTGCTTTTTTGGTTTTTTATCAAAAGAACTCAAAAGGGAGAAGTTCGCGTCATCATCAACCGCATAATAAATGCCGCCTCCTGAAAGCTGCCGTTTTTGAAGAAAGAACTCATCGACGGATTCTATTTTCAAATAAATCCCTTCTTTTCTTCCATTTATGGTGAGAAACACATGAGAAGCAGCGGGGCTATGCACCCCCATCTGCTCAAAGAAATAAAAGGACAGCCTGTTTCGGATAAACGAAGGATCATTGTACTCTGCATTTAAATGAAAGATCGATTCGCCTTGTCTTTGTTTCGGCTTTCGATATTCAATTTGATAGGACTTTTTCTTAAGCTTTCTAATGTGTGATCCGCGGTATGAAGCATAAATATGTGATTTGGTTTGGCCGGTTTTTAGAATAGCTTCAACAGGTTCATCGTTCCAAATGTCTTTTTTTAATTCAATCAGGTCCTTTGGATGAATCCACATATCAAGTTGTTTTAAAGATTCTTTGTTCATACGTTCATCAGCCTCCTATATGCTCTTCTTTACGATATGAAAGTGAAGGAATGTCCTGTACCGGCTGGTAGGTATTCATGGAGTTTTAAAGGAAAGAGGCATTCGTCACGAACACTTGTCTACCGAGTCTCGTAACATAAAGCAGAGAAGATAAACAGCTTTGTCTGTTTGTTTTGTCGAAGCATAGACTGGGAGGGGAATTGTTCGTGAGTACAATTGATCATTCACACATTGAACATGCAGTAGCTTCACTTCGAAGTGAGGGACGTGATCATCACTTAGATCGTGAACCAGAATCGAGACGTTCGCATAAGTCAGCTCGTTCTCGTCATTCAAGTCGCGGTCATTGGTTCTTTGGTGGTGGTGGACGCCGTAAATCACGCCGCAGTAAAAAAAGTTACAGAAGCTATCGTTCAAAGAAAAGTTATCGCTCTAAGAAAAGCTATCGCTCGAAGAAAAGCATGAAGAGTAAAAAGTCATATAAAAGCAAAAAATCTTACAGAAGCAAAAAGAGCGAACCGAAAAAGTCACACCGCAGCAAATGCAGATCCCATCATAAGAAAAGCTGCCGCAAATCACACCGCAGCAAATGCAGATCTCATCATAAGAAAAGCTGCCGCAAGTCACATCGCAGCAAATACAGATCCCACAATAAGAAGAGCCGCAAGTCACGTCGCAGTCATCGATCTAAACGTTCTCATCACCATAAACGCAGCCGATCTTGTCGAAGATGTGGAAAGAAAACGCATCGTTCCCGAAATAGAGGAAATGTTGAGCGTAAATGGGATCAAGGAAACATGTGGGAGTACCGCCGTTTTCGCTAAGCGTTAGATCATCATTTTTGAAACCCTTTTTAAAAGAGAGTATGATAAAAAAGGGTTTTTTTTGTTTCATAGAGAAATAAAATGGGACATCATAACTTAGCGAAATGAAGATTGTGAGGGGAAGACATGAAGTTTTTTACAGGTGAAATACATAGCAGCATGTTTATTGGGGTAGTCATTGATGATGAATGGGTGATGGACGTCAAAAAGGCAGAAGCGAAATTATTTGAGCTTGAGACACTGCCAAACTCTTTATCTGAGTGTATCAAAATGGGGGACAAGTTTGTTGAACATGTCGGGCAGCTTCTTGATTGGGCTGAGAAAAAAGAAGAAGACCGCGGTTCTTATGTATATCCGCTTTCGGACGTGAAACTCCATGCCCCGATTCCAAAGCCGTCTAAAAACATCATGTGTGTCGGAAAGAATTATCAAGATCATGTCATGGAGATGGGAAGTGCGGCGGATATTCCTAAAGACGTGATGATTTTTACAAAGGCACCTACTTCTGTCATTGGACACGAAGCGGACATTCTTCTTCATGAAGCTGTGACAAGTGAATTGGATTATGAAGGAGAACTTGCCATCGTGATGGGCAAATCAGGAAAAAACATTGCTCCTGAAGAGGTCCAAGATTATATATTCGGTTACACCATTTTAAATGATGTGACGGCAAGAGATTTGCAGAAAAAACATAAACAATTTTTCATTGGCAAAAGCTTAGATACAACCTGCCCGATAGGACCTTATATCGTTCATAAGTCAATGATCGAGGATCATGGTGCGCTCCATGTGGAAACAAAGGTAAACGGAGAGGTTCGTCAGTCTGCCAGTACGGAATTAATGATCTTCACAGTTGAGGACATTGTCTCCACTCTTTCAAAAGGGATGACATTAGAAGCGGGTGACATCATTGCAACAGGTACACCTTCTGGGGTAGGGAAGGGCTTTGAACCGCCTAAGTTTTTAGCTTCTGGAGATCGAATTGACATCACGATTGAACCGATTGGAACGCTGACAAATCACGTCAAATAAAGCGCGTGATGACACAGGATTGTCGCTTTGTGTTCGACTTATTTCGTGGTACGATGAGAAGGTACTTGTTCTGATAAAGGGGGAAATCACAAATGGGAACACATTTACATATCACAGCATGGGTGCTGGGGATTATTTTATTCTTCGTAGCCTTTGCTCTAGCAGGTAAAAATGACAAAGGCGCTAAAATTGTGCACATGATCGTTCGTTTATTCTACTTGATCATCATTGCAACAGGCGTAGAGCTGTATGTTCGCACAGGAATGAAAATTCCAGGTTACGGGGGCGAGTATATTGGAAAAATGATTCTTGGTATCCTCGTGATCGGTTTCATGGAAATGGTCCTAGTGCGCAAGAAAAAAGGAAAATCGGTGACTGGTGTGTTGATTGGTTTTATCGTATTTGCGATTGTGACCATTCTTCTCGGTTTACGTCTGCCGATCGGTTTCCATATCTTTTAATATAAAAAGGACATTGCTTATACGAAGCAGTGTCCTTTTTATGTGGCATCAAATTGTGAAACGATCCGTTGTCCGTCTGAAGTGGTCCATTCAAAACGAATGTGGCTGGCTGCAGGCTCATGGTGACATTGAAGTGCAAGTGATTGCGTATCTGCCGAAAACTGAAAGAAAGAGACGCGCTGCAATGAATGAAAGGAAGAGAAAACACAATCATAGACGGAAAAACCAAGCTGCTCTATCTGGTCAAGGATGTGATCAAAAACGTTTTCCGGTACGAACATGAGAAGATCAAGCCAGCCTTTGGCAAGAGACGCCGTATATTGAATGTTTTCTCCTCCCTGTACTTCTATTAGCTGCCCGTTTTCATGAAGAATCATAGAACCGAGCAATTCCCCTTTTGTCCATTGGTCATTTTCCTTCAAACAGATCATTGTGCTTTGAAGACTTTCTGGCAGCATGATCTCTCCTTCATCATCTTCAATCAGGCAATGCCCGTTTTCAATGAGCAAATACCCATTACACCATCTTCTGCTGCAGCGTTCAAGCTGTCTCATTCGATTCTCCATTTGCAAAAGCTCCTTTCCTCTTTCTTTTCTTACCAAATCAAGCTTGTCCTATACGCCGGGAAAAAAGGACAAATCAACTATCAAGGAGACGATGCATAAACTAAGAAAGGCTGAATGAGAACACTTGAGGAAAAACGGATGGGAGCTGATGATGATGTGTGGAATTACAGGCTGGGCAGACTTTAAAAAGCCGCTCATCCAACAGGATCATGTAATCAATCAAATGACAGATACATTATCTAAAAGAGGGCCAGATGATACAAATACATGGAAAAGTGAGCACGTTCTTTTCGGGCATAAAAGGTTAGCGGTGGTAGATGTAGAAGGCGGAAAGCAGCCGATGACATATACACATCAAAACCATGCTTATACGATTGTATACAATGGAGAGCTCTATAACACGGAGGATATAAGAAAAGAATTGTTAAAAAGGGGGCACCGCTTTCTTGGGCATTCTGATACAGAAGTTCTTCTTCATGCCTATACAGAATGGAAGGAAGAGTGTGTCTCTCATTTTAATGGCATTTTTGCATTTGTGATCTGGGATAGTGAGCGTGAATTGTTATTTGCAGGGAGAGACCGGCTAGGCGTCAAGCCATTTTTCTATACAGAACGTCATCATTCCTTCTTATTTGGTTCAGAGATCAAAGCACTTCTTGCTCACCCTGATATCAAAGCAAAAGTCGATCATGAAGGACTGTCGGAGATCTTTGGCTTAGGACCGTCAAGAACACCAGGTCAAGGCGTGTTTAAAGGGATAAAAGAGCTGAGACCTGCACATGCCTTGACCTTTTCAAAAGACGGTCTGCGCGTATGGAGATACTGGAATGTCAAAAGCAAGAAACATACTGATTCACTTGATGACACCGCACAGCACATTAAGCATCTCTTTACAGATGCCGTGACAAGACAGCTCGTCTCTGATGTGCCTGTATGTACATTTTTATCTGGGGGCGTCGATTCTAGTGCCATTACTGCCATTGCCGCTAAGCACTTTGAGAAAATAGGGGAAGCACCGCTTCATACGTATTCCATTGACTACGAAGGAAACGATCAATTCTTTGAGGCAAATCAATTCCAGCCGAATGCTGACGGTCCTTGGATTGATCAAATGACCAAAGCGTTTCAAACGAATCATCACAGCTGTATCATTGGGCAAAAAGAACTCGCTTCCTATCTGAAGGAAGCCGTTGAGGTTCGAGACTTACCGGGTATGGCAGATATTGATTCTTCCTTGCTTTGGTTTTGCCGAGAAATTAAAAAGGACTTCGTTGTTGGCTTGTCAGGTGAATGTGCGGATGAAATCTTTGGCGGCTATCCGTGGTTCCATATGGAAAATGAAACGAATGGTTTTCCTTGGATGAGATCGACTGAAGCTAGAACGCAGCTCCTGCAAGACTCGTGGCAAAAAAAGCTGTCACTTAAGGAATACGCGCAAAGCAAATATGAAGAAACGGTAGCAGAAACGCCTCTTTTAGATGGAGAAACCGGCGTCGATAAAGCCCGGAGAGAACTTTTTTACTTAAATATGATCTGGTTTATGACAACACTGCTTGACCGTAAAGATCGAATGAGTATGGGGGCTAGTCTTGAGGTACGGGTGCCATTTGCAGATCATCGCCTTGTCGAATATGTGTGGAATATTCCTTGGGAAATGAAAATGCATGGAAATCGTGAAAAAGGGGTTTTACGAAAAGCATTAGAGGGAATTTTACCGAATGAAGTGCTTTATCGAAAGAAGAGTCCTTACCCTAAAACACATCATCCAGCCTATACTCAGGCTGTGAAAGAGATGCTCACAGACTGTCTCGCGCAAAAAGACTCTGTACTTCACGAATTTTTAGATCCACATCAATTAAAGCAGCTGATTGAAACGGAAGGGGCTTCCTTTCATGTGCCATGGTATGGCCAGCTCATGAAGGGCCCGCAGTTGATTGCCCATCTAGCACAGATTCATCATTGGTTTGAAACGTATCGAATTAATATAGAAGCGTAATAAAGAGTCGGCTTTCTTGCACATGTTGAAAGGGAGCCGGCTTTTTTGATACATAACATGAGGCTTTTTGAGCACATCAAAAGTTGATGTAATCTTTTCAATTTGTATAATTAACTTAAAGTGAATTAATTTGGAGGAAAAAGGATAATGAAAATCATTGTGATTGGAGCGGGACCAGGGGGCCTTGCAGCAGCTATGATGCTTCAAAGCAAAGGACATGACGTTCATGTATACGAAAAGCAGCCCTTTGTCGGCGGACGTAACGCTAAGTTTCGACTTGGTGATTTCACGTTTGATACAGGTCCTACCTTTCTCAGCATGATTCATATTGCAGAGGAACTGTTCACCTTTGCTGGTAAAAATCTTTATGACTATATCGATGTGATTGAATTAAAAGAGATGTATAGATTAATTTTTCAAGACAATCAGCTGGATATGATTCGAGATCGCGATGAAATGTACAAACGATTAGAAGCCTTTGCACCTGGTGAGGGCGAAGGATATCTAAGATTTATGAATGATACAAAGCGCAAAATGGATCGTCTGACACCAATTTTACAAAGTAAAATGGATCGCTTTCATCATTACTTGCGCCCGAAGGTGATCAAAGCACTTCCACAGCTTTCACTAAATAAAAGTTTGTATGATGTGCTATCAGACTATTTTTCGAATGAATCAGTGAAATATGCTTTTACATTTCAATCAAAGTACTTAGGAATGTCTCCATGGGAATGCCCTGGTGCGTTCTCGATCCTTTCGTTTATGGAACATAACACAGGTGTATTCCATCCGAAGGGCGGTGTCAATCAGCTGTCAGAAGCGATGGCAAAGGCGGCGCTTGAAGCTGGGGCAGAAATTCATCTGTCAGCAGGCGTTGAAAAGCTGCTCACGGAGGGGAGGAAAGTAAAAGGCATTCGTCTAGAATCTGGGGAAGAAATACAAGCAGATGAGGTTGTCGTCAATGGAGACTTTGCACATGTGATGACAAGGCTTGTCGAGCCAGGTCTTTTAAAGAAATACAGTGAGAAAAAACTAAAAAAGAAAAAATTCTCATGCTCTACCTTTATGCTCTATTTAGGATTGGATACCATGTACGATGAGCCGCATCATACCATTGTTTTTTCCGATGATTATGCTAGATTCGTCAAAGGCATTACGAAAACATATGAGCTGCCAGATGATCCGTCTATTTATATACAAAATGCAAGCGTAACTGATGACTCACTTGCTCCAAAAGGAAAATCAGCTCTTTATGTGCTGGCTCCAGTTGCCAATAACCAAAGCGGTATTGACTGGGAAGTGCATCAAGATGAATTTAGAGAGCTAGTGCTGGATACATTGGAGCGGAAAACCGGCTTTCAGAATGTCAGGCAGCATATAGAAGTTGAGCGGATGATCACACCGAAGCAATGGGAGGAAGACCTTTACGTATATGAAGGAGCTACATTTAACCTTGGCCACCAGCTCACGCAGATGATGGTTCTAAGGCCGCACAATGAATTTGATGAATTAAAGCACTGCTGGCTCGTTGGAGGAGGAACACATCCAGGAAGCGGACTGCCAACCATTTTAGAATCAGCGCGTATCACGACAAATGCCATTCTTTCAAAAGAGAAACATTCACACAAAACAATGCGGCATCAAGAAAAGGGGAGCGCCTCATGAAACAACATATTTTGATTGCAGGTGGCGGTATTGGCGGAATGATCTCAGCGCTTTATTTGAAAAAAGCGGGACATGATGTCACCCTTGTCGAAAAAAATGAACGGCTTGGTGGGAGACTTGCTTTTGTACGTGAGAAAGGATATAAAGTAGATGAAGGTCCGACCATTGTCCTACTTCCTGACATGTTAAAAGGCATTTTACATGAGGTAGGAATTGACGAATCATCTCTTGATCTGCTGCAGCTTGATCCGCTGTACACAATTCAATATCAAGATGGAACCTCCTATACGAAATACTCTGATGCACGGCGTCAGCTAGATGAAATCAGACGTGTATTTCCAAAGGAAGATCAAGGGTTCCAGAAGTTTATGGAAGAAATGACGGACCGGTTTCAAGAAGGGCAGAAAGCTTTTCTAGAAAAATCATTTCACGAAAAACGTACATTTTTTACAAAAGCCAATATGAAAATTTTAATGAAATTAAAGGCATATCGAACGGTACAAAGCGCTCTGAAAAAATATTTCTCAGACGAACGCCTGCGAGATGCATACGCACTTCAAACCCTCTATGTTGGGGGAAACCCGTATGAAGCATCGGCTATTTATTCGCTTGTTTCATATAGTGAGCACGCACATGGAATTTACTATTTAAAAGGAGGTTATGCAAGTTTAGTAGATATATTGGAAGGGCAGCTCATCAAAATGGGTGTGCATGTAAGAAAAAATGAAGAAGTTACGCAATTGGTGTTTGAGGGAAAACGGGCAGTCAAAGCAAAGGTGAATGATGAACATGTAGCCGCTGATGCATTTGTGATCAATGGAGATTATCCAGCTGCGTTAAAACAGTTTGGTTTAGACGAACAAGATCGCCGAAAATACGTGCCGTCCTCTGGCTGTGTGATGGTGTATCTTGGTTTAAACAAGATGTATCATGAAGCACCTGTTCATCAATTTTTTATGGGAGAACACTTTGATCAGCATATGAAAGAGGTTTTTCAAACGAAAACGATTCCTCAAGACCCGTCATTTTATACATTTAATCCATCGATCATTGATCCATCTCTTGCCCCAGATGGCTGCAGTGTTCTATACATGCTCGTTCCCGTTCCTTCAGGAGATCATATCAACTGGGAAGAGGAGACAGATTTTGTCGAGAACATGGTGGATGTCCTTGAGAAAAGAGGTTTTCCAGGATTGCGAGAGTCGATTGTCTGGCAAAAGGTCAGGACACCAAATGATTCCTTGCGAGAAGGATTGTTTGAAGGCGGCAGCTTTGGACTTGCGCCTAATTTGTTCCAATCAGGTGTCTTCCGCCCGCAAGTGAAGGTCAGTGAGACAGACAATCTTTATGCGGCAGGTGCTTCCATCCATCCGGGCGGCGGGGTGCCGATCGTGATGCAAAGTGCGAAGCTCATGGCTTCTGTACTACTAAAAGATTTGAATGATAGAAAGGAAGTGAAGCTAAGTGGTTGATGTACAAACAGCATTAAAAGTGTGTGAGGAAACCATTCAAACCCATTCCAAAACGTTTTACCGGGCCTTTTCCATGCTGCCTAAAAAGAAAAGACAGGCCGTCTGGGCCGTGTATTCCTTTTGCCGGAGAGCAGATGACATTGTAGATGAGTCCCCTTCGCCAAAAGAGGACCTTGCATCCTTTCGGGAGACGTTTGATCGATTTTTACAAGGTGAGGTAGATCGGAATGATCCAATATGGGTGGCGCTAGAGCATACATTTCAAGAGTTTCGGATGGATGAAGCCCCGTTCCGTGACCTGCTCCAAGGACAAGAGATGGATATAGAGCAGCAGCGATACGAAACATTAGATGAACTGCTCATCTATTCCTATCATGTTGCTAGTACCGTTGGACTCATGCTCCTCCCCATTATTGCACCGCGTAAAAAAGAGCAGCTAAAAGAAGCAGCCATTTCGTTAGGGATTGCTATGCAGCTCACCAACATCCTTCGAGATATTGGGGAAGATCAGGCTGAAAGAGACCGCATTTATTTGCCAAAGCAGGTGATGGATCAATTCGGGTACACAGAGCAAGAATTGCAGGAAGGGGTTGTGAATCAAGCCTTCCAGCACGTCTGGGAGTACATTGCCTTTGAGGCAGAGGCATACTACGAGGAGTTTTTTGACCATCTTCATGAATTCCCGCTGTATTCACGAATACCGGTGAAAGCAGCAGCCTACTTTTATAAAGCCATTTTAGATAAAACAAGAGAAAACGAATACCGTGTCTTTACAGAGCGAGCATTTATTTCAAAACAGGAAAAAGCACTTATTTTAGAAGATATTACGTAAAAAAGGACTGCGGATGCAGTCCTTTTTATGTGGAAGAAAAACGATACTCCGTCCATACTCTGGAACGCCAGCGCCTATACATGAAGATGCCTCTTATCCATTCATCCACGATAAAAGAAATCCAAACCCCGATGAGCCCCATTTCAAACTGAATGCCTAACAAATAAGCGATCGGAAGCCCAATTCCCCACATTGATATCATCGCCATATACACTGGAAACTTCGCGTCACCAGCAGCCCGCAATGAATTAATAATGACCATATTAAAAGAGCGTCCCGGCTCTAAAATGATCGTTAATAGGAGAAGTGTGGCGGCGATTTGAATGATTTCATGATTGCTAGTGAAAAACGTAAGCAAATGCGTCGATGATAAAGATAAAGCAGTGGAAGAAAGAAGAGAGATCGCAATGGCCCAGTATAAGCTTTTCATACATCTGCGGTAGGCCGCATCGAATTCTTTCGCTCCAATATGGCGCCCAATTAAAATCTGTGTGCCTTGGCTAATCGCTGCACCAAACAACATAATGAACATCATCAAATTTTGAGTGTAGACCTTTGCTGCTAAAGCCTGCGTTCCCATAAATGTAATAAACAGTGTAATGATCATTTGAGAACCGTTATATGAAAGCTGCTCCCCGGCAGAAGGGATGCCAATTTTTAGCAGCTTTTTTAAATGTGTCCGCTGAATGTGAAACATACTCTTCAGCGAAAAGCGCAATCCAATTCGGCGGCGGACAATGAGGATCATCGCCATCAATCCGATCAACCGAGCCAGCGAGGTTGAAAAGGCAACACCCATGACACCTAATACCGGAAAGCCAAACGGACCAAAAATGACCAAATAATTACCGGCAACGTTGAGCAAATTCATTCCGATGGTGACATACATCGTGTCTCTTGTATATCCGTAGCTTTTTAAAATAGCACTATACGTCATAATGAGCGCTTGAATAAAAGAAAGCAGCCCAACAAATTGTAAAAAGACCGCCGCATCCGGCATGAGTTCACTTGATAAGCCCATCATGTGCAGAATTGGAACAGCTAACACAAACATGAGGAGACTAATGATAAAGCTGATCAAGAAATTGGTTCCTAGAGAGACATAGGCAACTTGAGTCGCTTCCTGCTTGCGGTCAGCTCCTAAAAGCTGGGCAATGACAATGGTCGTTCCTGTTGTAATGAAGCTGAACATAACAATTAATAAATTCAGGAGCTGGTTGCTTACCCCTACTGCGGCCACACTGTTATCAGAGTATTGGCTGAGCATGAGTGTATCAGCGCTCCCCATGAGCATATATAAAGAGATTTCGATAAATATAGGCCAAGTTAATGCAAATAATGAAGGGTGTGTTTTTTCACCTTTAACTTGAACTTTTTCATATGACAGGGTTTGAGGTTTCATCACATAGCCTCCTTTCGTATAAATCCGATTTATAGTGTACCTTGCATCGATTATAATAAGAAGAGATGAAACCGAAACTTATTGGAGAAATCCGACTTCATAAGGGGATGAATATGGATCGATTTATTACATTTACTGTACCGCCGTTTCCTATTTATATTGCTTCAGGTAAAGGTGTATTTCATCAAGGAGAGAGACATATCTCAAGAACCTTCACTGTATTTGATCTTCTCTATGTCACAAAAGGTGAACTGTGGATGACAGAGGACGCGGATGCTTATCGCATAAAAGAAGGTGAATATATGATTCTCTCACCGGGCCTGTCTCATGGTGGACATTTGCCATGTGAAGAAGAAACACACTATGAGTGGCTGCATTTCTCAATTGATCGATTTGAGCTGACGAACCGGCCGAGAGAACACTGGATTGATATGAAACAAAACCAAGCCACCTTCGAAAAGCCGGCAACCTATGAATTTAGTCTGCCCCGTTTAGGAAAAGTGAAAGGACGAAGTGTGTTAGAAAAACACCTTTCAGCGATGAGAGCACTAAATCATGATGCATCTGAACTTCCGCTGAAAAAACAGCTTCTATTTGAGGAACTGCTCATTCACCTGCAAAAGGAAGCATTCCATATTCCAAGTGCAAAGGAGACCGTTGCATCAGAAGTGGTTCATTATCTTGAGCATCATTTTATGGAGAAATTACACATGGAGCAGCTTGCAGAGAAACTGCACTATCATCCTGACTACATGACAAGATGTATGCAGACAGTATATGGATTGACGCCAAACCAGTACAGCCATCGTCTCAAAATCGAAAAAGCCAAAAGCATGCTGGCATCAACGAATGAAAAAATCGCTGCTATTGCAGATCATGTAGGTATTGACGACCCTACTTATTTTTCTAAACTGTTTCGGCAAAATGAAGGCATGACGCCGATCGAGTACCGTCATTTAGCAAAAAGAACGACAAAGTAAAGGAACGTGAACAGATGAAAAGGGAAAAGGAAGAGCTTGTGAACATACGTCCATTAACCGAAACGGACTTAGAGACGGTGTGGTATTTAAAATTTAAAGCATCAGACCAGTCCTATCGAAAATGGAATGCCCCTTATTTTTATGAACACGAAATCCCGCTTGCTGCATTTAAGAAACGTTACTTACAAGAAGAATCCATTCCCCAAAAGCTATATGGCATTGAAATAGATGGTGATATCAAAGGCACCGTCTCATATTATTGGGAGAATGAACGTACGAGGTGGCTTGAATGCGGCATTATCATTTATGACTCACGTTTTTGGAGCGGGGGTATTGGGACAAAGGCATTAAATCTATGGATTGATGTGTTATTTACGCATATTGATATTCCTCGAATTGGTTTAACAACTTGGTCAGGGAATGAACGGATGATGCGGTGCGCAGAGAAATGCGGATTTGTCCTTGAGGGGAGATTGAGAAAGGTCCGTTATTATCAAGGAGAGTATTATGACTCTATGCGCTTTGGGATGCTGAGAGAGGAATGGCAAAGCCTCCCGCGCAATATCCTCTGAATCATTATTTTTTCAGGACAAAAGTATCATATAATGGAATAAACTGAAGAAGAAGGGTGGCAGATGAATGTGGGCTGGATAACTGGATGGTTTGTTTCTATTTTAGTCGCAATCTATCTATTGATAGATGCACCAAAACATGGGAAAAATAAATGGTTATGGTCTATTTTAGGACTTTTATTCGGGCTCTTTGCATTTGGGATATACCTCATCAAAACAGGCAGAAAAGGATTGGGCTGGACAGTTCTGATCATGTCCATCATCATCTATTCTATTGTTATACTAGTCTTTGTCTTTTACTTCCTGTTGCTGATCTTCGGATACTCAAACGCATCATAGAGAGCGCGTATACATAAGGGGGAATTTAAATATGAGATTAACGGGTCTATTCGTTTCACTTGCTGTTGCCATCTATTTATGGTTTGATGCGCCAAAGCACAACAAAGACAAATGGCTGTGGGCCATTTTAGGCGTGCTATTTAGTACCATCGTACTCGGTATTTATTTGATCAAGACAGAGAGGAAGGGGCTGGGCTGGACGATCTTGATTTTAACCATCTTGTTTTATCTCATGCTGCTCATCTCTGTTTTGATCGGTGTTATTCTTTTTTATCAGGCGCCTTCATGAAGAAGGGCCTTTTTCTTTTACCTTTTGAGCCGGTACACCAGCAATGACGATCTGCTCTTCATGAAAGGAACGATTCACTACGGCATTTGCTCCGATTGAAATATGATTTGCAATATAAATGTCTCCAAACAGCTTAGCACCGGGGCCAATCCATACGTGATCTCCAATGGTTGGTACATCCTTTTCGGAATGGTTTTGGCCAATATTCACCCCTTGATGAATATCACAAAATGCCCCAATTTTTGCGTGCTTATTCACAATTAAGAGACCACTATGATTGATTCTAAGGCCGGGGCCAAAGACGCCAATCGGAATATCAAAGCCAAGCTGCATGCCTTTCTTTTTATGTAAATAGCGATAAAACCATTTGCGCAGTAGAGCGCCGCTATTAGAATAGTATTCATATTTTCGCAAATACCTTTGATATTTCCATATATCGTCCCCAAACCACTTTGGTCTTCTGCGCGTAATCGCTAATGCTTTCTTATCCTGCATTAAGTAATGGTGAAGATCGTGCTTTGTAAAAATCATCAAATTCCCCTCCATTCCTTTATGTTTCAGAGAAATTATACCATCAAATCCATTTATATCAAGAAAAAATGGTGTTACTTCTTCAATTTTCTACCTTCATTTCATCCAAATTTCTTCATAAAATGAGCGCTTTGAGTTGAATAGAACAAAAGAACCAGGAAGAATGATTTGTAATTTTTTTCAATATCAAACCGTCTCATGCGTTCCATCTCCTTATGGCAGTAAGGTTTGTAAAAATTACTCGAAAATACTCATTAAAAAGAGAATATTGCATTCATATGCTTTTTGAATCATCTTTTTGAATACAATTGACTTTCCTATCTCACATCCTCTAGGCTAATAAATGAAAATGATAATCTTTATCAATTGGAGGAGTGTTTTATTATGTCCATCAAAACCGTTTCTAAAAATCAGCAATTTTTAGAGCAGCAAAGTCAAAGAGAATCTAATGCAAGGTCTTACCCGAGACGGTTCCCATTAGCCATGCAAAAAGCCGAGGGTATGATCGTGACAGATGCAGATGGCAGAGAGTTTTATGACTGTCTGGCAGGCGCAGGAACACTTGCACTTGGTCACAATCATCCGGTTGTTATAGAAGCTATTGAACGTATGCTTCATGAAAAAAGACCATTGCATACGTTGGACATAACCTCAGAAATTAAAGAAGAGTTTGTGAATGAAATTTTTTCTCACCTGCCAGAAGAGTTTGCAAAGAGAGCAAAAATTCAATTTTGTGGACCAACTGGCGGTGATGCCATAGAAGCTGCGATTAAATTAGTCAAGACAGCGACAGGTAATCGTTCCATTCTTTCTTTCCACGGTGCTTATCACGGTGCGACACATGGCACGATGTCATTAAGCGGAAATTTGTCTCCAAAGGAAAGAGTGCAAGGGTTAATTCCAGATGTGCATTTCATGCCTTATCCATATGAATATCGCTGCCCATTTGGCATTGGCGGTAAAGATTCACACCGTATTTCCAGTTCTTATATTGAGCGTGTATTAAATGATCCTGAAAGTGGTATTCTTCCGCCAGCAGGTATGATCTTTGAAGCTGTGCAAGGTGAGGGAGGCTCAATTCCAGCATCTATTGAATGGATAAAAGAAATGAGAAGAATCACAAAAGAAAAAGGCATTCCGCTCATTATCGATGAGGTTCAATCAGGCATTGGCCGAACAGGTAAGATGTTTGCCTTTGAACATGCAGGAATTGTGCCAGACGTTATTGTATTATCTAAAGCCATTGGTGGAAGCCTGCCGCTTTCAGTTGTGATTTATGATCAAGATTTGGATCAATGGAATCCAGGTGCACACATTGGCACATTTAGAGGAAATCAAATGGCGATGGCTGCAGGAACTGCTACGCTTAAATTTATAAAAGAAACCAATCTGCTTGATCATGTAGACCAGTTAGGGAATCGCATGCAGGCTTATTTAAAAGACATTCAAAAAAATGTACCTGCTATCGGTGATGTTCGAGGAAGAGGATTAATGATTGGTGCTGAAATTGTCAATCCAAATGAAAAGCAGGATGTGGATGGAAGTTATCCAGCAAATCCTGAGCTAGCAAGTCTCATTCAAAAGAATTGCTTCGACAAAGGCTTAATTGTAGAGACAGGAGGCCGTTTCGGCAGCGTCATTCGATTCTTACCGCCATTGATCATGACAGAAGAACAGCTTGAACAAGTCATCGCCATTTTCAAAGAGGCCGTTTACGATGCAATCAACTAAAGCTTCTGTGGATTCATTATTTATCAATCAAAGCCAGCTTGGAAGAGAGTCCTTCCGAGCGGCTCTTCATACATCTATCAACAGCTTACTGGATCAGTGGCAAAAAGACCAAGGACCATACAGCGGAATATTGCCTGGGAAATTAGCGGCTAGTGTCGAATCCTTATTTCAGTTTCAACCGTCCGGCGAATCAATGGAATCTGTCTCTCAAGATATAAAGCAGCATCTTTTGCCGCATCTCGTTGATGTATCGCATCCTAAATGCTTGGCACATTTGCATTGCCCGCCGCTCATACCTGCTCTTGCCGCAGAGGTGATGGTAAGCTCCTTTAACCAATCAATGGATTCCTTCGATCAAAGCGGTATTGCATCTTTGGTGGAGGAGGAAATGCTAAAGTGGCTATGTGCGAAGTTTTCTTATGGAAATCTAGCAGATGGGACATTTACGAGCGGTGGCACCCAATCTAACTACATGGGACTGCTTCTTGCAAGAGATGCATTTTGTGAAAACACATGGCAATGGAATGTTCAGCAGAAAGGCTTGCCGAGTGAGGCTCACCGCATGAGAATTCTTTGCTCTAAGAATGCTCACTTCACTGTGAAAAAATCTGCATCACAGCTAGGCTTAGGGGAGCAGGCAGTTGTCCTAGTAGAGACAGATGAGCATCACCGCATGGACCTCAACGATTTGAAGAAGAAACTTGTTGAGTTAAAGGAACAGGATCTCCTGCCTTTTGCGGTAGTGGCGACTTGCGGGACAACTGATTTTGGCAGTATTGACCCGGTTCGAGAGGTGTATGACATCGTCAAGCCATACGGTCTATGGATTCATGCAGATGCTGCTTACGGAGGTGCGCTTATATTAAGCGAAACCTACAGGTGTAAATTAGAAGGTATTGAGCTTGCTGATTCCATCACGATTGACTTTCATAAACAATTTTATCAGCCGATCTCCTGCGGGGCATTTTTGCTGAAGGATAAGAGACATTTCGGCTTGATCAATTATCATGCAGATTATCTTAATCCAAAAGAAGATGAACTGGATGGAATACTACATCTCGTCCATAAATCTGTCCAAACGACGCGCCGGTTCGACGCACTGAAATTGCTTCTTTCTCTTCGTCTGATTGGCGAGGAAGGGTTTGGTGACATTATTGACCATACCATTGATTTTGCGAAGGATGTGGCTGCGCTTATCGAGAGAAATGATCACCTTGAAGTGATCAATCCTGATCCAGAAATCAATGCAGTTGTGTTTCGATTTAAGGGGACGGATGACATCAATAAAATCATCCATCGAACGTTATTCAAATCAGGAACTGCTGTCATTGCGAAAACAGTGGTGGATGGTCAAACATGCTTAAAATTCACTTTGTTAAATCCGAGAACGACAATCACACATATTGAGGAAATCCTTTCTGACATCGTTGATATCGGGATCGCTCATATTCAATCCGGGAGGGTACTACGTTGAGTCAATATAAACAAATGGCTGAAAATGCAACTATGCAAAGCTTTTTAAACTGTTTTTTACGTGAAACAGGAATCGATCGATCTGCAAAAAAAGAGACGAAAGCAGATGGTTCGCTTGTATTTGTGGCAAAACTAGCAAAACAAGACCTTGAGCTTGTGATTCCGATCCGATATTTTTCAACTGTAGGCCGACATCTCTTTGATTTTCCGATTCGCTTTCGTCCAAGTGGCAGCGAAAAAGAGGGAACGGTCGTCGATTACACGACACTTGTTGCTTTATGTTCAAAGGAGCTTCTCATTGCATATGGCCGCACAGATGCAGAGGATGAATTCATGCTTCGCATCATTTTAAGCTGTCGAAATATTGAACGATTTTTACGGGAGAGAGAAAGTGATCAAGCTGCTTTATCTCAAGCTGATTTTGAGTACATCGAGGCTGAGCAGTCACTTCTCCTTGGACATTTAACACATCCTACACCAAAAAGCAGACAAGGGATGACAGAAGAGGAGGAAGCCGTCTATTCTCCTGAGCTGAAAGGAGCTTTCCAGCTTCATTACTTTAAAGCGCACCATTCGATTGTGCTTCAGGATTCGTCTATTTCACAATCTGCGGCAAGCCTCATGTTAGAAGAGCTTTCGCGTCAGGTGCCAGAAGAAACAGAGAGGCTGAATAGGTTAACAGAAAACGGAGAATATGTGCTCATTCCGATTCATCCGCTGCAAGTCAAAGTGGTCATGGAGAAGGCATTCGTGAAGCGTTATATAGAGGAGGGGAAACTGACTTATTTAGGACCGCTCGGGTCTGAATACACAGCGACCTCATCCTTTAGAACGGTCTATCAAAAGGATTCTGCTTACATGCTCAAATTCTCTGTTCCTGTGAAAATTACAAACTCGTTACGCATCAATAAACAAAAGGAACTGGATCGAGGAGTAGAGATGTCCCGCATCTTAAAAACAGAATTAGGCGTTTCTTTATATGAAAAATTCTCTGGATTCCGGGTCATTGAAGATCCTGCATATCTCTCTATTCGAGGAGATGAAGCGGAATCTGGCTTTGAAGTGGTCATTCGTCAAAATCCATTCTTGCATCGTGAAAAAGGCGCAAGCTTAATTGCTGGGCTGTGTCAAGATCATGCGTATGGAGGAAAATCGAGATTAGCAGGAATTATTCATAAACTTGCAGACGCAGAAGGCCGGTCAACAGAAGCGGTCAGCCAGGATTGGTTTAAACAATATTTGACTATTTCGTTAAAGCCGATGCTCTGGCTGTTTGAAACGTATGGTCTTGCACTCGAGGCCCATCAGCAAAATGCTGTTGTGCAAATGAAGGATGGTTATCCAGAGACCTTCTATTACCGTGACAACCAAGGCTACTATTATAGTGAATCGAAAAAGGATAAGCTCGCGAATCTAGTTCAAAACTTGAGCGTAAGAAGTGAAACCATTTGTTCGGATGATGTAGCCGTTGAGAGACTCCGTTATTATTTCTTCTTTAATCATTTATTTGGTCTCATTAATGGCTTTGGCACGGAAGGCCTTGCAAAGGAAGAAGATTTGCTGGCACTTGTGAGAGATACATTATTCGCTCATGAGGAGACGTACGGAGCATCTGATCTGACTAACAGCCTTCTCCGCTCAAAAGAACTTCCTTCAAAAGCGAATTTGCTGACACGATTTGAAGATATGGATGAGCTGACCGGATCTCTGGAAACACAATCTCGTTACACGGCTGTCTTAAATCCGCTCTTTTTACATAAGGAGGCGCTGATTGGATGAGGCATCGTATTAGGTTTATTCGCGCTGAATATGAAAGAGACGTTCAGCTTGTCCATAAGTGGATGCAAGAAGAGTACGTTCACCCATTTTGGCATTTGAATATTCCGTTTCCTGCTTTTGAAAAGCATTTTTATCAGGCGATACATGATCCGCATCAAACCCTTTATTTAGGCACGATTGATGGGACACCAATGAGTTATTTTGAGGCTTATAACGTCAAAGGGGATATCATTGAATCCTACTATGAGCCTTCTCCGCATGATCAAGGCATCCACCTGTTAATAGGGGAGCCGGATTATGTGGGGAAAGGATTTGCTGCGCCGCTCCTTCAGGCAATGACAGCATTTCAATTTGAGCAGAACAAACGAACAGAAAAAATCGTTGCTGAGCCGGATATTCGCAATGAAAAAATGATTCATGTATTTGAAAAATGCGGCTTCGAACGTGTAAAACCAGTCACTTTACCCGATAAAACAGGTCTTTTGATGTTTTGTGATCGAGAACGATTCGAAAGGAAGTATAACCATGACGCGGTTCAACAAGCAAAATAATATAGTGGATGTAATAGGGATCGGCATTGGCCCGTTTAACCTGGGGCTTGCCGCATTATCTGAAGAGGTAAATGAAATCGACGCTTTGTTTTTTGAAAGAAGTGAAGCGTTTCACTGGCACCCAGGGATGCTCATTGAAGGGACGACACTACAAGTCCCATTTTTAGCGGACCTTGTCAGCATGGCAGATGTGAAAAGCAAATATAGCTTTCTCAACTATTTGCAGGAACAAAACCGTTTGTATTCATTTTACTTTCTAGAGGACTTCCATATCCCGCGCAAGGAATACAGTCATTATTGCCGCTGGGTCGCTGACCAGTTAGATTCCTGCCGATTTGGCATGAACGTCGAATCTGTCTCACTGATCGAAAAGGCAGGAGAAAAGCGCTATGAAGTGCATGTCCGTCATGTAAAGAACCAAACTGTAGAGGTGTTTGAAAGCAAACATCTCGTCTTAGGAATTGGCACGCAGCCGGCGATACCCGCATCGCTCCAGCCAGCTTTAGGAGAGAAGGTTTTTCACTCAGCTGACTATTTAAAACGAAAGAAAGAAGGCTGTTTCAAAGGGAAATCTGTGACAGTTATCGGCTCTGGTCAAAGTGCGGCAGAAGTGTTTTATGACATTTTATCAGATGATGAGGCGCAGGATATTCACTGGTTCACACGGTCAAAAGGATTTTTCCCAATGGAATATTCAAACCTTGGACTTGAGTATTTCTCCCCTGACTATATTGATTTCTTTTATGAGCTTCCGCAAGCCAAAAAGGATGCGTTATTAAAACAGCAAGACTTGCTGTATAAAGGCATCAGTTCGGCGATGATTCGTGATATTTATCATTTGCTTTATGAACGTTCTGCCTGCGGAAACCAGCTGAACACAGTGCTTCAAGCCATGACAGAGGTCAACTTGGTTGAGGAAACAGCGGGCGGGTTATCACTTTCATGCACGCAATGGGTCAAGGAAGAATCCTTTACACATGAGACGGATATTGTCGTATTGGCGACTGGCTACCAATCCGTTCTGCCGCCATTTATCAACCCTATTTCTCATCACATTCAATGGGATGATCAAGGGAGATTCCAAGTTGAACGTGAATATCGTTTGAAAACAAATACGATGGGTGAAAATGATATTTTTGTACAAAATGCAGAGCTTCATACACATGGGGTCGGCGCTCCAGATTTGGGGCTGGGGGCTTATCGAAACAGTGTGATCATCAATGAACTTGCTCGTCAAACTGTGTATCCACTTTATCAAAAGCACGTCTTCCAGACATTTGGTACACACAAGAACGCACACACATTTGAAGAAATCAAAGGTTAAGGAGGATGAAGCGATGAGTGTACAAGATGAATTGAAAAAAGCGGTGAATCCTGCTGCTTGGAAAAAGGCAAACCAGCGAATGGTGGCAAAAATGCTGTCTGAATATATGTATGAGGACATGCTTCATCCTGTAGAGCTGGATTGTAAGGATGGCATCGCCCAGTATGAATTAACCATTCACGAACATAAGAAATATCGTTATCTGGCAAAACCTCGGTTGTTTGATAGTTTTGATACAATCGCTGAATCAATTGAGTGCTGTCAAGATGGAAAATGGTCAAAGGATGTCAGTGCCATTGTGTTTTTACTAGACATTCAGCCGATCATCCCAATGTCCTCTGACACAACAGGCCATCTTATCAAAGAGCTTCACCATACTTTGTTAGCCGATGTCCATTTGCTGTCGAAAAAAGCACTTCGTGCGGATGAACTGACAGATACGGATTATGCATGGATTGAAGGAGAAATGACAGGCCATCCTTGGATTGTGTATAACAAAGGACGTATAGGATTCAGCTACGATGATTACTTAGCCTATGCACCAGAACGGCAGGAATGTGTGCAGCTGTCTTGGATTGCTGTACATAGAGAGCTTGCGACATTCCATGCAGTCGATCATGAAAACTATGAGCAGGTGATCGCCAAAGAATTAGATGAAGTCACGATTCGTCAATTTCAGCGTGTGTTAAAGGATGAAGGACTGAATGCAGCTGACTATTATATGATGCCTGTTCATCAGTGGCAGTGGACGCATATGATTATTCAGCATTTCCCAGAAGATTTGGCCTTGCGCCGGATTGTATATTTGGGAGAGGGGCTGGATCAATATATCCCGCAGCAGTCGATCAGAACCTTTACAAATATCTCAAATAAAGGCAAGCATCATATTAAACTGCCAATGAGTATTTTAAATACGCTCGTGTACCGTGGGCTCCCATCAGAACGTACGGTCATTGCCCCGCGCATTACAGCGCATATTAAAGGGATTGCCGATCAAGACTCATTTTTATCTGATGTGTGCCGCGTCATTTTACCAGGTGAGAATGCAAGTATCAATGTCGATCATCCATACTACAGCAAACTGCCTGGTGCGCCGTATCAATATCTTGAGATGCTCGGTGTCATTTTTAGAGAAAGCATTTATACGTACTTAGAAGAAGGGGAGAACCCTGTTACACTTGCGGCACTTACTTACGAGGATCATGAAGGTGAGCCGTATATCAAGCAGCTGATTGAAAAATCAGGTCTCTCAGCAAAAGAATGGATGACGAAGTTCTTCCATGTCGTGATGCCGCCGCTGCTGCACTTTATGTATCAATACGGCACAGTCTTTTCACCGCATGGGCAAAATACAATTCTTGTGTTAAAAAATCATCAGCCGCATCGTTTGGCGATCAAAGATTTCGTTGATGATGTGAATATAAGTGACCAGCCGCTGCCTGAATTAGCTTCACTAGAAGAAGATTTAAAAGAAGTGCTGCGCAGTGAGCCGCCAGAAGGTCTAGTACAATTTATCTTTACAGGATTATTTATTTGCAATCTGCGTTATGTATCCAACGTATTAGACAATCACAATCTGTTAGATGAAACGACTCTTTGGCGTTTGCTTGCGGAAGAAATTCAGCAGTATCAAAAGCAATTTCCACAGCTAAAAGACCGTTTTGAATTATTTGATCTATTCCAGCCGAAGCTGACAAAGCTTTGCTTAAATCGTAATCGAATGATTGATTATGGCTATGGAGATGGTGATGACCGCCCGCATGCATCAGAGCATGGGAAGGTCACAAATGCACTCGCTCATGTTCTTTCGTCAGTTGGGGAGAAGTAATAGAAAAGCTGTAGACAATAAGTGTCTACAGCTTGTTTGTTTTTTAAGAAAATGCTTGAGAGGCAAGAAAATAGAAAAGGGCGGGATCATTTAGTTTTTCTTTCCCGCGAATCATCATAAAATGGGCTACGTTTGTTTTCGTAAATCCTGCTTCAACAAGTGTTTCATGCAGGCGCTCAGCAGTTTCTTCCTGCATATCTATACGAATTGCCCCTGAATAAGACGAGATGAGTGATTGGATGAGCGAGAGAGCGGTTTGTTCGTCGTTTGCTGTAAGCGGTCCAATCATTAGATTAGCAGGGGTTTCGATGCCAAATGCAAAGCCAGTTGTTTCATGATGCTCATTCTTTGCGATCAGCCGGAACGATGCTCGTTTCATTCGCTTTCTTATAAAGCTTGATCGATTGGTGCCTGCACCTTTTTCGTCAAGTGCTTCAATAGACGGAAGGTCCGCTTCATCAGCAGGAGAAAGGTGAATCCCGCCTGACACACGAAAAGCCGATGGATTCGTGGTCTGTGCTTTGTATGTATGAATATAGCCGGCCGTTTGAAATCCGATTTTTTCGTAAACGGGCTGTCCTTGTACAGTAGCAGTTAAAACGACAGGAACACTTTGATCGCTCCGGCGAAGCAGGGTGTCAATCATTTTCCGCGCAAGGCCTAAGCCGCGATGCGTCTCAGATACAATAACGGCACCAATTGATGCTGCTTTATCATATTGGAAAAGTCCCGCACATGAGATCACTTGTCCATCTGTTGTTGAAAAACCTGTAAAATATCCGTTTGTTAAAAGAGATGTAAGCTCATCCTCATTGTAATCAGGCCAGTCGACCTCTTTTGACAATGCGATAAGATCGGGTATGTCATCAAGTGTTAAAGTTCGTTGTACAACGTTTTCCAATACAATGCAACTCCTTCTTAGCTGATTTCATCTATATGTATCGTACCATATGAAGGCATAAGAAAAAGGAAAAGGAAGATCCTTTTCCTCTCAGCGTGTATCAAATAAGAACCCCCAATGACGGAGGTTCTAGTCTTAATGAACATTAAAATATCGAGCTTCAGGGTGGGAAACGACGATCGCTGAAACAGATGCTTCAGGTTCCATCATGAATCCTTCTGTCAGATGGATGCCGATTTTTTCAGGCTGAAGCAGCTTGAACAGCTTTTCTTGGTCCTCAAGATTTGGACACGCTGGATAACCAAAGGAATAGCGCTGCCCTTGATATTTCGCTTGGAATCGTTTGTCCATTGTAAAATCGACTGGGTCAGGGAATCCCCATTTGTCACGAATCACTTGGTGGGTTCTTTCAGCCAATCCTTCTGCAAGCTCAAGTGCCAGAGCTTGGACAGCATGCATTTTTAAATAATCTCCTTCCTGCTTAAATTGCTGCGCGACTTCACGTATACGCGCGCCGGCTGTGACGGCGAATAAGGCAATATAATCTTTCTCGTTTTCATCACTTTTCCGTACATAATCAGAAATAGAGCGGTACGGGAGCTTCTCCTGCCTTGGAAATTGGAACGTTTCAATGATGCGGTCAGGTTCTTCGGGATCATAAATATGCAAATCATTTCCGTCTGAACTGGCAGGGAAGAATTGATACACAAATGCTGGCGCAAACCAGTTTTTCTCTCTGCCTTCGTTTAGAAGATCTGTGACAAGCTGTTTTAATTCCAATGCTTTTGGGTGCTGTTCAGCTAATAAGGTTTTGACCTTTCCCTTTAAACCGAGATGATGACCAATGAGCATTTGTTCATTCACATATGGCATAATATGATGCAAATCGATGTCCTTCACATAATGGCGTGTGGTATTTTCTGGCGTAAATACCGGTGCTTTCGGGAGAGATGCGCGTTTTTCTAGTAATTCAATGACAGCTTTCGGCTGCTTTCCTTCTTTCTCCTTGATAGGTGCCGCTGGCTCTTCTGGCGGCTTTGTTTGAAATTGCAGTGGATTTGCTTTTAACTCATTGGCTAATGACAGTCCGTCCATAGCATCTTTTGCATAAAGAACAGGCCCATCATAATGAGGCGAAATTTTCATTTTTGTAAATTTACGAGAAAGGGCAGCACCGCCGACCAAAATAGGAACAGAAATGTTTGCTTTTTGTAAATCCTGAGCGGTTAGTACCATTTGCTGTGCGGACTTTACAAGTAAGCCTGATAATCCAATCATATCTGGTTTTTCCTTTTGCACAGCTTCAATCAATGTTTGAGGAGTCACCTTGATGCCGAGGTCGACCACTTGAAAGCCATTATTGCTCAAAATGATGTCGACAAGGTTTTTCCCGATATCATGGACATCTCCTTTAACGGTGGCAAGCAGAATCTTTCCTTTCCCGCTTGCATGCTGCTTTTCCATATATTGCTCAAGAAACGAAACAGATGCTTTCATGACCTCTGCCGATTGGAGTACCTCGGCTACGATCAGTTCGTTTTGATTAAAAAGACGACCAACTTCAGCCATTCCCTGCATTAACGGGCCATTGATGATATGAAGCGGCGATTCATAATGCTCCAAAGCAAGGGATAGATCATCGATGAGACCTTCTTTCGTTCCCTCGACGACGTAGAGCGCCAGCCTTTCATCAAGTGATAAGGAGACCTTTGGTTTTTTCTCCGTTTTCTTTTTGCCGCGGTAAAATTGGGTGAATTCAGCCAGTGTTTGATCATTTGTTTCATAAAGTAAGGTTTCAGCTAGTTTGATTTCTTCCTTTGGAATGGAAGCGAAGCGTTCAAGCTTTTCTGTATTGACAATGGCATAGTCAAGTCCTGCTTGCACGCAATGATATAAATAGACAGCATTTAAGATTTCTCTGCCAACAGGCGGAAGTCCGAAAGATACGTTGCTAATGCCTAAAATAGTGAGGCACTCAGGCAGGGTTTCCTTAATCATTTTAATGCCTTTGATCGTTTCTTCAGCGGCGCCAATATATTGCTCGTCTCCAGTGCCTACGGGAAAGACAAGCGGATCAAAAATGATGTCACTTGCGGGAATTCCATATTTCTTCGTTAGCAAATCGTGAGAACGTACAGCAATTTCAAGCTTTCGTTCTGCTGTCACGGCCATTCCTATTTCATCAATCGTGCCAACAACAAGTGCACCGCCATATAGCTTCACAAGAGGAAGAATCTCTTCAAAGCGTTCCTCGCCATCCTCAAGGTTGATGGAATTGATGATGGCTTTCCCTTGAGAATAGGTGAGTGCCTTTTCAATCACGTGTTTATCCGTTGAATCAATGACAAAAGGAGCTTTCACCTTTTTCATGGCTTCTTGTAAAAAGCCTTCCATGTCTGCTGTCTCATCACGGTCTGGATCAGCCAGACACACATCAACGACGTGAGCGCCATTTTTCACCTGAGCACGAGCAATTTCTGCTGCTTCTTCAAACTTTTGTTCCGCAATGAGCCGTTTGAATTTGCGAGAACCAATGACATTGGTCCGTTCGCCTACAAAAAGAGGACGCATTGAATCCTCATAAATAAGGGGCTCAATTCCTGATACGGTATGCTGCGGTGATTCTCGAGTGATATGACGCGGCTGAATCGTGCGTACTTCATCTGACAATGCTTGAATATGCGCAGGTGTAGTCCCGCAGCAGCCGCCGACGATATTTAACCAGCCTTCCTTAGCAAAGGCGGCGATTTTTTTAGCAAGAGAAGCAGGGGATTCATGATATAGGCCTTCTTCATCTGGGAGACCAGCATTCGGATAGCAGCTCACCGCTGACTTTGCGATGGAGGAGAGCGTGCGGATGTGGTCTGTCATAAATTCTGGACCAGTCGCACAGTTCAGGCCCACACTGATGGGTTTCATATGCTCAAGAGAGATATAAAAGGCTTCGATATCCTGACCAGCAAGGGTGGTGCCCATCGGTTCAATCGTACCTGATACCATGAGTGGTAATTGAATGCCGGTCTGCTGAAAGGCTTCCTGAATCCCTTTGAATCCAGCTTTTACATTCAGCATATCTTGGCTTGTTTCTAAAAGAAGGGCATCACACTTACCGTCAATCAGAGCGCGGGCCTGTTCTTCATAGTTTCTGACGAGCTCACTAAAGGTTGTGCCGCCTGTTACAGATAATGTTTTCGTTGTCGGGCCCATTGCGCCTACAACAAAACGAGGCTGCTCCGGTGTGGAGAAACGGTCTGCTTCTGCCTTTGCCAGCCGCGCAGCTCGAAAATTGAGTTCATAGGCAAGATGGCCAAGCCCATATTCATCAAGGACGAGCTCTGTCGCGCCGAACGTATTTGTTTCAATGAGGTCAGCATTTGCTTCGAGGTACTCCCTATGGATCTTAGAGATGATGTGAGGGGCTGTCACATTCAAATACTCGTTACAGCCCTCATACTCTTCTCCGCCAAAGTCCTCTGCTGTCAGGTTGGCGTTTTGAATCATTGTGCCCATTGCCCCATCAAGGACGAGGATGCGTTTTTTGAGCTGTTCAGTGATAGTTGACATGGACGTTAGACTCCTTTTCTTTCTGATGGATGTAGGTGGTCAGTTCTGCTGTTAAATCTGATCGAAGGAAAGGAGTAATTAAATAAATGCCATTAAACAATTCGCAGGCTGTATCTAATAAAGAGCGGGCAATCGCTAAGCCTTCTGCTCGCTGTTTTTCTTTATCCTCGCCAGCTTTGGCCATAATGTCACGAATAGAATCAGATAATTTGATGCCTGGAATTTCGTGATGAATAAACTCGGCATTTCGGCTGCTTGTTAATGGCATAATGCCGATGTAAATCGGTTTATCCAAGTGGCGGCTTTCCTCATGAATTTTCACAAGCTGTTCCTCAGAATAAACAGGCTGTGAAATAAAATAATCAGCACCGTATTCGATTTTTTTCTCAAGACGTTTGACTGCTTTATCAATATGGCGCACATTTGGGTTAAACGCGCCAGCCACTGAAAAATTGGTCTTTTTGCCAAGAGGCTTTCCTGAGAAAGAAAGGCCTTCGTTAAATTGTTTGATGAGACGAATCAAATCAAAGGAGGTTAAATCATATACAGATGTTGCACCTGGGAAGTCTCCAATTTTAGATGGATCGCCTGTGATCGCTAAAATATCGGTTAATCCAAGGGTGTCGAGCCCCATTAAATGAGATTGAAGTCCAATCAAATTACGGTCGCGGCATGTGATATGAACAAGAGAACGCATATCGAGCTGCTGCTTTAATAATGCGCCGCAAGCGACATTGCTAATGCGCGGAGTCGCAAGAGAATTATCGGCTAACGTCAATGCATCAATACCAGCATCCTTTAATTCATTTGCAGCAACGAGAAATTTTTCGAAGTTCAGCTTCTTCGGCGGATCAAGCTCTACGATAATCGATCGTTTTTTCACAGCAAGCTCATCAAGACCTGGTTCAGTGCGCTGGTCTTGGATTGAAATGATTTCTTCTTTTAACACTTTCACTTCTTTTTCAGTGATCGGCGCTAAATCTTTGACCGCTTCAGCCATTGCGCTAATATGCTGGGGCGTTGTTCCGCAGCAGCCTCCGATAATACGTGCGCCCTGATTTCTAAATTCAAGTGCACTTTTTCGGAAATAATCGTTATCGGTATCATAGACGAGTCTGCCTGCTTCAAGAGAGGGGAGACTGCTGTTAGGATAGACAGATAAATGCGAATTTTCCAAAAGTGGAACACCTTCTAGTGCCTGAATCATGTGATAAGGGCCCAGCCGGCAGTTGATGCCGACAACATCTGCACCAAGAGATGATAACTCAGATAAACCATCCTTCAGCGGGGTACCATCTTGTAAAACGCCTTGTTCATGCATAGAGACGTTCATGACAATCGGAAGAGTCGTTTCTTTGCGGGCAATTTGGAGAACAGCCTTCGCTTCTTCTATGTCATAATACGTTTCAAGCAATAATCCATCAGGTTCTTCATTTAATAGGATGTACAGCTGCTCTCTAAAGCTTCGTTTGATTTCTTCTATAGAGTAGGCATTTTTGTTAAACGTCCGAATGCCGCCAATTGTTCCGAGTACATAAGCAGAGCCTGCGGCTGCTTTTGCAATTTGTACCGCTTTTGTATTGATGCGTTTCGTTTCTTCCTCTAAGCCGTAGCGGGATAGTTTAATATAATTCGCACCGTATGTGTTCGTTTGGATGATGTCAGCGCCTGCCTGCACATATGCTTCGTGCACGCGTTTCACTTCATCCTCTTTCGATAAATTTAATTCTTCAAAGCAGCGGTCAATGCCGTAAGAGTATAAAAGTGTTCCCATCGCTCCGTCAGCTATCAGTACGCGGTTTTGTAAGTCTTGTAATAGGCCCATTGTATTCCTCCTTATTTCTATGTAACAAAAAAAGCCTTCTGATAAGAAGAAGACTTTTTGGCTGTATCGTAATTCTTCTCCTTATCTTCCAAGCAGTTGCTTGCTGGATTTAGCACCTTGGTCATAGAAAATAGATTTCTACTACACCGGTTGCTGAGGCTTCACAGGGCCAGTCCCTCTGCCTCTCTTGATAAGAAAGCAATATGAACATGTCAATGAATTGAACTTCCATCAACTGTAACGAAAAATGCAGAAATAATCAATGGAAAATTTGAAATTTATCGAAAATTTATAAATTGGACATCAATCGGCAAATCAGCCTTGCGCATAAGAGAAATCACCTCTTGTAAATCATCTTTATTTTTCCCTGTCACACGCACTTGGTCATCTTGAAATTGTGATTTCACTTTAATGCAGATTGCTTGATGAGGGCGTTGATCTTTTTGGCGTTGTCTTGATCAATCCCGCTGATGAGCTTCGCACGCTGGCGCACTGTACCGCCTAGGGCATGCTCAGTTTTTCCATAATCGATATTTTTAGTTGGAACATTTCGTTTGATCAGCTTTGTCACAAGCACATCTTTTAGCTGCTCAAGTTTGAAGTCATCATCAGAGATGAGAACGAGCTCTTCTTTTTCGAGAGAAATATCACTTTTACTTCCTTTAAAATCATAACGGTTTTTAATTTCTTTCAGTGCTGCTTGAACAGCGTTTTGCACTTCAGGCAGTTCAACCTTCGATACAATGTCAAATGAGCTTTCTTTTGCCATCACACATGACCTCCAAGTTTAGATATTGCGTCTATTTTATCATGCAAATGGCAGAAGAAGAAAACTTTATCAAAGAGTACAGCCGCCAGCCGTATAAATCGTGTCCAGTTTGTCCACTTTAGCTAACAGAACTAGAGATGTTCATGCGGGGAGAAGTATAGTAGAATAGAGTGAATCAAAAGATGAATGAACGCTCTTTTATGGGCAGATAGGAAGGAAGAGAACATGAGACCAGGTGAGCAACTGACCTTGCAAATAGAGAATGAAATGGAATACGGCTACTTTTTGACAGACGGTGAAGATTCGGTCCTCTTACACCGCAGTGAAATGACAGAAGATATTGGTGACCGAGATGAAGTAGAGGTCTACTTATATGTAGATCATGAAGAAAGACTCGCTGCCACGATGAAAATACC
Organism: Bacillus sp. BK450; assembly: GCF_004364885.1. Classification (NCBI taxonomy): domain Bacteria; kingdom Bacillati; phylum Bacillota; class Bacilli; order Caryophanales; family Bacillaceae; genus Bacillus; species Bacillus sp. BK450. The sequence continues at coordinate 765,902 of NZ_SOBQ01000001.1, read as the reverse complement.
TACAATTAACGCACATACATACGGCTGGGTAGAAGTCGTGGACGTGGTAGAAGACATGGGCGCATTTGTCGATGTTGGGCTGTCAAAGGATGCACTTGTTGCAACAGAACACCTCCCGCCTTTTGAGGAAGCATGGCCGAAAAAAGGAGACAAACTCTACTGTATGCTGAAAGTCACAAGCTACGGTAGAATGTTCGCAAAACCAGCCACAGAAGACGTGATCAGTGAATTGTTCACTGAGGCACCAGAAACCTTAATGAACAAAGAAATCACTGGAACCATTTATCGTTTAATTGCGACAGGTTCCTTTATGCTGACAGATACAGGCGTGCGAGGGTTTATTCACCGCACGGAACGAAAGGAAGAGCCAAGATTAGGATCGACCGTTACAGGACGCGTCATTGCAGTGAAAGAGGATGGAACCGTAAACGTTTCTCTGCTTCCTAGAAAACAGGATGCATTATCTGTCGATGCAGAAGAAATTTTAACCTATATGAGAACAAGAAACGGCGCCATGCCTTATGGAGACAAAAGTGATCCAGAGGATATCCGCGAAAGATTTCAAATGAGCAAGGCAGCCTTTAAACGAGCACTAGGTCATCTCATGAAAAATGATCTAGTTTACCAAAAAGAAGGCTGGACATACGAGAAAAAGTGAGCATTCGCTCACTTTTTTATTTTTGTCTTAAATAATGGATTTTTTCTGTGAAAAAAGTCATGAAAAACCTTCACTATATCATTGAAACAACGCCCCTCAAATCCGATAAAAAAGGAGTAAGGATGATAAAAGGAGTGTGTTTTTGGATGAAAGTGAAAATATCATTACTTCTGATGGCAGCCATGCTTATGGTGCTCGCCGCATGCGGTAATCAACAGGAAGGGGCGCCAAAATCAACTGCGAAGCATATTGGCGTTATGCTCACAGATGATGGTCTTGGTGATCAATCATTTAACGATTCATCATTTAAAGGATTAGAAAAAGCACGTGATGAGCTTGGCATTGAATTTGATTATAGAGAAATTGCAGAAACTGATACATATGAAAAAGGGCTGACAGAGCTAGTGAAAGATGGAAATGATCTCATCATTGGTGTAGGTTTCAGTATGCAAGAAGACCTAGAAAAAGTCGCGAAGAAATATCCGAAGAAGCAGTTCCTGCTTATTGATGCCGTATCTGAGCTGAAAAATGTGACCTCTGTGACGTTTAAAGAAGAGCAAGGCAGCTATTTAGCGGGGGCACTTGCTGCAATGACAACGAAAAGCGATGTCATTGGATTTGTTGGCGGTGTTGACGCAGATGTCATCCATCGTTTTGAAAAAGGATTTCAAAAAGGCGCCAAATCAGTCAATCCAAAAATCAAGATTTTATCCACCTATGCCGGTACGTTTAGTGATGCAGGCAAGGGGAGTAAAATAGCCAAAGACATGATCAAAAAGAAAGCAGACGTTCTATATGCCGCAGCCGGCTACTCAGGTGTCGGTGTATTAAAAGAAGCGCAGTCACAGGGTAAATATGCTATTGGTGTAGACAGCGATCAGTACTATACTGCTGAAAAAGCGGTCATTTCGTCTATGGTGAAAAAAGTCGATGAAGTGGTCTATCAATTCAGCGAACAGCTCGTTAAGAACAATCAAATGAAAAGCGGGCATGTTGTCTATGACTTAAGCAATGATGGAATCGATATGGCAAAAATCCGGATCCTGAAAAATGCTGAGACACTGACCAAAAAAATAAATGGTCTGAAGCAGACGCTGCTAAAAGAAGAGGGGGACGCATCATGAGCTTACGCGTCAAAATTTTACTCAACTCACTTATCTCACTTCTTTTAGCAGTTGGCGTTATCGCCTTTATCATTGTCAGCATGACAAAAATCCAATCATCAAATGAGACAGATGTCCAAACCTTATTAAATGTACAAAAAACGAAGGCAAGCTTTGAAAGTGTCGAACAAGCCATGACCAATTATTCGATGACACTCTCAGATGAACAGCTAGAGATCGTTCAAAACGATATTTCTACAGCAAAAAAACAGCTGCAAACGTTAAACAAACATGCAGGAAATATGAACAAAGAGGCATTAACAAGGTTAAATTCAAAATATGACACGTGGACCAAGGAAGCCAACAATGCCATTGGTGAAAAAAACGCATCGGATGCAAGACGTGTGGCAGCAAGAATTGATGGCGTTTTAAACGATGTGCATACGATGAATAAAAGGGCAGAAGAAGCGTATAAACAAAATCTAGAGGCTGCAGCAGACAATGTCCAATGGATTATCACAAGTGCACTCGTCTCAGCCCTCACACTGATTGTCATTGCCGTCTTTTTGAATATTGGATTAACACGATCCATCGTGACACCCATTAAATCACTATCCTACAGAGCAAAGCAGATCGCAGAAGGCAATCTTGCTGTGGAACGGATGGATATTCAGCGCAAGGATGAAATCGGCGGCTTGAATGAATCCTTTAATCAAATGACAGATCAGCTGATTAGTCTGATTAAAGAAATCAGCAATGTCTCAAGCCGAGTAGAGACATTCTCGATCCACCTGAATGATGAAAACAAAAAGATGATGGAGTCTGCGAATCAAGTATCTGTTTCGACAGACGAAATGGCCAATGGATCACAAGCGATTTCAGAAGATCTCCAGCACGGCGTCAGCTTGATTGAGAAAATGGACCAGCATGGACGTAAAAATTCCGAACGCTCACAAACGGTCATCCGCAGTACAGAGGATGCCATCGAAGCCGTAGAAAGCGGAAAGCACACGTTAACAGAAACAAAAAAAGCGATTGAAAAAAATACACATGCGACGAGACAAATCGAAGAATCAGCAGGAGAATTCACGCAATACGCCAGCGGAATCTCGGCCATGGCCAAAACGGTTTCTGACATTGCGGACCAAACAAACCTGCTTTCCTTAAACGCAGCCATTGAAGCGGCAAGAGCAGGCGAAGCTGGAAAAGGCTTTGCTGTTGTAGCAGATGAAATTCGCAAGCTTGCGGATGAATCGTCTAATGCAACAAGACAAATCTTTGACATGGTCAGTCATATTGAAAGAGGCATTCAATCCATTAGTCAAACTGTTCAAGAAGGGGTCAAGCTTTCACTTCAGCAGCAGGATGCGATGGACAAAACCTCACACTCCTTTGAAGATATAGAAACAAAAGCGCAGCATATTAAACAAGAAATGGCGGTCTTAAATGACCAAATTATGCAATCAACAGAACTTGGCGGACAAGTGCTGCACTCGATTGAAAATATTAGTGCAGTGGTAGAAGAAACAGCAGCTGGCAGCGAAGAAATTTCTGCCTCAGCCAATGAACAGCTGCAATCGTTCCATCAAATGAACAAACAGGTCGAAGAATTGATGAGTATGACGGCGAGGTTAAATGAAACCGTCCAGCGATTTAAACTTTCATAAGAAAAGCACCCTTCCCGTGTTGTGTCAGGGAAGGGTGCTTTTTATGATCATTTGCCTGTAAAAAAGATTGCAAGCGTGCTAGGTCCTGAATGGGACCCAACAGCGGCGCCGATGATCTGAATATCAATTTCCTTTGGATGAAATTCGGCTTCGATCAGCTGTTTCATGTCTTCCGCCAGTGCAGGATCATCACCATGACTAATACCAACCGTTTGGTTCGACCAATCCGTTCCGCGTTCTTTCATTAGTTCAATAATGCGCTTCAGCAGCTTTTTACGTCCGCGGATTTTTTCAAGCGGGATGAGTTTTCCATCTTCGACATGTAAAATGGGCTTAATGCTTAACAAACCGCCAACAAATGCGGACGCTTTACTGATTCTTCCGCCTCTTGCTAAATACGATAAATCGTCTACAGTAAAAATATGTTGTAAAGATTCACAAAAATGCTTTACAGACGTTTCAATTTCTTGTATTGTATTTCCGTCAATGGCAAGTGATTGAGCGTGTTTGACAGCAAGCCCATAGCCGAGTGAAGCGCATTTAGAATCAATGATTCGTAAATCAAAATCAGGGTATTCTTCCTTCACTTCGTTTGCCATCATCACAGCTGTCTGGTATGTACCTGAAAGCTCTGATGAAAAAGCGACATAGATGGCAGATGTATGGGTTTGAGCGGCGGAAACAAAGGTTTCCTTGATCCGGTTTGGTGAAGCCTGTGACGTTTTTGGACTGGCTCCTTGTCTCATCGCATCAAATACTTGTTTTGGTTCAATGGTGATCAAATCCTCAAATTCCTGCTCGCCAAGCAATACGCGAAGCGGAATGAGCGTTATGTTATGTTCATCATAATAAGAAAGAGGCAGATCAGCAGCACTGTCTGCTATGATATGAACAGTCATATAAATCCCTTCTTTCTAAAAAATAAGCCATATTTTACATCTTTTTAGCCTAACTATATCATAGAAATCATCTTTTCGTGTTCAAATTCTAAATTTTAGGGAAAACCATAGAGAGAATGGTAAGTGGAGGAATGACAACATGTTCATTGGAGAAGCAAAAAAACTCATTGTCGTCGTTATTGGTGCATTACTCAATGCGATTGGACTGAATTTATTCTTAATCCCAGCTGACGTATATGCGAGCGGTTTTACAGGGGTAGCCCAGCTGTTATCCAGCTTAATCGATCAATATGCGCCATTTTATGTATCAACAGGGATTCTATTATTTATTTTAAACATTCCAGTCGGCATTTTAGGTTGGATGAAAGTTGGCCGTTCCTTTACTTTGTACAGCATCATCAGTGTTGCACTGACGACCATTTTCCTTGGCATTTTACCAGAAACGAGTGTTTCCCACGATATTTTATTAAATGCTGTGTTTGGCGGTGTCATATCCGCAGTAGGAATTGGAATTACGCTCAAATACGGGGCTTCGACAGGCGGACTTGACATTGTTGCTATGGTTTTAGCGAAGTGGAAGGATAAACCAGTTGGCACGTATTTCTTCATTTTAAATGGAATCATCATTTTTACAGCAGGATTATTACAAGGTTGGGAGAAAGCATTATATACCCTTGTCACATTATATGTGACCACAAGGGTCATTGATGCCATCCATACAAGACATGAGAAGCTGACCGCGATGATTGTCACGAAGAAAGCAGATGAAATCAAAGAAGCCATTTATGGAAAAATGGTCAGAGGCATTACAACTGTACCTGCAAAAGGCGCATTCACCAACGAGCCAAAGGAAATGATGGTGATCGTTATTACAAGGTATGAGCTGTATGAACTTGAACAAATTATTAAAGAAGTCGATCCAAAAGCCTTTACAAATATTGTGCAGACAACCAATATTCTTGGATTTTTCAGACGAGACTAAAAGGTGGGTAGCAGATGAAAAAAGGGTTGGTGCTTCTTCTCATTCTATTGCTTTTAGCCGCTTGTGGACAACAAAAAAAGGATGAACCAGACAAGGAGGTATCCGGTCAAATGGGAGAAAAAACGGTTGAGCTCACAGTAGACCCCGTCCAGAAAGGTTCTTCAGTTCAATTTAACATGTCACTGAAAAATGAATCAGATCGAGATATTGAATTTACCTTTAACACAAGCCAAAAATTCGAACTTAGTGTGTATGACGAAAACGGAAATGAACAATACCGCTATTCGAAAGACCGTATGTTCACACAGGCCATCCAATCTTTCGTACTGAAAAAAGGCGAGGCCTATGATTTTCAAGATACGTGGTCAAACGGAGTAAAGCCCGGAACGTACGAAGCAGTCGTTACGTTTAAAGGAAAAGCAGAAGGGCTGAAACAAATCACGGAGAAGAAAACGTTCCAAGTCAAATAAGTGCAGGAATCAGAAAAAGCTGTCCATCTATTGTGGACAGCTTTTTTATGTTAGAGATCATCGAGCAAGTCTTGGAAGGTATGCAGCTGGTTTCTTTCTGCATCTGTCGAATTGGCAAATGCAGAGGATACGGCATTTTTCGCTCGCTTTACTGCCTGTTGACGCTCTAACCCAGATGAAAATGAAGAAGTAAGAGCTTCTTCAGTAAACGATTTGGCTTGATCAAAAAGTTCGTTTCTCACAATGAACCTCCAGAAGCATCAGTCTTCATATTCCCTCTGTCTGACGCTTCTTCAAGTGTCGAACGATAAGGAAAACGTGCGTCATGAAGACTGACTGAATCTTTACCTTGTTGTATAAAGCGTTTCGATTTGCTTCTTTTACCCATTCGGAATCCGCCCCTTTACACAAGCTGACAGGACAACCTGTCTAACGGTAGTATGCCCGCTTCCATCTGCTATGTATGAATGGAAAAATTAAAGCGAGAAGTAATTCGTTAGAAACTTCGCAATCCCGTCTTGTTCATTTGTATCAGTGACTTCATTTGAGACACGTTTCACGGCATCAATTCCGTTGCCCATTGCTACACCGCAACCAGCAAATTCAAGCATTTCTAAATCATTGTCTTCATCTCCGAATGCGACAATCCGCTCCTTAGGAACACCGTAATAATCACTGATTTTTTGCAGTCCAACGGCTTTGTTCATGCCTGTTTTAATGATTTCAATCACGTGCCACGGGGCAGCCCAGCGCCTGTGATCAATCACTTCTGCATGAACATCTGATAAATAGCTTCGAATGGCTCCGACGTCCTCTTCTTTTGCATGGATTAACACGCTCGTCACATTCTCTCCAAGGTTGTCCCTAAGGTCTCCAACAGTGACTTTGTTTGCATTCATATTAAAGATATCAATGAGTTTTTCATCATGATAATGAAAATACAAATCGTCTAACACTTCAGCCAACACATTGTGCACTTTATACTCTTCACTAATGTCTACAAGCTGTTTGACCACTTGAAGATCAAGTGACGTATGAAATCTGCCCCATTTTTCATCAAGAGGATGATGGACAAACGCTCCGTTAAAATTCACAATGGGTGAATCAAGCTGTAATTGCTGATAATAAGGAGAGCTGGATCGAAATGGCCGGCCTGTTGATATACAGACGTGATGACCGCTGTCTCTCACTTTTTGAATGACGTCAAGTGTGTGCGCAGAAATGGTTTTATCATCTTTTAATAATGTGCCATCCAGGTCAAGTGCGATTAGATAAGGTTTAGTCTCCATAAAATCTCCTTTGATCTGTAAGTGATAGGAGGCAATTTCATGTTAGCGCCTCTATCTATAGTGTATCTTTATCACATCTTTGTTGTCTACATGTTAAAATAAACAAAGACGGGAATGATAAAGGAGGATTCATAGGCTGTGATCACCATTGATGAGCAAATTACGCGCGATATTCCATTTTTACATATCGTAAAAGCTGAAAATAAAGACAAACCGCTGCCGCTTGTATTTTTTATTCATGGATTTACAAGTGCACGCGAGCATAATTTACACTTCGCCTTCCATTTGGCGGAAAAAGGCATGAGAGTCATTTTGCCTGACTGTGCTTATCATGGTGTAAGGTCAGAAAACCTCAGCTTAGAGGAACTGGCATCAAAGTTCTGGGAAATTGTGCTGAACGAAATTCGTGAAATCGATATACTTAAAACATACTTTCAAGAAAAACAATTGATTGAAGCCGATCTGATAGGCGTTGCGGGTACATCCATGGGCGGCATCACCACCTTTGGTGCACTTGCCAAGCATGATTGGATCAAAGCCGCTGTCAGCTTGATGGGAAGTCCAAACTATACGACGTTTCTAAAAGCACAAATCATGGACATGCGTCACAAAGGGTTAATGAAAGACATTACAGACGAAGAGGTTCATCTGCAATTAGACGCCCTGCGCCCATATGATTTAACGCTGCAAACGGATCGATTAAACAAAAGACCGCTGTTATTCTGGCATGCAGAAAACGATCCTGTCGTCCCTTACCGGCACGCAAAATCCCTATATGATGAGTTAGCGGCCACACAATATAAGCAGGATCCGCATCTGATTCGCTTTATTACTGATGGACAAGCAGGCCATAAAGTCTCAAGACAAGCGATGTTTGAAACGATTGACTGGTTTGTGACACATCTGAAAAGCACAAACGTTTAGTCATAAGAAAAAGTACGTTATACTAATGGAAAAAGGAGTGGATATCATGGATGAAGCATTGAAAGAAAATATTTTAGGCGCCCTAGAACAGGTGATTGACCCTGAGCTGAATGTCGACATCGTCAACCTTGGACTTGTCTATGATGTCGATCTTGATGAGAATGGAAAAGCGGATATCACCATGACCTTAACATCAATGGGTTGTCCTCTTGCACCAATTATCGTGGATGAAGTCAAAAAAGCATTAAGTGATCTTCCAGAAGTAAAAGAAACAGAAGTTCACATCGTATGGAATCCGCCTTGGACACGAGACAAAATGTCAAGATACGCAAAAATCGCGCTCGGTATTCAATAAGCAAAAATGCCTGGTATGAGTTGAACTCATGCCAGGTTTTTTTAATGAAAAATTAAGGTGGGGGAAGAGAGTAGCTTGATATAATGGATGTAATTTTATAGAACGGAGTACCTATCATGAAACAAAAATGGCTATGGATCGTTCTTTTGATCGTATATGCTGCTGCATTTCTTATATCCATCACTATACGAGAAGGCCAAGTACACAAAAAAAAGGATCTTGAGGCTTTTACTGATGTCAGTCATCTCATGCCTGTCAAAATCAAAAAAGTTGTTCAAGGGAAAGAGGTAGACACGTTAAAAGAAGTATTGAAAGAAGCAAAAGCTAAACACCTGCCGATTTCTATTGCCGGCAAACAGCATAGCATGGGCGGCCACACATATTATGAAAACGGCATCGTGCTCGATATGACGGAATTCCGCCAGATTTTAGCGTTTGATCCAAAAAAGAAAACGATTCGAGTTCAAAGCGGTGCTACATGGGATGATATACAAAAATATGTAAATCCATATGGACTTGCTGTGAAGGTGATGCAATCGCAGAATATCTTTACAATTGGCGGATCTTTAAGTGCAAACGCACATGGACGTGACATTCGCTACGGGTCACTCATTGATACAGTACGTTCCTTTAGGCTGTTAAAAGCAGATGGTGAGATTGTCACAGTAAAACCAGACGATGATTTGTTTTCTGCGGTCATTGGGGGATACGGATTGTTCGGTGTCATTTTAGATGTTGAGCTTTCTTTAACAAAAGATGAATTATATAAAATGGAGACAACCTCTCTGGGTTACGATGAGTATACGGAGTATTTTCAAAAGCATGTCAAACACAATAAAGAAGTACGCATGCATCTTGCCAGAATCTCCACAGCAAAAACAAATTTTTTGAAAGAGATGTATGTGACGAATTATTCTCTCACTTCAGATCAAGAAATGGAATCATATCAAGAGCTTAAAGAAGATCAACTCGTCATGCCATTAAAATTTATGCTCGGCCTTTCAAGAAGATTTGATATGGGGAAAGATCTGCTCTGGAATTTGCAAAAAAAGTATTTCCTAAGTCAAAATGATCAGCTGATCACAAGAAACAATGTGATGCGGTCTGATTCAGCCTTTTTAGAATATGAAAATGAGTCAGACACAGATGTGCTGCAGGAATATTTCGTCCCAGTTGACGGTTTTCGTGCGTACATCGATGACATGAGAGCCTTTTTACAACAGGAAGATTTGAATTTAATGAATATCACAATCCGCTATGTTCAAAAAAATGAAAAAGCGGATCTCTCATATGCGAAACAAGATATGTTTGCCCTCGTGCTTTTAGTGAATTACGGGTTTGAAAAAGAAGAGAAAGCGGAAGCAGAGCGGATCATTCGAAAAATGACAGATATCACGCTGCGGCACGATGGAAGCTATTACTTACCGTACATGCCTTATCAAACGAAGGCGCAAATGAAGAGGGCTTACCCTAAAACTGATGTATTTTTCCAAAAGAAAAAACAAGCAGATCCAGATGGTACGTTTACCAACTACTTTTATGAGAGGTACAATACACAATGAATGCAAAAGCAATGAAATGGTTTGTCTACTCACAAAGTCTGCTGTTTTTCGCCAGCAGTTTGATATTTCCTTTTTACATTCTTTTTATTAAAAATGTTGGATCAAGCTATTCACAGTTTGGACTCGCCTATGGTCTGTTTGGTTTAAGCGGTGCGTTTATTCATTTACTATTAGGGAAACTGCCAGAAACCACCGACAGAAGGATCTTTTTAATCATTCATTCGTTTGGTATGGCGTTTCTTTTACTGCTTTTTCCGCATATAACAGAAGTGGGGCAAGTGTATATAATCCAGCTTGCACTTGGTGCACTTGGCGGCTTTCAAAAACATGGGGAGAAACTGCTTGTTACTGATCTCACAACAGAGAACAAACGAATGAAAGAAGTCGGTCACTATCATTTTTGGACAGCCCTATTTTCATCCATCGCCATTATGCTTGGCGGCCTGTTTGCTGATTTCTTTACCGTTTACTTCATTTTTTATGCAAGCTCCATATTATATTTATGCAGTGCACTCATGGTCCTCTATATCAAAAACGAAAGATAAATCCGCATGTCTCATGAAGATATGCGGTTTTTTTGTTGAAAAAAAATGAAAACAAATATTAAATATACAATTGAATTAATTTTTATACATGTTATAATGTTAAATAATTTCACAAAGATCAAGAGGGTGTATTGACGTTGAAAATAGGTATTATAGGTGCTACAGGGTACGGTGGTGCGGAATTGGTTCGTATCTTCAAGCATCACCCGCATGTGGAGGAATGTATATTGTATTCATCAAGTGGTGATGGGCAATCATACAGTCAATCTTATCCGCATCTGACAACGATTACTGACCAAACATTAAAAGCCATTGACCCGGCTGCCATTGTGCGAGAGACAGATGCTGTGTTTTTAGCGACACCAGCAGGCGTATCAAGTGAACTGACGCCAAAGCTTATGAATCAAGGAGTGCCGATCATTGATTTATCAGGTGATTTGCGCATTCAAGATGGAGCAACCTATGAAGCATGGTATAAACGAAGGGCAGCGGATAGAGCATCTGTTCAACAAGCGGTGTACGGTTTATCCGAACTGAATCGTGACAAAATTCAACAGGCTGAAGTGATTGCCAACCCGGGCTGCTTTCCTACCGCAGTTCTTCTCGGTTTAGCACCGCTCATCAAACAGAATGTCATCGATGAATCCATGATTATAATAGATGCAAAAACAGGGGTGTCCGGTGCCGGACGATCTGCCTCACTTGGCACGCATTTTTCAGAACTAAACGATAACTTTAAAATTTATAAGGTGAATGAGCATCAGCATACGCCAGAAATAGAGCAAATATTAAGAGAATGGAATCCACAGACGGCGAACGTCACATTTTCTACGCACCTTGTCCCGATGACAAGAGGGATTATGGCGACGATGTATACACAATTAAAAACAGATGTCACAAAAGAAGAATTGATGAAGCGAATGAAAGACTTTTATGAAGATTCCTATTTTGTCAGAGTGAGAGATCACGGCGTTTATCCACAAACGAAAGAAGTATACGGCAGTAACTTCTGTGATATTGGCTTTCATTTAGATGAGCGAACAGGGAGACTGACAATCGTGTCGGTCATAGACAATCTCATGAAAGGTGCGGCCGGTCAAGCGGTTCAAAACTTCAACATCATCAAAGGCTTACATGAAGAGGCGGGCCTCACAATGACACCTCTTTATCCATAAGAGAACAGGGGAGACAACAAACATGATCGAATTGAATGAAAAAAGCATTGTCAAAATAGACGGTGACGTATCATCACCAAAAGGCTTTGAAGCAAAGGGGATTCACATTGGCTTGCGCTATTCAAAAAAAGACCTTGGCCTCATCGTCAGCGAAGTACCAGCAGTAAGTGCAGCGGTCTACACACAAAGTCACTTTCAAGCTGCGCCTCTCAAAGTCACACAACAAAGCTTAAAAAAGACAGGACAATTAAAAGGTGTCATTGTCAATAGTGCCATCGCCAATGCATGTACTGGTGAGCAGGGATTAAAAGACGCATACGACATGCAGGCAGCCTGTGCAGATATGTTAGGTGTAGCACCTGATTATATTGCTGTTTCTTCTACAGGTGTCATTGGGGAATGTCTGGAGATGGATAAAATCAAAAAGGGCATCGCCGAGTTAAAAGAAGCAAAAGCTGAAAAAGGCCATTTTGAAGAAGCGATCTTAACGACAGATACTGTCATTAAAAATACAGCATACACCCTTTCGATAGACGGAAAAGAGATCATCATTTCAGGCGCAGCGAAAGGCTCTGGCATGATTCACCCGAACATGGCGACAATGCTTGGCTTTGTCACAACAGATGCAAATGTCGAACAGGAAGCCTTACAGCAAGCGCTTCGTGACATTACGGATGTGACCTTTAATCAAATTACCGTCGATGGAGAAACATCGACAAACGATATGGTGCTTGTGATGGCAAATGGAATGGCACAAAACGATGCACTCAATGAAGAGCATCCAGAGTGGCCATTGTTTAAAGAAGGATTAAAACTAGCTTGCGAGGATTTAGCCAAAGAGATTGCAAGAGATGGAGAAGGCGCAACCAAATTAATTGAAGCAAAAGTCGCTGGTGCTAAAAATAACTTGGAAGCCGGCATCATTGCAAAAAAAATCGTTGGTTCAAGTCTTGTTAAAACCGCCGTATATGGTACGGATGCCAACTGGGGACGAATCGTTGGAGCCATTGGTCATAGCGCAGCTTCCGTCACACCGGAAGAGGTAGAAGTCTATTTAGGCGGACAATGTTTGTTCAAACACAATGAACCGCAGCCATTCTCAGAAGAGGAAGCAAAAGCATATCTAGAGCAGGATGAGATTACGATTTTCATTCAAATGAGTGAGGGGAATGGTGAAGCAGCAGCATGGGGCTGTGATCTTACCTATGATTATGTGAAAATTAACGCGAGCTATCGCACATAAAGAAGGAGATAGACATGAATAAAACGATCGTGTTCAAGTGTGGAGGCAGTGTCATTCGAGAACTTTCAGATACATTTTATGAAAATGTCCGCTCACTTCAAGCTGCTGGATTTAAGCTGGCTATCGTGCATGGCGGAGGACCTGAAATCACCGACATGCTGCAAAAATTAGAAGTGAAAACAGAATTTGTTGACGGTCAGCGTAAAACAACGAAGCCTGTGTTAGAGGTAGCCGAAATGGTTCTCTCAGGAACAGTCAATAAATACTTTGTGTCAGAGCTCGCAAAGCATGATATATCATCTGTCGGCGTATCCGGTAAAGATGGGCAGATGCTTGTCGCCGATTTCCTTGATCAAGACGTTTACGGGTACGTTGGCGAAATCAAAGAAGTTCATCCAGAAATGGCAGAAGCACTCATGGAGAAACAATTCATTCCTGTGATTGCGCCGCTGTCTATGACGGAAGAATGCCAAACCTTAAATGTGAATGCTGATTTAGCTGCATCAGCTGTCGCCGGAGCTATGAAAGCTGATAAGCTCATGTTTGTCACAGATGTTGAAGGCATTTTAAAAAATGGTGAACTATTAGATGTCGTCACAGAACAAGAAGCCCTTTCACTCATTGATGAAGGCATTATTTCCGGGGGAATGATTCCAAAAGTACAATCCGCTTTGAGTGCTTTATCAGGTGATGTAGATGAAGTGATGATCGTAAATGGCAAAGGCAGTATCTTTACAGGAGAAACCTTTAAAGGAACAAGAATCGTGAAACAAAAGGAGGCGGTCCTGTGAGTCATCTTTTTCAAAACTATGGACGGTGGAATGTTGAAATTAAAGAGGCAGCAGGTTCTTGGGCAATCGATACAAATGGAAAAAAATATTTAGACTTTATACAAGGCATTGCTGTTACAAATTTAGGCCACAATCACCCAAAGGTCAATCAAGCCATTAAGGAACAGCTTGACCACGTCTGGCATGTATCGAATCTATTTGAAAATGGACTGCAAGAAAAAGCAGCAGAAAAGCTGGCAGCAAACAGTTCAGGGGATCTCGTGTTTTTCTGTAATAGCGGGGCAGAGGCAAATGAAGGTGCCATTAAATTAGCACGTAAATCGACAGGGAAAACAAATATCGTCACATTTTTGCACTCTTTCCATGGGCGCACGTATGCTGGTATGGCTGCCACAGGTCAAGATAAAATCAAAACTGGCTTTGGCCCTATGCTAGAAGGCTTTCACTACGTACCGTTTAATGATCCAGACGCTATGTCAGCCTGTGCAGTCGATGATGTGGCAGCGGTGATGCTGGAGGTTGTGCAAGGTGAAGGTGGAGTGAATCCAGCGACACCAGCTTTTCTTGAAGCCGTTCAAGCATTTTGCAAAAAGCATGAAGCACTGCTGATTGTAGATGAAATTCAAACGGGCATCGGTCGTACAGGAACAGCATTTGCGTACGAAGAGACGTGTCTTGACCCTGATATTATCTCAGCAGCAAAAGGGTTAGGGAACGGCTTTCCAGTTGGTGCAGTCATAGGGAAAAAAGCTCTAGGAGATGCATTCTCTCCAGGTTCACATGGTACAACATTTGGTGGGAATATGCTCGCCATGGCCGCTGTGAATGCGACACTCGATGTCATTTTTAAAGAAGAGTTTCTTTCAGAAGTGAAAGAAAAGGGTGATTACCTGTTAGAAAAGCTGCAAAAAGTCAAACAGCTGAATATTGTAAAAGAAGTGCGGGGAAAAGGATTGATGGCAGGTATTGAATGTGATCAGCCAGTCGCCGGCTATATCACAGCTCTTAGAGAACAAGGTTTGCTTGTGCTTCCAGCTGGTCCGAATGTCATTCGTTTATTACCTCCGCTGAATGTGAAGAAAGCAGAGCTGGATCAGGCGATCGAAGCAATTGTTCAAGTATTAGCCAATAAAACAGTTTCGGTGTAAATTTTTTTACAAACGAACGTATAAAAATACATTTGTATCATTAATTATTCAATTTTGGGGTGACATAAGCATGAAAGGTTATTTAAATTTAGAAGATGGAGCCTCTTTTGAAGGAGATCTGACAGGAGAAGCTGGCATCACAGGTGAAGTGGTCTTTTTTACAGGTATGACAGGTTATCAAGAGGTGCTCACAGATCCTTCCTATAAAGGTCAGATCATTGTTTTCACATATCCGCTGATCGGTAATTACGGCATTAACCATGAAGACTTTGAGAGCAAGAAGCCTCAAGTAAAAGCGGTGGTTGTGTACGAGGCAGCAGAGCATTTTTCACATCATCTTGCAGCGGTCAGCTTAAAAGATTATTTACAAAAGTGGAATATCCCGCTTCTGACACATACAGATACGCGCGCAGTCGTGCAAAACATCCGGGCAAATGGAACGATGAACGCTGTGCTCAGTGTAGACGAAAACGAAACACCGCCTGCAATGAAACAAGACAATGTCGTCGCACAGGTGACAGATAGCGAGATCTACACACAAGGCAGCGGTGAGGAGCATGTGGCGCTCATTGATTTTGGCTTTAAAAAATCAATTGCAGATTCGCTTGCAGCGCGCGGCTGTAAAGTAACCGTCATTCCATATAAACAAATGGAAAAGGTATTTGAGATCAAGCCGGATGCGATCCTCTTGTCAAACGGACCTGGAGACCCGAAAACCATGACACCGTATTTAAAAACAATTCATGACATCATGATGACATTTCCGACACTTGGGATCTGTCTAGGTCACCAATTAATCGCTCTTGCACTTGGCGGAGATACGTATAAGCTGCCATTTGGCCACAGGGGAGCGAATCATCCTGTCCAGGATACAGAATCCAAACGTGTCTTTATGACAAGTCAGAACCACAGCTATGTTGTGAATGAAAAAAGCATGGATGACAAAGAAGTGGACGTGAAATTCCTTCATGTCAATGATGGATCTGTAGAAGGATTCATTCATAAAGAAAAGCTGATTATGTCAGTTCAATTTCATCCAGAAGCACACCCAGGGCCTGCTGAAAGTGAATGGGTATTCGATGATTTTATTGAGAAAGTGAAACAAGCAAGGAGAGAAGTCGCACATGCCTAAAGATCAAAGCATACAAACCATTCTAGTCATCGGGTCTGGTCCAATCATCATTGGTCAGGCAGCAGAATTTGATTACTCAGGAACACAAGGATGTATGGCCTTAAAAGAAGAAGGCTACAAAGTCATCTTAGTGAATAATAACCCAGCAACCATTATGACAGACGAGTCATTTGCTGATGAAATCTATTTTGAACCGCTTTCAGTTGATTCAGTGACAAGAATCATTGAAAAGGAAAAACCAGATGGTCTTTTAGCCAACCTTGGCGGACAGACGGCTTTAAACCTTGCTGTCGAGCTGGAAAAAGCCGGTGTGCTGAAAAAGCATGGGGTGACCCTGCTCGGAACGTCAGTTGAAACCATTGAAAACGGTGAAGATCGAGAGAAATTCCGTGCTCTCATGAAGCATTTGAACGAACCTGTGCCAGATAGTGAAATTGTGGATAATGCGGAAGATGCTCTTCAATTTGCAAAAGAAGTCGGATTCCCAGTTATCCTAAGACCAGCATACACACTTGGCGGTAAAGGCGGCGGAATCGCTCTAACAGAAGAGGCGTTTAAGCCGCTCATTGAAGGAGCTCTTTTAGCGAGTCCAATTCACCAGTGTTTAGTTGAGAAAAGCATAGCTGGCTTTAAAGAAGTCGAATATGAGGTCATGAGAGACCGTCAAAATACGTGTATCACGGTATGCAACATGGAAAATATCGATCCAGTTGGTGTGCATACAGGAGACTCGATTGTCGTTGCACCTTCCCAAACATTAACAGATCAGGATTACCAAATGCTCCGTTCTGCAAGCCTGAAAATCATTTCAGCGCTGGATGTAGTCGGCGGCTGCAACATTCAATTTGCCCTTGATCCACTCAGTAAAGAATACTTTGTCATTGAGGTGAATCCTCGGGTCAGCCGTTCTTCCGCTCTTGCATCAAAAGCAACAGGCTATCCGATTGCGAAAATGGCAGCTAAGCTTGCGGTGGGTTATACGCTAGACGAATTGAAAAACCCGCTCACAGGCACAACCTATGCTAGTTTTGAGCCGGCACTCGATTATGTTGTCGTGAAATTCCCGCGCTGGCCGTTTGATAAATTTAAACAGGCAGACCGTCAATTAGGCACAAAAATGAAGGCCACTGGCGAAGTCATGGCGATTGATCGTAATTTAGAGTCAGCCATTCAAAAAGCAGTTGCATCACTTGAAATTAAAACGAAGGGCTTCCACCTGCCAGAACTAAAAGAGCAATCGACAGAACAATTATTTGAACTCATCAAAACACCAGACGATCGCCGGTTTTTCGCTGTTATGGAGCTTCTTTCAAGACAAGAAACGGTTGAAACGATTCATCAAACGACGAAAATTGATCGATTCTTCTTACATGTGTTCCAGAATATGATTACGCTCGAACAAGAATTGAAAGATCATAAGGGGACGCTATCAAAAGATACCTTGAAAAAGGTAAAGGAAAAGGGTTTCCTTGATGAAACGATTGCTCTTCTTACGGGTCACACGGAAGAATCAATCAGGCAGCTTCGTCAAGAATACAGCATTGCTGCTTCATTTAAAATTGTTGACACATGTGCGGCGGAATTTGATGCAAAAACGAATTACTTCTATTCCACCTACTTCGGCAAAAGCGATGGTGAACATCAAGAAAAAACAAAGCAGCGAGCACTCATCATTGGCTCTGGTCCGATTCGAATCGGGCAGGGGGTCGAGTTTGATTACAGTGCCGTTCATGGCGTTCTGACCTTGCAAAAGCTTGGATTTGAAACCATCATGATGAACAACAATCCAGAAACAGTCAGTACTGATTATGAGATTGCCGATCGTTTATATTTTGAGCCGATTACATTAGAGCACATCCTAAACGTTGTGGAAGCAGAACAGATTGATTTTGTCATTGTCCAATTTGGTGGACAGACTGCGATTAACGTCGCAGAAGGCTTGGAAAAAGCCGGTGTCACGTTGTTAGGTACGTCCTTTGATACGCTGGATGCACTTGAAGACCGTGATTTATTCTATCAGCTTCTTGATGAACTGAATCTTCCTCACGCAAAAGGAGATACGGCTCATTCAAAAGAAGAAGCACTCGTACATGCGAAAAGCATCGGTTACCCTGTATTAATTCGCCCATCGTATGTCATTGGCGGAATGGGAATGATCATTGTTCAGTCAGAAGCACATTTGGCGTCACTGCTTGATCAGCCAGATCATTTGCCATACCCAATCTTAATTGATGAGTACGTCACTGGAAAAGAAATTGAAGTCGATCTTATTTCTGACGGAAAAAAGGCGTTCATTCCAACCATCGTAGAACATATTGAGAAAGCGGGCGTGCACTCAGGTGACAGCTTTGCCATTTTACCAAGTATCTCAATCAGTGAAGACATCAAACAGCAGGTGCATACCGCGTCTGAACAAATAGCGAAGAAATTAGCGTTCAAGGGCATTATGAATATCCAATTTGTCATCAAAGGGGATCAGGCGCTTGTATTAGAAGTGAATCCGCGGGCAAGCCGGACTGTACCAGTCGTCAGTAAGGTAATGGGCATTGATATGATCCCAATGGCCACTCAATTATTAGCTGGTGCATCGCTTGAAGAACTAAACCCTGCAACGAAAAACAAAGGGGGGACAGCGGTCAAATTCCCAGTGTTCTCATCACATGCCATTCAAGATATCGACCTCAAGCTGACACCTGAAATGAAAGCGACAGGAGAAGGAATGTGTGTAGGCAAGAACGCCGAAAGCGCCTTGAAAAAAGTGTTTGCGCCGATCTGGAAGCAAAAAGGAAGCCTCTTTATGCAAGGCTGCGAGCAATTGATAGATGAAGCGAAGCATGCAGGCTTTGACGTCTGGACTGGCAGCTTTGAATCTTGGCTGCAGAATGAAGACAAATCCCTTCATATTCATTTAGGAGAAGATGAAGAGGCAAAAGAGCAGCGTGTAAAAGCACTCACACACGGCGTTCAAGTCCTAACCGAATATGAAACAGTTCAAGCATTCCTGCAAGGAAAAAATGGAGATGTATCACCAGTATCGCTCCATGAATTATATAAAAAGGAAGTGACGGCATGAGTCAAGTCGACGTGCAACCGGCATTATACGGAAAAGACTTTTTATCATTAAAAGATTTCTCAATCCATGAGATTGCTTATTTAATTGAAAAAGCGGAAGAGATGAAACAAAACCCATATCAAGATTTATTCAAAGGGAAAACGTTAGCGATGATCTTTGAAAAATCTTCGACTAGAACCCGCGTCTCGTTTGAAGCGGGGATGACGCAGCTAGGAGGACATGCGCTCTTCCTCAGCTCAAATGATTTGCAAATTGGCAGAGGTGAAACCATCAGTGATACAGCGCAGGTGCTGTCTGGTTATGTAGACGGCATTATGATTCGAACCTTTGAGCATGAGAAGGTTGAAGAGCTTGCACAATACGCGTCTATTCCAGTCATTAATGGATTAACTGACTACTCACATCCATGTCAGGCACTTGCAGATTTATTAACCATTAAAGAAACAAAAGGTACTTTAAAAGGAATCAAAGTGGCCTATATCGGTGACGGAAATAACGTGGCGCACTCCTTGATGGTCGGCTGTGCGCAGCTAGGCTGTGACATTGCGGTTGCATCACCAAAAGGCTATGAACCACTTCAAGAAGTAACAGACACTGCCCGTGAGTTTGCAAAACAATCAGGCGCAGAAGTGACCGTGACAACAGATCCTGTTGCAGCTGTAAAAGATGCAGATGTTATTTATTCAGATGTGTTTACAAGCATGGGGCAGGAAGCAGAAACAGAGAAACGTCTTGCTGAATTTAAAGAATATCAAGTCAATGACGAACTGATGAGTCATGCAGCAAAGGACTATATTTTCCTTCATTGTCTCCCGGCACATCGCGGGGAAGAAGTGACGGCAGATATTATTGACGGGCCGCAATCAAAAGTATTTCAACAGGCAGAAAACCGCCTGCATGTGCAAAAAGCGTTAATGAAAGAACTTATGTATCAACCATCCAAATAAATCCAAGTGTCCCTGACTCGTATGAGCAGGGACTTTTTGCATAAAGGATTGGAGAGCCAAGGGACGGGACATAATAACATCAATCGAGAAAGGAGGATGAAAATGGGTCAGCAGCATCAGTTTAAATCAGGGAATAAAGCACCGAATAATGGTGTGTATATCGAGATCGGCGAAACTGGAAGTATGGTGAAAGATCCTTTAAAGATTAAGCTTAAAGCAGGCGATGTCTTTCCTGATAACTCGAACCATAATCGTGTTTGGACCTACCAAAGAAAGCCGTAAGCAATTGACTAAGAGTCAGCAGGAATAAGACTTTAGAGGCATGTGTCATGCCTCTTTTTTCTTTATAATAAAAAACAATTAAGTTCAAATTTTCAAATAAATAGTATGAAAAAAAGAGAACTTAAGGTAAAATATGTAATATATTGTTGAAAGGATTTGTGTGATGGAAAAGATGAATCTCAGTGAAAGTGTTTGGAATAAACGCTTCACCTCATTATTCATATCAAGACTCATTAAAAACACAGGGGAAAGTTTTGCTTTTACATCCGTCCTTTGGCTATTGATTTTAAGAGGGGATGGAGCGCTCGGTACAGGACTTCTTCTAGCAGTAACTGTTCTCCCTTCATCTTTGTTAGCCCCAATATTAGGACCTCTTATGAAAAAGCACCATTTGTCTAAATGGATGTTCGCTTCAGATGTTGTTCGAGCAACAATTGTACTCATTATTCCACTTCTGCACTTTTCGCATCTATTGCCTCTATGGTTATTGATTTCATTAATGGTTATTCAATCGGCAACAGGTGCAGCTTATAATCCAGCTTCGGTGGCAATCTTACCGCAGATTGTTCCAAAGCATCTCATTCAAAAAGCAAATGCAATCCTGCAATCTTCTTTTGAGATTGTTGCACTTGCAGCAGTCATGGTGGCAGGTCTTTTGGTTAAATTAATTGGACCTGCAGATACTCTGCTGATCACCACTGCTTTATTTGTGATTTCTGGTCTGTTTATTATCGGGGTCAAACTAAAGAAAACCGATGAAGAAAAAGCAGCGGGCATTAAACAAGCGAAGAATACATATTTTTATAACTTAAAAAGAGGGTTTCTCGTTGTCAAAAACCATCACATTTTATTTGCACTCACGCTGTATTGTATCTTAATGAATGTCGCAGCAGCTCCGTGGCAGGCACTGTCAGCGGTATACGTAGCAGAAGCGCTGCAAAGCGACTCCATGGTGTATTCCATTTTAAGAGGTGTTGCCGCAGTTGGCGCGTTTATGATGGGCTTTGCTCTGGCAAAGGTGAAAATTAAGAGATTTGGTTTGTTCTTTATTGTCGCTGGTATGATTGAAGGGGCTGCATTCTTTATGACAGGGATGAGTACATGGCTGCCGGTTGTTCTGCTTGCTTCCTTTATTTTCGGAGCTGCTGTCAGTGCGATCAATGTGCCGGAAATGGTCATTATTCAAACCTCTGTTGACCAAGAGGATCAGCCGCAAGTATATGCTGTGATCAATGCCTCATCAAATGTCTTCCTCCCGCTTGCAGCTGTCGTATCAGGCGTCCTGGCAGAAAGATTTGGAGCGGGACCTGTCATTGCTGGCGGAGGAATCCTTGAAATTTTATCAGGTATCGCAATCTTCCTGTTTACAGGGCTTGCGAAAAGCCATTTGACAGAGGACAAACAGAAGTCCGAAACCGTCGAGGTCTAAACAATAAACACCCCCTGTATGTTGAAGGCAGGGGGTTTTAGCGTGCCGCAATCACTCTGAAAAAAAGAAAAAAGAGCTAAACATCAATTTAGCTCTTTTTCACAAGTCATATTAAGAATGTTTTGTTGAACTTTCCGTTTCTTTCATTGGACTTACTTCAGCAAAGATGAATAAAATAACCGTAAACACAACTGCAAGAATGGAAGTGAGCGTAAAATCATAAGCAGCTCCATTCATAGAGGCAACGATGTAACCAGCCATATGTGTTAGCAGAAAAGTCCAAATGAGGGTGATAATATAATGCATAATCCCACCGTCCTTTATGTAACAATCTATTGATTATCATACCATAGATGCAAGTGAAGGGAAAAGACTGTTTTCCGCCTTTATGTGACCATTTTGAGACCTTCTGCTATAAAAATAAAAAGAATTCTTCTGTCTTTAGGGGATTTCCTTATTCCTACAAGAGTTGTTGTTCATATCATAGAAAGCAGAATCACTGAAAGGAGGCTGGCCATATGGGTGTAAGCGAACGTTTTTTCCAGCTTGGTTCCCAGTGGAACATCATTCACCTTCCTCAAAAACCAAATGGCTTTGGCATTCTAATCCTCGGTGACCGAAATCACTTTGTGCAGGAAAATACATCATTCTGGCTTCAGCATTATGGAAGAAACCAGCTTTTAACTGCCTTAAAGGATGAAGGATATACATTGTTTAATAGTCATCTTCATGGGAATCACTGGGGATGCGAAGATGCTGTTTTTAGTGCCAAGCAGCTCGTTCATCACACACTAAAACAAGAAATATTAAACCGGGAAATTCATGTGCTCGCAGAGGGAATGGGTGCACTTGTTGCCATGAGCCTTGCTGAGGAGATGCCTGAAGTACTAAGGTCCATTGCGATGGTGAATCCATGTCTGAATCTGGATGCACAACGAGAAAGAGAAAAGGAACACAAATTCTTTTATAAGCAGCTGCTCAAAGAGTTAGCAGAGAGCTATGGCTGTTCTGAAAAGGAAGCTGAAACGTATCCACTGCCTTCTTGTCCTGTTCATTCTGCTCATGTGCCGATTCATATATGGCAAAGGCTAAACGGCGCACCTTATGCATATGAACTTCACGCAAAGCCTTTTATTGATCAGCATATGAAAAATCCAGAACATTGTCAGGTCGATCTCACGCTGCATATGTTTGATCATCCGAGAAGAATCTTTCAATCCATTCACAAGTTTTATAAATCGCATGAAAGAGAATTGTGATGAATAGGATGATAACAGCCCTTCATAGAAAGGGCTCTTCTTTTTATTCGATATTAAAAAAGGGGACATGAACATGGAAACAGGACTGATCATAGGGGCAGATGAGTTTTTTGGCCTGACACTTTGTGAATATATGATGAAAGAGGGCATTCAAGTGGATATCACGCGTCCTCATGATCTTAAAGAAGAACAAAAGGCACTGTTAGAAGAGCGGATGATGTGGCTGGGCAGAAATGATCTCGTTCGTGTCATTGACCTTCAGGATAGCAAAGACACGTATGATCTCATTTTTATTCAATCAGAGGAACCGCATAACAGGCAGAAAGACATCAAAGCAGAGCATGGCATGTACCAGATTCTTTATGAAAAGCCTGAAAACGAATCAGCGAAACAGAATGTGCCGGCAGTGATTCTTCCTCGCATGTTCGGACCATGGACACTCAATGAAGATCAAACAAAGCGTGCAGATTCACTTTTTGTAGAAGATGTGGCAAAGGAATTGTTACAATGGGCATCGGACACAGGTCAAAGACAGGACATGACGTATGAATTGAAGGTAGAGAGCCAAACAGATGACAAACAAGCAGAAGACATGATTGCAAAATGGAAAAGACAAAACTCAACATTTTTCGACAAAAACCAAGAATGATCTTCCATCTTATCTTTTTTCAGTATAAAATAAACCTATATTTAACATACAGGTTCATCACTGCATGTTGTAAAAGGGAGTTGAACATGGCATGAAGTACCAGCGGCTTGTCATGATCTTTTCGTTCCTTCTTCTATTATCTGCCTGCTCGCAGGCGCCTTTAAAAGGAAAAATTGAGAAGGTGGGTTTACTCGTCCCCGATACGATCAATGATCAAGTTTGGGGAACGAAAGGTTATAAAGGCTTATTAAGTATCCAATCAACATTTGGTGTAGATGTTTATTATAAGGAAGGAATGGTCGACAAGGAGAAAATCGTTGATGCCATTGAAGAATTCCATAAAAAAGGAGTCAATTTGATTATTGGCCATGGCAATGAATACAGTGAAATTTTTAACTTGATCAGTGAAGATTATCCAAACATACAATTTATTACGGTCAATGGAAACAAGCCTCAGGCGGGCAATGTCACAAACGTGACGTTTAAAGGTGAAGCGATGGGCTTTTTCGGAGGCATGACAGCTGCACATATGTCAAAAACAAAAAAGATTGGTATTCTTGCTACATATGATTGGCAAAGTGAAGTAGACGGCTTTATCAAAGGAGCAAAATATCAAGATGAACATGTACAAGTATTAGCAGAGTTTGTCGAAAACTGGGATGATGCTGACAAAGCGGTGGAGCTCTATCAAAAATTAAAAAAGCAGGGCGTTGATGTTGTGTATCCAGCAGGTGATGGTTATAATATCCCTGTCATTGAACAAATCAAAGCCGATAATTTATCAGCGATCGGATATGTCACCGATCAATCCAACCTCGGCAGCCATACAGTTTTAACGAGCACTGTACAGCATGTTGATAAAGCGTACAGTATCATTGCAAAGAAGTTTAATGAAGGCAAGCTAAATGAACAAGATGAGTACTCCTTTGATTTTAAAGAAGGAGTGGTCGAGATGGGGAATTTTAGTTCCACCATTGACGACGCTTTTGTGAAAGACATTGAAAGTGATATTGCGTCATACAAAAAAACAGGTAAACTGCCAAATGAAAAGTGAGGAGACGACGACATGCAGCACGAAAAATCGATGGAATTTTTACAAATTGCCATGAAGTATTTTCCGCAGGCGAAGGAAGAGTTAGATAAAGCAGGGATTCAGCTTGAGCCTGAAGCACTTCAGCCGCTTCTAACATTATTTACATCTGTCATGCAAGAAGCATACGAGCTTGGAAAAGCAGATGCAGAATCAGAAAAAGCCACAGATTAGTGGCTTTTTTTTATGATAATTTTTTCTTGAAGGCACTAATCATAGGACCAACATCTTTAAACACAGGCTTCAGCTCATCGATGGAGTTCATAATGTTCCCAATTTGATTCATGACATGCATGTAGTCAATTGAGTCATCACTTGAAGATGTCTCCGCGCGTTCCTCCTTTGCCTCTGTCTTGCTTTTCTCCTTTTCAAGCGGCTGTCCAAACATCATTGCTGAGAAAATATCTTTTTGCGCCATATCACATGTTCCTTTCTACTATTGGTATATATCATTAATCTATGAAAAAAGTGAGAGGAAAGGTTAGACGTTTGTATTGCCAAGAAGAAAAAAATAAGGTAAAATTAGTACCAGATACTAATATAAGATCACAATATCACATGCTCGTATGAGTAAAAGGAGTCTTATTCAATGAATGCTGGAATTATTGGCCTTGGCCGCTATATACCTGAAAAAGTATTAACAAATCATGATTTAGAAAAAATGGTTGAAACTTCTGACGAGTGGATTCGTACTAGAACAGGTATAGAAGAAAGAAGAATTGCATCTGATGATGTCAATACATCTCATATGGCGCTTGCTGCTGCAAAAAAAGCATTAGCTGACGCAGATGTGGCTGCAGAAGATATCGATATGATTCTTGTGGCGACAGTCACGCCAGATCAAGCATTTCCGACAGTTGCTTGTATGATTCAAGAGCAACTCGGTGCACATAAAGCATGTGCAATGGATATTAGCGCTGCGTGTGCTGGCTTTATGTATGGGCTTGTTACTGGAAAACAATTTATCGAATCAGGAACTTACAAACACGTGCTTGTCGTCGGTGTTGAAAAGCTTTCTCGCATTACCGACTGGGATGACCGCAATACAGCTGTTTTGTTTGGAGATGGAGCTGGAGCTGCTGTGCTGGGAGAAGTCAGCGAAGGTAAAGGAATTCTATCATTTGAACTTGGAGCAGATGGAAGCGGCGGGAAGCACTTGTACTTAGATGAAAAAGATCATACAATCATGAATGGACGAGAAGTATTTAAATTTGCTGTAAGACAAATGGGAGAGTCAAGTGTAAATGTCATTGAAAAAGCTGGACTATCAAAAGAAGACGTTGATTTCTTGATCCCGCATCAAGCAAATATTCGCATTATGGAAGCAGCACGCGAACGCTTAGAGCTTCCAGTTGAAAAAATGTCGAAGACTGTCCATAAATATGGAAACACATCAGCAGCATCCATTCCAATTTCACTATGTGAAGAAATCGAAGCCGGAAAAATTCATGACGGCGATGTGATTGTAATGGTTGGTTTTGGTGGCGGATTAACTTGGGGCGCAATCGCTATGCGATGGGGCCGATAAAAGAGTGGGGTGCACAAATTAATGGATAAAAAACGAGTAGTTGTTACAGGATTAGGTGCTTTGACACCACTTGGCAACGATGTAGAGTCAACATGGAAAAATGCTTTAGCGGGTGTATCAGGGGTTGGACCGATTACACGTGTCGATTCAAGTGAATATACCGCAAAAGTAGCGGCAGAACTAAAAGATTTTAACATTGAAGATTACATGGAGAAAAAAGAAGCGCGAAAAATGGCACGCTTCACGCAATATGCAGTCGTTGCTGCTCAAAAAGCGCTGGAAGATTCACGTCTTGAAATCACAGATGAAATCGCACCGCGTGTTGGTGTATGGGTTGGGTCTGGTATTGGCGGACTTGAAACATTTGAAGAGCAGTTCGAAGTGTATTCAAATAAAGGGGCAAGACGCGTCAGTCCATTCTTCGTCCCAATGATGATTCCTGATATGGCGACAGGCCAAAT
The DNA here is from genome assembly GCF_004364885.1 of Bacillus sp. BK450. NCBI lineage: Bacteria > Bacillati > Bacillota > Bacilli > Caryophanales > Bacillaceae > Bacillus > Bacillus sp. BK450. Next base: position 739,241 of record NZ_SOBQ01000001.1, on the reverse strand, counting down.
TTCTATTGCACTTGGCGCAAAAGGGGTTAACTCTTGTACAGTGACAGCATGTGCAACAGGAACAAACTCAATTGGTGATGCATTTAAAGTGATTCAGCGCGGCGATGCAGATGCGATGATCACAGGCGGAACAGAAGCGCCATTAACAAAAATGTCGTTTGCAGGTTTCTGTGCGAACAAAGCCCTTTCGACAAATCCTGATCCAAAGACAGCAAGCCGTCCATTCGACAAAAACCGTGACGGATTTGTCATGGGTGAGGGTGCAGGGATTATTGTTCTTGAAGAACTTGAGCATGCCTTAAAACGTGGTGCGACCATTTATGCAGAAATCGTTGGTTATGGTTCAACTGGAGATGCCTACCATATAACAGCACCAGCTCCGAATGGAGAAGGCGGCGTCCGTGCAATGAAAGAAGCGATTCGAGATGCAGGTTTATCTGTGGAAGACATTGACTATATCAATGCCCACGGTACAAGCACACCTTACAATGATAAATTTGAAACAATGGCGATTAAAGAAGTGTTCGGAGAGCATGCGAACAAGCTTGCGATCAGTTCGACAAAATCAATGACAGGTCACTTACTTGGCGCAGCAGGCGGGGTAGAAGCGATTTTCTCTGTTCTTGCGATTAAAGACAGCGTCCTTCCTCCAACCATTAATCTTGAAACACCGGATGAAGAATGTGATCTTGATTATGTAGCAAATGAAGCACGTTCAAAAGAAGTACAAGTGGCTTTAAGTAACTCACTTGGTTTTGGCGGGCATAATGCGACAATTATTTTTAAAAAATACGAAGCATAATACTTTCTGAGAAAGCGGCGGTCGATAAACAGATCGCCGCTTTTTTGCATATGATGAAAATGGAGGTGTTCAGCGGTATGGGTCTGATCAATACACAATATCTCATTCATCAATCATCATCATTTCAGGAGCTTGCAGCGCGCTTTGTTCCTTATTTTAAAGGGGCCGAGGAAAAAGAATGGTCGTCTATCCTCGCTCACTTGCAGCATCACGGGATGGTTCGGTCTTGGAGCTCGTGCAAAAGCATGATCGACAAGCTCAAGGAAAAAGGGTACTTCAAGCTTGTCATGAAAGAATATCAAACGCTTCAAAAGCAGTGGGAAGGTCCAGACATTCCTGTGTTTATTTTACCTGTCAATGAGAGCAGCAGAGAAATCAGAGAGCAATTTTATTATCAATCCGGCATGGCATTTGATGACAAGGTCTTTCTTTTTTTGTCTCCAAATACCCCGAAGGAGCGTATCGGTACATTGCTGACTCATGAATATCACCATGTATGCAGGCTGCATTTTCTCTCAAAAGAAGAAAAAGACTTTACATTCCTCGATACAATCATGATGGAGGGGCTCGCTGAATATGCTGTGTATCATAGATATGGAGAAAACTATACAGCGAAATGGACCACCTTCTATAGCGAAGAACAGCTTCAGCGTATGTACAAGAAATGGGTATCCAGTCATCTTGATCAAAGAGTCCAGGACGACGAAAGGCTGATACAGAATCTTCTTTATGGAAAAGGGAACTACCCTAAAATGCTTGGTTACGCTACCGGGTTTTATATCGTGAAAAAATATTTCAATGAGCACCGAATCAGCGAGGAATCTATGATTGCAGAGCCAGCAGAAACCTTTTTAAAGGCGATAGAATCACAAAGTGAATAATACACATAAAAAGAGACATATTACTAATTTACTAAATACTTCTTGATTTCGTCATAACGATGTAATAATATACAAATAATTCTTTTTATTTTTAAAATACAGAATATTCAGGTTCGATTCTATTGCTAAGGAGAAAGGGGCGAATGAATGAGCACGCTGCTTGAAGTGCAAAACTTAAAAACATATTTTTTTCGAAAAAAGGAACCGATACCTGCTGTGGATGGCGTTGATTTCAGCATCAACAGAGGAGAAACTGTCGCATTAGTCGGTGAGTCTGGGTCTGGCAAAAGCATTACGTCCTTATCCATTATGGGTCTGATTCATGGCACGGGCGGGAAAATTATGGACGGTTCCATCAAACTTGATGGAAAGGACCTTGTTACATATAGTGAAAAGGAATTATGCAGTATCCGTGGTAATGATGTATCTATGATCTTTCAGGAACCCATGACCTCACTTAATCCCGTCTTAACCATCGGAGAACAAATAACAGAAATCCTCATCTATCACAAAAAACTTTCAAAAAAAGAAGCGGTCAAAAAAGCGGTTGATCTGCTGAAGCTTGTTGGTTTTTCCCGCCCGGAGCAAATCATGAAAGATTATCCGCATCGTTTATCAGGCGGCATGCGGCAAAGAGTGATGATTGCCATAGCGCTAAGCTGTGATCCGAAGCTTCTCATTGCAGATGAACCGACAACTGCCCTGGATGTGACCATTCAAGCACAGGTACTCACTTTAATGAAAGATTTATGCTCTACCTTTGGTACATCTATTCTTCTTATCACACATGATTTAGGTGTCGTGTCTGAAGTGGCAGATCGAGTGATTGTCATGTACTGCGGACAGGTTGTTGAAAATGGGACTGTCGAAGAGTTGTTTGAACAGCCGCTTCATCCTTACACAGAAGGGCTGCTTGAATCGATTCCTGTCATTGACGGAGACATACAGCCGTTAACAGCCATCAAAGGAAATGTTCCTGCGCCAGATCAGCTTCCAGCCGGCTGCCGCTTTGCTCCTAGATGTCCGCAAGTGAAGGAACGCTGCCTTGGAGAACTGCCTAAGCTGAGAACATTTGAAGATGGCAGAAGCGTCAGATGTTTCTTATATGAGGAGGCAGACCACACATGACACTTGCTCAAAATCAAACACAAATAACAGACTTACCAGAGAAAGAAACGATCCTTGAACTGAAACAGATTCGAAAACATTTTCCGATTAAAGCGGGCGTCTTTCAGAAGAAAGTCGGTGCAGTGAAAGCTGTTGACGGCATAGACTTGAAGATTTATAAAGGTGAAACGTTAGGTATTGTCGGGGAGTCAGGATGCGGGAAATCCACCCTAGGCCGGACAATGATTCGCCTATACGAACCAACCGACGGTCAAATCTTTTTTAAAGGGCAAGACATCACGCGCGTATCAGAATCAAAGCTAAGACAATCTACACGAAAAAACATCCAAATGGTTTTTCAAGATCCCTTTGCATCACTCAACCCTAGAAAAACACTTCGAAGCATCATCAAAGAACCCTACAAAACACATCACTTATATTCCTTAAAAGAAAGAAATGAAAAAGTAGAACAGCTTTTATCAAAGGTAGGTCTTCATCCAAGCTTTGCGAACCGCTATCCCCATGAATTTTCAGGCGGGCAGAGGCAGCGGATCGGCATCGCTCGTGCGCTTGCCATGAATCCCGACATGATCATCGCAGATGAGCCTGTTTCAGCACTTGATGTATCTATTCAGGCGCAGGTTATTAATCTGATGGAGGAGCTTCAGGAGGAATTTGACCTTACCTATCTATTTATCTCTCACGATTTAAGTGTGGTCAGACATATTAGCGATAGAGTCGGCGTCATGTATCTCGGCAAAATGATGGAGCTTGCCGATAAGCACAGTCTGTACGATGAACCGCTCCATCCGTATACACAGGCTCTGCTTTCTTCCGTTCCTGTCACCCGTAAAAAAGGGCAGGTGAAAAGAGAACGCATTATGCTGCAAGGCGATTTGCCGAGTCCTGCAAATCCGCCAAAAGGCTGCGTATTTCACACAAGATGCCCGCATGCGAAAGAAATCTGTAAAGAAAAAGTACCAGCATTTCAAGAATTAAAAACGAACCACTTTGTTGCCTGCCACCTCTACAACGCTTGATCAAGCTTGTATGATCTCATCTTTGAGAGGGGGGATGAAACAGGATTCGGTCATTATTTTAAAAAAAGAATAGGGGGAATTGTCTATGAAAGGTAGAAATAGAAAGTCCATTCTGGTCAGTTTACTGCTGATTTTTACATTAATCCTTGCTGCTTGTTCTGGTGGAAATAAAACGTCTGGAGACAGTGAAAAGAAATCCACAGGTAAACCGGTACAAGGCGGCGATCTTGTCATCGGTTCAATTGCAGAGCCAACATTATTTAACTCGCTGTATTCTACAGATGTGGCAAGCTCTGATATTGAAGAAAGAATCTACAGCTTCTTACTTCAAACAGACGGAAAGCTCAACCCTCAGCTATCGCTGGCAGAGGATATTAAAGAATCTGATGACGGTAAGCAGTTTGATGTCACCATTAAAAAAGGTGTGAAGTTTCATGATGGTGAAGAACTGACTGCTGATGATGTTGTGTTTACATACAGCATACCAATCAATAAGGACTACAACGGGGAGCGCGGATCAGGCTTTGAAGTTTTAGAGTCTGTTAAAAAGACAGGGGACTACTCGATCGAATTCAAGCTCAATAAAAAAGATCCTTATTTTTATAATGTCACACTAGGAAGCTACGGTATTTTACCTAAGCATATTTTAGGTGATGTGCCTATAAAAGATCTCGGTGAAAACGAATTTAACCGAAAAAAACCAATCGGTTCAGGTCCATTTAAATTCGCAGAATGGAAAGAAGGAGACTACGTCAAACTAGAAGCCTTTGACGATTATTGGGATGGACGTCCTTACCTTGATACTGTCACCATTAAAACCATTCCTGATCAGAATGCAGCGATTGCCCAGCTGTCAGCAGGAGATATTGATTTCTTTGCTGTACCAGGATCCGAGCTGCAAACAGCTGAAAAAGTGAGCAACATTAAAATCGAATCTGATCTAGGACTCAATTATTCATACATTGGCTGGAACCAGAAAAATGAACTCTTTAAAAGTAAAAAGGTCCGCCAAGCGCTGACACATGCCATTGATCGTCAAACGATTGTTGACCAAGTGCTAGATGGAGACGGCAAAGTAGCCAATATTCCAGAAAGTCCGCTGTCCTGGAACTATCCAAAGGATGAAAATGTTCCAGTGTTTGAGTTTGATCAAGAAAAAGCGAAAAAGATGCTGAAAGAAGAGGGCTGGGAGGATACAGATGGAGACGGCTATCTTGATAAGGATGGCAAGAAATTCTCCTTTGTCATAAAGACCAACCAAGGAAATAAAGTTCGTGAAGATATCGCTGTCGTTGTCCAGCAGCAGCTCAAAGAAATCGGTGTGGAAGCGAAGCCGCAAATTGTGGAATTCAGTGCACTCATTGAGCAGACGACACCGCCTAAGTGGGATTATGATGCGCTGCTGCTCGGCTGGAGCCTTGCGACATTCCCTGATCAATTCAGCATATTCCACTCAAGCCAGTCAGAAAAAGGCTTAAATAACATCTGGTATAAAAATAAAGAGGTCGATAAGCTGTTAGTTGATGCTAAAAACTTAAGCGATCGAAAAGATTATTCAAAGGCATATGAAAAAATTTATAAACTGATCGCAGAGGATCAGCCGTATACGTTCCTTTACTATGCTAACTCACATCGTGCTATGCCATCTAATCTCCAAGGCTACTCTTACCACCCGAAAGATGAATATTACAAAATTGAAAAATGGTGGCTTGAACAGTAGGCTGATAGTGAAGAAGGGGGGGATTCTCCCCTTTCACCGTGAGAACAATCCCTTGCATTCGGTGTCAGTTCTCTGCGTGGGTGCTAAAAAGATCACTTCGTTCGCTCCGCCATCAGCACGAGAATTCAAGGGTTTTCAGATCACGCTGAAAAGCAGACAAAGGGCTAAAATAACATCATTTTGGCCTTTTTTTCACAGAATGGCGATCCGATGAAAAAGGAGTTGTGCATATGGTTACATATATCATTAGAAGGACATTACTCTCCATTCCCATTTTATTAGGGATTACCATCTTGTCCTTTGCCATTATGAAAGCAGCACCAGGCGATCCGATGTCACTCATGATGGACCCTACCATTAGTGCGGCAGACCGGGAAGCCTTTATTGACAAGTACGGCTTGAACGATCCTGAATATGTGCAATATATGAAATGGCTTGGCAATATGCTTCAAGGTGACTTTGGCACATCCATTGTCAAAAAGGGAACACCCGTGGCTGATTTGATTTTTGCCCGGCTGCCAAATACCCTCATCCTCATGATCTTTTCTACATTAGTTGCCCTGCTGATCGCCATTCCATTTGGTGTCCTTTCAGCAAAACGTCCATATACAAAGCTTGACTATGGTATTACGGTTACATCTTTTATCGGACTGGCTATTCCAAACTTTTGGTTTGGTCTCATCCTCATTATGGTTTTATCCGTGAACCTGGGTTGGTTTCCAACTGGCGGAGTTTCTACCTTGAATGCCGATTTTAATGTGTTAGACCGGCTCCATCATATCATTTTACCTGCCTTTGTTTTAGCAACGGCTGATATGGCAGGGCTGACCCGGTACACAAGGTCGAGTATGCTTGATGTGATGAGGCAGGATTACATTCGCACAGCAAGAGCGAAAGGCTTTAGAGAAAACAAAGTCATTTTTAAGCATGGTTTAAGAAACGGTCTTATGCCTGTCATAACGATTTTCGGATTGATGATACCATCTTTTATTGGCGGCGCAGTCGTGGTGGAACAAATCTTCACCTGGCCTGGACTTGGAAAGCTGTTCATTGATTCTGCCTTTTCGAGAGATTATCCGGTCATTATGGCAATGACCGTTATTTCCGCAGTGCTTGTGGTGGTTGGAAATTTAATAGCGGATATTTTATATGCGATCGTTGATCCGCGTATTGAATATTAGAAGGGAGCTGAAGCACAATTGGCACAGCCTAATATGGGAACACCTCCTGTTGATATCAAATTAAAGGAGGGCCTTCCGCCAAAGCCTGAGACGATGCTGCGTTTGTTTTGCGAGAAATTTTTCAAAAATAAATTGGCGGTTGCCGGCTCCGTGATCTTATTGATCATTATTTTTTCTGCCATTTTCGCTCCAGTGATCGCTCCATATGCACCAGAGCATCAAGATTTATTGAAGCGGCTCCAGCCGCCGAGTGCTGAGCATTTTATGGGCACAGACAAGTTTGGCCGTGATATTTTCTCAAGGGTGCTATATGGCGCGCGGGTCTCTTTGTTGGTTGGTTTCGTTTCAGTGGTCGGTGCAATCACCATTGGCACTGTCGTTGGCGCGGTCGCGGGGTATTTCAAAGGGTTTGTTGATTCCTTGTTAATGAGGTTTGTGGATGTCGTCTTGTCGATTCCAGACATTTTTCTATTGATCACGCTCGTCACCATTTTCAAACCGGGCATTGATAAATTGATTTTAATCTTTGCTTTGACAGGCTGGACAACAACCGCCAGGCTCATACGCAGTGAATTCTTATCACTTCGAACAAGAGAATTCGTCCTCGCGGCGAGAACCATTGGAACGAAAAATCATGTCATCATCTTTTCGCATATTTTACCGAACTGTATCGGTCCTATTATTGTATCAGCTACATTAAAAGTAGGCTCCGTCATTTTAGCTGAATCAACACTCAGCTACCTTGGCTTTGGTATTCAGCCGCCAACAGCAAGCTGGGGCAACATGCTGCAAGATGCACAAAATTTCTCGATTATGGTGCAAGCGTGGTGGTACCCGCTTTTCCCAGGTTTACTCATTTTGCTGACTGTTTTATGCTTTAATTTTTTAGGAGATGGGCTGAGAGATGCGCTTGATCCTAAAAAGCTGAAATAAAGTTTAAAGGGGCTCTGCGGTTTCTGAACGAAAGAAAGACATGAAGCCATCATATACTCACGTTGAAGTTTTGATAAAGTTGGAATAATTTCTCTATCCCTTGCCCATACTGTGGACAACAGTTTTTATAAAGTGAGGGATTGGTTATGTTATTTCTTCATGACGTATGGGTGAATTGGTTTGAAGGGGAAGAAAATGGCTACAATGTGTGTCATTTTCATGAGTGGCGTAAGGAGGACAGCGTTGAACTGTTAGATCAAGTGCCTTTACTTAAGGTGCAGAGTCCTTTGTTTGATTACATAGAAAATGATCTTTCAGAGCTGCCAAAGACGCTGCTAGAGTCTGTATTTGAGAAATCTTATATACGAAAAAATCATGAACGCCGTAAATTAGAGTATTGCTTTGTGGTCACAGACGGCATTCGAATTATTGCTGTAGATACGATTGGATATTCCATACCTGTGAGAAAAAGCCGCTTGATCCCAAGGCAGGAGCAATTGGTGTATGAAATGGTGAAAGATGTGAAGGCAGAGGAATATGAATTTTCTAAGGACAGCCTTGAATCGACGAAAGAGTATCATATTCTATCACTGCCGCCGCAGCATATCAGCGGATTAACGAGAAAAGAAAGACAGCTGAAACAACTGATGTTTATGGCGCTCGATCAATTAAAAGGGCTTAAAAACAGGGCGGAGATTGCGTATTGGTATACGGAATGGAACCCGCGCATGTACAACCAAATCAAACGAATGTCTTTCGAAGAGATTTGGAACATGCTTTACAATGAAACGATTGATGGGTGGTCAGATAATCATTTAGCCTTCTGTGAAAAAATGATTAAAGGACAGCCTTTTTTCGAAAAGCTTTGGGAAATGGAAAACGAATCAAAAGTAAATTAGAAAAAGCTTGCAGCGAGTCGTGCTGCAAGCTTTTTTTATTTGCGTTTTCTGCCAAGACCCATCGCATTCTCCATTTTTTTCAGCATTTTGTTTGCTGCGCGGTTTGCTTTTTCAGCACCTTCGTCTAGAATGCGGTCAAGCTCGTCTGATTCAATGAGTTCATAGTATCGATCTTGAATTGGTTTTAAAGCATCAACGACAACGTTCGCAAGATCTCCTTTAAACTCACCATATCCTTTGCCTTCGTACTTTTGCTCCAGCTCTGCAATGGATATGTTGCCTAATACAGAATAAATCGTCAGCAAGTTGGCTATACCAGGCTTGTTCTCTTTGTCATACTTGACGATGCCTTCTGAATCCGTCACAGCACTTTTAATTTTCTTTTCAAGCTGCTTTGGTTCATCTAATAAGGTAATGAAAGATTTTTGGTTCGGATCGGATTTGCTCATTTTTTTCGTTGGATCTGTTAAAGACATAATCCGTGCGCCTTCTTTTGGAATTTTCACTTCAGGCACAGTGAAGATGTCATTGTACTTTCGGTTAAAGCGTTCAGCGAGCGTTCTAGTCAATTCAAGATGCTGCTTTTGGTCTTCTCCAACAGGGACTAAATCAGTACCATATAATAAGATATCGCCAGCCATTAATGGGGGATACGTTAATAGGCCTGAAACAACTGCTTCTTTACCAGCGGATTTGTCCTTAAATTGGGTCATTCTTTCTAATTCCCCAATATAAGCAACACATTGAAGCATCCATCCTGCCTGGGCGTGAGCAGGTACCTCTGATTGGATAAACAATGTCGCTTTCTCTGGATCAAGACCAACAGCTAAATAAAGAGCTGCTAAGCTTCTAATATTTTGACGGAGAGCTAATCGATCCTGACTCACTGTAATCGCATGTTGATCGACAACACAAAAATAGCCATTATAGTCATGCTGCAAATCGACAAATTGCTTCATTGCTCCAATATAGTTCCCTAATGTGACAGAACCGCTCGGCTGAATGCCTGAAAAAATTGTCTTCTTTGTCATACTAAAACCTCTTTTCTTCAATATAAAAAGGTCCACCCATCACTTTTCAACAGAAAAGGGACGAATGAACCGTGGTACCACCCTTGTTATTTCACATAGAAATCACTCAAGACGTTGATAACGGAGACTGCTCCGTCTAAGCCTACTCACTTTTTTAGAAGTGTTCGGTTAGCTGCTCCAAAGCCCATTCCATACATGCCATTATCTGCTCACACCAGCCGCAGACTCTCTGTAAATGGTGAATATATGTACTCTTCTTTTTCATCGCAACAATATGTCTATCTATTATAAAGGATGACCATGAAAAAGTCACGAAGCCATTATGTGACCTTCTCATCATGCCTATCGACACTTAAAATTTTAGATAAAATACCAAATATCTGTCAGAATTTTTTAAAAAAGGATGATTAATTATATGTATAAAACATTATTCCTGCTGAATTTGTTAAATTATTTTAATCAATTTACGCTTTAATTTGTTGAAGTGATTGAGACTTTAGTTTATAAAAATCCCTCTTTATCCCCATTTACGTTTTTAAAAAATATATGAAATTGATATTGCAATAAATTATTCTATTCATTATAATGAATTTGTTCACACGTTTGTGCTAGGCTCTTTACATAGTGAAAATTCAGAAAAAACAAAAGAAATAGAAAGTGAGCTATTTAGGGACTTTTTTACGCTATTTCTTAAATCTGAATCTCATCTTCTATCGAGACCTTTGAACTAAAAACATATTATAAGGGGGAATACAGTTGAAAAAGCGTTGGTCTGTTGTTACTTTAATGCTTATTTTCACACTTGTATTAAGCGCTTGTGGTTTCAGCGGAAACAAATCAGGCGACAGCACGAGCAGTTCTGGAGAGGCTAAAACAACATTAAATGTGAATATCTCCACTGAGCCTTTTTCTCTACATCCGGGATTGGCAAATGATTCAACTTCAGGTAGTGTCATCCGTCAGACTTTTGAGGGATTAACAAGAATTAACGCTGAAGGAAAGCCAGAAAATGCAATGGCTTCTGATATCAAAACAAGTGCTGATGGTAAAACTTATACATTCACACTTCGTGATGCAAAATGGTCTAATGGTGACCCTGTAAAAGCAGAAGATTTTGAATATGCTTGGAAATGGGCATTAGATCCTAAAAATGAATCTCAATATGCTTACCAGCTTTACTATATTAAAGGTGCTGAAGCAGCAAACAAAGGGAAAGCGAAAGTTGCTGATGTTGGCATTAAAGCTAAAGACGACAAAACGCTTGTAGTTGAGCTAGAGAACCCAACACCGTTCTTTACTGAACTAACTGCATTCTATACTTATATGCCAGTCAACAAAAAAGTGGCTGAAAAGAATAAAAACTGGTACACAAATGCTGGTGAAAACTACGTATCTAACGGACCATTCGTTCTTTCTAAATGGAAACATGGCGGTTCTATCACGCTTGAAAAGAACAATGAATACTGGGATAAAGATACTGTGAAATTGAAAAAAATCAACATGTCTATGATCAAAGATACAAACACTGAACTTAGCATGTTCAAAAAAGGTGAGCTTGACTGGGCTGGTTCTCCGACTGGAAGCCTTCCAACTGAGTCTTTAAAAACATTGAAAAAAGAGGGCGGTCTGAAAATCCAGACGATCGCTGGTATCTATAACTACAAATTCAACACAGAAGTAAAACCTTTAAACAATGCAAACATCCGTAAGGCCCTTGCATACTCAATCAACCGTCAAGCGATCGTTGACAAAATTACGCAAGGTGAACAAGTTCCAGCAATGGCAATCGTTCCACCAACAATGGAAGGATTCACTGATAACAAAACTGGCTACTTCAAAGATCATGATGTAGATACAGCTAAAAAGCTTCTTGAAAAAGGTGCGAAAGAATTAGGTTATAAGTCTGTTTCTGATCTTCCAACATTGAAACTTTCTTACAACACAGATGAAGGCCACCAAAAGATTGCACAAGCAATTCAAGAAATGTGGAAAAAAGATTTAGGTGTGAAAGTTGAACTTGATAACTCTGAGTGGAACGTATACATCGACAAAATCCACAGCGGAGACTACCAAATCGGACGTATGGGCTGGTTAGGTGACTTCAACGATCCAGTGAACTTCCTTGAGCTTTACAAAGATAAAGACGGTGGAAACAACGACACTGGATGGGAAAGCAAAGAGTACAAACAATTGTTGAATGATTCTGCAAAAGAAACAGATAAAACGAAGCGTGAAGAAATGCTGAAAAAAGCAGAAGAAATCATCATCAACGATATGCCTGTAGCACCAATTTACTTCTACACTCAGCTTTGGGTACAAGATCCAAAACTTAAAGGTGTAGTTGTATCTGGACTAGGTGATGTTCAATACAAATGGGCACATTTCGAAAAGTAAGAGTAATAGTGTAAGAGATCTACGGCAAGGATCTTAAGGTATATGGAGGATGTCTCTCCATATACCTTTCTTGCTGATTAGAGAAATTGTTGTAAAATCATGGAGGTGCAATTCCGTTGCTTAAATATATCGGTAAGCGATTAATATATATTTTAATCACACTGTTTGTTATTGTAACTGCAACTTTCTTTCTCATGCAGGCAGCACCTGGTGGTCCATTCTCTGGAGAGAAGAAACTTCCTGCTGAAATTGAAGCAAACCTAAACGAGCACTACGGATTGGACAAGCCCTTATTTGTTCAATATGTAAACTACCTAGGTTCAGTTGCAACATTAGATTTTGGTCCCTCATTTAAATATAAAGGACAAACTGTAAATGACTTAATCAGTTCTGGATTCCCCGTTTCCTTTACCCTCGGAATTGAGGCAATTCTCCTCGCATTAGCATTTGGTGTATTGTTTGGGGTCCTTGCAGCGCTCTATCATAACAAGTGGCAAGACTATACGATTGCCATTTTAACGATCTTTGGAATTTCAGTTCCAAGTTTCATTTTAGCGGCGCTACTACAATATGTATTTGCATCTGAGGCAAGTATTATAGCGATCTTCCCAGTTGCAGGATGGGAGTCTTGGGCAAGCACCGTACTACCTTCTATTGCACTTTCCTTCATGCCAATGGCATTTATCGCTAGACTTGCACGGTCAAGTATGCTTGAAGTACTAAATAGTGACTACATTAGAACGGCTAGAGCGAAAGGCTTAACAAAATCAGCTGTGACGATCAAACACGCCATCCGAAACGCATTGTTACCTGTTATCACATACATGGGACCAATGGCTGCTTCAGTTTTAACAGGTAGTTTTGTCGTTGAGAAGATTTTTGGTATCCCTGGATTAGGCTCTCACTTTGTCACAAGCATTACAAACCGTGATTACACCGTCATCATGGGTGTTACAGTCTTCTACAGTATTATTCTATTAATCAGTATTCTAGTCGTTGACGTCCTCTACGGTATTATCGATCCTAGAATTAAACTGACGAAGGCGAAGAAAGGGGTCTAACACATGGAAGAGATGAGAAAAGATTTATTTGTGCCTGCGACAGCTGACGCAGCAGAATCTGAAAAAATTTCTAAACCTAGTCTATCTTTATGGAAGGATGCCATGCTTCGCTTCCGTGCCAATAAACTTGCAATGGTTGGACTTACAATCATTTTTATTATTGTGATGCTGGCCATCTTTGTTCCGATGTTTTCTAAATATGATTACTCCACGACCGATTTGCTGAATGCTGACCAGCCGCCTTCAAAAGAGCACTGGTTTGGTACAGATGATTTAGGACGTGACATGTTTGTCCGTACATGGGTCGGGGCAAGAATTTCGATCTTCATCGGCCTTGCTGCAGCGGTCCTTGACGTGATCATCGGTATTATCTGGGGAAGTATTGCTGCGTTCAAAGGCGGCCGTACAGATGAAGTGATGATGCGTATCGCAGACGTTTTATGGGCAATTCCAACACTATTAATGGTTATCTTAATGATGGTTGTTCTGCCAAAAGGATTATTAACGATTATCCTCGCCATGACAGTCGTAGGCTGGATTAACATGGCACGTATTGTTCGGGGACAGGTTTTACAATTAAAGAGTCAAGAATACGTTCTTGCAGCACAAACATTAGGTGCGAAAACATCTAGACTTTTATTTAAACACTTAATTCCAAACTCAATGGGACCAATTCTTGTGACGATGACATTAACGATTCCTTCTGCTATCTTCACAGAGGCATTCCTAAGCTACCTAGGGCTTGGTGTACCGGCTCCGTTAGCGAGCTGGGGAACAATGGCGTCTGATGGAATTCCAGCCATGACGTACTACCCTTGGAGATTATGGTTCCCAGCCGCATTTATCTGTATTACAATGTTTGGTTTTAACGTGGTTGGAGACGGACTAAGAGACGCTTTAGATCCGAAGTTGCGTAAATAAGGAGTGATTAGGATGGAACGTGAACGTATTCTAGAGGTGAAAGATCTTGCAATCTCATTTAAAACATATGGTGGAGAGGTTCAAGCCATTCGTGGTGTGAACTTCCACTTAAATAAAGGCGAGACACTTGCTATTGTAGGTGAATCTGGCTCTGGTAAAAGTGTGACATCACAAGCGATCATGAGATTAATTCCGATGCCGCCGGGTTATTTCAAGCGCGGACAGATCCTGTTTGATGGCCAAGATATTGTCAAGAAAACTGAGAAACAAATGCAAACCATTCGAGGAAAAGATATCTCAATGATCTTCCAAGATCCGATGACATCTTTGAATCCAACGATGAAAGTCGGGAAACAAATTACAGAAGTGCTGTTCAAGCATGAACAAATTTCAAAAGAAGCGGCTGAAAAAAGAGCCATTGAACTATTGGAGCTCGTTGGAATTCCAATGCCTGAAAAAAGAATCAAACAATATCCGCACGAATTTAGTGGCGGGATGAGACAAAGGGTTGTCATCGCCATGGCGCTTGCAGCAGATCCAAAGCTGCTGATTGCCGATGAGCCAACGACTGCACTTGATGTAACAATTCAAGCACAAATTTTAGAATTAATGAAAGAAATTCAGCAAAAGGTTGACACTTCGATTATCTTTATTACGCATGATCTAGGTGTTGTTGCCAACGTCGCTGATCGTGTAGCTGTTATGTATGCAGGACAGATTGTGGAGACAGGGACTGTTGATGAAATTTTCTACAATCCTAAGCATCCATATACATGGGGACTTTTAGCATCCATGCCGAGTCTTGACACAGATGGCGGAGATGAAGGAAAGCTGACTGCCATTCCAGGAACACCGCCAGATCTGACAAACCCGCCGAAAGGAGATGCATTTGCACTCCGCAGCGATTATGCAATGAAAATTGACTTTGAACAAGAACCGCCAATGTTCAAAGTATCAGATACGCATTATGTGAAATCATGGCTACTTCATCCGAATGCACCTAAAGTTGAACCGCCTGCTTCTGTAAAGGCGAGAATGCGTGAACTAGAAGGTAGCTACGAAAAACCTGTATTAGTAAAAGAGGGTGAATAGCATGGCAGAAAAACTGTTAGAAATCAAAAATTTGAAACAGCATTTCCATACAGCAAGAGGAACTGTGAAAGCAGTTGATGGGGTTTCATTTGATATTTACAAGGGTGAAACGCTAGGTCTTGTAGGTGAGTCTGGTTGTGGTAAATCCACTACGGGCCGTTCGATCATTAGACTTTATGATGCGACAGATGGTGAAGTTCTTTATAAGGGCGAAAATGTACACGGGAAGAAATCAAGACAAAAAATGCTTGAGTTCAACCGTCAAATGCAGATGATCTTCCAAGATCCATATGCTTCACTCAACCCTAGAATGACAGTGCTTGATATCATTGCAGAGGGCATCGACATTCATGGCCTTGCAAAAACAAAACAGGCGCGTAAAGAGCGTGTGTACCAATTACTTGAAACTGTTGGCTTGAACAAAGAGCACGCGAACAGATACCCGCATGAATTCTCAGGCGGTCAAAGGCAGCGTATCGGAATTGCACGTGCATTAGCAGTAGAGCCGGATTTCATCATCGCCGATGAACCAATCTCTGCATTAGACGTGTCGATCCAAGCGCAGGTCGTCAATTTATTGAAAGAGCTTCAAGAGGAAAAAGGTTTAACGTACTTATTCATTGCCCATGACTTGTCCATGGTAAAATACATCAGCGATCGTATCGGCGTGATGTATTTCGGAAAATTGGTTGAACTGGCACCAGCGAATGAATTATACGAAAACCCGCTTCATCCATATACAAAATCATTGCTGTCTGCGATTCCGCTTCCAGATCCTGATTATGAGCGTAACCGCAAACGAATCAAGTATGATCCATCTGTTCACAAAGGAACAAACACCGAGTTCCGTGAAGTGAAGCCAGGTCACTTTGTGAGCTGCACAGAGGAAGAATTCAAAGAGCTACAGGCGAAACAATCATAAGAAGGAAGAAGCACTGCTAAGTCAGTGCTTCTTTTTTTATTTTACAAAAAAACAAGATGATGGTAATTTTTAGTTAAGTACAAGCAGATACCGGAGGAAATCAAATGTTAAATTGGAAAACCTTTCGTTATTCATTGCTCCATGTTCTCATTGTATTTATGCTTTTTTCAACGTCTTTTTTCAGGAAACCAAACGGAGGAAAGTGGATGCTCGCGTTTATGGTGCTCATTGGGATTGTGTCTTTTTCAGTGGAATATATGCTTAACCGAAAGACAAGCGGTCAGAAGCAAGAAGCACGGCGTGTAAAATATCTTTATTTCATCATGCTTCAAATTGCCATGACACTTATCCTGTTTGTCTGCATTCAACTCGTCATGAATCGTTCGTTATAAAACTTTTTTTGCGTTAATTGAAAAAAAGTGAAACTACTTTAGACTTTGCTGCGTCTTACTAGTACAGGCGTTTAAATAGCAGGAAATCGGGAATATCTAAGGAAGTGGTTCTTAACTATAGCATAAGGAGCAGATCCATGAATTGGTATGAAAAGCTCAGTGAATATTTCCCGATAGAAGAAATGAAGTCAAAAGAGCATATGGAAGCTTTATTAAAGGAAAGAAGTGATATTTATCATAAGGAGGAAGGACCTCATCATGTGATGATGTACGCCGAATTTGATTCTTTCATCTTTATTGATTATTTATTTGTTTCCAAAGATGCAAGAGGTGAAGGCCTCGGGTCAAAGCTTATTCATAAGCTGAAGGAAAAAAAGAAACCGATCTTGCTTGAGGTCGAGCCTGTAGATGAAGATGATGCAGATACTGCAAAACGCCTAAAGTTTTACCAAAGAGAGCACTTCAAGCATGCAGAATCAATCGGTTATAAACGCAGGTCACTTGCAACAAATGAAGTGAACCGCATGGAAATTCTTTATTGGTCTCCTCTTACAAATCATGAGGAAGAGATCATGGAAGCCATGAGGAAGACCTATGAACGAATCCATACGTATAAAGATGAAGAATGGTATGGACAATCGTATGAGGATGTTGATGATGTATTGAAGATCATTGAAAATAGAAAGCAAAAAAATATTTTCGATCATCTCGACTAAATGAGAATGTTCTGACATCCAGCAGCACCACAAAATGAATGAAATTGTCTAGTTTTTGTCACAAAAATTGCAAGAAAATCTGTTCACACTTACTTTTTTATAGTATAATCACTATAAAGATTACTTATTTAGAACAATTTTAATTTAAGAATACAGATCAATATTCATTCTACAAATTGAGGAGTGAAGATTTATGGTAACATTATACACATCACCAAGCTGTACATCATGTAGAAAAGCAAGAGCGTGGTTAGAAGAGCACAATATCCCATATCAAGAGAGAAACATTTTTTCTGAGCCTCTTTCAATCGATGAAATCAAAGAAATTCTTCGAATGACAGAAGACGGTACAGACGAAATTATCTCAACACGTTCAAAAGTATTCCAAAAACTAAATGTCAATGTTGAGACAATGCCGCTTCAACAATTGTATAAACTAATCAATGAGCATCCAGGTCTTTTGCGTCGTCCAATTATCTTGGATGAAAAAAGATTACAAGTTGGGTACAATGAAGATGAAATTAGACGTTTCTTACCAAGAACGGTTCGTACATTCCAACTAAGAGAAGCTCAGCGACTTGCTAACTAATAAAAACACGAAAAGCTGCCGATCATTTGGCAGCTTTTTTTATTTGTTTTCAGCCGTTTGTTCGTAAAAGAGGCTTGCTAATATGACCGTAATGACGGTTAAAAACGGAAGCATCAATTCAAGCGTGGCATGCTGTGACATAAATTCAGTCAATTTCACATCACGCACAATCATTTCTCCGCCAGTAAAGGCCAAAAGCGCACTTCCTCCGTATAAAAGAAACGGAAATTTAGTTAAAGCTGCATGAATCAGCTTGCTTCCCCAAATAATAATCGGTACAGAAATCATGAGGCCAAAAGCGGTCAGAATCATGTTGCCTTTTGCCGCACCTGCAACTGCGATGACATTATCAAGTGACATAAAGAGGTCTGCAATCACAATGGTTTGAACCGCACGCCAAAGGGAGCCGCTGCTCTTTATCCGAATCGATTCCTTCTTTTGTTCAATTAACAGATTGTATCCTATATAAAGGAGAAAAAGACCGCCAATAAACTGCAAATAAGGGATAGTCAATAAATATACTGCGGCACCAGTCATTGTAATTCTCATCAGAACGGCCAAAAGAGTGCCGATCCAAATGGCTTTATTGCGTTTGTCATGTGATAAACTTCGACTGGCCATCGCAATGATGAGCGCATTATCTCCGCCTAAAATCAGGTCTATGCCAATAATCATCAGTAAGGATACGATCCACTCTGTTTCCATCCATTTCACCTCTTGTCCTAATAGAGCTCGTACAACCAATATATGAAGACAATTCAAATATATGTTTCTGCAAGTTTTCTCTGCAAAAAATGCGTTTTTATTTCTTTTATTCATGTTTTATCATAAAATAGACAGTACGAAGCAATACCTCAATTCTTTAAACGGTTAACATGTAGACGGAACGGGTAAAGTGTAGTAAAGTACTATTAATTGGGAGCTTGTATGTCCCTTCAACATCTTATATAGAAGGGAAGGTTGGCAAAATGGAAATCGAAAGAATAAATGAACATACAGTAAAATTTTATATTTCCTACGGTGATATTGAAGATCGCGGATTTGACCGTGAAGAAATTTGGTATAATCGTGAGCGCAGTGAAGAGCTGTTTTGGGAAGTAATGGACGAAGTGCACGAAGAAGAAGAATTTGCAGTAGAGGGGCCGCTTTGGATTCAAGTACAGGCACTTGATAAAGGTCTTGAAATTGTCGTGACAAAAGCCCAACTTTCTAAAGATGGACAAAAGCTCGAATTGCCGATTCCAGAAGATAAAAAAGATCAAACAGATGAAGAAAGCTTAGACGCACTGCTTGATGATTTTCATAAAGAAGAGCAAGATCAAGAAGACCATAATGAGAAGGACAAAAAACTTCAACTTCAATTCGTGTTGAAAATGGATGACTTTGAAGATTTGATTGCACTTTCTCAATTAAATATGCAGGATTTTACCACAAGTTTATATTCGTTTGAAAACCGTTATTATCTATATGTTGACTTCCACGAGGATTTGTCAGATGAGCAAGTGGAGAATAAGCTCAGCATTTTGCTTGAATATGCTCATGAATCAGTGGTCAGCATCTACAGACTGAAAGAATACGGTCAGCTGATTATCGAAGGGAATGCCCTTGAAACGATTCAACAGCACTTCTCGTAACTCACAAAAAGTCGATTTCTATAGAGGAATCGGCTTTTTTATCTGAATGAATAGGTAAATAAAGAGATCGGCAAGGAGAAAAATGAAATGAGAAATGTAGTCAAAGTTCTATTTTTTCTAATCATTACGATAGGTGCTTATTTAATCATCCAATTGATTGTCGGTGATTTAGCGGTAAGTGTATTAAGTTCTGTCAGTGTTCTATTTACTTTATCGATTATTTTCATCGGATTTGTTATTTTCTTGGAGAACCGGAATCCGTCTCAAACGATTACATGGCTTGTCCTGCTTGGCAGCTTTCCGTTATTCGGCTTTTTGTTCTACATTTTCTTTGGACGCAATATTAAAAAGCGCCGGCTGTTTGAAAAGAAGGCGGTATTGGACGAGAAGTTAATCCAGGAAGATGAAAGTATTCATAGAGAAGCAATTGAAAAAATGACGCATATGGGTGATCATCAGCAGCTCTTATTTAAGCTGGCCCACAGACTTGGACATACTCCTATTACATATCGCACGTCCTCTAAAGTCTTAACCAATGGTGAAGAAACATTCTCTCATATTTTTGAAGAGATTAAAAAAGCAACACATCACATTCATTTAGAATATTACATTCTCCGCCACGATGACCTTGGCCAAGAATTAAAGGACATTCTCATTGAAAAAGCGAAAAATGGCGTGATTGTCCGCTTTTTATATGACGATGTAGGAAGCTTAAATCTCTCCCGTCAATATATTGCTGACCTAGAAAAGGCTGGCGTTCAGATCGTTCCGTTTTTACCAGTAAGGCTCCCCCTTTTAAATAATAAAATCAACTTCCGAAATCATAGGAAAATTGTCGTGATTGATGGGGAAGTGGGATTTGTCGGCGGGCTTAACATTGGAGACGAATACATGGGCAGAAGCAGACAATATGGATTCTGGCGTGATACTCATTTGATGATTAAGGGCGAAGCTGTTCGTGACCTTCAGCAGATTTTCATGCAAGATTGGTATTATATGACGAATGAAAGATGCTCTGGTGTGGACTATTTCAAAGATTTCAGCCACCTTGAGAGTACAACAGAAGGCGTACAAATGATTGCTGGCGGGCCTGACAAGCAGTGGGAGGTCATTAAAAATCTCTTTTTCTCCATGATCATCTCCGCCAAAAAGTCCATCTGGATCGCTTCACCGTATTTTGTGCCGGATGATGATATTTTGTCCGCATTGAAAATTGCCGCATTGAGCGGAGTAGATGTACGGATTATTGCTCCAAAGAATCCAGATAAACGGATTGTTTTCCATGCGTCTCGTTCATACTTCCCGGAGCTTCTTGACGCAGGGGCAAAGGTGTACGAGTATGATCAAGGCTTTATGCATAGTAAATTTATTATTGTGGATAGCGAGCTGGCTTCGATAGGAACGGCAAACATGGATATGAGAAGCTTTCATTTAAACTTTGAAGTGAATGCCTTCCTCTATAAAACAAAAAGCACCGAGAAGCTCGTCAACGATTTCTTAGGTGATTTAGAGCAGTCACATGAAATTGTTCCAGAAGAGTTTGCAAAGAGACCTTTGGGGGTCAGACTGTTTGAATCAACAGCAAGATTATTATCACCACTTTTATAAAGATTGTATTTTCCCCCTTTTCTATAAGGGGGATTTTTAATTTTCCTGAAGAGAGGATCATTAAAATCATCTTTTGACACGGTAAAAATTCATTTTGCCTTTTCGCTTCCTTATAGACGAACAAGCTATAATACGGTCATCAAAGAGCGAGGGGCGAACTGAATGAATACAGCAATGATGGATAACGGTAAGCTTATCCGAATGACACATCATTTATCGAAAAGCCGTCTGGAGCATGTAAGAACGACGTGCAAATTTTATTGTCCTGAGTGCAGGGAGGAGGTGCAATTAAAGCTAGGGGAGCATCGTGTCTATCATTTTGCGCATAAACAGCTGACAGCATGTCCGTTAGCCTCTGGCGAAACGGCTTATCATCAGGCGGGAAAGGAAGCTATTATGAATTGGCTGAAGGGGCTTGGACATAAACCGGCGCTGGAAAAGTATATGTCAAAAATTCATCAGCGTCCTGATGTGACCGTCTCTATAGGAAATGAAACTTATGCAATCGAATTTCAATGTGCAAATATTTCCCGGCAAGAGCTTCGCAGAAGAACAGCAGGTCTCCGCGAGGCAGGGCTCTTTCCCATATGGATGATAGGGGCAAATCGTTTAAACCGAAAATCTGCCCAGCTTTTTTCTTTCTCCTCCATTCATTGGGGAATTTTAAGGGAATCAGAGGAAAGGCGGTTGATTTTTTTCTGCCCGATCCAGAATAGGTTCATCCATCTTGATCAAATCCTTGTGTTTCAATCAACGAAAATATGTGCGGCAATGACTGTCAGACCACCTTCAGCATACCGCGAAATTCCGGCATTTCTATCTCCGCCTTCAAGCAAGCGTCAAGTAAACCAACAATGGATTAAATGTATACAGCAATTTAGGTTGCGTCCTCCTCGCATTTTATCAAATGAAAGCAAACGTTTGAGAAATATTTTTTATGAGCATCATCAAACAGCATTCCCTTTTTTGCCAACTGAATTATTTATTCCAGTGCAAGAAGCGTATATTTTTACAAGTCCCGTGTATGTTTGGCAGGGGTGTCTCTATGATTGGATGATGAGGAAAAAAGGAAGCGGAAGAGTGACAATTCAGCAGCTAATGATGGAAATCAATCGATGTGTGCAAATGAAAGAAGTGAAACTCCGATATGGCGATGTTTCAAGAGAAGAAATAAAAGAGGTGGTCACTGCATATGTAAATGCGCTTGTAAGACAAGGGTTTTTACATATGACGAAAGAGGGTAATTATGAAGTATCGTCGAATCAAATGCCAATACGAACACTAGATGAAGTGTTAAAACGAGATGCTTTCTTATTTCATTAGCATGTTTCATAACCACTTTGATCATGATAAGAAAAAGGTGGTGCTGCTATTGAATCAAAAGAAACGCTTTTTTCTCATTTTTTTAGTCTGTTTGGTATTTATTTCTGCATATGATTTGACAAATATAGTTCAAAACAAAGAAGATAAATACAACACCAATTTCTTTCACTTTCCGAAAGGTTGGTTCAACACAACTCAAGCAAGGGGGATTCATATGACTTCACAAAACAAAAACAATCATCTACCAGACAGAAGCGAAGTAAAAGAAGAAAACAAATGGCGCCTTGAAGATATTTTTGAAAGCGTCGATGCATGGAACAAGGAATTCGAAGCGGTCAAAAAAGAAATTCCGAAGCTGGCACAATTTAAAGGCAAGCTGGCCCATTCTGCTGATGTCCTGTATGAAGCCCTAACCTTTCAGGATCAACTTTCTGAAAAGCTTGGCAAGCTTTATACATACGCGCACATGAAATACGATGAAGATACAACGAACTCATCCTTTCAGGCGTTAAATGATAAAGCCTCGAATCTATTTACACAGCTGTCTAGTACATCTGCTTATATTGTTCCAGAGATTTTATCAATTCAAGAAGATAAATTGCAGCAATTTATTCTGGAAAAAGAAGAATTAAAACTGTACTCACATGCTCTCGAAGAAATTAATAAAGAGCGTCCACATATTTTAAGTGAGGAGCAAGAAGCTTTATTAGCTGAGGCCTCTGAACCACTTTCATCTTCATCTACTACTTTTAGTATGTTTAACAACGCCGACATTTCTTTTCCTTCTGTAAAGGATGAGAATGGGGAGGAAAAGAAGATTACCCACGGCAACTTTATCACATTTTTAAATAGTGATGATCGTGAAGTGAGAAAGAATGCCTTTAAAGCTGTGTATAAAACGTATGATCAGTATAAGAATACACTTGCTTCTACACTGAGCGGTTCAATTAAGAAGGATAATTTTTATGCAAAAGTACGAAATTACAAATCGGCAAGAGAAGCGGCATTATCAAGAAACAGCATCCCGGAAGAAGTGTATGACAATCTAATTGATACAGTTCATCAATATTTACCGTTATTACACCGTTATATTGAATTACGTAAAAAGGTATTAAAGCTTGATGAAGTGCACAATTACGACTTGTACACACCACTTGTGAAAGATGCTGGCATGAAGCTCACCTACGATGAAGCAAAGGATTATATGCTGAAAGGGTTAGCCCCATTAGGAGAAGAATATGTGTCCGTGTTAAAAGAAGGACTCGAAAATCGCTGGGTAGACGTTTATGAGAATAAAGGGAAACGAAGCGGTGCTTATTCATCTGGGAGCTATGGTACAAATCCATATATCCTCATGAACTGGCAAAATAATATTGATAATTTGTTTACACTGGCTCATGAATTTGGGCATTCTGTACACAGCTACTATACAAGAAAGCACCAGCCATATCCGTATGGAAACTATAGTATCTTTGTAGCTGAAGTGGCTTCCACTACAAATGAAGCGTTACTAGGCGAATACCTGCTTAATCATTTAGACGATAAAAAACAGCGTTTGTATGTATTAAACCACTTGTTAGAAGGATTTAGAGGAACGGTATTTAGACAAACGATGTTTGCTGAGTTTGAGCATCTTATTCATGTGAAAGCACAAGAAGGAGAGGCTTTAACGCCAGAATTTATGACGAACCTTTATTATGACCTGAACAAGAAGTACTTTGGTGACGGCATGGTGGTTGATAAGGAAATCGGATTAGAGTGGACGAGAATCCCTCATTTCTATTACAACTATTATGTGTATCAATACGCGACAGGCTATAGCGCGGCGCAGGCATTAAGCAAGCAAATATTACAAGAAGGAAAACCAGCGGTAGAGCGCTATACCGATTTCCTTAAAGCAGGAAGCTCTGATTATCCAATCAATGTGCTGAAAAAAGCAGGGGTTGATATGGCTTCAAAAGAACCAATCGAAGCAGCATGTCAATTGTTCGAAGAAAAACTAAAAGAAATGGAAGAGCTCATCTCCAAAA
Organism: Bacillus sp. BK450; assembly: GCF_004364885.1. Taxonomy (NCBI): domain Bacteria; kingdom Bacillati; phylum Bacillota; class Bacilli; order Caryophanales; family Bacillaceae; genus Bacillus; species Bacillus sp. BK450. The sequence goes on along the minus strand of NZ_SOBQ01000001.1, from coordinate 714,965 downwards.
CAGGTGAGTAATGAAAAGACTTCTGTCAGACGTGTGAGTGCTATCTCATCTTTTGACAGGAGTTTTTTTCTCATAAAAAAAGACCTCTTCAGATGTCGAGGCCGTTCCATGTCAATCATCATCCTTTAAAACCTCTAAAGGTCCTACGGTGATTCATTCGATAAAGCGTAAAAAGAATCGAAGCAAATAAGAGTGGAGACGTCAAATAAAGAGGAAGCATCTTCATTAAGCCTAATATATTTAAAAAGAAACATAAGCCAATGGCAACAAGTCCAATAGTTGTGCTGCGCATGCAGATCCCCCCATTTTTTTGTTACTTTTACTATATGAAAGTGACAACCCTCTTATGTTTTGTGACAAAAATATGAACATATAGTATATCTGTTGTCATAAGTCGACAAAATTTGATATACTACAGATGTGAAATTAATCACATACAAACATTACCCCTTTGTTTGACCGTGAAAAATTTCTCCCATCCCCTTTGTTGTCGTTAAGACATAGTGAAACCGCGCTTATCCCGGCGCGGTTTCTTCGTATTTATAAACAGAACGAATGTTCCTAGTGAGGGTAAAGAAAAACATGGGGTCAGCACCCATGTTCATTTTCACAGCGATAGACATCAAGATCTGTATGGTGGTCATTCTCTTTATAGCGCCAAAACATTTCTTGCTGCACTTGGACACGTTCTACCTTTTGAGCGAAAGCCAGCTTCTTCATTTCTCGTTCAACTTCTTCAAGCGTCAGGTCATAGACAACGGCTATCTCTTTTGCGGAAGCAAATTGAAAGTAAGCAATAAACCATTCAATTGGAGGCCGTTCTGATGGTGTTGGTTTTTCACCAATCATTTCAAAAAGGATTTCTTCGTAAATATCATAAGAGTAGGCACCTGAAATTTTTAATCCTTCGTCTCCATTTACTGTATTAAAAAAGGCGAAGGTCGGAAGCTCAGATACGTCCATTTCTGCTGCAATTTTCATATCACATTGCAGTGCTTTCACAGCACTTTGAGAATGAATGTCGCGCTGGAATTCCTCGATGTCCAGTCCAGCACTTTTTGCATTTTCTATCAGCACCTGCTCACTTGTGACATCTTGCTGATGGCAAAAAAGTGATTCTTGAATGAGACGCAAAAATTTCATTCCGCATTTTCTGCCTTGAAGCTCCGCTGCTTTTAGTGCGAGTGAGGCGAGGTAGGGTGATGTCACAATTTGTTCAGACAGCATTTGTTCTTTTTTGGTCTGCGTTTTAGTGGCAAATTTCCCCCATGCTTCAGTCAGTAAATGTTTCTTTCTTTTCCGATTCAAAGCATTAATACTAGAACTTGTTACCGTTCGTAAAGTGAAAAAACGGCCATATTTCATTTTCAACTTTTTAATGGACGGCTCTAATAACCAGCAGTCTGGGCTTAGAGGATCAATGAATACATAGATTTCAATCGGCTTTTGAGGATGTCCGTGACAGTGTGAGAAATATTGATCGTGCGTATTGCAGCTCAAGATCGTCCATCCTTTTCAGGTGTTTGGTTGACCATATGACGAGCCGTCAGAGAAAGCCGTTCAAATAAAAAGTCACGAATATCGCCGGTTAATCCTACTTGATCCATTGCATCCTCCATGCATTCAAGCCATGCGTCAGCTCGCTCCTCAGTAATCGGAAAAGGGAGATGTCTCGCCCGCAGCATTGGGTGGCCATGCTCTTCTGTATAAAGCGGTGGTCCGCCTAAATATTGCGTTAAAAACTGTTTTTGTTTTCTTGCTGTTTCTTTTAAGTCATCCGGGAAAATAGGATGAAGCAAAGGATGACACTTTACATTTTCATAAAAAGTATCAACAAGTTGCGATAGAAGTTCCTCTCCAACCGCTTCGTAAGGTGCGTTAAACGATTGTACCATGTTGACTACTCCTTTTACTCGTAGTTAATAGGATGACTCACCCTATTGCGCATTTCATTTATTTCAAAAGTGATATTCAGTTTGTTCTATTTTATTGTTTCTATTCTTGTACTTATTTTAACAACCTCATCTCAATTCCACAAACAAACCGCTTTGGTCTGCTCGAAATAAAGAGAGAATCGGGTTCTGTGATCAATTGACCATATCATAACACATTCAGTCAAAAAAGGGGGAAAAGCGACATACAAAAAACCGAAGAGGTTATTCTCTTCGGTTTAAGCGAAATATTGAGCTGTGATTTTCTTTACATAATTTTGTGTTTCTTTAAATGGAGGAATGCCTCCGTATTTATCTACATTTCCTGAGCCTGCATTATAGGCAGCTAATGCGAGTGAGATATTCCCGTTATATTTATTGAGCATTTGTTTTAAATACTTCGTTCCGCCTTCAATGTTTTGGGATGCATCAAAAGCATTGTTGACGCCAAGTGATTTAGCAGTAGATGGCATGAGCTGCATGAGTCCAAGCGCACCTGCATGGCTGACAGCATTTGTGCGGTAGCCGGATTCCTGCTTGATGACCGCGTGAATCAGCTTTTCGGGAACGCCATGCTTTTGAGCCATTTGTGACACGATTTGATTAATCTCTTTTGAAGATGAGCCGCTGGAGACAGCCTTTTGAAGCGGCGGCGTGTAGCTGTTGTTTAAGACATTTCCAATGCCATTCGCTGTATTTAATTGGTTGTCATTTGCATACAAAGATTGAGCCTCAAGCTGATCACTGCCGGAAGTGGCAGATAAATATGGGTTTGTACGCGCATATTGCGTGTTCGGAGCCGTTGATGGGTCCGTGCCCATAAAAGCAGAGATGGAAAGCGGGAGACGTGATAATTCTGATCCGCCTAAAAAATCTTGCAGCAGCGACTGAAATGAAGCTTGGGCATTCGATTCTTGACCCGCAGACATTTGCGTTTGTGCTGGATCTGTCTGTAACGTTTTAAGCGCTTGAAGCTGCATAAAGGATTGAAGTTGATTGACGTTCATCATGTTCCTCCTTCAAGGAATTCATCTATTCTGTGTTTTCATTTTTTCTTCATAAAAACGAACGACTTTGTTTTTCGTGTTTCGTACTGGAATATGAAATTTGCGGAGCAATGCGGAGAAAGCGGCTTGTCCGATTTCCAGGTCGCTCACTTCAAATTCAAGTTCATAGTCCTCTACTGTTAAATATCGGCTGTGATCCAAAACAATTAAGCCTTCTTGGATCATTTTTTCTGCTCTTGACGTTTCAAGTGAACCAAAGTACACAATTTGATCCTTTTGAATGTTCAGGTGGTCTAATCTGTCCGCAACTTCACCTTCTGGCAGCTTAAAATCGTCAAGTTGAGAAGGGGGAGCGATCGTTTGGTGGGTTTCGAGCAAGCCTATTTCGTGAGGTTCCTTTAATGTGAGCACCCATTGACCGTTTTTTTCTCTCATTCTTAATGCAGCCAATTGAGATTTTATATCAAATTGAGGTGTATCAAAATAATAGTTGGTTTGCGTGTGGAAATCCGCATCCTTCAATTGAAAATGCTGTTTCAGCTGTTCAAATTCTTCTTTCATTAATAATTGCTTTAGTTCGATTTCAATTTCCTGTGCCATTTTGACATCAACCTTTCATTAGAAGAAATATGATTATTGTACATGAAGTGTGTTCACCATGTAAAAGACTGTTTTTTTCACTCTATTTTCAATTTAGGTATGGACCAAAATGAATGAAGAATCTTGGGAAAGGATCATTTAAAAGAGAAAAACAGGATTTTCTCAAAAAGTTCGGTTTATCAATATTGAACTTGATATGATAAAATAAAGCTGTACTTTGTTGTAAAGGAGATCATGATGCAAAACAGAATTGAAATCACAGAAGCAACTTTAAAAGAAGACAGGCTGATTTTGACAATCCAGTCAGAAGAGCAAATCCAAAAAGCAAAAGCATCAGGACAAATGCTTGTTGATTCTGATCACTTTGCGTTCGTTTACATACTTGAAACCGAGGAGTCCTTTTCGTATCTTATTTTAGGGGAACATACATGGGCTCCATTAAAAGAAGCAATGAATCGTGACATCCCTGTCTATTTGGCATCGGATGAATATTCGCTGGAACTCATTCAGCTTCAACAGGAATTACATTATTTAATCGACAATATTAAAGACAATGCCAATTACGGAGATATGGAAGAGAAAGTGAAAAGCACATTCCTCTGAAATAATTAGGTATATGGAATTGGGGGAAGTTTCATGGACAAAAAACAATGGGATCAATTCCTCGCACCGTATAAACAAGCAGTCGAAGAATTAAAAGTGAAACTAAAAGGCATTCGAAAGCTGTATGAATTCGAGGATGACCATTCACCAGTAGAATTTGTCACAGGCCGAGTGAAACCCGTTGCCAGCATATTAGAAAAGGCAAAGCGTAAAAACATCCCGATGCATGAGATTGAAACGATGCAGGATATTGCTGGGCTTCGCATTATGTGCCAGTTTGTAGAAGATATACAAGTCGTGAAAAAAATGCTCCAGTCACGTAAAGATTTTGTGGTTGTAGATAAACGCGACTATATTGCAGAACATAAAGAAAGCGGATACCGCTCTTACCACCTTGTTGTGTTATATCCGCTGCAAACCGTAAGTGGAGAGAAACAGCTCCTCGTCGAAATCCAAATTCGTACGCTTGCGATGAATTTTTGGGCGACCATTGAGCATTCTCTGAATTATAAATATAGCGGGAATATCCCGGAGAAGGTCAAGCTGCGCCTTCAAAGAGCATCTGAGGCAGCATCTCGTCTCGATGAAGAAATGTCCGAAATCAGAGGGGAAATTCAAGAAGCACAAGTGGCATTTTCCCGGAAAAAGAAAAACGACAGCTGAGCCAGTTTGATCAAATATGATGCTGCCCTCTCATAGCAGCAAGGTGAAAAAGGAGAAGAATTCATGAAATTTGCAGTTTCTTCAAAAGGGAATTCTGTATCTGACACGCTCAAAAGTAAAATTCAGACCTACTTATTGGATTTTGGGATGGAACTAAATGAAGAGGAACCGGATCTTGTCATTACGGTTGGTGGAGACGGCACCCTTCTTTATGCGTTTCACCGTTATAGCGACCGTCTAAATGAAACAGCTTTTGTCGGTGTTCATACAGGTCATCTTGGCTTCTATGCTGACTGGGTGCCGAGTGAAATTGAAAAACTCGTCTTAGCCATTGCGAAAACGCCTTATCATATTGTGGAATATCCGATCTTAGAAGTCATTGTCAGATACAACGACGGCGGCAGAGAAGAGAAATATTTAGCAATGAATGAATGTACGATTAAAAGCATGGAAGGGACACTTGTGGCAGATGTTGAAATTAGAGGCCAGCTGTTTGAAACATTTAGAGGTGACGGCCTTTGTTTGTCTACACCATCTGGCAGTACGGCCTATAATAAGGCACTGGGTGGCGCCATTATTCATCCTTCCATTAGAGCCATTCAGCTGGCGGAAATGGCTTCAATCAACAACCGAGTGTTTCGGACGGTCGGTTCACCGCTTATTTTGCCTGACCATCATACTTGTGTGATTAAACCGAGGAATGATGTCGATTTTCAGGTGACCATTGATCATTTGACACTGCTTCATAAAGACGTCAAATCCATTCAATGCCGGGTGGCAGACGAGAATGTCCGTTTTGCCAGATTTAGACCGTTTCCGTTTTGGAAAAGGGTGCAAGATTCCTTTATCGGAAAAGGAGAATAAGAAAGAGGTTGTTCCCGCTGGAATACTTTACGTTAAACAAAACCATAACAGCCAAAGAAGAAGGGCTGCTTTTAAAGGAATATTTAATTGATCTTGGTATTTCGAAAAGAATGCTGACGGATATTAAGTTTGATGGCGGTGACCTCCTCATTAATGGAGAGCATGTTACCGTGAAGTGCGAGCTGCATGAAGGGGACAGACTCACCATTTTATTTCCCGAGGAAAAAGTGAGTGAAGGGCTGAAGCCTGCACCGATTCCACTTGATATTATATTTGAGGACGAGCATGTCCTTGTGCTGAATAAAAGGCCGTATATTCCTTCGATCCCTTCTCGGGAGCACCCTGAGCACAGTATTGCGAATGGATTACTGCATCATTATGCCAAGCAGTCTGTTAGGCATACGGTTCATTTGGTAAACCGTCTTGATCGTGATACATCTGGTGTCATGCTTGTGGCGAAGCATCGGTTTGCCCATAGCCTTTTATCAAAGGCGCAAAAAAGTGGAGCGGTTAAACGAACATACAGAGCCTTTACACATGGCATGATCACAGAAAAACATGGAACGATCGCTGCAAAAATTGCCCGGAAAGGGGATAGTATTATCGAGCGGATGGTTGATGATGCTGGGCAGGAGGCAGTAACGCATTATTCCGTGCGAGCGGTAATCGCTGAGTTGAACATGTCGGATGTGTCTCTCTCACTTGAAACCGGGAGAACACATCAAATTCGTGTTCATATGCAATTTCTTGGGCATCCGCTCATCGGAGATACGCTGTATGGCGGAACGACCGAGCGGATAGACCGGCAGGCACTGCATAGTGAAACCCTTGCGTTTCCTCATCCGATGACAGGTGAGCAAATGACATTTTCAGCCCCGCTTCCTGATGATATGAAATCATTGCTTTTTTAACATAGAGAAACCCGGTCACCTGCAGCGCAGGGCCGGGTTTTTTTATGATGTGAAATGCTGAAATCTAGAATCGTCATAAGGCATGGATGAAGGAACGGAGACCGTTTTAAGCTCAGGGTATGTGAGGGCAGACAGCTTGTTGCCAAATACGCAGCCTGTATCAATATTGACCGTTCTGCCAACGAATCGAGGTTCTTTCACTGGTGTATGGCCATACACAATCCACGGTTTTCCGTGATATTCCTTTGCCCAGTCCTTGCGAACAGGCCGCCCATCTGGCCATGTTTCTCCTGTGACGGCACCAAATAATAAATAGGACCGCATTTGTTTATTCGGCTTTTTTCCAATATCCTTTTCCTTCATCGCTGCGTGTGCAATGATCAGCTCATCAGGAATGAGTACATCATAAAGCGGAGCCTTCTCGAATAACTGCTTAAATTCATGTGACAATTTGTTTTGTTCATGGATTGGCAGTTTTTTTATTTCGTGCACTGTGGTTTCGATGCCATGAAGCAATTTGACGGGATTTCCTTTTAAGTAGCGATAAAGCTTAAAGCAGTGGTTGCCAGGTACATAACGGATTGCGCCGTGTGAATAGGCATGAATGACAAATCGCATGACGTCTACTGACCGAGGTCCACGATCTGTTAGATCACCAACAAGGGCCAGCGTTCTCTTATCAGGATGGACGGGTAATCCATGTTTGAGTTCGTATCCTAGTTTGTGTATGAGGGTAAGCAGCTCTTCGTAGCAGCCATGGATATCACCAATAATATCGAATTTCATAAGGTTTCCTCCTGATTTTTTCATCCATTCATCGGATATAAAGAAGTTTGAATTTTAGAAAATATAACGAATGGCTTTCATTTCATTTGGGCAATTGTTAGAATCAATGCTTTAACGTAAGACTTAAAAAATTAAACATGAATGTTAGGAGGCTTTAGCCAATGGAGCATACATCTGTTTCATCACTCGTTGTCGTTATAATTGTCGCCTTTTTCACCCCTATTTTATTGCACCGATTTAAGCTGACCATTCCGGTCGTTGTAGCTGAAATCATCATGGGGCTCATCATTGGGAAAAGCGGTCTTCAACTGGTTGTCGAACATGATGCGTGGTTAGATACATTATCCATGCTCGGTTTTATTTTTCTGATGTTTTTAAGTGGACTTGAAATAGATTTTTCTTCTTTTGAGTCAAAGAAGAAAGCACGAGAACTTCCAAATGGTTTAAAAGAACCAAATACATTTAAAGCAGCCACCATGATTTTTCTTGGGGTATTTTGTATTTCCTTTATCCTGTCCTATGCGTTTGTACTCGCAGGGTTTATCCAAAATGCCTTTTTAATGACGCTCATTATCTCTACCATTTCATTAGGCGTAGTGGTGCCAACCTTAAAAGAGGAAAAGTTGATGCAAACGAATATCGGTCAAATCATTCTGCTTGTAGCTGTCATTGCCGATTTGGTCACGATGATTTTGCTTGCTGTGTTTTCCTCCATTTATGGAGATGGAACAGGGAACATGTGGCTCCTGCTCTTATTATTTGCTGCAGGCATTCTTCTTTATTTATTTGGCCGCGTATTTAAGACAAAGTCAATTTTTCAGTCGATGTCTAAAGGAACCGTGCAAATTGGGACAAGGGCAATCTTTACTCTCATTATAGTCTTAGTTGCCTTATCTGAATCACTCGGGGCTGAAAATATTCTAGGGGCGTTTTTAGCTGGCGTGCTTGTGTCCCTTCTTTCACCAAATAAAGAACTCGTTCAGCAGCTGGACTCATTTGGCTACGGATTTTTAATCCCGATTTTTTTTGTGATGGTCGGAGTGGATCTGAATATATGGGCACTGTTTAAGGACCCAAACATCATGATCATGATTCCGCTTCTGTTTATTGCGCTGCTTATGAGTAAGCTAATCCCGATTCTTTATCTGAAAAAATGGTATGATATGAAAAAGGTCATTGGCTCCGGCTTTTTATTAACTTCAACTTTATCTCTCGTCATTGCAGCTGCGACGATTGGTGAGCGGCTCGGTGTCATTGATCATAAAATGTCAGGAGCGCTGATTTTAGTTGCTGTGCTAACGAGCATTTTAACACCTGTTTGGTTTAAAGCGCTGTTTAAAAAAGAACAAGCGGCAAGCCATAAGAAGCGTGTGACCTTTATTGGAGCAAATCAGCTGACCTTACCTGTCACACTTGATTTACATCAGGATGAATATGACATTCGGATTTTGCATGTTTTTCAAGAAAATAAGGAAGCACTGCTGGCAGACTCTATCTTTGAAGTCGAATCAATTGAACAATACGACGATGAGACGCTGAGAAAGGCAGGCGTCGGTCAAGAGGATGTCCTTGTCGTCGCAACAGGCAGTGAGACGAAAAATAAGGAAATTGCTTTATTTGCAAAAGAAGAAGGTTCAAAACAAGTCATTGCAAGTGTCAACAAAGCAGAGGCAGAGCTGATATTGAAGGAAGCGGGAATTGATACGTTTTCTACTTTCCTGTCATCTAAAACGGTGCTAAGAGCTTTGATTGAAGCACCTGATGCGATTCGATTGCTAACAAATGAGGATTCTTCTTTGTATCAAATTCAAATGAACAATCATCGTTATCATAATGTCATGCTGAGAGAATTTCCTTTCACCGGTGATTTGGTATTTGTCCGCATTTTTAGAGGGGTAGACAGCTTAGTACCGCATGGCGATACGACACTTAGAAGCGGCGACCGTGTGCTTGTATCGGGCTCCCGAGAGTATGTGGCAGGACTAAGAGCCCAATTAGAATGACAATGAACCCTTGACCAATGAACAATTCCTGATTAAGATAGAGGTACAACATCATATATTTGATCCACTAGGGGAGTCCTTTAAAAGGGCTGAGATAAAAGTGTCGACTTTTAGACCCTCATTACCTGAACAGGTTCATACCTGCGTAGGGAAGTGGTGCGGTTTTTGACTATGCTTTTTACAAATTCCAAGCCACTTTCCACGCGGAAAGTGGCTTTTTTATATGGAAAAACAGGAGGAGAGGAACATGACGTTTTCAACAGAATGTAAAGAGGCTGCAGCAACATGGTGGAATGGAAGCTTTACACATCCTTTTGTCAAAGGGATTGGAGATGGCACACTTTCACTCGATCGTTTCACCTATTACGTGATGCAGGATTCTTATTATTTAACTCATTTTGCAAAGGTGCAGGCATATGGAGCGGCGATAAGTGATGACTTACATACGACGGGCAGAATGGCGTATCATGCCCAGGGCACGTATGAAGCAGAGCTGTCGCTGCATAGGAAATTTACAGAGCTTCTGCAAATTTCTGATGAAGCCATTGAGAACTTTAAGCCTTCTCCCACTGCTTATGCGTATACCTCTCATATGTACCGATCTGTAAAAAGCGGACGGTTTGAAGAGATTTTAGCCGCATTATTACCGTGTTACTGGCTCTATTATGAGGTAGGTGAAAAGCTGAAACAAACAACACCTGACCATCCAATTTACCAAGAATGGATTTTGACATACGGAGGCGATTGGTTTAAGGAACTCGTCTTCGAACAGGTGAACCGCTTTGATGAACTAGCAGAAAAAGCACCAGACCATGTACGGGCCAATATGAAAGAAAATTTCGTGATTTCAAGCTATTATGAATATCACTTTTGGGAGATGGCGTATCAAAAAGAAATGTGGCAAACAGCATGCTTAGATGGGGTTGGTGCAAATGGAACTCCACGCAGTGACAAATGATTCCCTTCCTGCGGGTGAACTGATCAAACAAATAAAAGTTATAGCGTCTGAAGTGGATTTTATTCATATTCGTGAACGGTCTAAAACTGCGAGTGAGCTTGTTGATCTCGTGAAGAATCTCCTTTTAGAAGGTGTACCGAAAGAAAAGCTCGTGATCAATGACCGTGTAGACGTTGCACTGCTTACCAATATTCACAGGGTGCATCTCCCGGGCCACAGCTTTTCGCCAAAAGAACTGCGAAAAAAATTTCCTCACCTTCATGCGGGAGTATCTGTCCATTCGATAGAAGAAGCGAAAGCAGCAGAGAAAAATGGAGCAGAGTATGTCATGTTTGGGCACATATATGCTACCTCTTGTAAACCAGGACTTCAGGCAAGAGGTGTACAGCTTGTGAAGAAACTGACTTCTGCACTAACGATTCCAGTGGTGGCCATCGGCGGGGTGACCCCAGAACGAGTTCCAGAATTGAAACAAGCAAATGTGAAAGGAATTGCTGTCATGTCTGGGATTTTTGCTCATCATCAGCCGCGTATGATGGCACAAGCATTTTCTGAAAAGGTAAAGGAGAATCCTTATGAAAAAGCATTATGACGTTGCAATCATTGGTGGTGGAATCATAGGGGTCTCCATCGCCTATCACCTTGCAAAAGCAGGAAAACAGGTGGTCTTATTTGAAGCGAATGAGATAGGGAAGCAAACGACAAGTGCGGCTGCCGGGATGCTCGGTGCACATGCTGAAGGAGAGGGTCATGAGGATGTTTTCTTTCAGGCAGGCAGAGCAAGCCAGGCATTGTACGAAAAATTAAAAGTCGATCTTCTGCATGAATCAGGCATTGATATTCGAACTTCAGCGGGCGGTATCATGAAGGTCGCCTTTACAGAAGAAGAGAAACAAGCCCTTTGCCGGATGCAGCATTTGTCTACATTTAAATGGCTTGACGCAAGCAGCGTAAAAAAATGCATGCCTCAAGTTACAGATCACATGCTGGGAGCAGGTTTGATTGAAGAGGATGTGCATGTGGAACCTTACGCTGTATGCAGGGCTTTATGGCAGGCGGCCGTCCGGTACGGGGCAGATGTGAAAGAGTGTACACCTGTGATCGAAGTGAAGCGGGACAAAGAAGCGTTAACTGTCAGAACAACGAAGGGCGCATTCACATGTGATGACCTGACAGTCGCAAGTGGTGTATGGTCTGGCCGTTTTTTTGAAGAGCTCGGATTATCGCATTCTCTTTATCCAGTAAAAGGGGAATGTGTGTCTGTATGGAATAACGGTCCAGCGCTCGCACACACCATTTATCATGATCATTGTTATATCGTTCAGCGAGATAGCGGAAAGCTTGTCATCGGCGCAACGATGAAGCCAAACGAGTGGCAGACAGTTCCAACGCTTGGCGGCATGGAAGCTGTGATTCAAAAGGCGTCTCAGCTTATGCCTTCTATTAAGGAGATGCCGATTGAAGAGTGCTGGGCAGGCCTTCGTCCGGCGACAAACGACCGGCATCCTTATATCGGAAGACATCCAGAAGACAAGCGTATTCTTTTTGCTGCAGGGCATTACAGGAATGGCATTTTACTTGCGCCGATTACTGGAGAAATCATTCGTGACCTGATATTAGACGAACCGGTCAAAGAGGAATGGCTTCACGCGTTTCGTATTGGACGAAAGGAGGCACTATTCGTATGAAGATTCAATTGAATGGCAGAATCGTTGATTTCGATCAAGAGAATGGAACGATCTATGATCTGCTATCAGCCTATCAGCTTGAAAACCGTGTGGTGATCGTTGAAAAGAACCATGAAATCATTGATAAAGAAGCGTTTCAACAAGTAGAAATTCAACCAAATGACACGATTGAAATCGTTCATTTCGTAGGAGGAGGATGATCCAATGCTGCACATTGGCGGAAAAACATTCACATCAAGACTATTACTCGGAACAGGAAAGTACCCATCATTTGAGGTTCAAAAAGAAGCGGTGAACGTATCGGAAGCCGAAATTTTAACCTTTGCCGTCAGAAGAATGAACATATTCGAAGCATCTCAGCCTAATTTTTTGGAGCAGCTTGATTTATCAAAATATACGCTGCTTCCGAATACAGCTGGAGCAAGTACAGCAGAAGAGGCAGTGCGTATTGCCCGTTTAGCAAAGGCTTCTGGGCTTTGTGACATGATCAAGGTAGAAGTCATTGGCTGTTCAAGGTCTCTTCTGCCAGATCCAGTTGAAACATTAAAAGCATCTGAAATGCTGCTCGAAGAAGGATTTATCGTGCTGCCGTATACATCTGATGATGTGGTGCTGGCAAGAAAATTAGAAGAACTCGGTGTCCATGCTATCATGCCTGGTGCTTCACCGATTGGTTCAGGCCAAGGCTTACTAAATCCTTTGAATCTCTCATTTATTATTGAGCAGGCGAAGGTGCCGGTCATTATTGATGCTGGCGTAGGTTCTCCGAAGGATGCAGCTTATGCGATGGAGCTTGGAGCAGACGCCGTATTACTAAATACCGCTGTGTCCGGTGCAAAGGATCCTGTGAAAATGGCAAAAGCAATGAAACTGGCGATTGAATCAGGAAGACTAGGCTATGAGGCAGGACGTATTCCGCTGAAAAACTATGGGACAGCGAGCAGTCCACAGGAAGGAATGCCGTCATTTTGAGCACTCGTTATTCACGCCAAGAGCTTTTTCAGCCAATTGGAACAGAGGGACAAAAGCAGCTAAATGACTCAAAGGCGGTCATTATTGGAGCGGGGGCACTTGGAACCGCAAGTGCTGAAATGCTCGTTCGTGCCGGCGTTGGTTCTGTCACCATTTTGGACCGAGATTATATTGAATGGAGCAACCTTCAGCGTCAGCAGCTTTACACGGAGCAAGACGTGAAGGATCGGCTGCCAAAAGCTGTGGCTGCTGAAAAAAGACTCAAGCAAGTAAACAGTGACGTGCACATCAAAGGAATCGTAATCGATGTGACTGCTCACAATATTGACGAACTTGTCAGTGAGGCTTCAATCATTGTCGATGCAGCGGATAATTTTGAGGTAAGAATGATCGCAAATGATGCCGCTGTCAAACATCAAATTCCGTTCCTTTATGGGGCCTGTGTAGCCAGTTATGGCATTCAATTCACTGTGATCCCTGGTGAGACGCCGTGTTTACACTGTCTGCTTGAACATTTACCCGCACAAGGCATGACATGTGATACAGCAGGTATCATTAGTCCAGTTGTGCAGCAGGTGGCCGCATATCAAGTGGCAGATGCACTTAAATATTTAACAGGACATCCAGTGACGCCAATATTAAAATCCTTCGATTTATGGAAAAATGAACGGTCTGACATTCGGTCGGCCGCGTCTTTAAAGAAGAAGCAATGTCCAAGCTGTGGACTAAAGACCTATCCATTTCTTTCATATGACAAGAGAGCGAAGGCAGATGTACTATGCGGCCGCAATACGGTACAAATCCGCAGTGCAGCAGAAACACCGCCGCCTTTACATGAAGTAGCTCTTCGGTTAAAGAGGGCAGGGATGGATGTGCTTGAAAATCCATATTTGCTTTCGTGTCAAAAGGATGAGTTTAAGCTTGTCTTATTTAAAGATGGCAGAGCGCTTGTACATGGTACGAATGATATTGCCAAAGCAAGAACCATTTATCATCAATGGATTGGCTAATGAGAGGTGTGAAGAAATGACGATCAAAAAAGCATTCACAATCGCGGGTTCTGATTCTGGCGGCGGAGCAGGCATTCAGGCAGATTTGAAAACTTTTCAGGAGCTCGGTGTGTACGGAATGTCTGCGATCACAGCGATTACTGCGCAAAACACACTAGGTGTTCATGGGATATACCCGCTTTCAATTGAGGCGTTAGAGCGTCAAATAGATGCAGTGGCAGAAGACTTACCGCCAGATGCCGTCAAAACAGGGATGCTGTGGAGTGCAGACATGATCAAGATTGTAGCTGAAAAAACGGTTCAATATGATATGAAGCTGATTGTAGATCCAGTCATGATCGCAAAAGGAGGGGCCTCTTTATTAAATGAAGATGCGGTCGCTGCGATGAAAACACACTTGCTGCCTGTCAGCTATGCTGTAACGCCGAATCTTCCTGAGGCAGAAGTACTGACAGGGATACAAATTCAGACGAAAAAGGACCGCTATGTGGCAGCGGAGCACCTTTATGAGCTAGGTACGAAACATGTCGTGATTAAAGGCGGCCATGGTCCATCTGATGGGATGATTACAGACCTGCTGTATGATGGAAAAGGCTTTATTGAAGTCACAAATGAACATATTGATACACCGCATACACATGGCACAGGCTGCACGTTTGCAGCAGCATTAACAGCTGAAATTGCGAAAGGATATTCGATGAAGGAAGCCTTTGAAACAGCAGAAACCTTTGTTCATGAAGCCATTAAATTCCCTTTGCGTATTGGATCTGGACACGGGCCTACGAACCATTTTGCTTATCAGCAAAACAGAATCAAACGATAAAGAAATCGAACCGTCTTCACTTATGAAGACGGTTTTTTCGCAAAAATGAAACTTTCTTTCAGCGAAAATTGTCATTCTCTTATGATCTGTGATAATATTATGATCAGGTACTAATACTATGTCTTGAAAAAATAGGAGGCTTTATTACATATGAACTTTTCTTTAGAAGGCCGTAATATCGTGGTTATGGGTGTTGCCAATAAACGAAGCATCGCTTGGGGAATTGCCCGCTCACTTCATGAAGCTGGAGCTCGTTTGATTTTTACTTATGTTGGAGATCGTCTTGCTGAATCGGTAAAAGAGCTGGCAAGCACACTTGAGCGTGATGATTCTATCATTCTTCCATGTGACGTGACAAGTGACGAAGAAATCGAAAAATGTTTCGCTGCAATTAAAGAAAAAGTACAAGTCATTCATGGCGTTGCGCATGCCATTGCATTTGCAAACAAGGAAGAGCTTGTTGGAGAATACTTGAACACGAACCGTGAAGGTTTCCTTTTGGCGCACAACATTAGTGCATACTCATTAACTGCTGTAGCAAAAGCAGCACGTCCATTGATGACAGAGGGTGGAAGCATTGTGACGCTTACATACCTCGGCGGAGAGCGTGTTGTATCAAACTACAACGTAATGGGTGTAGCGAAAGCATCACTTGAAGCAAGTGTGAAATATTTAGCAGCTGATTTAGGCGCAGAGGGTATCCGCGTGAACAGTATTTCTGCTGGTCCAATTCGTACGTTATCTGCAAAGGGCATCAGCGGCTTTAATACCATTCTGAAGGATATTGAAGAGCGTGCACCGCTCCGCCGTACAACAACTCCTGAAGAAGTTGGCGATACAGCTCTATTCTTATTCAGTGATCTATCTCGCGGCATGACAGGTGAGAATCTGCATGTTGATTCCGGCTTCCATATCATTGCCCGCTAAACGAATACATGACTTGCAGCATACCGATGAAGGGTATGCTGTTTTTTATTTTTCTTCTGATTTGAGGCCTCCGTTCATATATATAAGGAATGAATCATTCGGGAGGGATTAGTATGTCAAATAAAGGTGATGAGAATCAAAAGCCGCTGATGTATATTGTTCAGCCGAGCTATCAAGAATCAAAGCCGGCCATGCAAAATATTGTGAGAAAGCGAAAGAAATCAGAAAAACAGCCAGAAAGTGAGACCAATGTAAAAGATGTGATCAAAGAAAGCACGCAGGAGGAACCTGCCGCTCAAGAAATAGAGCATAAAAAAGAAGCCGAGCCGCCTAAACTTCAACAAGAACGAGATATGACACACGAAGCTGAGTTTACAGAAGAACAAGAGATCACACAAGAAGCAGAGGCTACACAGGAACAAGAGGATACACAAGAAGCCGAACTTACACAGGAACAAGAAATCACACAAGAACCAGAGCTCATACAAAAGCGAGAGCCTCAAGAAGAAGAGGGAAACCAGCCAGAAGGTGTTTTTCATGAAACAAAAGAAGAACCAAGAAGAAAACGAGTGAAAAAGCCTTTAAGTCAGATGAGTATTGATGAAAAAGTCGATTTTCTCACAAGACTGCCTCATAATATGCCAAGAGCTCTTTGTCTGATTGAAGCTGATGGTAAAACATATAGAGGAATCATCATGGATCGAAAAGATGATACTGTGATTATTCGTACAGCAGGCGGGGGAAATCCAGTCGAATTAGCGATTGCTGAGATTACTTCCATCCATCCGCTAGGTTTTTAACTAATAAAAAAAGTCCCTTATAGGGACTTTTTTTGTTAGCAGTTACGATTGATGAGTCGTGGGTTTAGGCACTCGATTGCACAGAAGCAGTCAAGGTCTACTTCAACGCAATACTTCGATTTTTCTAATCGGAACACATCACATAAAGAATCTTTATCTGTAAAATCTAAAATATGACGGTCTTTGTCAAATGCGATAAGCAAGCTGAGTGTTGCGCAGTGATCACAGATGTGTTCGACTCTGAAAAATGCAGTGCTGAAGCAAGGACCTGGATCTACTTCTCCGACGTTTCCGAATGCGACGAATGGTTTTGATTTGGATGTAAAGAGAACAAACGGGACAGTGTCACCTAATGAATGTGATGGAGAAAGGAGATTGCTGTAACAGCTGGTCGGGCACTCTTCTTTGACAGCATTTTGCAAGTCGCTAATGTTTTCAACAGCCTCTGTTACACAGCTCCATGAATGGTTGCGGCTCATATTCAACCCTCCTATACTAGGAAATTTGTTTGAGTGTTTGAGCACTGTCATCATCTACAAGCTATCTTTGCCGGCTCGTGCATCTACTTTTAACCAATGCGGAAGCGGCCGCTTCTTATGCTGACTGCTCCGCATGATTGGCTGTCATTCGTGAGGAAGGGGATGCTTTGACTCATGACAAGTTAGATCAGCGGCCTGTTGATTTAGCCGTGGTGATGATGCTTTTTATCTTTCGATGGCATGACTCTGTCGACAAGCTCTGGGTTTAAGCATTGGATTGCGCAGAAGCAGTTTAAATCAACCTCAATACAAAAGTCCGTTTTTTCTAGACCAAAGAAGTCAGGGTCACAAGGGTGACACACGCTCAGCGTATGTCCGTGTACATCAACTGGTCTTAATACAGATAACGTAGCACAGCAGTCGTGTAATTTTTCAACCCGGAAGAAAATAGATTCGAAGCATTGGCAATCGTCAACGAATCCTCCAATGTTTCCGAAAGTAGAGAACAACCCGCCCTTTTTATCAAAAAGTAAAAACGGAATCGTATCTTTTCCAGAAACTGTTGGGCTTAATAAATTACTGTAGCAGCTCGTAGGACATTTATCTTCTACAGCTTCCTGCTCTGCTAAAATCTTATCAACCGCATCGCATACACAGTTTTCATCATGTCGGCCATGGTGTTTTCCGCAGCTCATGGATTTCAGCTCCTTTAACAAGGTATTTGACTTTAGTCCTTAACAACATATGTATGCGCCCTCTAGTTGGTGTGGGTAAATGACCATTTATATTTGTTGTATTTTTATAAAAGGAAAAGCAGAGCTTTTCGCTCTGCTTTTGGACATTAGAGGATGCCGATTGCAACGATTGTCGCAACAAGAGTTTGTGTAAGTGTTTGGATTGCGATAGAGATGTCCGCATCGATTGTAGAGACTGTAACGTTTCTTGAATTTTCGATGACAAGTTTTTGGCGGTTTGTTTGTTTGTGAGTAGCAGCTTGTAAGAGATCCTGCGTGACGCGGTCTGCCAAATCACCGTCTGCGATTGAGATATTTGTAATGGTGATGATCGCTGTTTGAATCGCTACTTGGATAGATGCTGCAACCTGTGCATCGACAGAAGATACGTTAATGTCACAAGAGTCTCTGACGATAATGACTTCCTCAGATGTCTGCTTTGTGAAGCTTACTTGATCCAAGTCTTGTAAGATATCTTCATCATCATAATAATCGTCACAAAGTGCTTTTCTTTCATAGTTGCAATCGTCGTGGTGTTCGTGGTGTCTGTGGTGTCCGTGGTGTGTACAGTTACGATCTAGAGCGACCCAAGAATATGGTTTAGAATCCATTTCTATTCCTCCTTCCGTTTACTTTATTAAATGCTGGAATGCGTGGTTTTGTCTCGGGCATTTACCCTAGCAGGCAACCCATTTTTATTTAATCGTTATTACGCTGCGCATTACGACGCTGCTGAATACGATTTCGAAGTGAGTTTCGATTTGGACGTACTTTTGGTTCAGGCACTACTTCTTCCGGCTGTTTTGCTGCCTCAGCCTGCCTTTTTTTCTCCTGCTGCTGTTCTACGAAATCATTTGCTTTCTTTTGTAAGTCCTCGACTAATTTCAAAATCATTCTTCTTTGATCGTCTGAAATTTTTGCTTTCTGATCATCAGTGATATTGTTTTTGTTTAACACATCACTGACAAGAAGACTTGTTAATGGATCAATATCCGTATTGATTTGAAACTCCTTTTTTTCGTTCTCTTCAGCCACGATGATTTCACCTCTTTCATACGTCATTAGAAAAAGAAAGGGTCAAAGAATGCCGACTTCAACTAAGAGCACATTCAATGTTTGAGTGAGAATTTGGACGGAGTTCATAATGGATGCATCTGATAATGTTATCGTAATGTTATAGCAGTTGATGATTTGAATCACAGTTTTCTTTTGGACTTCCACTTGTTGTGTGGATAAAAGCTGGTCTGTGATGTCAGCAGCCAATTCATCGTCTGGTACAAGAATTTGGATTAAAAGAGTAATGATTGTCGTTACGGTCGCTTGAAGGGAGAGTGCGGCTGTTACATCTGTTTTATGAATTGTGACATTTTCGGAATCTTTGATCTCAATGAAATCATCATAATTGCTGATTAATTCGTTTAACAGTTGTGTATACAATTTTTCAGCACTTTCTTCAATAGACAATACTTTCACTCCTTTCTTATCTATACATTATTTAATGCAACAAGGACGCA
The DNA here is from genome assembly GCF_004364885.1 of Bacillus sp. BK450. Lineage (NCBI taxonomy): Bacteria > Bacillati > Bacillota > Bacilli > Caryophanales > Bacillaceae > Bacillus > Bacillus sp. BK450. Next base: position 695,692 of record NZ_SOBQ01000001.1, on the reverse strand, counting down.
AGGTGGAATCGGAAAGTGTGAAAAAGTACAACCCAATTTTATTTCCGCTCGATTCATCATGACGGTCTTTTTTCTTGCATATATAAAGAAAGGACGGAAAAAGAAGAAAGAAGGAGGTGGAGGCTTCTGAGCGGTGCTTTGTCATTTGTCGTGTTTGCCCTCGCATCCTTTAGACTGACGAGACTGATTGTGTTTGATACCATTACTGCGCCATTCCGCCGTCTATTTCATGAAGAACAGGAAGAGGTAAACGAACAAGGTGAGGTCGAAACATATATCATCATTAAAGGGGAAGGACTGCGGTCTTGGATTGGAGAACTGTTAAGCTGTTATTGGTGTACTGGCATATGGTGCACTGCTGCCTTACTTCTGATATACATACTTTTTCCTGTCATCAGCATGTGGCTTAATTTACTATTAGCGATTGCCGCAGCAGCAGGCATCATTGAAGCGGTTGTCTCGAAGCTTGTGAAATAAACAGGCATTCTGATCAGACACGCTTTCAATAAATGCATATACTATCATGGAATAGGAAAGGAAGGGTTGCGATGAAACCAACTGAAACGCCGTCACATATGCTTCAAGGTTATCCAGCGCAGTCAAATCAACAATCAGTATATACGAAGAAAATCAAGAAAAATGGCTGCGGCTGTGGAAACAAAAAGAAACCTCAATAATAGAAGAGAAAAACAAAAGCCGGATTTATCCGGTTTTTTTGTTGCCCTTTTTTTGAGTGATGCATATGTAAGAGAGAAGGGGTGACCAGAATGGATGCATTCGAACAATTAATCGGTTCTTTGTTCACTAAACCGCATGATGGGAAAGAACAAGCGCACGAGAAGGCTGAAATGGATCTAACGGATAAAGCGAATGATCTTGAGGAGCACTTAAAAGCATTTGGCGTGAAGATGGAGGCTTTTGCGAAAGAAACAGAAGCATTCATGATGCGTCATACAGAGGCAGATTACGTCTTTAAACAGCAGAAATAAAAATTCCGCACTTTTTTATGTGATCGTCCAAACCATTTCTTGCATTTTTCATACTTTGTAAGGGAGAAGAGGAGGTGCTTAAATATGAGTTACGGTTACGGTGGCGGTTGTTGCGGCGGCTACGGTGGTGGCTACGGCGGCGGATATGGATCAACATTTGTTCTTGTCGTAGTGCTTTTCATCCTTTTAATCATCGTTGGTGCTTCTTTCTTTAACTACTAAAAAGTAAGAAGGTGAGGGAAGCAAGGGGGAAGCCTTTTGCTTTCCTTTCTCTTTGGTCAAACAAGGCTTTAGGATAGGCACATATCCCGCCTATTTTCATATAGTAAGGTGATTACTCCACAAAGAGGAGGCAAATGAATGGATAATAAATTCTTTAAAAGCGTAGAAAACAAAACCGGTGTGAATATGAATGATGTGTTTAAACTTGCAGGTTCTTTGCAAAATGCCAACTTTAAAGATGAGAATACCGTTCGAGGTGTCATTAAAAAAGTAGCACAGCTTGCGAACAAACGTGTACCTAAAGAAATGGAAGACAAAATCGTTCAATCGATTACAAGTGGAAAAGAAAAGCTTGATTTCAATACAATCGCTAAAATGATGAACAACAAAAAATAAGCAACAGGCTCTCCGTTTAAAGGGGGGCCTGTTGTTTTTGCGTAAATAATTCACGGTTTTTCTTTAGAAGAGGATACAAAAAACGAGAACGATGAGCCGTTTTTCCTCGTCTAAATGAAGGAACAGACAGATAAAGAGATTGTTCAGCTCTTGTCATGGCCACGTATAATAAACGGCGCTCTTCTTCGAGCGCTTCTTCATGACCGTTTCTGAGTTCATCCAGTGAGAAATCATGAGGCAGTGCTCCGTCGACCACACAAGTGATGTATACTGTCTGGAATTCAAGTCCCTTTGCGCGGTGGATCGTCATGAGCTGAACACCGGGTTCATCTGTTTTTTCCTTTTCGGCAGACTTCATATGTTCGGCATGTGCGAGAAAGGCTTCAATCGTTTCAAAGCGTTTGGCGGCTGTTTTCACATCACGTACATCATCCGCCCCTTTTTCAAGTACATTCGTATCGTTCACCCGTTTTTTTAAGTAATCACCGAGTCCCATCTTTTGTTCAATAAATGTCACCGCGTCTGATGGCTTTAATGTTCGTAATGTTCGGAACAAAGGAACGATTGATTGCAGCTTTTTCTGTTGAAACGGCTGTATATCTGTCAGTTTTCCGAGCGCTTCTACCATTGAGCAATCTTCTGTGATGGTCAGTGCCTTTAGTGTATTCAGGGTTTGCTGCTTTAAAAAGAAAACCGGCAGCAGCTGTTTTATGGCGGCCACATCGTCTGCATCCTGACTTAAGGAAAGAAAGGCGAGAAGAACCCGAACCATTCGTCTGCTGTAGAAGGCTTTGACGCCAGCATCCGTCTCATATGGAATCGCCGATTGATGCAGCCGTTCATAAATCGCACGGCCGCCTGTATTTGTTCGAAACAGCACGCAGAAGTCATTCGGCTTTGCACCATTTTTAATTTTCTCCTGAATATCTGCGACAATCATGGTCGCTTCCTCTTCTTCATCATATGGATAGAAGAGCGTCGGAGGAATTTTCTCCGCGCGCACGGCTTTTAACGTCTTCTCATAACGATGCTGATTTTTCTTAATAATCGCATCAGCACTTGCGACAATTGTATGATGAGAGCGGTAATTCGCATGTAAATGGACGATCTGAGCCGAAGGATAGTCCTGTTTGAATTCAAGAATGAAAGCTGGATTGCTCCCTCTAAAGGCGTAAATGGCTTGATCATCATCCCCTACACAAAATAACTGCTCTGATTCTCCGGCTAAAAGCTGAATTAATTGATATTGCACTGGATTAATATCCTGAAATTCATCCACTAAAATATACTGGAATCGTTCTTGATACCGTTTTAGCAGTTCTGGCTGTTCTGTGAGCATATGTAAGCAGGCAATCGCCATATCATCAAAGTCAAATTGCTGATGATCTCGTTTTTGCTGTTCATATGATTGATAGATCGTCCACATGTGTTTTTCCTTTTCATCCTTCAAATCAGGAAGTTCACCTGGTAAAAAAGCATTTTTCCAATAGCCGATCGATTGCAGTACTTGATCGGTAGGGTAGTCTTTCTCATCAAGTCCTTCATTCATCATAGCTTTTCGAATGTATTGCTCCTTTTGCCAGTCAAACTTGATCAGATGCTGGCCGTTCCATTTGTTTGCGTCATTGTGAAGCAGCATTTTATAAAAAAGACTGTGGAAGGTGCCTGTCACTACTTGGCTGGCTTGTGAAGGATGAAGCTGGTATTGCTTGCGCAGTCTTTCTTTCATCTCATTGCTCGCTTTTGTGGTGAAAGTTACGAGTAAAATATGGTGAGCAGGAATATGATGATGGGACATGAGATAAGCCGCTCTAGCCGTCAGGACTCTTGTTTTCCCGCTGCCGGCACCAGCCAGCACAAGCATCGGACCATCTAAATGTGTGACAGCTTGAAGCTGCGGTGTGCTAAAGGTGATATGCGGGAAGAGGTCGATCGTATGAACTTCTTCATTCTCTTCTAAATGTAAGGCGTCGCTAAATTGAATCGACCTTGGTTCCTGCCAGTCATATGATTCGCTCGTTTGCGAGATGATCTGTTTGCCGGTTGGAAAACGGAAGCCTCCAAGTTCTTTATAGGAAGCCTTTTCCTCTTGTTCAGCCGTTTGATGATGATCTGCTTGTTCTTCAGCTTTTTCACAAATCTCTTGCTGAGATATGTGCTTATGAATAAAGGCAGGTTCATCATGTATATTTAATCTAAAAAAGACCGGTTGTCCGCAATATGGGCAGAATAATTGTCCTTTTTTTCCCTCGTCATGGAGGAATTGATAGTGTTCTCTCGAATACGTATGTAATGAGATCGTTCGATCATGTCGTCGTGCGCATTTCAAAGCTAGTCCTCCAATAGTCAATCAATCTTAAAATGAAACACATCTAATCATATCAAATGAGGCGTGTTTCAAACAGTCATAATTAGGGAATAGTAGAATAGAAGAGAAGCAAAGGAGGCGTTCTTGATGGGATATATAGCCCCGATTCAGCCGGATCTGTATTTTCAATATATCAATCGTCCAGCTCCTCAGGATAAAGAAGACTATGCGAAAGTAACAAAGGTTTCTCGCACCTTTCATGACAAGATATACAGAGAGCTGGAGAAAAAAGAGGACTTAGTGACAGAAGCGGAAATGAAAGTACAGCAAAAAAAGCGGGAACGCTTTGTACGAGATATGTTTATGGAGGAAGGCAAGGGCATTCATATTAATACGTATATATAAATGATTGCGCTTTCCTCCTGTGACGAACGATAATGAAAAAGAAAAAGCCAGGGCATCTTGAATGCTCTGGCTTTTCTTTTGGTCAAACAGACAGCGTTTTTGTCATTTTGACATGTGTGATTCCCGCTTCTTCGAACGGTTCAGAAACCGCTTTGTAGCCTTTCTTTTCGTAGAAAGGAAGAGCTTGGACTTGGGCATGCATAACCGCTTCTTTTGCTCCATTAGCAATCGCTTCTGTTTCTAGCGCCTCTAATAGCTTGTGGCCAAGGCCGAAGGAGCGCGCCTCTTTTAACACACAAATGCGTTCAAGCTTTGCCTTTGATTCCTCAATGATCCGCAGTCTAGCGGCCGCCTGAGGTTTTTTGTCATCATTGTAAATGACAAAATGGGTGGCTTTGTCCTCTAGTTCATCTATTTCGATCTCTACTGGAACTTCTTGTTCTTTTACGAATACTTCTTTTCGAACGTAGTATGCATCTTCTCGTTGTGTTTGTTCTGTTGCGATGACTGTTTTCAAATGTCTTTAACCCTCTTCTCCTAAAATAAATGTTTCATAGACGGTCCAAGATCCGTTCTCTAATTGATATAAAAGGTGGAAGCGATCCACTGTTTCTTCATGGTCAATCTTTCTCAGCTTTAATGTGCCAAGTACGTCTGAATGCTCATCATCTGATAATTTTTGAGCCACTGTCACATGAGGAACAAAGGCATATTCAGGTGTACCAGCAAGTGGATCTGCGTACAATCTTTCATTGAGCGCCATGATGTCCTCGTTCGGTTCTACTTTCATATAAATGACGTTGTTTACAGGAGCGAATGAACTGAATTTTTTAATACGTAACGTAATAGGAGAAGCATTTTTTGCATAATCTCTTAACGTTGAGACGACCTCAGCCGCTTCTAGATCCGTTAATTCAAAAGGTGTTCTTAATGTTAAATGAGGCGGTATGAGTGCATAGTTCGGATCATAACGCTTCCGGTAAGAGTTCGCAATATCTTGCAATTTTTTTGATGGAAATATAACAACTCCGTATTTCATCATGTTCCCTCCTGAATAAGAAAGTATTTATTATTGTTTATTATAACAAAATTCAGTTGATTAACGAATATGGGAGCATTCTTTTTAACGAAGGCGCAATGAGCGGCTGCCAAAACGTCCATTTATGATCCCCTTCGAATGTCTCAAATAAATAATCTGCTCCAGATTGTTCAAGAAGAGTCTTTAAATCATCATTCGGCTGAACAAAATCAAGCACCTGGCCATCTGTTGTTTTCACAGCCGTTTCCTCAAGCCCAATTTGATGGATAATGGCATAATGAGAAAGGGCTGTTGATTGTTTGACGGCTTCTAAAACCGATTCGTCAACGTAAGGGGACTGCAAAATCAGCCCGCCAAATAAAGAAGGATAATCAATGGCTGTCATGAGGGAAATCGTCGCACCCAGTGAATCACCAATAAACGTCCGTCCTGATCCAATTTGATAGGTTGGATAGTGTTGATCAATATAAGGAACCAGTTCATTGGCTAAAAAGCGTTTATACGCTTCAAACTTTGTACCGTCTGGATGGTACGTGTTTCGTCTTTCAGTGACATTTTCATAAGGAATACCAATGATAATCGAGCGTTCCATTTCTTTGTTTTGCATCAATTCTTCTGCCTGTCTGCCTATTTTGCCTAGGCGGAAATAATCATGACCATCCTGGGCAATGATGACATGATATGTATAAAGGGGGGAGTAATTGACTGGCAAATAGATCAAAATGGTCATGTCCGCCCCAAGTTCTTTTGACTGTAAGGTTTCTTCTTGAATGATTCCTGTTTTCTTCACCATAATCCATTCCTCCAGCTAACCAAATTCATCATAAAGTGAAACGTTTCCATTCATTGTAACATGAAAAACAGCGTTGTTCCTATATGCTAACATGCAATCAAATCGTATAACATCGATTCTTTTATAAAATACAGAAAATTTTAATTAATCATGACATTTCCCCTTGAAAAATGAGATTTAATGGGTTACAGTATTAAGAATTAGAACAGACAGACAACACATTCTTATCGTGAGAGGTGGAGGGACTGGCCCTTTGAAACCTCAGCAACCGGTATGCATCACTTCATGTGATGTACCAAGGTGCTAAATCCAGCAAGCAGCTTTTTTGCTTGGAAGATAAGAGGAAGCGATTAAACCCCTTCTTCTTATGAAGAAGGGGTTTTCTGTTTTGAAATCAGATTTTTACTTAGGATGGTGTCAAATGACAGAACATGTGGAAACGAAATTAGCGCAGATTGGAAACCGTAGCGAAGAGGTGACTGGCACTGTCAGTCCTCCCGTTTATCTTTCGACAGCATATAGACATAGAGGTATAGGGGAATCTACAGGATTTGATTACATTCGAACGAAAAACCCAACAAGACAGCTCGTAGAGGATGCAATTGCTTCACTCGAAGAAGGGACGGCTGGTTTTGCCTTCAGTTCGGGAATGGCGGCGATCCAAACGATCATGGCTCTATTTGAAAGCGGAGATGAACTCATCGTCTCTTCAGACCTATATGGCGGTACATACCGTTTGTTTGAAAACGAATGGAAAAAGTACGGATTACGTTTTCTTTATGATGATTTTTCAGATGAAGACTGTTTACGCTCTAAAATCACGCCAAACACAAAAGCGGTCTTTATTGAAACACCGACAAATCCACTGATGCAGGAAGCAGATATTCAAAAAATAGCGAAGATTGCAAAAGAACATGGCGCTTTGGTGATTGTCGATAATACTTTTTACACACCAGTCTTGCAAAAGCCGATTACGCTTGGAGCGGACATTGTCATTCATAGCGCAACCAAATATTTGAGCGGACATAATGATGTTCTTGCCGGGCTTGTGGTCACAAATGGAGAGCAGCTGTCTGAAGACATGTTCCAGCATCAAAATGCGATAGGAGCGGTTCTATCACCATTTGACTCATGGCTTTTAATGAGAGGAATGAAAACACTGGCTCTTAGAATGCGCCAGCACGAGGAAAATGCGAAGGCGCTGGCTAAGTTTTTAAAGAAACAGCCAGAAATTCAAGATGTGCTTTATCCAGGAAAGGGAGGCATGCTGTCATTCCGAGTAGCCAAAGAGGACTGGGTCAATCCATTTTTGAAACAGCTGAAAACGATTTGTTTTGCTGAAAGCCTTGGCGGAGTCGAAAGCTTCATTACGTATCCTGCAACACAAACGCACATGGATATTCCAGAAGAGATTCGCATTGCAAACGGTGTATGTAACAAGCTGCTCCGTTTCTCTGTTGGCATCGAGCATGTAGATGACTTGAAAGCAGACTTGAAACAGGCACTATCACAAGTAAAAGAGGAGGTACACGCCAAATGACCACACACGATTGGACACTCGAAACAAAACTCGTTCATAATGCGTTTAAAACAGACCGTTCAACAGGTGCAGTCAGTGTACCGATTCAGCATGCATCCACCTTTCATCAAAGCAGCTTCGATGAATTTGGCCAATATGACTACTCCAGATCGGGAACTCCGACACGTCAAGCATTAGAGGATACGATTGCAGCGCTGGAAGGAGGAACGAGAGGGCTTGCCTTTGCATCAGGCATGGCAGCCATTTCAACCGCTTTTCTTCTATTATCAAAGGGAGATCACGTCCTTGTCACAAGAGATGTGTACGGCGGGACTTTCCGAATGATCACCCAAGTTCTTTCAAGATTTGGAATTGAGCATACCTTCGTGGACATGACCGATTTGAATGAAGTCAAAAGAGGCATTCAATCAAATACTAAGGTCATTTACATGGAAACACCGTCAAATCCAACACTAGGGATTACAGATATTGAAGGTGTTGTCCAGCTTGCAAAAGAGCATGACTGTCTGACTTTCTTAGATAATACGTTTTTAACACCTGCGCTTCAGCGTCCGCTGGACCTTGGTGTTGACGTTGTTCTGCACAGCGCAACGAAATTTTTAAGCGGCCACAGTGATGTGCTGTCAGGCTTAGCCGTGGTGAAAGATGAGAAGCTCGGAGACGAACTCTATTCGCTGCAAAACTCCTTCGGTGCGGTCCTTGGCGTGCAGGACTGCTGGCTTGTGTTAAGAGGGTTAAAAACCCTTCAGGTGAGATTAGAAAAAGCAAGCCAAACGGCATTTGAACTCGCTACATTCCTCAAAGAACATCCTGCGGTGAAAAAAGTATACTACCCAGGCTTAGATGACCATCCGGGGGCAGACATTCAGCGCAAGCAAGCAAGCGGGGCAGGAGCGGTTCTCTCATTTGAACTAGAAAACCAAGCGGCAGTCAAAGAATTGGTGGACGCTGTCACATTACCTGTATTCGCCGTCAGCCTCGGCGCCGTCGAATCCATTCTGTCGTACCCAGCCAAAATGTCACATGCGGCTATGCCAAAAGAAGAAAGAGAAAAAAGAGGGATTACAGATGGGCTGCTTCGTTTAAGTGTCGGAGTTGAAAACGGAGAAGACCTCAAACGCGACTTCAAACAAGCACTTGATCAACTAAAGCCCGTCCTTGTGAACCAATCATAAAGAAGGAGAAAAAAAGCCGGCAAGACCGCCGGCTTTTTGACCTTTTTTGAACAAAACCATTGACGGCTTAATATGATGGTTATATAATAGAGACTGTCAGTAACAGAAAGCCCAGAACTGATACATAACCCGATTCCGTAGCTCAGCTGGGAGAGCGCTACCTTGACAGGGTAGAGGTCGCTGGTTCGAGCCCAGTCGGAATCATCGTTGAAACCCTTGCGTAGCAAGGGTTTTTTTGTTTTTTAACAACGAATATTTGTTCCGTTTCTTTTGGTTGGGGACGAATTGGGGACGAACTTTATCCGCCAGATTGTTTCTCAGTATTTTTAGGATCAAAATGATTAAAGTGTTCTGCGGTGTTAAATTCTAATTTGTTTGTGACATGACCATAAATATCTGAGGTTGTTTTAGCACTAGCATGTCCGGCTCTTTTCTGAATAGCATTAATGCTCTCACCTGCCTCTATAAGAAGAGCGACCATTGTATGTCTTAAATCATGTAGTCGAATGTTTTTTAATTTGTGTTTGTTTTTGATTTTTGACCATTTGGAAGTAGGGGTTGTGTAATGGAAAGGCTCACCAAAGCCATTATGAAATAAATATTGGTGATCATCTCCTTCCCATAAGTCACCAACTAATAGTTTTTCTTTTTTCCACATGATATGGAACTGCTTTAATTCATTCATATACCAGTTAGGCATCTTTACAAAACGTTTAGAACTTCTTGTTTTAGGTTCTTTAACATAGGGTTTTCCATCAACTGTCTTTGAAATTGAACGATTTATATGAAAGCCGCCGAGATCCCAATCAACATCTAAATGCCATTCAAGTGCAAGACCTTCACCGCGTCTTAGACCGCCAATCATAGCAGCTAAAAAATAAAGTCTCCATTTAATATCAACTTCTTGATACAAAATTTTTATACATTCAGCAGCTTCGTCAGATTCAAAATAGTTCATTTCTTGCTTTTCATGTTCTGGTTGAGGAAGTCCTTTCATAGGATCAACTTTAATAATCTTCCATTCTTCAGTAGCCGTTTTAAAAACAACTTGTAAAATTTTAAAAATGTCTTGGATAGTGGCTCCACTTAAACCTCCTGGTTTTCCATCCTTTCGTGCGCCATCTTTTTTTAAACTGTCTAAAAAATCTACAATATGAAGGCTTTTTATTTGTTCCATTTTTTTATTGCCAAAGACAGGGAGAATATGATTTTTTAAATGTCTCCAATATACATCGGAAGTAGTGAGAGAGTATGGTTTTCCGCTCTTTTGATAAAGCTTCTTCTCTTTCCACTTAGCGATAAAAGATTCAAATGTTAATTTTTCAGGTTCTATGTATTCTTCAGAAGAAACTTCGATTTTAAATTGATAGAGCTGGTCTGAGAGATACTCTTGCAATCTTCTTTTCGTCTTTAATAGTTTTGTATCTTCTATACGAATGGTTTTAGTTTTTTTCTTTCTTTTTCCGTTTATATCGTGACCAGCTTCAACAATTAATCTAAAAGAATTGTTTCCTCTTTTTTCAATGCTAGCCATATAAAACACCCCTTGTCTGAGAATAAGTTTTTTGATAATAGAGATTTAAACGGTGATTTGCAAATTCAGGAGTAACGTTAAAAATATTAGAAACTTTCAAGACAGCGAGTTCTGGTCTTTTGGGTAAATCCAAATCAATTAACATGAATGTTGGGATACAAAAATGATAAGCAAAATAATTCGCTTGTCTTTCTTGATAGATATTCCATAAAGTTTTAGTCAAATGAAAATTAGTGAATTTGCTAGATTGTCTAACTATATGGCAAAGTTCATGAGCGAAATCCTGCCATTGTTCCTCTTTAGATAGGTTTTTATTTAGAAAAATAGTGTACAGATTGTTAATTTCTACATAATGACTTGTGTCATTAACATAAAATATCCAAATGTCTAGATCATTAGCTATTTTGTGTTTATTTAATTGTGAAGGTTCAGTTATGCCAATATTACTAAGGAATGACTCAATCCAATCTTCTAAATGACTATTTATATATCTCAATGTTAATAAGCCCCTTTCTAAAAGAGAATGCTCTTAGATGAGTTAGAAACATATGTTCTGTTTTGGTGTGAAAATAAAAGCCCAATATGGGCAGTGTTTATTTAGTTTTAAAGAATAGTTTACCTGAAGTAGATATACTTTTATAAGCTATTAAAAAATCATCGTCTTTTTTTACTTGATTCACTATATAACCTTCAAGTGAACCACCGTTATATACTTCGCCTTCAAATTCTTTTGGCACAACAGTACCAATTTCCTCAGAATAAGGAGAACCATCACTACTAAAAAAGTCAAAGTTAAGAATTGGACTGAATAGTATAGGTTCATCATCTGTTTCAGAATTTGTCATCTTCACTTTGACCTTAACGAGTGCCCATTCAAAACCCTTTTTAGGTTGAGAAACAGTGCTATTCCTCTTATATAAAACATTAAATGCTTTATCTCCTCGAATAACCTCTTCTACATTCATCTTTAATTCAGCAGTATATTCATTATCCGATGCACTAATGTAATCGTCGAAATATATTGGCTTTTTTAAAGGTATAGGAGCAGTTCGTGTTCCATCAGCTTCTTTTTTAGTTTTCTTCTTAGCAGATGAACCCTCATTAGATTCCTGTTTATCGCTTTTTTCATTTGATTCATTTACTTTTGTATTCTGTGAATTACACGCTGTTAAAGACGTTGCTATTAAGAAAATAAGCACGCAAAAAAAAGTCTTTTTCAAAATATGCGCCCCTTTCATGAAATACATGTATGAAAGTAATTGAAGTCTTTTATTTAGTCACCATAGAAGTCTTTCTGCTTATCCCCTGGTTTACGACCTTCCTGAAGTCTTAGTGCTCTTTCAATTCTTTCAATTCTCTTTTCTATATCAGAATTTCCATCACTTGCAGCAGTAGACGCGTTGCCTGATCTCAGAAGTTGTTCTGCTTCAAACCTATAATCTTTCCCGGTTAGCAAATAATCTGTAGATACCCCAAAAACCTCAGCGATTTTCACAATTTCAATATCAGTTAAAGGACGAGTTCCTTTTTCTATTCTGTTCATTACACTGACATTCATATTGATTTTTTGAGCCAACTCTTTTTGGTTCCACTGTTTTTGTTCTCTCAATTTAATTATTCTTTCGCCTACAGCCAGCATCTTTAATCACCAACTTTCTATATTAGCAATATAAATCTTAACATTTTTCCAAAGTAGAAAAAAATAAATTGCTAAATTAGAAATAAAACAGTTGAAATTTCTTTTTTAGAAATGTATTATTAAATCAACAACAGGATTTCTAAAACAGAAATCGAGAGGAGGGAAATATGTTAGATTTAAAATTTGTCAAATCGAGACGTCATGTTAAACAAATTAATTTGCAACAAATGGCCAAGGCTCTAGGATTCAAAAATGCCTCAACATATATGAAATATGAGACAGGAGAATATGCCTTTAAAGCAAACCATCTCCCGATATTGGCTAAAGAATTAGACTGTGACATAAGGGATTTCTTTCGGAAATGAATTTCTAAAATAGAAATACAATTAAGTGACTAGGAGAGATAAGATATGCCATCAAAATCAACTATGACTGTTCATGAAACGGCTGATTTTCTTGGGGTACATCACGACACTGTTTACACAATGGTTCGTGAAAAACAAATACCTTTCTTCCGAGTAAGAAAAAGAATTTTCTTTAAACGAGAAGTTCTTGAAGAATGGCAATTAGCTCAAATGGAATCTAATTTTCGGCCAGTTGAATGATTAATAATTTACCACCTTAGAATACAGCGGATTTTTAGGTTTTTCTGTTCCAATTCGCAACATGTTCTATATAGGAACATTAAGGGGGTGAGGAAGTTGAGGTTGGGGGTAGTGCTCCGACAAGCAAGGAAAAGAGCTGGGATGTCCCAAGAGAAGTTGGCTGAATTGTTAAGTCGCTCAAGGAGCTGCATATCAAAATTTGAGAATGATCAAAAGATGCTTGATGTTCCTACATATGTACGGTGGATGGAGGCGACAAATGCAAAAGAAGCCATGATCGCAACCTTATGTGGTGTCGATCCACTTGCGGTCACGCAGCAAATTACAGCCATTATGGCTTTGTTTGGAGGATGAAGATGAGAAAAGCGATTTTCAAGAGTATTGATCATGAAGGGATAACAGCTGAAATGATCTGTATTGAGCAACTACAAAAAAGATTAATGAAAGCATTAGAGAGTGCTGATACAAATACGGCATTGGCAGCTCACAAAGATATTGCAAAATCACTAAACCAAATTCAGCGTTACGAAAGCCAAGCTAAGGTTCATTTATTAAAACAGGCTGCTAGGATTACAAAAATCAAATATCCAAAATCATTAAAAAATAGATTGCGAGGATTGATCTAGATGAAGTATTTGTTCACAGCAAGTCGCTTAATGAAGGCGAAAGATATCGTGAAACAATGTCAGATGCGTCATACAGAGGAAGGGCTCATTTTATTAGCCGCTCTGGAATTACAGATCAGAACGGAAATAGAAAACAGAAAAAAGCAGCAAGCTCCGACACTTACTGCTTAAATCATTTCAAACCATGAATAACAAAATGATCGATCTCATTATAGCGTTATTTAGAGATCACGACAAGGCTTATTCTTGTCGTCCGGCTTGCGGATGGGACAGTGCACACCTACCCCCTCAAATCATGCTCCATCCGCGGTCGGACGATGCGAATAAGCATCAAATAATGTGTTAGGGAGGAAAGAAGTCTTGAGAACTAAACCAGTTATTAAACCTTTCAGTGAGAGACAGTCTGATCAGTTCTATCTATCACAAGTGAATGGATCAATTGTGATGACTGACAAAGGTAAGCCATTGTTCCAATTTCCTGATAAACAAGCCTTTGAGAAATTTCAACAACTAAAGGCCGATGCGATCCGCTCAAAATTAGAGATTTCTTGATGCTCACACCAAACAGAAGAGGAGGGAAGAAGATGAATATTGAGCATCCGATCATCACAGAGATTAATAGATACGGCTATCCAAAAGAAATGGTGAGGCAAGAAGAGCACTTTGGAATTGATTTTTATGGGTCAGAAATTTTGCTAGAAGATGACTATGTTGAGGATAAAAATTCGGGTGAATTGATCTTGCGAGAAAATCTAGAACGCTATCTTGTAGAGGAGCTTGATTTTGAATTTAAAACAGCAAAATAAAAGAGCTCACTCCCACAAGTGAACTCATCTAAATAACCAGACACAGAATATGGTGTCAACCACTATTATAAGCAGGTTGGCACCTAAATTCAATGGGGGTTTCTTATATGAATGGATTGTCAAATGTTGATTACTCAAACTATATGGCAGCTTCACAACAATCAGCAGGAACGTCAGTAACAACCGAAGCAATGGTTAGTCGGCAGGCACAAGAAGTACAAGCAGCTATGGTCATAGCAAAGAAGTTTCCGCGAGACGTTTATGCTGCTTTTGAACGAATCAAGAAAGCATGTGAGCGTAGGCTATTAGCTGAGAATGCTGTCTACGAATATCCACGAGGTGGCACAAAGGTATCAGGTCCTTCAATTCGACTAGCTGAAGCTTTGGCGCAGAATTGGGGGAACATTGATTACGGAATCATGGAACTTGAACAAAAAGCAGGAGAATCTTCTGTTATGGCTTATGCATGGGATCTTGAAACCAATACTCGCCAGACCAAAATATTTACGGTAAAGCATGAACGAAAAGCAAAAGGAGCCATTACAAAGCTCAACGATCCAAGAGATATTTATGAACTGGTTGCAAACCAAGGAGCGCGTCGGGTTCGTGCGTGCATTCTCGGAGTGATACCAGGAGACATTGTTGATGCAGCAGTTGATATGTGTCAAAGAACGCTGATTAGTGGTCATAAAGAGCCTTTAGAAGACCGTTTAAGAAAAGCATTAACAACATTTAAATCTGATTTTGGTGTTACGAAGGAAATGGTCGAGGAATATGTCGGTAGTAAATTGGATGCATTTACTGAGCAGGATTACCTCAAAATAGGACGCATCTATACTTCACTTCGTGATGGAATGGCAAAGAAAGAGGACTATTTCAACGTCAAAACTTCAGGTGCTACTAATGCTACAAAATCCAAAATCGAAGAAGAGTTTCTAAAGCAGCAGGAACAAAAAGAGAGTGATACAAAGGCTGGTGAGCCAGCAAATGATGATGCCGACAATCAACAAGGAGAATTATTACTCTAACGAGATAGACCGAGTTTATATGTCAAATTCTCAATATAAGAGTTTCTTAGAGTGTGAGGCGGCTACAATGGCAAAACTCAACGGTGAATGGCAGCCGCCGTCCTCTGAGGCTCTTCTATTTGGACAATATGTTCATGCCTGGCTTGAAGGAGAGCAAGCCTTTGATGAATTTAAGATGAACACACCTGCTCTATTTACACAAAAGGGCCAATTATATAAACAGTATCAATTGGCTGATCTCATGATTGAAGCTATACAGAATGACGATTTGTGCATGTTTGTTCTTCAAGGAGATAAAGAAGTGATCATCACAGCTAAATTGTTCGGAGTGCCTTGGAAAGGAAAACTCGATGTGTACAACCCAGCAGGTGGGCGTTTTGCTGATCTTAAAACAACTCGATCTCTTAGGGAAAGGATATGGGATCAAGAGCTTGGCTATTGTTCATTTGTAGAAGCCTATGGATATATTGCTCAAATGTCTCTCTATGCAGAATTAGAAAGACAGGAAGCAGGACGTAGTGAATGGTTAGAGCCTTTGATAGTGGCCATATCAAAAGAAGATCCACCAGATAAAGCAGTTATCAATATTGATGAGTCAAGGATGGAAATTGAGTTAGAAGATATAGAAAAAAACATGGAGCGGATCGTTCAGGTTAAGCATGGCGGAGAAAGACCGAGAAGATGTGAAAAGTGTAAGTATTGTCGATCTACAAACCGTCTTAGCCGGATCATCCATTTTTCTGAGCTGGTGAACAGCTAATGAGGGAGAAGCTAATCATTAAAGTTCCTATTCCGTTTGTGTACTTGTCTTTATCTAAATCAAGTCGTAATCAAGCTGCGTTATTTAGAGCGCATGTAAAGGGTTATATCCAAAGAAATGAGCCAGGTCTTACTTTTATTAAGAACAGTGGAATGTACGCCCTATGTGAGATTAAAAGGCTTTAATTGACGATGTTGGAGAGGAGGAAGTTATTTGTCTACTGGATGGGTAAAACTGCATCGCAAAATATTAGAACACGAATTATGGAATGACGTGACTACCTTTAGACTGTTCACTTTATTAGTTATGAGAGCTAGTCATCAAGATGGCTTCAAAATGAATGGAGTTGTATTAAATAAGGGCCAGTACATAAGATCGTACTCAAAACTATGTGAGGACCTCGCTTATAAAGAAGGAAGAGGGCTAAAAAAGCTGTCTAAAAGTACAATTATGCGTTCAATTAAGAAACTCGTTACGAACAACATCATCACTGTTAGCGAAACGGAACTAGGAACACTATTCACCATCGTGAAATACGAGTCATATCAAGAGTTTTCGAGTGATCACGAAACAGAACCCAGAACGGAAGAAGAACCTATCGCAGAACGAAGACGGAACGAAAGCGGTACGAAGTCGGAACTATATCAAGAATTAAAGAATTTAAGAATTAAAGAAGAAGAGGAAGAAGAAAAGAGAGCCTCAGTAGAACATGATCTAACTCCTTTCCAGCAAATCGAAGAAAAGTACTTATCACGAAAAGGTGGGTTGATGTTAACGCCAAAAGATTCGGCTGCCATTGAAAGGATTCTCAAGGAGCGAATCCCACTTGAAGACATATTGGTGTGGATCGACGAGGTATTTGATCAATATCAACCAAAGCATAGAGCAGACAGTATTAAATCATTTGCATACCTGGAATCAGCGATTCTTGATCGTTGGCATGCACAGCAGAACCAACCCCAGCCTCTTAAAAACAATGTTTCTGAATTTAAACCAAAGCAGCATAGGCAAAGTAATTTAGACGCTCTAGCTCAATACGCAAAAGAAAACGGGATTAAATTTGGAGGAGGTTGATGGACATGAATCAAGAACAAGCAATGTCTATCCTAACAAGGATTGCAGCTGCCTATCCAAGGTTTGAACTCACCACAGATGCGATTGGAATAGAAAGAATTAAACTTTGGCTTGATCACCTAAAAGACCAACCCTATGAACAGGTTTTAAAAAAGATCGACCAGCACATTGCTGAAAAGAGATTCCCACCTGCTATCGCAGAGATCAAAATTAAACAACCAGAGCAAAATGAATTCTTAGCGAAACAGAAAGTGTGGGAACAAAATGCAAAATTTGCGAAACGTAGAGGCTGAACAGTTTTTATTAGGTTGTATCATCCTTGAGGGTGATCTGATTAAAGAAACAGCACTAGAGCCCAGACATTTTGCTGAAGAACGCCATAAGCGGATTTTTGAAGCGATGAGGGAAGTGGACAAACTAGGTAAGCCTGTTGAATTGGCCAATATCGCTGCAGCTATGGGAGACCTTTTAAATTCAATTGGAGGCTTTGAATACTTAACCAATCTTGCAAGTACTGTTCCCTCAAAACATGCTTTCGAGACCTATGAAACATTAATTTACGAGGCTTTTAGACTCAGAGATTTACAAAGTGCCGCTTTAGCTTTTGCTAATGCCCCATGCGATGAGGGGATCACTAAGCTTTATCAAAAGACCATTGAAGTGCAAGAAGTTGGAGTTAAAGCTACTCGGACGAAAATGGATGTTCTGACGGAGATATTCATGAGCATGGAAGAAGATCAAGGGGATCTTACAGGAGTCGACACTGGTCTTGCGGACTTGAACGCCATGACAGGTGGTTGGCAAAAAAGCGATTTGATTATCGTGGCAGCTCGTCCATCGATGGGAAAGACTGCTTTTGCTCTTAACTTAGGTTGTAATAACGCGCTAAAGGGTGGAGTTACTGATATTTTCTCGCTCGAAATGTCAGATACACAGTTAACTCATCGAATGTTAAGCAGCCTTGGGAGAATTGAAGGCACGAAGTGGAGGAATCCAAAAAAGTACTTTAGCGATCAAGATTATGACAGAGCCAACAAAGCTATGGGTGAATACGAAAAATTAGATATCTACATCCATGATCAGCCTACCCAAACAGTCGCAGATATCCGGTCCCAGATCCGAAAAACGAAAAAGGATCACCCTGATCAAGATCATTTAGTGGTCATTGATTATCTTCAGCTCATCACCCCAATCGGTAAATTTGAGAGCAAAAACTATGAGGTTGGAGCTATCACAAAAGAGCTGAAGAATATGGCGAGAAGCTTTAATGTCCCAATCATTTTGCTATCACAACTCTCACGTGGAGTGGAACAGAGGCAAGATAAACGTCCAATGATGTCTGATCTGCGTGATTCAGGAAGCATTGAACAAGACGCTGATATCGTTACGTTCCTCTATCGTGATGATTATTACAACAAAGATAGTGAGCAGAAAAATATAGTCGAAATCATCTTTGCTAAACAGCGAAATGGTGAAGTTGGGACAATAAATGCTGCTTTTATGAAAGAGTACGGAAGATTTGTAAACTTGTCGCGGCAAATGGAAGCCGCTTTATGATACGGAGGATGAACATGTCAAATATTAATAGCAAACAGCGTCGTGAGTACCTTTTAAACGAATTAACTCGTATTGGATATTTAGCTAGTTTGGACAAGAACTCCGAAAATTTATCACTCTATGAACTTGAAATGCTTGTCATTTCTCTCAAGAGTCAACGTGGCAGCAGGGTGTTAACATATAACGCTAGGATGGAGGCATCTGAATGAAGATAGCATTCACCGTCTACGGAGAGCCGGTTGCACAGGGGCGTCCAAGAGCTACTCATATGAATGGAATGACAAGGTTATACGACCCCAAGAAGTCACGAGACTTTAAGCAATACGTTAAGTTGGCTGCGAGCGATCACCGTCCTGATCAACTTCTTGCTGGTCCCCTGGAGTTGAGGGTTAAAGTGTACAAATCTACTCTAAAAAGTTTCAGCAAGAAAAAGGCTGCAGAAGCTGAAAGAGGTGAATTGCGTCCAGCGAAAAAGCCAGATGTTGATAACTACATCAAAGGAATAAAAGATGGCCTGAATAAAGTCATTTGGCAGGATGATAGTCAAATTGTTGATCTGCATGTAAGCAAGTTCTACAGCAGCACACCAAGAATTGAAGTCGAAGTCTCAACTCTCACACCAACCCATGAGGAGGAACAAATATGTCTTTTGTAAATTTTGATGGTTCAGTCAAGAAAGTAAATCACAAGCCTAAAGGTGTTACAGAATTGGTCCTTGAAATCTCAACGAAGGATCTAGGAAACAGCATTCAAAACCTTGCTGAAATGATTGATAACGATGTGCGTGTTGAAATTGAGAGCGATGTTGTCCGCTATAACGTGCAGATCAATGCTCACACTGAACGACCTATCGTAAATTATCAAGTAGATCAGAGCGGCGTTGTCCATATAGCAAAACCTGAGTCAGAACAGCTTGAAGCTGAACTTGGTTTGCCTGAAGAAAAACCAAAAATTGAAGAAAAGCCGATGGAGATTAAGCGTGAAGTGGTGGATCAATTCATTATTGAAGGTATGGCTCCAGAACAGGAAGGTTTCCCTGAGAATATGGCAGATATCGTGAAAAGACGTATTGAAGGAGAATCTTACAGTAAGTTGGCCACAGAGCTTGAGATGTCATCTGGCGCCGTCGTTGATATGATTAATGATTACCGAGCTGCAGTGGCTCCACTCGCTGAAAAATGGTGGGATTGGAAAGAGGATCAAGCCAACGAAGCTGTGCCGATGCAAAAAGATGAAGAAGCAGCTGATGTAGATTTAGATTCCTCTCAAAGTGTGAAAGACGATTCTGACGGGAATGATCAAAAAGAAGAGGAAGACGGGGCTGCCTAAGATGGCACGCAAACGATCAAAACGGTGGTTCCTGCTTTATCGCATAGAGGATGGACAACGTGTTCACCTCTACGAATGACCACTTGAAAAATATGAACTGCTCAGTCGGATCAGGAAAGGATGGAGGATTATCAGATGAAAAACAAATTCTTAGAAGGAGACTGGATCAAAGCATCAAGGAAGGGGAAAAGAGAAACACTTAACAAAGAAGGTTATGTACTTAAAGTATCTGAAGATGACATTTTAGTAAGGTTCCTTAGTGGTAATACCTTGGTTGTTCCAAAGTCTTGGGCTGAAAATTTGGAAGAGGCACTTACTGAAGATGATCTGAAGGCTTTGATTGATTTGTCTTTAGATTTAAGGGACGAACATCTCTTTAGAATGTGTGTATGTGATTTGCAAGCTCTTCAGGGCAAATAAAAAGAACCGAAGCACAAGGCTCCAGTTCTATTGAATCTGCACAATTCATTATAACATGGGAGGCCTTGTGCATGAACTTACCTATTGAAATTCTAACTACAAAGAAAATTGAAGAGCATATCGAGTACGGAAGGGTAAAGCTGCTAATCCTAGACGGAGTTAACCACAAAGCCTACTTATCAAATATTCCTGATTACGGGAAGACTAGTATTCATTCAAAAAATGGCTTACCTATAAGGATACAGTATGATTATGGATATAAAATAATGTGAACATTGTTATATTATGGATTACATGTTACGATTTATAGGATTTTTGGATGATGGGAGATAATTTAATGAAAGAATGGTTTAAAGAAAACAAGTGGATATTTGTTGGGGGAATTGTGATTGTTGCAGCGATATCAACTCCTCTTATATTATTCATTGTGAGAAATCATTTAGATCAAAAAACGTTTGAAGCATTAGGGCCAGTAGGAGATTTCTTTGGTGGAACCACTGTTGGCCTCTTAACGTTGGCAAGCATGTTATTTGTTATTGCCAGTATTTCAATGCAAAAAAAGCAACTTGATATGCAACAAGATGAATTAAAGATGCAGAGAGAAGAGCTAGCTAAAACGAGAGAAGAGTTTGAACTTACAAACAAGACTTTGACTAAACAACAGTTTGAGAGTACTTTCTTTAACATGATTAATCTACATCATAATTTGTGGAAAGATTTAGAGGTAAGACGTAATTTTTTTGAGACAATATATGGGGAACTGAGGTTCAATTACAATAATTTTGTGAAAAAATATTGGGAAAGTCGTTTGATTTCGCTTAAAAATGAAGATCCAATTGCATTAAAAAAATTTTTGAGATCTATTTATTTAAACAATAGTAAAGTTAAGAGATTTGAAACGGAACTAAAAAACATTAATCGTTCGGAAATAAATCAAGAACTAATAAGAAAATTAGAATCTAATAATGAAGAATACTTTAATGATTTTTCAGATAAATTTAATGATGAATTTGAAAGAAGAGAAATAGACGATCTTTTTATTGAATATATGAACAATCCATATTTATTGGACTACTTACTTATTGAAAATAGTAATAGATTTTATTATTATACTTTCGATGGAACAATTGATTATACTCTATCTAATGAGAGGTTTATTGAAGATCTTAATGATGAATGGACTATTAGTTTTATGAAACAAATTAGAAAAGAAACATTGTATGAACCCTCTATTTTAAAGAGAAATGCGTATGAGAAGTTATATAATAATAAAGAAGAAGAAATTGGACACTATTATAGAAACCTTTATAGAATTGTAAAATTTATACAAGATGAAAATTTCAGCACTGATAAAATACAAAATGAAAAAGAACAAAAGAAATACCGAGGGATACTTAGAGCTCAGTTATCTTCAATGGAATTATTAATGCTTTTCTATAATGTCGTGTATTCAAAAAAAGGAGAGAAATTTAAAGAAATCCTAAAAGGTACTAACTTTTTTGACGATCATTTAATTGAATCTAAATTACTATGGGCAAACGATAAAGAAGAGTTAGCCGCTTTAAAATAGATGTGATATGCGTGGTGAATAACCTTGACTGTTGAAGTACTTCACCTTTTACCAGAGGTAAATGAAAAGCACGTCCGTCAGACATTAATAAATGAATTGAAACTTTATAAAGCATTAAAAGTTAAACAAGAGAACTTGGATGAGCAAAAAGCAAATGGCATCTTAACTTTGTTTCCAAGATTAATAGATCAAAATGTTTGTTCGGAGTTGAAGGTGCGGCAAATAGAAAGAGCACTAGAGTACAGCTTGGATGAAATTGAACAAGAAATTATTCGCATGAAGTACCTTACTTCACGAATGGTTAAAGATCTTGAGGTATGCGAAGAATTAGGATTAAAGAAAGATCGATATTACAAATTGAAAAAGCAAGCAACGTTTAAACTTTCGACAGCACTTGGAATCATATGAGTGCTGTTTTTATTTTTTAAAAAATCGTTCGACAAAATTTGCAAAATATTAATAATAAGTTTATTTTACCGAAGTTATTAAAGGAGGGGAAAACAGCATGAACAAATCTAAGATATTCAACATAATAACCAATATGTTTGTCTTTATTCTTTTAAGTTTTGCGATAATAGGTTTTTGGAGGATTTTTAATCAGAATCCTAAAAATACTTTATACAATTCTAGTATAGCTACGGTACTATCCGGTCTATTTACTGGTTGTCTAGCTTATTTGGGTGTTAGGTGGTCTGTTGCAAATGCTACTAAAAATTCAAAAGAAAGCATGTTGTCAAATACTGTAACTAAAGAAAGAATTGTATGGCAAAATAAATTGCGTGATAAGTTTGGTGAATATAATAAAATTATATTTGAGATTTCAAGGGTTAGTAACAGGCTTGACTTTAAAAATAAGACAATAAGCAAGGAGTTACAAGACAAAGTCACTGAATGCCATTCGGTCATAAGATATATAAATTTGTTATTGAATCCTTCAGAAAAACCTCACAAAAAATTAATCTATCAACTCCAAAGACTTATAACTGAAAGTACAAAGGTTAAACTTGATATTAATATAATTGAAACTTTAGATAATGTTGAATTTATGCAACAAGTCATTTTAAAGTTTGAGTGGAAAAGAATAAAAGAAGAAGCAGAAAAAGGACAAAAGTTATCTGATGAGAGAATTGATGAACTATATAAGATTACAGCATTGAAAATTAATGAGAAATTAGCAGAAGAGATTTTGGGTTATACAAATTGTTGTATATGCAGTTGTAAATGTAGGTGTAAATAAAGATTTAATTACTTCCAATTGATTTAAATTCAAAAGATTAGCCATAGACATGAATTGATCAGTTTTAATAAAAGTAATTAGAGGACATTTATCATTGAGCGCATAAAGTGCTTTGATTGATGTCCTTTTTTTATGAAACAAGCTTCTTTCATCATCAAATAGCAGTTGTTGTTTTTATATCTTTATCCCTATTTAATGACAATCATCACGTTGGTAAAATTGACCTTGTCAATGAATAGGAGGGAGTGACTTCTTCTGGGGAAGATACTTGATGCTAAAGCACTAACCAGTGCCATGGACGCAAGGGCGAAACATTATCAGGAACTCCGCGAACAAATGATTGATTTAAAAAAGGCACTACAAGGCGTGGCAAACCTGGGTGATGATTTCACTGGTAAAGGTGCCGATAACATTAAAAGTTTTTATAAAGAGCTAGCTGGAAATGTGGACATGTTTATCAGCTTCATCGATAAGCAGAAAGCCTTTCATGAAGGTGTTTCTGGGACACTTGATGATACAAACTTTGGCGGCGACACTTTTGTAGAAGAACACTTTTTAGACAACGCTGTACATATGGGCATCAAAAACGCCAAAAGCATTGTGAAGGATCAAAAAGATGCGCTTAAAACAATTTTTGAAGATATCGATGACCTCATTTCACTGGAGGTATTCGATAGCCAAACCTTTGATGATAAGATCGAAGATGCGGAAGACGAGCGAAAGAAAACGGTTAAAGATTTAATAGAGCTTGATCAAAATCTAAAAGATGAATATGCTTTGTCAGAAACTGAGGAGAAGGCTACAATGGCATTGTATGCAGAAATGATCAATGCTACGAATGACGGGAAATCCATTTCACCTATGAATTTTGATAAAAAAGCATTTCAAGATAGTGAAATCTATAAGGCAAAAAGCGATATTGAGAAGCAAACTGCTGAATATCTCAAAATCAAACAAGAACAAGAAGAAGCCCGTGAGATCGCAAAGGAACAAGAGGCCCTCGCCAACCGTTCTTGGTATGAAAAAGCGCTCGATTATGGTGGAAACATTGTCAATGAGCTAACCGGTGTGAATGATGCAAAACGAGCAGCTACAGGCGTCGATCCAATCACAGGCGAAAAGCTTACGGCAGGCCAACGAGTCGCTGCAGGTGGCATGGCAGCAGCCGGTTATATCCCTATCGTCGGCTGGGCAGGACGCATTTTTAAAGGCGGGAAAGCCGTCTATAAAACCACCCAAGCCACGTCAGCTGCAGTCAGAGCGGTCGACATCTACAAGACGTCACAAAAATCTTTTGATGCCCTAAAGACATCCCAAAAAGGTTTATACGGGCTCACCGCGACCAACGGCTTCAGCGAAGCGATTACAGGTCGAGACATGTTTGGAAACAAGGTCTCGAAAGAACAGCAGGAAGCCAGTATGAATACGGCGCTTGCAATGCTTTTACCGTTTGGTATGAAAGGACCTATAAAGAAAACTCCAGGAGTTATCCAAAAGTCAAATAAACAAATTAGTGAAAGCTATGATGAAATAAAGAGATTCAGGGAAAAAGCGGGATTAAAACCTTATGCTATTGATTCTGGTGATACGGTAGCAGCAGTTAAAGTTAATGACAGGACATTTTTTGGAGTGAATTCTACTATCACTAAGGAGTCCCAACAAGCAACAAGAGAGCTAAGACAAAAGTGGTTAAAAGAAGTACAATGGGTTCCACCTAAAAAGAGTTCACCTAAACATTTAGGCCATGCTCAATCATTGACACATGCAGAATCTCATTCATTAATTAGAGCTTTTGAAAAGGAAGGTCAATTACCGCAAAAAGTAACTATGTTTGTAGATAGGAAGACTTGCAATATTTGTAGAGGGGAAATGCCAGCCTTGCTAAAAAGGTTGGGGGTTGATGAATTAGAAGTTTATAGTGGTGGATTAGAAAAACCTTTAGTTATCAAAGCAACTAAATAAGGAGGATATTTCGTGATTGTATATAACGGACCAGTTGAAGAACCAATTGAAAACCCAGGAGAAGAATTTATTAAAAATATTTTCTTTGAAAAAGAAGCGGATTATTGGAAACAAGGAAGTGGAGATTCTTGTTTTGAGATAGAAGGAGAAGATGAATGGCTTATTTTCTTTTATGATGAGCCATATGGATTCTTTATCATGAGACATCCTGATTATTTAGTCCCTTTGAATAAGGATGTTGAAATAGAAACAATAGAGCATTTGGTTGGTGGAGAACCAATGAAGGTACCATCATGCAGTTATGTAAGTCGAGAAGAAGCATATAGAATTGTTCAACACTTTTTAAGTACAAAAACTATGCCTGATTTTGTTGATTGGGTTGATTTATATGACATCGATTTTGAACATGATTTTTAAAACTAGAGTGTCCATGTATATGGGCACTTTTTCTATTTGCAATGCCGATAAAAAACCGACAAAAAGGGGGATAAAATGGGGACCTTTTTTCATGCGTTGGTCATCGTATGATAGAGACAAGCAAAAAGAACGTGAATATTTTGTCCAGAAGGAAGAACCTGCGGACGCTAATCATTGAGCACTCTATGTGCCTTGATTGGTGTCCGCTTTTTTTATTGGGAGACGCGTCTTTCCCTTATCAATGGCGTATCTGGATACGGAACAAAGGTGTTGAGGAATGTGGCCATACGAGAGGGACATTCTGAGCCTGGATAGCAGCTGGTCTGCGGCGGTCGTATCGAGGACAGTTTTTCATTTTATTTGATGATTGACTGTACTTGGCATCCTCTCGGAGTGTAGTCATCATTTCAAAATCTATTTAAGCGAATAGCGTAAGGTGGTGCTTATTCGGCAAGGAGAGTATGTAAATGAAGATCAGAGATTCTTTATCCGAAGAAACAACGAAGCAATTAAAGCGCATTGCTCCTGGTTCTAATCGAAAGAAGAAGAGCAATGCTGATCCGATAACAAAGCGAGATTGGGAAGAAATCATGGGAACGAGACGCGAAACGTATCAACGACAAGGCGGCCGGGTCCGAAGAAAACGTTGATTTGATGGGAACAGTCGTCTTTTGGGTGTATGGCTGCAGGTGCTTTGGTGAGGGATAGGAGCGCAAAAATATAAAAAGGGAGATGATGAGCATGGCATCAGGATTTGGAGTGTCGGCGAACCCGACAAAAGCTAATCACATTTTAGGGAAGGATAAGGTCGTAAGAATTGCGGTACAAAACCACAATGACTTTAGTGCTGGTCCCAATCTTATTCCACAAAGAAAGGTTAATGGGAAGTGGGAGACAATTAAAACAAATTCCCCGAACCCGCTTAACCCAGGTGAAAAACTTTATGATCAATTTGACATCAAAGAGTCATTTGGTAACAAAAAAGGTACTTATCGCTTTAGAGTGGATGTAGAACGCTACGACAAAAAGGGCAATCATGTTGCAACCCTTGGAACATTCTACACTAGCGAATTTTACATCAAGTAAGCAGCTGATGCCGCCCTAGAGGCGGCATCATTTGTTTGATAGGAGGAAACAACATTGAATATCAAAACAATTCCCGTACATAAAATTAACCCATCACCATATAACCCCCGAATTGATCTACAACCAGGAGATCCCGAGTACGATTCACTAAAACAATCCATAGATAAGTTTGGATACGTTGATCCGCTAATCTGGAATGAACGGACAGGTCACCTTGTAGGCGGTCATCAACGTTTCAAAGTATTGATGGAAGATAAACCGTCTGAAATTCTGGTATCAGTGGTTTCTTTAAATGACCAGGATGAAAAGGCCCTAAACGTAGCATTAAACAAAATCAGTGGAAATTGGGATGAAAACAAACTTGAAAAACTTCTAACAGAGCTAAAGGATAACAATCTTGATCTAGAAACTATTGGATTTACTGAAGAAGAATATGAAGATCTATTAGACAGTGTTTCTATTGAAAATGAGATCGTGATTGTTGAGGAAGATAATTTTGATGTGCAAGAGGCACTAGACAATATAAAAGAACCAGAAACAAAGTATGGGGATGTTTGGCGGCTTGGCCGGCATACCCTAGTGTGTGGAGACGCGACAAAGATAGAGGATGTTGACCGATTGATGTCTGGCCATAAAGCAGATCTAGTCATAACTGATCCACCTTATAATGTAGCGGTGAAAAGTGATAGTAAAAAGTTAAATGATGATGGCCATGCATCAATATTAAACGATTCTATGGATGATGGTCAGTTTGATTTGTTTTTAAGAGAAGTGTTCCTGAATTATTCAAGAATCTTGAACGAAAAGGCAGCTATATATGTTTTTCACGCCGCTTCATATCAACGCGCTTTTGAGAATGAGATGCGTCACGCAGATATTGATATAAGATCGCAGTGTATTTGGGTAAAAAACTCACCAACTTTCGGATGGGCGCAATATAAATACATGCACGAACCGGTTTTCTATGCATTCAAAAAAGGCTATTCACCTAATTGGTATGGAGATAGAAAACAAGTTACTGTTTGGAGAGCTGATGCCTCTGAAGAAGGAGAACCAGCAACAATTTGGGAAGTTTCCCGCGGTGATACTACAAAATATGTTCATCCTACACAGAAGCCGCTTGATCTTATTAATATTCCCCTAAGTAATAGCAGTAAAAAAGGTGATAGAGTAGTAGATTTCTTTGGGGGAAGCGGGTCGACTCTTATGACATGTGAGCAAACTGATAGAGAGGCCCTTCTTTTGGAGCTTGATCCTTATTTTTGCGATGTAATTAGAGCTAGATATGAAAAAGCAACAGGGATAAAAAGCAAATTGGTTAAAAGATACAAGACCTTTAATAAATAATTTTAAATATACCCACACATAATTTGAATGTAAGTTTCAATATAAACTAAGGAGGATTTTGTATGGCTATAATATCAAGTCAAGAAAAACAGAAACATGAGGGTAGTACAAGGACAAAAGGGTCTTACAGCATTGAGGAAGTTAATAATGAAATCGAAATAAAACTTCACCTTTCTGTGAGAAAAAGTGGAATTTCTGGAACTGGTAAAGGAGCCTTAATTTTTGGGCTTTTGGGAAGTGATTCTAACCAACCTCCACTTTTAAATAAAGTGATGACAAAAACTGTAGGTTCTGACATGAGTGGTTCACGTGAAGAAAGCAATGATGAGAAACTGATCATGTTGAAAAGCAAATGGGATCAAGTTTCGTTTATAGTCCTTGGTGTAGCTACCAATGATAGTATTGGTTTTCCTCGCTCGCTTTCAGACTGGAAAAAATTGATTGGGGAAGAACTTGGAACTGTTCTTGGAGGTTTAGGTCTTGGTGAAGTGAAAGAGATTGCAGACATTGTATTCAAAAAAGTGAAATGATAATTAGGAACACTTAAAACGAAAGACCGACTGAAATCGGTCTTTTTTTCATAAAAAAGAGGGTGCTGACAACACCCTCCCTTCAAAGACAGAAAGAACCTCCCTGCCTAAGAGCGTGATCAAGACGCGGCCGCGTTTGTGGGAAAATATCACGCTCTCATCCACTATTGTAATGGAGGTAAGGGAGAATGACAACAAAAAACACAAACACACGTTCCCTTTCTGACGAAGAAAAGAAAGAAATGCTTATGACCATTCAAGCTGAACAGGCTGAAGGTATAGATAAATCAAAAGAGAACTATCGAAAAATTGCACAGGCTTGCATCTCTCAATGGGTCAGAGACTTTAAAGCAGGAAATATCAAATTGTCTACTGTTGAAGATCTGAAGAAACTCGTAGAATTGGACATCGATCTTCAGAAGCATGACGATATTTAAAAACAAACTCAAACTTAATTCAACAGCTCGGAGGTGGGTGATATGTAATGGCTAGACCTAGAAATCCTAAAAGAGATCAGGCATTCCAACTGTGGAAGGAAAGCAATGGAACCCGCTTACTGAAAGACATTGCTGAAGAATTAGAGTGTTCTCAATCCCTTATCCGCAAGTGGAAGAACCAAGACTCTTGGGATGAGAAATTGAATGGTAACGTTACTAAACCAAAAGGGAAATCCAATGGTAACGTTACTAAACGTCCTGGTGCTCCGAAAGGGAGTAAAAACGCCAGAGGTAATAAAGGAGGTAAAGCGCCACCTGGTAACCAAAATGCTAAAGGCAATAGGGGTGGCGCAGCTCCTAAAGGGAACAAGAATTCATTCAAGACCGGTGAATATGAAACGATCATGTTTGAGTACATGGATGAAAAGGAACAGAAGCTTTTTACTGAAGTTGAGACTGATCCTTTGTACCAAATTGATCTATCAATACGATTATTGAGCGTTCGTGAAACAAGAATGATGCGCTTGATCACTAAATATGAGAATGGATTGACTGATAAGCAGCGGACAGTCTTGCAACAAATGAGGAAGATGAAAGACGTTGTACAGGCTCCAGATAAAAATGGTCTGATTAAAGCTGTTCCAATAACTAATGAACGTCTAGCAGTGGTCCAGATTGAGGAGACAGATTCACCGCTGCTGGAGAAGATATTGAGCATAGAAGATGCTCTGACACGTGTGACCGCACAACGTGATAAAGCCATTAGGCAGAAAGTCGACATAATGAAAACAATGTCTGAATATGAATTGAGGCTTCGTGGCCTTGATCTTGCAAACCGAACGAGGGAGGCAGAGCTGGAGCGGATCACCGCTCGACCTGTCGATGATTCTGTACAAATAACGATTAAGCGGAAGAATAAAGGTGATGGCTGATGGTTCAAATGATGGAGAAGGAAGTCAATCCACACTTTGAAGATTTTCTCTTTGATTGGGATCAGAAGTTTCAATTCTTGGTGGGCGGTTACGGCTCCTCCAAAAGCTATCATATTGCCCTGAAGCTCATTCTGAAATTACTAGATGAAAAGCGAACCGCTCTTGTGATTCGTGAAGTCTATGACACACACAGAGATTCAACGTTTTCTTTATTTGAAGAGATCGTGAATGATCTTGGACTCGGTCATGTCATTCAGTGCAGGACATCACCGCTCATGCTTAAATTTCACAACAGCAGCCGGATCATTTTCAAAGGTCTGGACAAGCCTACCAAGCTGAAGTCGATCAACAATATCTCGATCATTTGGATTGAGGAATGTTCCGAGGTTAAGTATGAGGGATTCAAGGAGCTGCTTGGTCGTTTGCGTCACCCGACTTTGGATTTGCACATGATACTATCAACGAACCCTGTCGGGCAGGATAATTGGACGTACAGACATTTCTTTAAGGATGATCAAAACAATCGCTTCATCCTGGATGATGAAAGGTTATACAAAGAGCGAACGATCTCCATTAACGATACGTACTATCACCACTCGACGGCAGAAGATAACCTATTTCTACCTGTGAGCTATATCAAGCAGCTGGATGAACTAAAAGAATACGATCCCGACCTTTATCGCATAGCCCGAAAAGGTCATTTTGGCATTAACGGAATTCGTGTTCTTCCTCAATTCGAGGTGCAGCCGCATGATGATGTCATGTTAGCAATCTCAAATATCAATCGTCCTTTGCTTAGAGCGGGCATGGACTTTGGTTTCGTAGAGTCTTATAACGCTTTGATTCGACTGGCCGTCGATCACGAGAAGAAATATCTATATATCTATTGGGAGTATTATCAAAAGGGCACAACCGATGATGAAACTGTACAAGAGCTCATCGAATTTACAAAAACAAAAGAGCTGATCAAAGCGGATGCAGTTGAACCGAAAACCATCGCATATTTCCGCAAGATGGGATACAACATGGTGGCCGCTCATAAGTTCCAAGGATCACGCTTGCAGTACACCAAGAAGATCAAGCGGTTTAAGAAAATCATTTGTTCCGACTCATGCAAAAATACGATCTATGAGCTTCAGCCGCTAACGTACAAGACAGACAAGCGCGGCAATATCATAGAGGACGAGTTTCAGATTGACCCTCATACGTTATCAGCCATCTGGTATGCGCTAGATGATTATGAAGTCACCGATCTGAAAGAGAAACCAAAAGAGCGGACACGCCCGAACAGAGAAAGGAGGTCACGCTGATGAAAACGGTCAGAGCAACAGTGATGAAGGCCAATGTGTCTGAAACCACTAAGCAGATTTATGAGGATGGATTTAATTACGAGATAGATGATGTGATCGAGCCGCCATACAATATTAAAGAGCTCAAACAAATGGCCGAGTATTCTACCATTCTTCAGCAATGCATCGATGCTTATAAAACGAATATTCTAGGTTTCGGCTTAGGAATCGAGTATACTTTCGATTTCAACGCAGAGAACGCACCGAAAGAAAAGAAAGCTGCAGCTGAGAAAGAATGGACCCAACTTGAAGAGTTCGCCAGATATATGAACTATGATGAGTCAGCCGAAGTGGTCCTTGGTTATGTAATAGAAGACCGAGAGAAAACAGGTAATGGATTTGTGGAAGTGCTTCGAGAAGGTACAGGAAAGCCTGCAGGCATTGAATATCTGGATGCACAATACTTACGTGTTTGTAAGCTGGGTGATCCCGTTGACGTCGAATTCCGATACACAGAAAATGGTCAAGTGAAGTCATTGCAACGGAAGAAGAGATTCAGGAAGTATGTGCAGAAGGTCAAAACTAAAAAAGTATTCTTCAAAGAGTACGGTGATCCCCGAGTCATGAATGCTGCTACGGGAGAATACAGAGAAGACACCCCTTCTGATCTTGTAGCAAGCGAAGTCATTCACTTCAAGATAGGCAGCGGTACATATGGTGTTCCGCGCTGGATTGGCAACATCGTCAATATGTATGGAGCGCGCAAAGCTGAAGAGCTGAACTATCTGTACTTTAAACAAGGGCGGCATGTGCCGGCTGCAATTACTGTAGAGAATGGGATGCTGTCTGAATCCTCATATGAACAGCTGCAAGAATACATGAACGGTATCGAGGGCTCAGACAATGCACATAAATTCCTGTTACTCGAAGTGGAAGGGATTCCGAAGAAGGATGAGCTATCGAACGATGAAGAGCCGGCTAATGTAAAGGTGGATATAAAATCACTGGCCGAGATTCTCCAGGAGGATGCGCTGTTCCTTGATTATGATGAGAAGACGAGAAACAAAATACGTTCATCATTCCGTCTGCCGCCAATCTACACAGGCGAATCACAGGATTATAACAAGGCAACAGCTGACACCGCTCGAAAAACGACAGAAGAACAGGTATTCCAGCCGGAGAGAATGATCATCACTGGCAAGCTCAATACACTCTTTCTTCCTGATCTTGATCTCTGGCATGTGCGGCTCATATTAAATGGTCCTGATTTTCGTGATCCGCTCGAAATTGCAAAGGTTCTTACACCGTTTATTCAAGCAGGAGCGGTTTCACCTAATGATCTGCGTGATCTGGCTGGCCGTATTCTTGGTAAGACACTTGAAGAATGGCCAGAGGAAGAATATCACCGACCAATTGAGGCGAAGCCAAAGGCATCAACTAGCTTGCTTGATACGGTTCTTCAAAAGTCTGCGGGTACTAACAATGAATTGGTATCTATCCTCAAAGACCTTCGGGATGAACTAGAGGAGATCCGCAAATGAGCAAGATCGATCAGCTGATAAAAAACATCAATACCTTTGTACAAAAAGCGGAGGAAGATGAGGTCAAGGAACTAGAAGCAGCTGTAGCTGATTTCCCTGAACTGGAGGATATCCCTTCTTTGGTGGAAGAGTATGAGAAAACCACCGCGAAACTTCTCAGATTGCAACG
Organism: Bacillus sp. BK450; assembly: GCF_004364885.1. Classification (NCBI taxonomy): domain Bacteria; kingdom Bacillati; phylum Bacillota; class Bacilli; order Caryophanales; family Bacillaceae; genus Bacillus; species Bacillus sp. BK450. The sequence continues at coordinate 662,930 of NZ_SOBQ01000001.1, read as the reverse complement.
CAGGACGTTTTTGAATGCACTGAATGGTTTTATATCCAAGGACGATTCGGAGACGTTAGAATCAATTCTAGCATTCTTTCAAAATGACTTGTTTGCAGCTGATGAATTTGCGGAGCTGTTCGGAAAAGAAACGGCTGTCTTTCTGACTCTTACCGTCACACAGCTGGCTGAGAAGATCATGCATTCCATCGATGCTGATATTCCATTCAAGGTGCTTTCTGAGAAAACTGAACAGTGGATTGAATCGTGGTCGCAGGAGTTGGCGCAGCTGATGCAGCTGAATACTCATACGGCCATTGAGCAAACACTGAAAGATGGCATAACAGAAGGCCGCTCTATCCAGGAGATTGAACTGGAACTGAAGGACCTTCCTGAATTCAGCCGGAAACGCGCACGTGTAACAGCCATTACAGAGGTGTTGACCGCTTCTTCCGTCGCTCAACATGAATCCTACGTCCAATCCCCGGCAGTAACGGGGAAGAAGTGGAAACACAGCGGCGGGAAGAAGAATCAGTCAAGAGAAAGTCACGTGCAGCTGGATGGTACCATCATCCCTCTCGATGAAGAGTTTGAGATACCAGGCAGCGGAGAGCGGTGCATGTTTCCGAGAGATACACAGCTCACGCCAAAAGAACGAGTAAATTGTCATTGTGCGGTTGGTCCTGTAGTTGATCCAGTCATTTTGGGTTTGTCAGCTGAAGAAAAAGAAAAGATTAGAAATGCCGTTTCTGTCAGGTAACGTTTTTTAGTACAATTATATATACGAGACACATTAAGTGAGGAGTGAAACAAATGTCAGAATGTGAAAATGAATGGTGTGAGAACCTTGTTGATCCTGAAAAAGACGGTTTACTATGCGAAGATTGTTACAAAGATGCATTGAATAGTTTTAAGTAGAGAAAGACATTGGACCTTCAGTTGAAGGTCTTTTTCTTTTGAAAGGGGGTGAACATATGCCAAGGGAATTAAAAAACGCAAAAATTACGCATGTTTCATACGTGGACAAGGCTGCTAATCAAAAGCAGTTCTTTTTTATGAAGTCAGAAAAAGAAAATGACTTTCAAAAAGAGATCAAGGTCATTGCGAAGGCTGATGATGCGCAGCGTCTTGTGTACGGTATTGTATATGAGCCTAATGTGGAAGATGCGCATGGAGACTATATGACACCAGAAGAGATCGAAAAAGCCGCTCATGGGTTCCTGAAGGATGCACGTGAGATCGACAAGCAGCATGATTTCCAAGGCGGTGTCGGGGAAGTCGTTGAATCGTACATTGCTCCGTCTGAGTTTCAAATGGGCGATGAGCTTATCAAGAAAGGATCGTGGGTCCTTGTGACGAAGGCTTCCGATGAAATTTGGGAACAGATTCAAAAGGGTGAGATTACCGGATATTCAATGGCCGGAACAGCAGATATAGGAAAACAAGAGCGTGAGCCAGCTTCTGAAGAGAAGGGGCTTTTTTCTTTGCTCAAAAACTTCTTTTCTAAAGGAGAAGTGAAGAACCGATACGACAAAGGCCGCATGCGTCGTGAGTTTTGGGCGGCACAAGAGGCGCTGAATTCCGTTTTGTATAAATGGGACCCTTACGAGGATGATGGTTTAGAAACTGATCCTGAAAAAGTAAGAGCAGCACTGCAAGATTTTGTGGAAATCACACAAGAGATTTTGCTTACTGATGACTTGGGTGGGATCCAAACTGATCCACCTGAAGAAGTCGCAAAAGCTGGCCGAAAGTTTTCAGCTGCTAACTTAACTGAATTGAAAAATGCAAGAGCCGCTATCGACAACTTGCTAAGTCAAGCGGAAGAGAAGGAGGAAGATGAAGTGAACAAAGAAGATTTGCAAAAGATGCTAGATGACACAATTGCACCGGTTGTAAAGCGTCTCGATGACCTTGAAAAAGGCGAAGGCGAGCAGCAACCTGATCCGCAAGAAAATCAACCGGATGAAGCTGTTGCAAAAGAAATGGCCGCAGCTGTAGAAAAGGCATTGGCTCCAGTTGTTGAAAGAGTCGAAGCGCTTGAAAAAGCACGTCCGCAAGGTAATGGAGTAGGAGATCAACAACAAGACGTACAAAAATCTGAAACGGTATGGGGCGGCTTGCTTTAAGCCGAGAAAAAGGAGGAACTAGAGTGAGAAATCAAGAGGTAATTAACAAAGCGGAAGTGACGCTTGGGACGTTAAAAACAGGTGGTCTCATGAATCCAACCCAATCTAGCACATTTATTCGTATGGTGCAAAATGCACCAACACTGCTACAAGATGCACGTGTCATTCCGATGGATAGCAATGCACAAAAAATCGAAAAAATCGGTTTTGGTCAGCGCATTCTGCGTCCTGGTCAGGAAGGTGTAGGTTTAACTAATGAACAAAAGACTGCGCCAACAACAAGCACTGTGGAGCTTAATGCAAAAGAAGTCATCGCCGAAGTAAATATCACATATGATACGCTTGAAAACAACATCGAGGGTGACAATTTACAGAACACCATCATGCAAATGCTCGCTGAGCGTGCAGCCGTTGATATTGAAGAATTGATCCTAAATGGTGATACGAAATCTAGTGATGCATACCTAGCGCAACTTGATGGTATTCGTAAGCAAGCAACATCTCATATCGTAGATGTAGCTGGTGAACCACTTACACGCCAAGTATTCAAACAAGGATACAAAGCTGTTCCAGCAAAATATCTGCGTATTCCACAAGAATTCCGTTTTTACACGTCTCCTGGCCAAGAAGTCGAGTGGAAGGACAAAGTGGCAGATCGTCAAACGAATCTAGGGGATGCAGCTGTACAAGGGGGACTTTCTTCCGCATTCGGTGTTCCAGTCAAAGGTATTGCAAACATGCAGCCATATGGAATGGGAGAGGACGGAACGGATGTTTCGGACATTTTATTGACTCATCCGAAAAACATTATCCTTGGCTTCTCTCGTAACATCCGAATTGAAGTGGATAAGGATATCCGCAGACGTAAATTTATTATTGTCCTCACAGCGAAGCTCGACAGCAAATTTGAGGAAGAGGATGCTGTTGCTAAGATCATCAAGGTCAAGGAGTGATCAATATGTATACAGCTGAATTGATCAAGGGAAAGACATACTCTGTGATGGGGCATGTCTTTCTTTTAAATCAGGAGAAAGAGATTGAGAAAAAGGTATTTCAATATCTCAATGGTAATGAGTTCTTTGATTGTAAGCAGCTTGATGTTCCTGCTGATGATCCAAAAACGGATGGTCAACCAAAAGAAGATGATAAGTCTGTGAAAGAGGAAGAAGAACCAAAAGAGGCTGAAGAAGAACCGCAACAAGAACAAAAAATCTACACTGAAACAGAACTGAAGGGCATGAACAAAACTGAACAAGAAGCCATTGTTATTGATCTTGGCGGCGATCCGGCTCAACTCAAAGATAAGAGTGAGAGAATTGCCTTCATCCTTGAGCATCAACAGCAACAAGAAAAAACAGGAGAGTAAGGCTGATGCTGATCTCTTCTGAAGATGTTAGGGCATATACCGTATTCGAGAGCGTGAAAAACCGATCAGATGAATTATTGGAAAGTGACATCATTGAGGCTGAAGCTGAGGTATTTAAGATCGTAGGTCATGATTTCACAAGTGAAAAATATCAGCCGCTTCCTGAAAAAGCAAGAATCGCATTGATTAAAATGGCACAGTTCTTTGCGCTGATCAACGGGGATGAATCAATCATCAAAGGGTACAAGTCAGAAAAGATTGGTGACTACTCTTATACACTGGCAGATGGTAACGCCGTTTCAAAGCCAGATGTGTATAACCTGTTGATAGATTTCATTGAGCCGGGGGAACCGCCAGAAGATCCAGGTAACGTCAAGTTAAGGTTGAGATCGCTATGAGCTATCAATCATTATTAACGGATCGATGCGATATTTTCCACCTTCAGAATAAACAGCTGTCAAAAGATCGCTATGGAATACCTGTTCAAGATGCGCAGCCTGTCTTTTCATATCCTGATGAGCCTGATCAAGTTGATCAAGCATGTTACTTCACAGAGAGAAATCAAAACATCACACAGCAGGAGCCAAACGCAACCATTCACCAATCGTACCTTGTTCATTTTCCTAGTAATGCTGATGTCCGAATAAATGACAAAGTAGTATGGGAAGGCATTACTTTGAAACTCCAAAAGCCCAGACAGATCAAAAATCACCACATTGAGGTGGTAGCGATGAGGAGTGAAAGCCTATGAGGATTGATGGTCTTGATCAATTCATCGAGGACTTGAATGCTGCTGTTAATGGCGGCTTGCAAGCTGAATATGAAGAATGGCTTGAAGGAATGGGTTATGAGTTTCTTGATATTGTTCAGGATGAGGTCATTCGTACAAAAACGGTGGATGCTCGCCGTTTGCTCAACTCATTCCAAAAAGGAGACCAAGAAAACGTCTTTTCTATGAGCAGCGGCGGTCTGACCTTGGATGTAGGGACCAACTTAGAATACGCGTCGTACACAAACGATGGTCACTTTACCATTGATCCTTCCAAGAATCAGGACAGACGATGGGTTCCTGGCAGATGGGTTGGTGACCGGTTTGAATACGATCCAAATTCTGACACCGGAATGCTTTTGAAATTTCAATGGGTTGAAGGTAGCGGCTATTGGGAAAATGCAATATCCATCTTTGAACAGATGTTTGAACAATCACTAGATCGCAAGCTGCAGCAATGGATCGATGAAAAATTTGGGCGGTGATTAGATGAATCAAGAAGTCGGCGCCATCATGAATTATTGTTACAAGCAGTTTCCGGTGAAGGTTTACGAAAAGAAAATTCCTGAACAATTTCAGGTCCCATCCATGTACTTTCCAGCAGCATGGGTCAATACAAGAAACGATACTGTTTCAACGTTCCTTAAAACCTACACGCTGCATATTAAAGTGTTTCATAAAGATTCTGGACAGGCTCATGATGCGGCAGAAACAATCGTTGATGCCCTATCAGCTGATCGAAACATCATTCAAATGGTAAGTGAAGAAGGTGAACCGCTCGATCAATATGTTCGCATTAAGAGGGCGGAGACTAGGAATGGTGATCAAGGTGTGGCAACGATCGTCCTCACATGGGATAGTGCCTATTGGTACAACCGAGATGAGCAACCGAGCCTAGACGACATAAATTTTTCAGATGGGGTGATAAAAAGTGGCCAAGAATAAAAACGAGCCGGTGAAAGAAGAAAAAGTGACACCGGTTATTCCAAAGGAACCAGGGTTCTCATTTGAAGCCTTGAAAGAGCACAGCAAGGAATTGTTTGGCGTGAAGCCTGAAATCCTTGAGGGTGCTCTTTTTTATATCAAAGATCAACCAATTACAAAAACAGAAGCAAAGAAGCAGATTGATGCTTTTTTGTCTAAGGAGGTTTAAGCATGAATGGAGGTACTTTCACGCCAGGTACAGAAAAGAAGCGTCCTGGTATCTACTTCAATTTTAAAACCACAGCACAGCAGCGTATCACGTTAGGTGATCGCGGCACCGTTGCACTTCCAATCACAATGAGCTGGGGAGAGCCAAAGACGTTTATCTCTATCTCAGGCATCGAGGACTTAAATAAAAAAGTCGGATTAAACATCGATGACAAATCACTGCTTCTTTTCCGAGAAGCCAAGAAAAAAGCACAAACAGTCTTGCTTTATCGATTGAATGAGGGTGAACCTGCAAAGGCTCAGATCAGCGAGAATTTCAACGTGCTTGCGAATTATGGCGGACAAAAGGGCAATGAGGTCACGATCCAAGTCACTGAAAACGTATTGGACAGCTCCAAGCGTGATGTTGTGACTTACGTTGGTACAGACATTGTTGATAAGCAGGTTGTCACTGATGTCAAAGAGCTGAAGCAAAACAAATATGTTTCATTCTCTGGTGAAGGTGAAGTGACAATCACTGCTGGTGTAACACTGAGCGGTGGGAAAAACGGTGTTCCAAGCGTGGCAGATTACACAGCATTCCTTGAAGCAGCTGAAACAGAATACTTTGACGTGATCGCGCTGCCTAATAACACTAGCGAGCAGCTAAAAGCGACATTTGTGGCTTTCATCAAGCGGCTGCGTGATGATCAAGGGCGTAAGGTGCAAGGTGTTTTACCGAACTATGCAGCTGATCATGAAGGAATTATCAATGTCACAAGCGGTGTGCTGCTAGAAGACGGCACAGAGATCACACCAGCCAAAGCAACTGCATGGGTTGCCGGTGCAGCTGCAGGAGCCAACTTCAATCAGTCACTGACCTTTGTGGAATATGAAGGGGCTGTTGATACTTTAGAGCGTCTTGATAATGATCAAGTGGAATACCGTTTATCACAAGGCGAATTCCTGTTCACGTTTGATGCTCGTGATCGCACAGTGAGCGTTGAGAAGGACATCAACTCTCTAACAAGCTATACAACGGAGAAAAACAAGACATTCGGGAAAAACAAAATTATCCGAGTGCTCGATGCGATCAACAACGATCTCACTCGCGAATTGAAGAATCTGATTAAATTACGCAAAGCAAATGGCAATGACATTCCGGCATCGGATGATGGTCTGCAGCTGGTGAAAACACTCATCACGCAATATCTCACGCAGCTCCAAGATGGATCTGGAATCACTGGCTTTGATTCTGAAACGGATATCACGATCAGCTTGAATGAAGATCGTGACGGTTTCTTGATTGATCTAGCTGTTCAACCAGTTGATGCAGCTGAAAAATTCTATTTCAATGTAGAGGTGAAATAAGATGGCTTTTAAAGCGCAAAATACCATTTCAGGTAAGGAAGGGCGTCTTTTCCTTGATGGTGAGGAATTGGCGTTCATCAAAACGTTTGAAGCGAACGTGGAGAAAAACAAATCAGAAGTTAACGTTATGGGCCGTCGCATGACCGGTCACAAGACAACCGGTGCGAATGGTACTGGCACAGCGACTTTCTATAAAGTCACATCACGTTTCGTTCAGCTCATGCTGAACTATGTAAAAAAAGGACAAGATCCGTACTTTACGATTCAAGCTGTACTGGATGACAAATCATCCGGCCGAGGCACAGAGCGTGTCACATTGTTTGATGTGAACTTCGATTCTGCAAAGATCGCAGGGCTTGATGTGGATTCAGAAGCGCTAGAAGAAGAGGTTCCTTTCACGTTTGAGGACTTTGATCTTCCTGAGAAGCTGAAAGATTCCTTTTAAAATTTAATCACCATAGAAAATGTAACAAAAGAACTGACTAGTGAGTGTTTTTAAATAAGGTATTTTCACTTTTTTGTACAAATATGATATACTTTTGATAAATGGGATACTTGGGATAATAGTGAACCCACCCTTCACCATTTGAGAAAAAACTTGTTTACATGCAAAGTGATTTGCATACAATAAAAAGAAGCCAGGATGCGTCAACATCCCGGCAATGTACAATGAGGCCCTTCAAGGGGCTGGCTTAAATCAGGTGAAGCAACAAGGATAGGCAATCCCTACGAACTTACCAGGCTCAAGGGAGGCCTATTTTTTGTTTATATACGTCAACAGGGCAAGGATAAACATCCCAAATAAAAGCATGAGCGAAATCGCTTGAAACGTTGACATAAGCATCACCCCCTTTCTAACGGGGATGAGCCAGACCACCCTTGAGTAAGCCGTTCAATTGTACGATCTCTATTATACATGAAAAGATTGGAAAGCACATTCAAAAATTGGATGTGCTTTTTTGCATTCAAAAAACAAATCAAAGGGAGTTTTTAAACATGAGCGAAAAACAAACAAACAACGTATATGATCTTTCATTCTTTATGCCAGGACAAACAACAGAAGCGGAAGAAGTCAAATCCATTATCTCAAAGCGTTTCGTTGATAAAGAAGGTAAAGTGATCCCATTCGTATTTAAAGCCATTACAACTGAACGTATTGACGAATTGGAGAAGGAAAACACAACGTTCAAAAATGTTAAAGGTCGTGGACGTGTGAAAGACTTGGATTCTCAACGTTTCTACGCACGTATTGCGGTTGAATCTACTATCTATCCTGATTTCAAATCAAAGGAATTGCGTGAAGCATACAGTACCCAAGATCCAGTCGAAGTGGCAAAGCGTGTCCTATCTGTCGGCGGTGAATATGCGAACTGGTTAAACAAAGCCATTGAGGTTAACGGTTTTGAAGATGAAATTGAGGACCTTGAAACAGAAGCAAAAAACTAATAAAGGACGGGAACAAAGAGGCTGTGTATCTGTATTACTGCATGCATGAGCTTCATTACTCCCCGTCTGAACTCTTAGAGGTCTATGAAGCGCCAAGGCAATTCAAGGCCTTTTTGTTTGGTTTGATAGCACACAAACTTGAAGTGTTAGAAAAAGAATCGAAGAAAGGGGGATAAGACATGGCTCGTTTGACAGCTCGGTTTGATTTACAAGACCGGATCACGCGTAAATTGCGTTTAATCAGAGGAGATATGGAACGCCTTGATAGATTGCGCCGCAGATCAGAGCGGCCAATCACTTTAAGAATCAGAGACAATGCGACAATCGCATTAAGACGTGTGCAGCGTTTCGTATTGCGTGATCTTGCTCGAACTTATCAGTTGACTCTTGAAGTCAATGATCTGGCCACAAAAGCATTACGTAAGTTCAATGGCTTCTTACAACGCAAGATGCCGCGTACTCATAGAGTGCTGATGTGGATTAAAGATCAGGCAACACCAGGTCTTGTTCGGCTACGTCGTTACATCGATCGAAAGTTTGGCAAAGTAGAACGGTTTGCCATAACGGTCCATGATCGTGCAACCGCAGGGATCAGACGTATTGCATCATATGCAGCGCGGCAGCTTGGCCGAGGATACAGCTATACCATTAGAGCCGTTGATATGGTCCGGCGTACAGTCAGCCGTATAGCGTCTTATACACGGAACACATTAGGGACTGAATACAGGGTGGCGATCAATGCGATAGATCGTTTCACCGCTCCAGTACGTGGGGCCGTCTCATTTGCGAATACCCATTTGGGACGGACTTACACAACCACAATCAAGGTTCTTGATCTTATCACAAAGCCATTGAGAGGGATCGTGTCAGCTGTCACCAGTACACTTGGTTTGCTTGGAGTTGGTGCCGGTGCAACAGGTGGTATTGTTGTGCCGCTCAAAATGGTTGCCGATCGACAGAACATGACCACTGCATTTGAAACACTGCTTGGCAGCAGAGGGAAAGCAGATGCACGACTGGATGAACTGACGGCATTTGCCGGACAAACGCCATTTACTCGTGATGAGATTTTCGAGTCAAGTCGTGTTCTCCAAGTATTCACAGGGAACGCTCTATCGACTACTGAAGGAATGAAGCTAGTCGGGGACGTTGCTGCAGGTGTTCAACGACCGTTTTCCGAAGTTGCGCTATGGATGGGGCGTTTATATGACGGCATTAAATCGGGGCGTCCTATCGGTGACGCAACGGCAGCGCTGCAAGAAATGGGAGCTATCTCTGGTGATGCCAGAGGTAAACTCGAAAATCTTGCAAAGAGCGGAAAAGACATCTCTAAGACATGGCCTGAAGTAACGAAGGAATTTGGCAAATACAACGACATGATGATCAAAATGTCGGACAACTTGGCCAACTTATTCCTTGGTGTCAAATCATTCATCAACAACTCTATTTTGATGCCTTGGGGTAAAGGACTTGCAGCTGCGTTCCAGCCCGCTCTCGAAGCGTTCAGAACGTGGCGTGGGGAATATTCCTTTGTGCTGACTGATCTATCAAACAAAGCTGAAAAGGCGGGCAAGAAATTCGCTAACAGCTTCCTTGATCCGACGAAGAGTGTATTCGGATTTATTGGTGATCAGTTCAAAATTTTGTTTCCTGGAGAAAAACTCTCCAAGAAGCAAATGAAAGAACTCAAAGTGAAATTTAAGGACAACCCTAAGCTGAAGAAACACTTTGAACAGCTAGAAAAATACAGAAAAATGGACTTTGAAACACGGTGGAAGCTTGTCCTTGATAATACAAAAGACGTTTTTGGCCAATGGTGGGAAAAGACAGGGAAACCAGGTCTTTTTATGATGGCTGAAAATATTGGGAAGACTTACGGCGGCATCATAAACGGCGTGATCAACGGTCTACTTGGTATTGATGACAAATCATCCGAGGACAGTTTCACTGATGCAGGAGCAAAGGCAGGAAAGATATTCATCGAATCATTTTTAGAAGCTCTTGATCCAGCGCAATTGGGAATTCGTATCACCAAGAAGATCGGTGAGATCAACTTGAATGCTCTTACTGGAGAAGGATCAATTGCTGGTGCTTTGATTGCCAATGCGTTTGCGCTTGCATTCCTGGGGAAAGTGGCCACGTTGTTAAAGCCGCTCAAATCCATTCTTTCTGGAGCCTTTGCTGTCTACAAATGGGGCAAAGGTTTAAGAGGCGGGATGGGAGCAGGAACGAGCGGTGGTGTAATCGGTGGAGCTGGAGGAGCAGGGCGTCCACCAAGGAACCCACGAACTCCTGAATATCGTCAGCCTTGGATCAATAGAGGTGAGCCAGTAAGATCAACGACACCAAACCAAGGGCGTGGCGGTGGATTGTTAGGTAAAGTCGGTAAGGGCGCAAAGAGCATCGGGAAACGTATTCCTATTCTCGGTACAGCTATAGCAGCCACCGAGTTAATTGGCATGAATAATGCCAACAAAGGCGAAAAGATCGGTGGATTCATGGGGAATCTAGGTGGCGGTATCGGTGGAGCTGCGTTAGGTACATTGATCGCTCCTGGAATCGGAACGGCTATCGGTGGAGTATTAGGAAGCATCTTTGGCGGTGATCTCGGCAATTGGATAGGAAAGATGTTCGACAACGGAACCATCCAAAAGAAATGGGATGAGCTTGTAAAAGGCGCAGAAAATACAGTCCAATGGATTAAAGACACATGGAGCACTGTGTCCGGTTGGTTCAATGATAATGTTCTAACACCCATTACAACGTTCTTCAGCGACACCTGGACCTGGATCACAGAGAAATGGGGTCAGCTTTCTTCATGGTTCATGAATAACGTGTGGCTGCCGATTTATAACTTTGCAGTACCGATCATCAACTTTGTAGTTGGTGTTTTTGTCGTTGCATGGGAAGTGATTAGTACCGTATGGGGAGCTGCTTCAACTTGGTTTATGGACAACGTATGGACTCCGTACGGACAAGTGGCGGTCGCTGCTATCACCCTTGTCTGGAACAAAATCACCGAATTATGGAACTGGATACAAATCACCTGGTCCGTTTTCTCTGCATGGTTTATGACTTATGTCTGGGAACCGTTTGGATCAGTGGCGATTGAAGCTATCGTATGGGTGTGGAATAAACTAACGGAGTTCTGGAATTGGATTCAATTCGTATGGGGCACATTTGCGGTATGGTTTGATACCTTCGTTTGGCAGCCTTTCATCAATGTTGGATTGCCAGCGATTATGTTTATATGGAACCTGTTTAAAAGCACGTGGAATTGGATTAAAACCACTTGGATTATACTTGCCAAATGGTTTGATGAGTATGTGTGGCAACCATATAAAAAGTATGCAGAGCCAGCGATTACCTTTGTGTGGGAAAAATTTGATGAAGCTTGGAAAACGATCAAAGGTATTTGGAAAACAGTAAGTAGCTGGTTTGAGAAGTATGTTTTTAACCCACTAAAAGATCATGCAGAAAGGTTACGAAAAACATGGGAAGGCATCTTTGGCGTTATAGGAAATGTAGTAGGTAAAGTTAAAGAGGTTAGCGGGAATGTTGCTAATATCTTTATTAAAAAAGGTGAAGAAAAGACAAAGCTGAAAAAGAAAGAGAAGACAGCAAATAACGCCACCGGTGGTTATATCACCCAGCCAACCTTATCATGGGTCGGTGAGGCGGGGAAAGAGTTTGTCATCCCGACTGAAAACAACAAAGGTCGAGGGAAGATGCTACTTGCTCAGGCTGCTTCTCACCTTGGAATGTCTGTTGTGCCAAACGGTGCATCACCAACCTCTCCAGCAAGCTCATCGTCTCCAATGAGACCGGCTGCTGCTTCATCAGTTTCTACTTCTACAAGTGGATCGGTATCAATTAGAGACGCGGCCAACGCATCGAAATACGGGGAACAGTTTAGCACTGACTTTGAAAAAGGGTTAAACAGCAAAGTGGTTTCACTTGAACAGTGGAAACAAGCTAATATCAAGCAGCCATTTACTCAAATTCAGGCAGCGACTCCGCAGTATGGAGCACAAACTGTCACCGGCTTTGCTGCAGGTCAAAACATGACACCAACTGGCACAGGTCAATTCTTAGATCAAAATGTAAGACAACCTTTCTTATCCGCACGACAAGAATCACCTACCTGGGGAGCTGGACTGATTGACGCATTTAATAGCGGTATGAGGTCAAAAGGAAGCGAAGTGACACAAGCAGCCAAGGACATGGCCAAGAAAGTGGAACAAGCTTTCCGCGAAGAATTAGACATTCATTCTCCTTCACGCGTTATGATGAGTCTTGGAAAATTCGCATCGATCGGTGTCGTCAAAGGTCTTGATTCAGTTGACGTGAAGAAATTCGCAGAGAATCAAGCCGGTTCCTTAATCGCTGCGTTTAGCGGAATGGGTGCATCTAACCTGAGTGTTCAACAATGGCTCATGGCTGCTCTAATGGCAACCGGCACATCAATGAGCTGGCTACCTGGTTTGATGACGATCGCGCAGAATGAGTCACGTGGAAACCCGAAAGCGATCAACCTATGGGATTCAAACGCCAAGAGAGGAACGCCGTCTAAAGGATTGATGCAGACCATTGATCCGACCTTTAATTCTAACAAGGCAAGCGGCATGAATGACATCTGGAACCCGATCCATAATGCTGCAGCTGCTATCAATTACATCAAAGGCAGATATGGAAGTGTCTATAATACGCCTGGTCTTAGAAGTATCAGAAACGGTGGACCATATAAGGGTTATGCAAACGGTGGTCTAATAACGCAAGAACAAATCGCTAGAGTCGGTGAAGGAAACAAGCGTGAATGGATCATTCCTGAAGAGCGTGGCATACGTGGTCGCTACTTGTTGGCTCAAGCTGCACAGGCTTTAGGAATGGACGTATACGATCCGGCCACCGCTACATCTTCTGAACTTTCACAAGGGCAGGTGCAAACAGTAACAGCTGGCACAGCAAATGCACCGTCTGCTTCAGGTGGATCAAAACAGATCATCATTAATTTTAATGGTGAGCAGCATTATCATAATGGCCAAGACGCAGAAAACCTTGCAGAGAAGATCAAGCAGATGCTCATTGATGAGTTAGAGAATGAAATCAACACAGGAACGAAGGGAGTCGTGATCGATGGCTAAATCAAAATATCAATTGTGGATTTCGCAAGGGAAGGACAAATTACGATTCCCTGTTCTTCCTGAGAAATTGGAACTCAATAACAACGTACAAAATGAAACGGTAAAGGTCGCCTCTTTTGGCGAGCTCACATTCTTGGATGTACCAGGGGCTCGCCAAATTTCATTTACAGCCTTTTTTCCGAAGAAGTATACACCGATCGCTGAATATAAAAGCATTCCATCACCAGAGAATGCAATTGCCAAAATAGAGCGGTTCATGAAGTCAAAAAAGCCTGTACGCTTTATCGTTACTGGAACCAAAATCAATATGCAATGCAGCATAGAAAGCTTCAATCACAATGAAGGTACGTATGACGTTGGTGATCGGGAGTTTACTTTGCAACTCAAAGAATACAAAACGGCATCACCTAGAAAAATTAAACGGAAAGCCAAAAAGAGCAGCAAAAAACGCAGCTCAAAAGGCGCACCAAAGGTGTACACCGTTAAAAAGGGTGATACATTGTGGGATATTTCTGGTCGCTTCTATGGTGACAGCACAAAATGGCGGCGCATTTGGAATGCGAATAAAACCGCGATGATCAAACGAAGTAGACGCAATATTAGACAACCAGGGCATTGGATTTTCCCTGGTCAAAAATTAAAAATACCACAATAGGGGGGCTGACATTGATTGAGCTTTTTGCCATCAGAAGCGGAACCATGTATGAGCTTGTGACAGAGAGTGTGACACTTCGGGGGCAAAGGTATCAGGCCCCCCGCTCAATACAAGCAACGATCGTTACAAAACAAGGAAGTCAAAAGTATTACAGCATCAAAGAGGGTGACACGGTTCTTTTCAAGTGGAAGGGAAAAGAGCTTTTCAGAGGAACAGTATTTGCAAGAACGCCGAAGGACGAAAAGCTCACTTTTACTGCTTACGACATGCTTCAGTATTTGGTGAAGAACCAGGATGTGTATGTATTTTCAAATAAGAGAGCTGATCAGATAATGAAGCGGCTTGGTCAAGATTTTCAGATCCCGATGACGTCGATTGCTAACACTGGCCATGTCATTAAATCACTTGTATTCAAAAACGATACAAGCCTTTATGACATCATCTTGCAGGCTCTAAGGGAAACAAAGAAACAAACAGGACGTAACTATCAGATTTATTCTTCTAAAGGGAAAATGGGACTGAGAGCCTGGCCTGATCCGTCCGAAGTTTGGGTCATTGAGGCGGGTATCAATCTCATTGATTATCAGTACAGTACTTCCATAGAAGAAACGGCAACTCGTGTGAAGATGAGGGCCACGCGTGTTGAAAAAATCAAAGTTTTAAAGAAGGAAAAAAAGAAATCAAAGTCTACAGACAAAGAGAAAGATAAGAAAACGACCAAACCTACGAAGCCGAAAACTGTTACGCAAAAGAAAGAGATTGAGATGTTGGCTGTGGCGAATGATAGTGCTGCTAGAAGTAAATACGGCATCCTGCAGCACGTCGAAAGAGTGTCAGGAGAGATCAACCAAGCACAGCTGCAAAAGCGGGCTGATGTACGACTGGCGCAAAAGAAGGGTGTAAAAAAAGAACTGAAAAGTATCCAAGCTCTAGGTATACCTGGATTACAAAGTGGCATGCCTGTCCGGATCATCATTCCGGATATCGGCATCAAGAAAACGTATTGGATCGATCAAGACAGCCATGAATTTAAGGGAACCAAACACACCATGACAATTGATGTCGTTGAAAAGAATACAATCCCAACGGGGAATCAGTCATGAAACTAAGCGAGGCAATTAAGCGATTGGCTGTCGATGCTGTGGATGCACAATCGCCAACTGACTTGATACTTGGTGATGTGGTGTCTGTTTCCCCTCTTAGTGTTCGACTCAATGAGAATGATAAACTCATCATTCCTGAAGAACTTCTTATCTGGCCAGCCCGCTTAGATGAGGGGGAAGATGATGAGCTAGAAGAAGGCGATAGTGTCATGGTCCTTGCGATGACAGGCGGCCAAACGTTTTACATCTTAGATAAAGTAGTAGGAGGTGGTTCATAATGGCTCTTTCACCTGAAGAAGAGATTGAGGATTTGGATGAGGACGAAGAGGATATTGTTGAACCTTCGACCACCTACCGTATCGACTTCGAGTCAGGACGTCTAACCAATGAAAAGATCAATGGTCTTGATGCCATTCGCCAATTCGTCTATATGGCCTTAAGAACGGAACGATATTCGCATGCTGTTTATAGCCATGACGTAGGATGCGAAGTGCAGGAAGCGGTATCTGATGAAGAATCAACGGATGAATACAAGGAGATGGAGATTCCGCGGCTCATTGAAGAGGCTCTCTTAGTGGATGAAAGAATTGAAAGTGTGCAAGATTTTCAAATCACTAAAGAGGGGGCAGCCTTTAAGGTGATATTTGAAGTGGTGACAGATGAAGGAACCTTGGAGATCGAGGAGGTGATTGGCGAAGATGTTTGAAGAACAGTCTTATGAAGCCATCATGGAACGCATGCTGGAAAGTATACCGGATGATATTGATAAACGTGAAAACAGCGTGATATGGAATGCGTTGGCTCCTGCTGCCGCTGAATTGGCACAGTCCTATATTTGGCTTGACCAAGTATTTGATCTTGTCTTTGCAGATACAGCACAAGGAGAGTTTCTAGATCGGCGGGCTGCTGAAGTGGGGATCACTCGTAAAGCGGCCACAAGTGCTGTATGGTCCGCTGAGGTGACACCTGAAGGTATCAGAATTCCAACGGGATCAAGATTCTATATCGACAATCTGTACTTTCAATATCAAGACGGAACGCTGAAGTGTGAAACGACTGGTGCTGTAGGCAATGGGAATTTTGCAGAGCTGCCGCTCCTATCGCTCGATAACATACCAGGTTTAGAATCAGTCATTTTCGAGGAGCTGAAAATACCTGGTCAAGAAGAAGAAGACGATGAAGCTCTATATGAAAGGTACTTGATGAGGGCAAGGCGGGAGGCTGTCAGTGCTAACAAAGCTCATTATAAAAAGTGGGCTGAAGAAGTAGAAGGAGTTGGGAGGGCGAAGGTGTTCCCGCTTTGGAATGGTGAAGGCACAGTAAAAGTTGTCATCACAGACGGGAATTTTGATGTTGCGACGGATCTGCTCGTCAATAAGGTCCAAGAGTACATTGATCCGGTTCCAGGAGAAGGGGAAGGCCAAGCACCAATCGGGGCTACTGCCACTGTCGAAAGCGCCAAGTGGAAAGATGTTGAGGTGTCCGTATCGGTGGAGCTTAAAATGGATTACTCCATTGAGGATGCACAAGAGGAAATTGAAGAGAAGGTCAAAGCGCTTCTAAAATCACTTGCCTTTGAAGAAAATGTGATCAGAATGTCAGCAATTAATGACATTTTGTATCATGCGGATAGTGTCTCTGATTATGCGGATGTCTTGATCAATGGTGAAGCCAAAAACTTGCCGCTCCAAGACATTGAAATTCCGCGTCTAGGGCAGGTGAACGTCATTGAGCAAGCTTGATGAAATGAAAGCTTACCTGCCTGCTTATCTAACGGAGATCACTGAATTTGATGAATTAATGAAATCAGAGGCTCCTGAGATGGAAAGGCTAGATGATTCTATTTTTGATATGACAGATCAACTGTTTCCGCTCACTGCCACATGGGGGCTGAATAGATGGGAAAGAATGCTAAAGGTGCAGCGTGAATCAGGTGATTCTATTGAGCTGCGCAGGGCACGTATTTTGAATCTCATGTCCAACATTCCACCGATTACTTATGCTTCTTTAGAGAGGGCAGTCAACCGGTTCTTGAAGAACCCTAGCGCAGTGGTTCGACTAACGACAGGCCGCTATCATTTTTCCCTTCGTGTTAATTTGGATGACCTGCAGAACACCAGATACATTGTGGAGACGCTTGAAAACTTAAAGCCTGCACACTTGGCTTACAAATTCACAAGCGTTCATCATACTGATGTTCATGAAATCAAAGATTATCGTAACCGGCTCACACTGCGCAGCAGAGTGGGCTTTTTTGATCACATTCCCATCTTACTCAATGGTGAATTTTTATTAAATGGTACGTTTTATCTTAGCGGATCGCGCAATTCAACAGATATTCCAGTGCGCTTCAGGCAATCTTTAAAGATGGCCATGAAGCTCAAAAAAGAAATGAAAATTCTTGGACGCACAAGATATGTCATGGTAGGAGCAAGACACGAAACAGATCTACAAGCTGCTCTTACGTTTCGATCACGCTTCAATCATGTTAGGAAAGAAAAAAAGAAAATGACATTCCGCATGGCTGCTCATGTATCAAATGAGCAAAGCGGAAGTGTAATCATTAAGCAGAAATATTGGACGCTTGATGGATCGGTACCGCTAGACGGTTCAAAATATCTAGCTGCCACGTCCAAACAAATAGATTTATAAAGGAGGATCATAATGGCTGATCAATTAACCGTTACAACGCTTTATGCTCGCCAACAAATGGCGAAGGCTAGAGCGGAGGGAACGAAGCTCACAAAAGTGGTCAAGATGGCTTTTGGGAATGGTGGAACTAAGGACGGAAAGCCAATCTCTCTGGATGGAACAGAACAAGAACTCAAAAATGAACTTGTTCAAAAGGACATTGATTCCTATAAATTCATGGAGCCGGCGAAGATCCGGTACACGTGCACCATCGCTGAAGGGGAGCTTGCTGGTGAAGTCATCAACGAACTAGCACTTGTCGACGAAACAGGCAAATTCACCGCCATCCGCACCATGACGGACAAGCAAAAAGACGGTGACATCGAATTCATCTTTGAGATTGATGATATTTACTAGGAAAGGAGTGCTCATCGATGGATATTAAATCTCCTAAAGTGTTTAAAACAAGTGACAAGGCTCATGCAGATCTGTTCAATGAAATGGTTAAAGTGTTGCTTGAAAATGACTACGGACTGTTAGATCAGATCATTGGACATATTGACGATACCAAGCCGCATGCATCTGAAGCGGAGAAAAAGAAATGGAATGAATCGCAGTTATATAAAATCACAGCTGATGACGGCAAATACTTGATCTCTGTTCCAGCTGACAAAAATATTTATGATGCGATTAAAGACAAAGGGACCTGTACTTTCATTGCATCTCCAGGTGTAGAAGATTCCCCTGCACCTAGTAATACCTATTTAAGAGGAATGCAAACTGTGGGACAAAACAACATCGGAACCGGTTTTGCGGTAGACACATCAGGTAATGCCTACTACTTCTACTATAATTCTAGCCATATATCTATCACGTGGACGCAGCTGCCGACAACAGATGAAAAAGATAAATGGAACAACGGGCAGTTATATAGGCTCACACCAAACGATGGAAGAGTTGCAAGAGTTCCAAATGGTACTGATATATTCACTTTACCGACCGGGTCGTATATGGGAGCTCAACTCCTTAATGCTCCAGTAGAAAATGATACAAGTTTTTATTATGTTGAAGTTTTAGAAACAGCATATGTCCAAAATGAAATTAATTACAAAAGAATTATTGTCACAAGGTCATTTGATAATATGACTTGGATTGGAACGTTCCATGCTCAAGGATTTAGAGGCTGGAAAAAAACGCTGACCGTAGAAGATGTGGCAAACAGCACCTTTGTTGATACTTATGATCAAGATAATTCATCTGTTTCAGCCGCTGAAAATGTTGCAACAAAGCTTGTTTTTGGCGCAACACGAGCGGATGATTTATCAGAGTATAACCGCTCTCGTGCTGAAATCACATTGAAAAACAGTGGTCTTTATTTGATCAGGCTTTATATCACTAGCACTAACATCACAGTCGGATCAGATAATATCTTGGCCTGTTATGTCAACGGATCAGAATACCAGAGGTTCGGAAACTGGAATCCAGCGACATCATCAAGTACGTGCGTGCTTTATTTATTACAAAAATTTAAAGCTGGAGATAAGGTAACTTTCTATATAACGCCAAGAGGGACCAACAAAACAGTATCAATAAACACAGCTTATGTAACGATGTCTCAATTGAGATAGGAGGGAAAAAATGAATAAGGCGCTAGCGATCAAATATTTATACCCAAATGCGGAACTAGGTGAGGATTATTCGGTTCGGGATGATGGAGAAGGACAATTTATAGACAAGTGGTTATTAGCCGAACCTATACCTTCAGGTGAAGAGTTGGATGCTGCATGGCAAGAGTATTTGAAATTAGACAATGAACAGCCTATGACTCAGGTTGAAAAACAATTGCTTCTTATTGGAGAACAGTTAGCGAAAGAAAAAATCGCTCGCCAACAGACAGAAAGAGTAAATGCAACGTTAGGGCAGCAGCTTGCAGAAATGCGAATAGAAATCCTTAAATTAAAGGGAGGGTTTACAGATGAATCTTAATTTCTGGGTGTTAGCGTTATTTTATAAATGGGCCACTACTGAAATGGTTAAACAAGCAATGTCGTTTAAGGATTGTTCAATTGAAGAACTAGAAGAGGGCGTTCAAGAGGAATATGTTACACATGATCAATACAAAGAAATAACCGATGAAGTATATAAAACGCCAGAAGCCGAGTAGAAAGGCTTTTTATTTTGCCTTCTTTAAGGAGGTGGACAAAGTGAAGGAGTAGGTGAGTATGGTGGAAATGGATTTGGCGCAATACTTGATGACGCAAGGACCCTTTGCGGTTCTTTTTTGTTGGGTATTGTTTTATGTTCTCAACACGACAAAGGAAAGGGAGAACAAGCTCAATGAACAAATCGAAGCGCAAAATGAAGTGTTAGCAAAGTTTAGTGAGAAGTATGACGTCGTGATCGACAAGCTCGATAAAATTGAACGGAATTTAAAATAATAGGAGGAAACAATTATGAAAAACTTCGACAAAGGCACTGTGATCCGCACGGTGCTTCTATTTATGGCATTAATCAACCAAACTTTAATTATTTTCGGTAAACCAGTTTTACCGATTGAAGAAGATCAAATCACATCATTGGCTGAGACATTATATCTTGCTGGCTCAATGATCTTCACAATCGTAACAACCCTTGCCGCATGGTTCAAAAACAACTATGTGACTGAGAAAGGGCAGCAGCAGAAAGAAGTTCTAAAACAAAAAGGATTAACGAAGTAAGGAGCTGCCAAGAGGTGGCTCTTTTTATATTAAATTGATCAAAGGAGACGATGAACGTGGTAAAAATCATTAAAGATTTTATTCCGAAAAGCAACAAGAACCGTCCTGGTAACTACATGAAACCTTTATATATTACGGTTCACAATACTGCTAATACTAAAAAAGGAGCAGACGCAGCTAATCACGCTAGTTTTGTTAAGCGATCTAGTACGGGGGTAAGCTGGCACTACACTGTGGATGAAAATGTGATCTATCAACATTTGCCACTAAACGAAAACGGATGGCATGCGGGAGACGGTCGGGGAACCGGCAATATGAAATCAATTGGTATTGAAATTTGTGAGAATGCAGATGGCAAATTTGAGAAGGCGGTTGAAAATGCTCAGTGGTTGATTCGTCAGCTGATGACAGAGCAAGGCATTCCATTAGCCAATGTTGTGCCACATAAGAGATGGAGTGGGAAACAATGTCCACGAAAGCTGCTTAATCGCTGGGACAGCTTCAAGGCAGGTATTGCCACCGCTCATACAGGTGAAAAGGCAACAGCAAAGCCTGTGAAAGCGACACCTGTCAAAAACACTTCATCCAAAAAAACAGTTTCCAACCCTGCTAAAAAGTCATTTAACTTACCATCTGGCATCATTAAAGTGACCAAGCCTCTTACAAAGGGTGCGGGAGTAAAAGCATTGCAGGAAGCTCTGGCTGCTGTGTATTACTACCCAGACAAAGGAGCAAAAAATAATGGCATTGATGGCTATTATGGGCCGAAAACTGCGAATGCGATCAAGCGGTTCCAGTCGATGCATGGTCTTGTGGTAGATGGAATTTATGGGACTAAAACTAAAAGGGCTTTGGAAAAGTTGTAAATTTTTTAAAAAGTAAGATCTAGTCTTACGTTTGCCACCTAGAGGTAATAAGTAGACTAATAGACTCCTGCTTGTGTTTATTTATTCAAATAGTATAATATGGGTATACAACCAAATATTTTTGTACTAAGCAGGAGGCTTATTCAATTGAAACAACCATATGTTGCAACTTTCATGTTGAGCGAAGAAACTAGAGAAGTAGTTAATCCGGGTAGGAACAGATCTGATTTGTTACTTGTTAATCCAACTAGTAGTATTCGAGTACCTTTTATTCCAGCGACACCGAGTTTTGCTGTTTCAGTTGGGATTTTGCAAATTAATTTAGAAAAAGAGAACAACATCCAAATTAAAATTGTAAGTCCTAATACAAAAACAGTATTCGATACTGGAGTTGTACTACTCCCGAGAGATATGAATTTAAATAAAGATATCCCTCTAGAAGGACAAGGGTTAAATGTTAATTTAAACTTACAAAATGTCCCTTGTAGAGAGGAAGGAACTTACGTAGTCGATGTTTATATAAATGGTGAGAAATCACATGATTTTAAATTCTACGTAACTTCTGATGAAAAATGATAAGTGAAATTCATATCGAAAACCAAGTTGTTCAAGAAGATTTTAAAAATAAAACTAGCGCAACATTGACTATAGTTATGGCAGCGATGACTGCAGTATCAATAACTAGTAGCGCTAGTCCTATTATTCCTAAGACAATTGAAGTTGGTCAGAGATCGATGTCTCCTGTAGCACCCAATTCCAAAGATTTTAACAGAAGAGGAAACACTTATAGAGTGTATAATATAGAATATACACCTTTTTATTTCAACTTAAATAACAATGGATTGGTAAGTCCAGATAGAACTATCAATCAAAATATGAAGCAAGCTGTGGATCAAAAAATTGCCCCAGTGGATCAAAACAAAGTAAACTTTTCCGTATTATCGAATACAATAAAAGAAAATCACATTATTAAGGAGGGAGATGTAATGCTTGAGAATTTGAAATCAGCAAGAGACAGAGCAGAAAAATTCGCAATTTACTCTGGGGTGATTGGTGGTATTTTAACTTTAAGTACATCATTAGCTGGGTTAAGTCTAGCAATTACGCTTCCTCCAAGTGTTATTCTTTTTTCGTTACCGGTCTCTATGGTGTTGAAAAGGAAAGTGAGGGAACTTTTAAATGAATCCTAGTCCAGAACCTCAGACTTTTCCAACATCTTCAACTAAGGTTGTATTAGCCTTAGTTAACAAATTGACATCTCCTATGGCTTTCAGTATTTTAATGTGTGGACTTATGTATCTCCTGACTAAAGATTGGTCTCAATCTCTAGATGTAACATCACAGACCATCGCTTTTTGGTTATGGTTTGCAAGTGTGTTTTTCGTAAACCTTGTAGGGATGTATGCTTTAGTCAAGGAAGCTAAGCACGCATATGGAGAAATGGGCTCAGGTTCTTCATAATAATGATAAATGCAAATAACGAAAAGCCCCTTCCCTAATCGGATGGGGCTTTTTTACGTTTAGTATTAGTATCCCCTCAGTTGTTACTTCATGATGTCTCCTCAATGAATTAAATACTGCTATTAAAAAGTTCTGAATCCAAATAATTCTATTATATTACAATAAAATCTTAAATTTACCTTAAATATCCTATAAAGTATTTATTTAAATTTGAAGAGACACTATACTAAAGTTTCTTCAAATTACATAAATAGGAGGATTATTAGGTGAAAATCACTAACAAGTTTTTAAGTTTACTATTAATATTTTCATTGTTTGTAGGTGTTACAGGTTTTATTCCACAAGTGAAAGCTGTCAGTCAAGACGAAGATGAGGCTTATTTAGAAGATAGTAGTGTGATTATTGAGGAAGATAATGATACTGATGCTGAGGAAGAACTTGAAGAAATTCAAGGAGTGGAAGAAAACTCAGATGAAGGTACTCTAAGCGAAGAAGAACTAAAAAGTATTAAAATAACTACTCAATCTTGGGATAGAGGTGGTTTTAACGGAGGCCGTATCGGAGGCGGCGGTGGAGGTGGTTCCATTGTACCAAAGCCAAAACCAACACCAAAACCAACAGCAAAACCTAAGCTTCCTGCAAAAGGTTTTAAATCTGGTGCAGCAGGTGAAAAATTCCTAAATGATTATGTAGGTGGAGTTGGGCATAAGGTATATAAAAATGTTCGAGTATATGATCATAAAAAAGGTAAATGGATAAAAGAGAAAAGAATTGTGGACGCTTATGTTCCAAGTACAAGAGTGGCACATGAATCAAAAGTTGGTTACACAAGTCTATCAAATTTTGTAAGAAAACAGATTGACAAAGATGTAGCTTTAAGAAAGGCTGGTCAAGTGGATGGAGTGAAGTGGCACTTTTTTAAAAGTGCTAAAACTGGTAAAATAGGAGCAACTAAAAATTTAAGAGAATATTTAAAGAAAAAGAAAGTTCCTTATCAATACCACGACTAATGTTTTGGAGGCTATTAAATGGATTACCCTCTAATGGAACCACCATTTGAAGTAGGTTCACACGAATCACTTTCTAAAAAAAAGGCGCAAATTCTTTTTGATTGGTTTATTAATGAAATACCTCAAAGGATATCTGTTTTAGAAGAATTTACGAATGGTGAAGTAGATTTTAATTATACACCGGAATCTTTAATTGACGTGTATAGTTGGTACTTATCTCAAATTGAAATTTATGAGTTATCCGAAGAAGAAATAGGAATAAAACTTGAAAGGTTAAGTCACTATCCTGACTTTATTTATCAAGATGAAAAAGAACGGTTACTAGCAAATCCAGTTGAAATTGGAAAAGTGGATTATGCGATAGCAATGGATATTGGTATATATTATGGGGAAACCGTTAGAAAAAACTATCCGCAAGTGAAGTGGACATACTTTACTAAGCCTAAATCACATCCCTTTTTAAATAAGCCAGTATTATATTTTAATGATGCTGATGATGACATGATATCTTATGAAAGAGAACCAATCGATATGATGTTTGTTCTTAATCAAAGAATAAAAAGAGGAGAGATTACAGATCACAGTCTGTATGAACTTTATCAATACGATGTGAATGAAATTCTCGGCATCTTTGAGGATCCTGAAGATTAAGATAAAGGGGCAACTTCTGACTTGGAAGTTGCTCTTTTTAGTGTATCAGACATTTGGATACAGAAAGGTTGGTTAACTGATATTAAAACCGCCATTCTCTTTTCTCTTTATCCCATTTCAATTCTTCTTTTTCCAGAAGGTTTTTGACTGCTTGCCTAACAGTCGTCTCATCTTTACCAGTTTTTCTTTTCAGATCATCAATTGTTGGATTCTTACGGAAGCGACTCATATTATAAATAATTCGATAGATCTTTCTTTCGAGATCAGACATACAATCACCACCAAAAACAGTTTAACAGAATATATGTTCGTAAGGGGGTTTTGTTAAATGACACTAGGAGGAAAAAACTTTGAAATCTTTTTGGGAAATAGACGATGAAGGTTACTATACGTTAAAAAAGATCAACGCAGAAGAAGTAGCGAAGGCTGAAAAGAAACTAGGAGTCACTTTGCCAGATACATATAAAAAGCTCATATTAGAACAGAATGGCGGTTATATAGTTCATAATGCTTTTCCAACCACTCACTCTAATTCATGGGCTGAGGATCATATTCAATTTAATCATCTTTTGGGAATTGCAGAAGATGAGGGGATTATGGATAGTGCCTATTTAATAAAAGAGTGGGAGCTGCCAGAAGGGCTTGTTTTGATTAACGGGGATGGCCATACTTGGGTAGCGCTGGATTATCGAAAAACGAATGAGAATCCTGCAATTCATTATTTTAATGTTGAGATGGAAGAAGACTTTAAATTAGCAGATTCCTTTGATGAATTCATTCAGGGGCTTTATACAGCTGAGTACACTGTTGATGAGGCAGCATCAGAGGGTGAATATGAACTTTCTGAAGTTCATTTAAGTAAAGAAGAGCTTGAAGCCATATTTGAATTGGACGTCCTTGATGAAGGTAATCTGTATAAAATTCAATATTACCCTATGGTGGATTTGAACGAAATTGAATGGTTTTTTAAAAGGATGCAATATCACATTGAAAAAACAAAAGATGAAGATACACTTTATCAAGTAGGTGATACGATTCTCTGCATTTTCTTATTAAATCAAAATATGCCGATCAACGAAAAAATTAGTGAGATTCTGCATCAAATAGCTAAATTTTTAGAAAAGAATGATGACCCACTGCTAGTGAATCTAGGAGAAAATATTGCGATTGAAACAGAAATTCTATCTTAATAGAACGATCTTAAGGTGTCCTTTCTAGAGAAAATATCGGGAATGGCTCTTTAAAGCCACTCTTTTTTAATAGGAACAAATGTTTGATTAATTGTTTTGATTTCGTTATAATATGAATAAGATTGACCCCTTCATGAACCTGGCTGAAACTCAGTCAGGTCTTTTTTATATCTACTTGTGAACTCGTTTTCTTTTTATATAGGGACAGTCAATGCTGCGTAATCTTGCAGGAGGTGATTTGAGATGGAAGTCAAAATCATTGAAGGGCCAAATGTTGATAAGCGTCTTAATGATTGTTACCACTATTTGATTAAGTGGTGGAGAAAGGAGTTGAAACGTGATAATAATTTACACGAGGGGATTTCTCAAGGTGTAACCAATAAAATGACAGAGGATGGACAGCACGATTAAAGCAAGAGCTGAACTACAAAGTTATGTGCAGATAAAGGTTTCTCATTAGATATATTAAATTAAAAACAGACCTTTAAGGGTCTGTTTTTTTATGGGGACGGATTGGGGACGAACCCTTTCAGTTTTCTTCAGAAATGCACATTTTTTATCAGAAAGGCTCATCATAGAACCTTATTAAATCAGTCTTTTTCGGGGAAGGTCTGTTTGCTTCGGATGAGGTCATTCACCTTGACAGGGTAGAGGTCGCTGGTTCGAGCCCAGTCGGAATCATCGTTGAAACCCTTGCGTAGCAAGGGTTTTTTGTTTTTTGGGCAACGAATATTTGTTCTGTTTCTTTTGATTGGGGGACGAACTTTATTCACCAGATGGTTGATTTGAACGAAATTGAAAATGGTTTTTTAAAAAGATGCAATATCACATTGAAAAAACAAGAGATGAAGATGATCTTTATGAAGTAGCTTCTACGATTAACAACGTTCTCTTATTGAATCCCAATATGCCAATCAACGATAAAATTAATGGAAATCTAAATCAAATTGCTAAATTTTTAGAAAAAAATAAAGATCCACTTATAGTAAATCTCGGAGAACATATTGCTATGAAAACAAGTTTCCTTTAGTAAGCTTGGGCACAAAAAACAGGCCATACTAGTGGAAGATTTATTTGGAGTATCATCAAATAATAAAAGGCATACCAGAGAGGCGAATTCGTCTCTCTTTTTTTGTTCTTTTTTGCGGTTTCTTTTCGGTGTGGAATATTCAAACGGATGATAATATATGTAATTATAGGGAAAATAAAGGAATGGATAGGGGGAGGTTTGTTTGGGAGAAAAAGTAGCAAGCCCATTTGTTGCTAAAATGATCGGTGATTGGTACGGATATATAAAGAAACAGGACATTCTAAAGGCTGAAAATAAGAGAAAAGAGATCGTAATAGCCTTTGAAAATATGGAAGAAGATCAAAATGTCTTATTATACTTTAACTTGATTGATTCCAGATACAAAATGTTGGCACAGGAGTTTGAGGGATCAAAAGATATATTGAAGCAAATAGACATTGAAGAGAAGCAGAAAACGGATGACATGATTCAGTATTATTATTTCTTCTTCAATGGCATGTATGAGTTTTATAAAAAGCGCTTTTCAGACGCTATCAACTATTATCATATTGCAGAGACCCGACTTCGAAACGTTCCTGACGATTTAGAACGTGCTGAATTTAATTATCAGCTTTCAATTGCATACTACGAAATCGCACAAAATCATTTCTCCATTAACCACGCCAAAAAAGCTTTAGAAAGCTTTAAATCAGCAGATTTACAAGAGAGTCGGGTTGCTACTACTCTAATGGTAATCGCATCAAATAAGATGGATTTAAACCAATTTGTACAAGCTGAATCCACCTATAAGGATGCTATTAATTTAGCAGCAGAATCTAAAGTTGATTTGCCACAAGCGCTAGGGTATTTCAATCTTGGGATATGTTATGAGCGTCAAGGAAAGCTTCAGCAAGCTTTAGAATGTTTACAAAATGTCTTTTCGGTTGAATTAAAAAAGCCACACAAACCACTGTATATGAGAACAAATTACATGTTAGCGCGTGTACTCTTCCAGTTAGATAAAAAAGCTGAAGGGCTGAATGCACACAACGAGTCACTCATGTTAGCGAATGAATTAGCTGACAATGCGTATATTGCTAAGTTAAATATCATACATTTAATATATGTAACAGATGATGAAATTCAGCTCGACGCAGCTCTTGATGTACTGAAAAATCAAAAACTTTGGACAGATGCCGCAGAATTGTCAATTATGGCAGCAAGATTTTATAAAAAGCAGGATAATTACAAACTGGCATCAAAATACTTTGATGAAGGTTTGGAATCACAGGCCAAAAAATTGACATGGATGGAGGAGGAAGCTGAATGAAGCACCTGAAAGTTATGATATTAAGCCTTACCTTATTAATGGGGATCCCAACCACTGTACATATAAATTCCTCAAATGATTTTCAAACCGCAGAAAACGGCTACTTTGGTTAAGCATGAAGTCTATTAATAAAAAAGCCCTTTTTGGGGCTTTTTTTATTTGAACATTATCTGCTATTTTCATTGCTGTTTCAATTGATCAAAACACAACTTCAAAACGTATAGGCAAAATAAAAACAGACCCTGCAGGGTCTGTTTTTATTGGGACGGATGGGGCCTAATCATTACTATCTTTTTCATTAAGATTAGAAGTTCCCTATACGCTCCATTGCTTTATCAAAAGCTGCTTTTCTTTTGTCTCTTCATAGTCAATACTTGAATTATCTATACAAAAAGAATTTAATTACTTCGATTTTTCTCTCCCCAATCACATAACTGTTCTAAAATTGGTAAAAGTGTTTCTGCCTTATTTGTAAGACTGTATTCCACTTTGGGAGGGACTTGTGGATATTCCTTTCGTATAATCATCCCATCTGCTTCCAAATCTTTAAGTTGTGCACTCAATGTTTTAAAGGTAATCGTTCCAAGTCTCCTTTTCATATCATTAAAACGAACGGGTTGATTTTCCGAAAGGAGATACAGAATTAGCATTTTCCATTTGCCTCCTATAACTGATAAAGTATATCCAAAAGGTGTCTCTTGGATATTACCCGTTTTTCTATAATCAGCCATACTCATATTGACACTATCCTTTCTGATAGTAGCTATCTAAATAGTGCGTACTATTTTTTTATTTATATTCATTTTATACTTACTTTACTTTGAAATAAAGGAGAGAAAACAATGACTAATATTAAAACCTACAATCACAATCTATGGGATCACGGTATTACCCAAGGATATAGCGTTAAAGGAACAATTTACATTTCAGGTCAGTTTTCATACGATAAAAATGGTATGTTCGTTGGTAAAGAGGATATTGAAGTTCAGACTCTACAAACATTTGAGAACCTTGATCGGGTATTGGTGGAATTGGGAGCCACGAAATCCAACATTGCATATGTGGAAATTTTTCTAACAAATCCACAAGAACACTCCGAAACGGTCATAGATCTATTCAAGGAATACTTAGGTCAACACAGACCAGCTGGCAGTCTCATTGGTGTGACATATCTGGCTTTCCCAGAGCAATTGATTGAAGTCAAGGCTATCGCACACACTGATTAAATACGTTATCAGATTAATTTGATCAATTCTCTATACAAGGGAAAGGGTAGAATCTTTATCCGGTTTATTATCTTATAATTTAAGCAGAATAAGGCTTCGAGCTAAACAATCAAAAAACTATAAATGAGGTAGCCCAATCGTAATCATCGTTGAAACCCTTGCGTAGCAAGGGTTATTTGTTTTTTTGACAACGAATAAATTTTTGATTGGGGACGAACTTTATCCACCAGATTGTTTCTCAGTATTTTTAGGATGAAAATGATTAAAGTGTTCTGAAGTGTTAAATTATAATTTGTTTGTGACTTGACTATAAATACCTGAGGTTGTTTTAGCACTAGCATGTCCCGCTCTTTTTTGAATAGATGAACCCCACCTGTTTGGGATGGGGTATCTGCATCAATACATTCAATATTTGTCTGGTGTAATTTAAATAAATAAAGTTCGTTTATCTTAATATTTAATAATGGTTCTTCCTAAATGTTGGCCATTTTTAATGGCTTCAATTTTTTCAGGTAAAGTATCGAGAGTAATCTCATTGACTAGAGTCGTTTGGGAGATATTCCATTCGTTTGCTATCTCGTTCCAAATTACTTTGCGTTTATTGATTGGTACATTTACAGAATCGATCCCTAGAAGGTTGATCCCTCTTAGAATAAAAGGTAACACAGTTGTTGTTAATTTAATTCCGCCTGCATTCCCGCACATGCTCATACTTCCACCATAAGAAATTTGAGGAATGATCACAGAAGCCACATCTCCTCCTACGGTATCTAAGACGAAGTCAAATTTTTGCTTGTTTAATGGTTTTATTAGCTCTCCTAACTCGTTTGCAAAAATGATATCAGTTGCTCCTATAGATTTTGCTATATCAACTTGATTATCTTTACGCACTAAAGCAAAAATATTTTTATACCCAATTTTAGATAATAATTGTATAGCAATGCTACCAACTCCACCAGTTGACCCTGTAACGAGTATATTAGGTTGATTTTTCGTACTCATACCATTTTCCTGTAAAGCCATGATCGAAAGAGCTGCGGTAAAGCCTGCTGTTCCAAAAATCATTGCTTCTTTTAAAGTCAAGTTATTTGGCAAAGGAACAATCCAATCCGCAGGTACTCTAGCATATTCAGAAAAACCTCCTGTGTGGCTCATGCCCATAGCGAAACCTGTGACAATCACTTGTTGACCCTCTACGAAACGATTATCTGTTGTATGAACGATAGTTCCACTTAGATCAATTCCAGGAATCATAGGATAGTTACGAATAACACCTCCATTTTTTTGAACAGCCAGCATATCTTTATAATTGATTGAAGAATATGCTACTTTAATTAATACTTCTCCTTCAGATAAATCGTTAACACTTACATTTTGAAGATCATAACTAACTTGATCATTTTTTTCTGTAACTAGAATCGCTTTAAATGAATCCATTGTGTATCTTCCTCTCTAAAAATATATTACAACAAAATATTTCTGATACAAAAGTATTTCAATTAAAAAACTACCATGATATTATAGGTGAAGTCAATGTGGGGGAGATAAAATGGAATTATCAGAGTGCATAAATTTTTTACTAAGTGTTAGTCAAAATAAAGTGTTCAAGTACTTTAGTAAACTTTTAGAGGAAAGTGATTTGACACCCGCTCAATATGGTGTGTTGAACTGTCTGTGGAGAGAGGGCCAGCTATCTCCTAAACAAATTGGAGAACGTGTATATTTAGAAGCCTCAACCGTTTCTGGCATTTTAGATAAAATGCAAAAAGCTGACTTAATTGAACGCACAATAGATCCAAACAATCGAAGAAATATTTTAGTAGAGGCTACTCAAAAATCTTTAGTCATTAGAGATCAAGTTGAAGCAGCAACAATTGAGCTGAACAAGACAGCGCTTCAAAACTTGTCAAATGATGATAAGGTTGTACTAAAGAAAGCATTAAGTACCATTATAAATAATTTTCAATGATGTACTTTTATAAACAAATTTCATATTAAATCCATAAATGTTGTAATTGAAGAATCATTAATGTCGTTTAAACGTGCCCGATGCGATGGCATCATGACTTATTTTGCTTTAGATATGGCTCGGCGACTGAGAGATGGAGAATCTCAAAACATATGGGCAAAATGAAAACAGACCATGCATGGTCTGTTTTTTTATGAAGACGATTTGAGGACATTCAGAAAAAGTATTGATGGAAGAAAATCCTTTTTCATACTGATTTCACACTTTTTAATAGTATCAGCATATTCACTTTAAGAGGTTACTTACAAATTATTTAGAATTTTTTGTAAAAATTCTCCTAAATGTAATATGAACTTTACATATTTTCTATTTGTCTATACTTTTCATATCGCTGTTGTAAAAGCTCTTCCGAGGATAATGGTATCAATTTTTTTAGAGATGATTCGATTACAGATTCAATCATTTTTGCCTGTGATTTTATATCATTTTGTGCTCCACCTTTTATTTCAGGGATGATTTCATCAATAATTCCTAACTGTTTTAAATCTTTTGCCGAAATTTTCATATGTTCAGCAGCTTCTGGAGCATACTTAGCGTCCTTCCATAGGATAGATGCTGCTCCTTCTGGCGAAATGACCGAGTACCATGAATACTCTAACATATGGATATGGTTACCGACACTAATGCCAAGAGCTCCACCACTTGATGCCTCTCCAATTACAATACAAACAATTGGCACTTTAAGAGTAGCCATTTCAAATAGATTTCGAGCTATCGCTTCAGAAATTCCACGTTCTTCAGACCCTTTCCCTGGATAGGCGCCTATTGTATCAATAAATGTAATAATAGGGCGATTAAATTTATCAGCTTGTTTCATCAGTCTTAGCGCTTTTCTATATCCTTCTGGATGAGCCATTCCAAAATTTCTCTCTATATTTTCCTTTGTACTTCTACCTCTTTGATGACCAATAACCGTAACGGGCATTCCTTTAAATTTTGCAATACCACCTATCATTGCTTGATCATCACCATATAATCGATCACCATGAAGTTCGAAAAAGTTTGTAAACAATAAAGGTATATAATCCAATGTCGTGGGCCGGTTACGTAGCCTTGCAATTTGAACTCGTTGAAAAGGTGTAAGATTAGAATAAATTTCATCTTGTATTTTATTTAAACGTTTTTCTAATAAATGAATTTCTGACGATAAATCTACATTATTTTCTTTCATCATTTTCTTTAATTCATCAAATTTCTCTTTTAGTTCAATAATAGGACGTTCAAAATCCAAACTCATTTTATCCTCCAAAGGTTATGATTTACCTCACTCTAATCAAAAGACTTAGAAATAGAATTAATAAATAATTCAAAACCATCCACAACTATTTTTTGTTCTGATTCTGATAAATTATTGAGGATACGTTGATAAAATGTAAGGGATTGTTCTCTTAAACGATTAACAGTAATGTGACCTTTTTCTGTGAGGTGCAGAAAAAGTTCTCTTCTATTTTTTTCATTTACTTCACGATAAACAAGCCCCTTTTTTACTAACTTATCTACCAATCTACTTACAGTTGAAGTCTCTAATCTAAGTTTATTAGATAGTTGCCAAACAGTTAATCTTTCCACCTCTAGTTCCTCTAACGCCATCATTTGAGAAGTTGGTAGAGGTTTTTCAAATGATCCATTCGGCAAATTCTGAGATTCAAAAACACCAGTTAATATAATCATTTTCTTAATATCAGTTCTTAGTTTTAAGGCATCTTCTCTTTTCAAAAAAGTCACCCTCCTTCAATTCATGCATCATACATCAATTGTATTATACATCAATTTGATTTTTTCACAAGCTTAACATAAGCCAATATGACAACATGGACGAGATATTTCTTCTTGTTGAAATGGTTTAAGTGGATTGATCCATAGTCGATCCTCCTGATTGATAGAAGCATCAGGATCTTACACTAAGTAATTTCTGTTTACTATTCTTTCAATAAAAATAGACAAATATGAAACATAAAGAGAGGGGAGAAAGATATGAAGTCATTTTTACTAATTGGACAATCAAATATGGCAGGGCGCGGCTTTAAACATGAGGTACCTCCGATTTATAATGAAAGAATCATGATGCTGCGAAATGGTAGATGGCAAATGATGACTGAACCCATTCATTTTGATAGACCAGTAGCTGGTGTAGGACTAGCGGCTTCCTTTGCGGAGGCTTGGTGTAAGGATCATGAAGAAGAGAAGATTGGTCTTATTCCTTGTGCAGAGGGTGGCAGTTCCATTGATGAGTGGTCGCTGGATGGAGCATTATTTCGTCATGCATTAAGTGAAGCTAAATTTGCAAAGGAAAGTAGCGAATTGGTCGGGATATTATGGCATCAAGGAGAAAGTGACAGCCAAGATGGGAAATACAAAGAATACTATGAAAAAATACTAAGATTATTTAATGAACTAAGAACTGAATTATCCGTACCTAACATTCCGCTTGTAATAGGAGGTTTGGGCGATTTCTTGGGAAAAGTGGCATTTGGCGCAGGATGTATGGAATATCAACTGATCAATGAGGAACTGCAAAAATATGCACATCATCATGAAAATTGTTATTATGTTACTGCCAAAGGCCTTGCACCTAACCCAGACGGAATTCACATCAATGCGATGTCTCAGAGAATATTTGGTATAAGATATTATGAAGCATTTCGAAAAAAGAACATATACATGAACCATTACCAAATGAATATGAGTTAGTGAATGAATGTCATAATAGAATGAATACCTCAGTGGAGAAAACATATATAGCACTAGAAAAGTTCACGTTGGGCAAGATGACTTACGAAGAGTTGCTGAAGGTTTTATCGTAGGCTAAGTGATAGACTGAAACATAATATATATCTTGAAAGGATGATTGTGGTGGTGAAAGCAGATAAATTCTCCTCCTGAATACAAGAAATTACATTCAGGAGGAGATAAAAATGTTTAAACAAATAGATGAAAATTATCCGAGAAAAGAACACTTCCATCATTATACGAAGGTAACCCGATGCTCATATAGCCTGGTGATCGATCTAGACATCACGAAATTGCATGCAATATTAAAAGAAAAAAATCTAAAAGTATATCCTGTGCAAATTTATTTGTTAGCAAGGGCTGTGCAAAAAATACCGGAGTTTCGGATGGATATAGTGAACGATGAACTTGGTCACTGGGATCTTCTAAATCCTAGTTATACGATTCTAAATAAAGAAACAAAGACATTTTCATGTATTTGGACGCCTTATGACGAAAACTTTGCTCAGTTTTATAAAAGCTGTGTAGCGGACATTGAAACTTATAGTAAAAGTAACAAACTATTTCCGAAACCTCATATGCCAGAAAATATGTTCAATATTTCAAGCCTGCCTTGGATTGATTTTACTTCTTTTAACCTTAATGTATCTACAGATGAAACTTATTTACTGCCGATATTTACGTTAGGCAAATTTAAGGTGGAAGAAGGAAAAATCATCTTGCCAGTCGCCATTCAAGTACATCATGCTGTTTGTGACGGCTTTCATGTCGGTCAATATGTGGAATATTTGAAGTGGCTGATAGAACATTGTGAAGAGTGGTTAAACGAGTCATTGTATACTTAATTTTCAAAAGGTGAAAAAGGCAGACTTTTGCAGAGTCTGCTTTTTCTGTTGTGAGAAGAAATGTGTAAAATCATGATTACTCAATTGTTCTTTTTGCGAGAAAAATGAAATAGTAATAAATGATTTGGCAATTCAGTGTACCTGATGCAGAGATTTTGAAAGATAAGGTAGAACAAGGAATTGAACGAACGGAGGAAAATCAAGATTTACTGATTTACTGATTTACTATTAACTAATGTGTTTTCGCCATCAGCGAAATACAACAATGGAGGATTTGAATAGAAATACAATTTCTCAAAACGTATAGACAAATTTAAAACGACCCTGCATGGTCTGTTTTTTGGAGGCCGAATTTATAAAGTAATGTTTTTTGATTTGTTTACATTTTTATTATGTAAGATTTATTTTTTATAGAAAACATCGAGTTTTTCCCATATTTCTTCAAGTGCATCTAACTTATAATTGAAATCACCTTCTTTTTCCTTTCCTACTGATATAACGAGGGCATTTATTAAACTAAGTGGTGCAGCGAAAGAGTCAATAAAAGTTGGCATCTGACTAGATGCTGTTAATGGTATTTCTGCGAAAGGAATAAGAGGTGATAATAAATTATCTGTTATAGCAATAGTCGTTGCTTCTTTTTCCCTTGCATATTCAAAAACCTGTATTGTACTTTTCGTATATCTTGAAAAGCTGATACCAATGACCAGATCATTTTTATTTAAATCATACAAACGTTCTGATACTGTTTCAATTGAATGAATAAGTTCAACTTCTTCTAGTAAAAATTGCAAATAATATTGTAAAAATACACCTAAGGCTTTAGCACTTCTGTTCGCAACTATATATACTCTTTTAGAATGTTTAAGACTGTCTACTGCACGTTTAAACATATCTAAATCTAATCTTTCAAAGGTTGATTTAATGTTCGATATATCATCTAAAAAGATGTCATATACCCCTTGATCTTCATCACGATATATTTCCTGAGAAATTTTTAATCTCTCGGTAGTTGTTAACTGTTGTTGAGCAGAATTTTGCATAAATTGTTGTAATTCTGGATAACCCTTATAACCTAAAAAAGTAGCAAACCGTATCACAGTGGCATGGCTAACCTCTGTCATTTTTGCCAATTTATCTGCTGTTAAAAAAGGAACCGTATTAGGGTTTGCTAAAATATATTCAGCAATTTTCACATGCGCTTTACTCATTTTAGGCATCTGTTCCGCTATGTATTGATATATATCTTTCATCTTAAAGTTTCCTCCTTATTATTAAGATGAGTGATGGATTTTTATGATAAACCAAATATATTGTCCAAAATGACCCTTCAGAGCATACACGCATCTTTAAACTATTTTTGCATACAGCATTTATGTTACAAAACAAATTATCCAAAGAAGAGCTATAGCAGTTTCTAAGTATACATTGATATAGCTCTTCCTTCCAATAAACTTTCCTCTTATTTATTTAACACAAGTTTAATTGCTTCATCATGGGCTGCAACTGTATGTTGAATATCTTTTTCCGTATGAACAACTGACATAGAATAACGGTTAAGTGGTTTTGTGTATACCCCTAAATGTAACAACTCGTAATCAATTCGTTTTCGTAATTTTGTATCTGCCTTCATCATGTCACGATAGTTTTTAATATCTCCTTTTCCAAGTATAATATTAAAAATGCTGCCCATCCCAATCGTTTGCATTGATAAACCATGTGATTGGTATAATTTTTCTAGCTGACTTCTTAATAGGTCGGTATTTGCAAATAGTTTTTTCATTGTACCTTCTTGTTCAAGCACATTAATTGTGGCCAGCCCTGCTGCAAGTATAGTTGGATGACCATTGTAAGTCCCGCTATGATATAAAGGAGTTTGTTTGGCCGTATTTTTTTCTCCTGCTGTTAAAATATCACGACTTCCTATAGCAGAGCTAATCATCATGATTTCTTTCTTACCACCAATAGCTCCCACGGGGAATCCTCCACCAAGAACCTTCCCTAAAGCAGTGATATCAGGTTTAATCCCATAAACTTTTTGTGCGCCACCTAGTGATACCCTAAATCCTGTTTTTACTTCATCAAAAATTAATACAATATCTAATTCTTCCGTAATCTTACGTAGACCTGTCATAAAATCTTGATCAGCTGGAATAAATCCACCTTGGATGGGTTCTAAAATGACACATGCTAACTTATGAGCATGTGCTCTTAAAATTTTCTCTGATGCTTCCAAGTCATTAAAAGGTAAAATCACTGTGTTCTCAAGATAGTAATCTGGTAAACCTCGGGATTCTCCTATTGCTTTAGGAGCTGTAGCATCTCCGGATTCATCTATATCAGGATTAACACTGACGAGTACTTGATCATATCCACCGTGATAATGACCTTCAAATTTTGCGATTTTTTGTTTTCCTGTGTATGCAACTGCAGTGCGAATAGCTAAAAGTGTTGCCTCTAACCCGGAATTAGTATAACGAACCATATCAATACCAGGATATAGTTCAACTAATTTTTCTGCCATAGTTGTTTCCATTTTATGAGGTGTACCAAAAATAGTTGTCCCAGACTCCATCATTTGCTTTGTTACAGCGTTAAAGACTTGCTGATGTCCATGGCCTAAGATGAGGGCGCCATAACATAAAAGATAATCAATGTATTCATTTCCGTCTACATCAAAAAGTTTACTACCGTTTCCTTTTTCCATCATCAATGGGTGAGGGCTAAAATATTTTATATTTGCTGTTACTCCACCAGGAATTACTTCACATGCTTTTTTAAATAGTTCTGCAGATGTTTGAGCATTGGCTGATAATAATGAACTTTCTTGACTAGACATAAAGATAACCTCCAAATGTGTTATATGTATAAGAAATTAATATTTCTTTATGTATTTTATCATGAAATATATATTTCTCAAGATGCGATAATAATTTTATCATGACAAATTTCTAATTAGCCGCAGACTTATACAAGTTTGCTTTTTTTATTGTTTGAGAAAATTGTAAAAGTGCTAAGTAAATGATGTGTGTGTGTAAAATCATGTTCTGTTTCTCGATTGTTCTTTTTGCGGTTTCTTTTCGGTGCTTTGTCATCTCTTGTATGTGATAATAAATGTAATATAAAGGAATTTATTGGAAGGGGAATAAGGGATGGGAGAAAGTGATTTCTTCACATGTTGGTGTGAAAATAAATGAATGGTATAAAATGATTCGGCAATTCAGTGTACCTGATACAGAGATTTTGAAAGCTGAAGTCGAACGGGAAATAGAGCGAATAGAAGAGGATCAAGACCTACTCATTTATTATCAGCTTTTTCTATAGCAGAAGAGCTCGCCGATAATATGTTAATTGCTAAAATTCTATTGAACATAGCGAATACATATGATCAACAACAAAAGTACACTGAAGCAATCATACGCTACAGAGAAGTTTTAGACATTATTACACCACGAAGTATTGATATAAAACCAATCACCCTATTTAGTTTAAGTTGGTCGTTGTATAAGTCTAGTCAACATGATGAAGCCGCTCCACTCGTAGAAGATGGTCTTAAGTGCTCCTTAGAGAGAAATGATTCGTTGTGTTTGATGTTATTTAAAGCTTTAAAAGCGATTTATATAAATGCTAATGAGAAAACCATTCAAGAAGTGCTAGATTATTTTGAGGAAAAGCAACTATATGTCTATGTCGAGGCATTTGCTCAAATTATAGGATTATCTTCTGTAAAAAAGGGGGACTTTGAAAAAGCTGCCGAATAAGGCTCTTAAAGCTCAAAATGATATTCAAAAAGGAGAGTGTCTGTATGATTATTAAAAAATTACTAGTCATTGTATCCATTGTATTGTTAAGTGTTTCAACAGCAGAAACTTTGAAAATCATTGAAACAAAATCAATTAGGAATACAACAATGGAGGAACAACAAAAATCAAATCGAAATACGACTATCATTGATCGAAATACAACCTCTGAAAACGTATAGACAAGATTAAAACAGACTTTAATAGTCTGTTTTTTTATGAAGTAGAATGGCAAATGAATAGTTGGTCAATGTTATACTTATCTCTATAGATATAGGGAGGCATCCACTTTGAAACCTTTTTGGGAGAAAGAAGAAGCGAGTCCTTTCACGTTAGAAAAGATAGATGAGGAAAAAATTCGTGAAGCAGAGGGAAGACTTGGTGTCGCTTTACCTGATACATATAAAAAGCTCATCTTAGAATGGAATGGTGGCTTTACAGTTCGTAATGCGTTTCCAACGGAACAACCGAATTCATGGGCTGAGGATCATGTTCAATTTGACCATCTAAGAGGAATCGCCAAAGATGATGGCATCATGAATAGTTCCCAGTTAAGTGATGAATTGGAGCTGCCGGAGGGACTTGTGATCATCAGCGGAGAGGAAGATACATGGATCGCAATGGATTATCGAGAAACGAATGGACACCCGCCTATTCACTATTTTGATTTAGAAATGGGAGTCGATTTTAAGCTGGCGGATACTTTCGATGATTTTATTGAGCAGTTATATACAGCTGAAGATGTGATGGTCGAGGTAGTAGAGATTGATGAGGAATCCTCGGATTTGTATGTCAGTAAAGAAGAGCTTGAACAAATTTTTGAGAGACAAGACCTTCGTCAGCAGAATCTTTTTAAAATGGCACATTATCCGATGGAAGAAATTGAAGAGATTGAATGGTTTTTCGACCGTATGAAACAATGCATCCAACCGATAAAAGATCAACATGTTTTGAATGAAGCAGCGACAACGATTCACTCCATCCTTCTGTTAAACCCGGATATGCCAAGGAATGACCGTATCAATCAAGAGCTGAAAGAAATAGCGGAGTTTCTAGAAAATAGTGGTGAGCCTAATACCGCTTTTTTGGGAGAAGACATTCATCCAGTGAAAAAAAGATAGTGAAAGAATAAAAGCCCCTGAAAAAGGGTTTCTTTTTGTAATCTTATTGAAAGTCATATTTAAATAAAGTATAGTAGCTTTTATATGACAAAGAGGAGGATGGTTAAAGATGATGCATGCAGGAAGATTACGCCAGCAAACTTTGAACAATCAGTAATTTTATATGTTCAAAGGCTCTGTTTTCATCAAACGGAGTAAACGGGGTAGTCTGCACATTTTTAATGATCTTCAGCGGGAAAGTATGCAATTTCACTAGAAGACAGGCAGATAATTGTTCTGTCTTTTTTGTATGTTTTTATAATACAAAGAAAGGCATAAGTCTAGCTTTGTTTACTCTGACCACATAAAGTAGCCTTTTGTGGTTTTTTGTGATGATATTAATGATGCCTATTGATCATGATTAAATGAGCAATTGGAGGAATGAATATGAATAGACTAGAATTAAAGCAGTTAGCCAATCATCACGGATTAGATATTTCAGAGAATACCGTCAAAATAAATGAATCAGGTGTTGATTTCCGTGTCGCACATGTCAAAGATTTTCATGGTGATCAATGGATATTAAGAGTGCCTCGCAGACCTGAATCAATGAAACATACTTTACAAGAAAAAAAGACATTAGATCATATGAGTAAGCAGGTTCAATTTCAGGTCCCTCAGTGGTCTATCTTTACAGAAAGTCTGATTGCTTATAAACAATTAGAGGGGGTACCGGCGGCTAGTATTGATGTGGAGAAGCAATCGTATGTGTGGAGTTTTGACCAAACGAATGTACCGCACGCCTATTACGAATCATTAGGAAGAGTTCTAGCGAATGTACATTCCTTAGATCAACAGCCTTTTAAAACAATCGGTGTGGAGATGCTCAGTGCTCATGAATTAAGAGGATCAATGAAACAGCGAATGGAACGTGTCAAATCGCAATACACCATTAACAGCGATTTATGGGAGCGCTGGCAAGATTGGCTAGCTAAAGATTCTTTATGGCCGCCTTTCGTGGGAGTGAAGCATGGAGATTTGCATCCTGGCCACATTCTGATTGATGAAAATCAATGTGTGACGGGTGTGATTGATTGGTCTGAAGTGGGGATTGGTGATGTATCTGTAGACTTTTTGTCGCATCAGCTTCTCTTTGGGAAAGAAGGGTTAACAAAACTTATCCATGCGTATGAAAAAGCAGGCGGGAGAACTTGGCCAGGAATGGATGAACATATAATAGAACTTCTGACGACAAGTGCGATCACTGTGGCCGAGTACGCACAGAGATCAGGATTGAAAGATATGCATGAAACTGCAGCGTACATGTTGGCAAACGAGAGCTAATCAATCAGAACGAATCCAAAAAAAGCCCCTGAAAAGTGCTTTTTTTAATCTAATTCATGAAAAAAATGTTTGAGTTGATCGATCAAATGATCCATAGTCAAAGAAAATAAAAGGCATAAGCACCTTTATCTGTCTTGAGGTATGAGTTACAATCTATCCAAAATCCATTAGAATAAAGAAAATGGATAAAGGAGCAACCACATGAATTTCAATTTAAATGAAGCTTTGGATATGCTGAGTCGAACTCCTCACACGTTAGAAAGTCTTTTGTCGGGTTTATCGAAGGATTGGCTTCACAGCAGTGAAGGGGAGGGAACGTGGAATCCGATTGAAGTCATTGAGCATTTGATTGAAGCAGAAAAATTCAATTGGATTCCTCGATTAAATGTGATTCTTGCTGATGGAGAGAATACACCATTTCCTGCGTTTGACCGATACTCTCATTTGAACCAATCTGAAAGACAGATAGAGCAAGCACTATCTGAGTTTCAGCATGTGCGGATGGAGAATGTGGCATACATTCAACGCATGACACAATCAGGCCTTGATTTAGAGAAAAAGGGCGTCCATCCGGAGTTTGGGGTCGTGCAAGTGAGCGAATTACTTTCTGCGTGGGTTGTCCATGACTTCACACATATGTCCCAGATTGTTCGGGTCATGGCGGAACGATATCGAGCCGATGTGGGCCCGTGGAGCGCTTATTTAGGAATTTTGAATAGGAAATAAATGTTTAATGACGCCTAGCGGCCCACTCAGATTGAAGCATGGCATATTGGTATTCATCGACCCAATGCCCCTTCGACATATAATTTTGCAGCA
Source organism: Bacillus sp. BK450 (assembly GCF_004364885.1). NCBI lineage: Bacteria > Bacillati > Bacillota > Bacilli > Caryophanales > Bacillaceae > Bacillus > Bacillus sp. BK450. The sequence continues at coordinate 621,079 of NZ_SOBQ01000001.1, read as the reverse complement.
AATGTCCTTCGCGTCTCATTTCTAAACGTTCCAGCACTCGAATGGATTTTTCGTTGCGCACATCTGTAAAGGCAATGATTTTATGTTTGTTCAGTGTCATAAAAATATATTCGAAGATTGAACTGAGAGCTTCATGAATATAGCCCATTCCTTGGTATTCAGGCGCGAGTGTAAAACCTATTTCAACAATTCTTGGCTCACTGTCAAGCGTATGAATGGCGCAATCTCCTATCAGCTGATTGGAGTCAGATAAGGCAATTGCGTATTGAAACCACGTCCCCGGTTGATTAGGTTTTTGTGTCATTTGATGTTGAACAAATGATTCAGCATCTTCGTATGTGTAGTTTTCCCAAGATTGAAATTTTGCTATAGAAGGATTTGCTCGATATTGATAAAATGCTTCAATATCCTGTCTATCAAATTGGCGAATAACAACCCGGTTTGTTCTTGTAAATATGCTGTTTGCATTCTTCATGTGTTTACCTCACTTTTTTTAGTTTGTTCTTGATTTGAAAAAGTCTATCAGCCATTCAGATAGCTGCTGTTGTGCTTTGCTGACAAATCGATCTGCATAATAAATTAATTCCAAGTGACGGACAGGTGCTGGCTCAGCAATAGGAATCGAAACAATATTGGGCCACGTCGAATGTTGTTTTAGTAATCCTCTTGGCTGAATGGTTGCGCCGATTCCCGCTTCAACCAGCTGCAATAGCGAAGATGCAGACCCAACCTCCATGGCAGTGTCCAGTTCAACACCCTGTTCTTTACATACGTCATCTACTAAATCCCTTCCTAGATATCCCTTTGGATACATGACCAACGCATGCTGAGCCAGCTCTTTTAATGTCACTTCACTTTTTTGGGCCAAATCACTTTCTGAATGAACAAATAATTCGTAAGGCTCACTTCCAAGTGGAATTTGAACGAGCCGTTTATCCGCAGGCCCTCGCAGCCCGATGCCGAGATCTACTTTATGCGAAAGGACTTCATCACGAACGAAAATATTTGAATATGCCTTCAGATTGGTTTCGGGGTAAAGTGTTTTAAATTCTACAAAAAGTGGCACCAGCTGAAAATCAAGATCGGAGGGGAGTACTGCGAGACGAACGGTTCCTCGTTTTTCTGATAATAGTTCTTTCATCGCATTTTTTGCATCTCTTTCAGCTTGAAGCATTTTCATGCCATATTGATAAAGAAGCGAACCAGCTTCGGTGGCCACGACTTTTTTGCCGATTCGATCAAAGAGCGGCATCCCAACTTCTGCTTCAAGCAGTCGAATTTGCTGGCTAAGTGTAGGCTGTGATATGCCTAGCTGCTCAGCAGCCTTTGTAAAATGCAAATGATGATATACAGCCATAAAATAGGTAATATGCCGGGTATCCATTTGTCCTCCTTTCATAAACGATAGTCTTTTCCTATCATCATAATACGATTTATTGTATTGATCAATGAATGCAGCAGATTTATACTCAAAGTAACCTTAACAAGATGAGAGAGAAAGAAGGGTATTGATGAAAAAAATATATTATTTAGCCGCTTTATTTTTAGCGGCATTAAACTTACGTCCGATCATTACTTCCGTAGCTTCCATGATGAGCATGATCCAATCGGAGCTTGGCGTAAACGCACTGACAGCAAGTCTTTTGACCACTTTGCCTGTACTTTGTATGGGGGTATTTGCTCCTGTTGCGACGATACTCAGCCGGCGTTTTGGTTTAGAAAGAACGCTGTTTTTCTCAATTCTGCTTATCACGATTGCCACCGCACTGCGTGGTACAAGCCAATCGGTTGCTATCCTTCTCATGACTGCGTTTGCAGGAGGGATAGGGATTAGCTTTGCGGGTCCTTTATTGTCTAGTTTTATTAAAAAATATTTCCCGAGAAATCCTGGTATCGTCAGTGTGTATTCAATTTCGATGACAATAGGTGCAGCGCTCGCTTCCGGCTTCACCATTCCGATTTATCTGCGCAGTCAGCATCATCTTCCATTTGCATTGTCCTGCTGGGCTATTCTAGGGGTGATTGCCCTTATTCTATGGGTAGGTTTAGCTCGCAGATATGAGCAGAGTGACCTTGTAACCTTGCCGTTAAAATTGCCGCTGAGAAATAAAAAGGCCATTCAATTCACCTTGTTCTTTGGCTTTATGTCCAGTATGTTTTATTCTTTGACGGCATGGATTTCACCGATTGCTCTTAGCTTTGGAAACAGTCCGCAATATGCTGCCATGCTTCTGACCATATTTACACTCATTCAGATACCGGTGGCACTACTCGTTCCAGCGGTCGTTACTCGATTAGGAAAACCGAAATTATTTCTCATCTTATGCAGTCTGTCTGAACTCATTGGGCTTATCATTCTTCTTCTGCCAATGCCGATCTTGCCAGCCGTCATTTTCCTAGGTATGGGTGCAGGTGGATTATTTCCTTTAGCGCTTATGCTCCCGATTATGGAGACGAGTACTCCGGAGGAAGCTGGGACCTGGTCCGCGATGTCGCAGATGGGCGGGTACATCGTGGGTGGATTCGGTCCGTTTTTCATAGGTTTGGTTTTCGATCTAAGCGGACATTTTTATGCTTCCATTGTGGCAATGCTTGTCATCGTCATGCTGATGATTGGCGTTCAGTTATCCATGAATCTCGGTAAAAAACGCGAAGTGGGATCCAATTAAAGATCAATTGATCGGCTCTTTTATATAATTGCACAATGGAAATCGCCATAGCCTATTCCTAAATAAATAGGCTATGGCGATTATTTTTTTAGAAGCTGCACCTGAACCATTTATCGTGCAAGATATTTTTCAACTTTACGGGTGGCCATTTCTGCAGCTTCCATGATCATTTCACCTAATGTTGGGTGAGGATGAATCGTCATTGCTAAATCTTCTGCTGTAGCGCCAATTTCTATAGAGAGTGCTAGTTCTGATATAAGAGTAGATGCTTCAGCACCTACGATTTGTGCCCCTAGAATAAGACCAGATTCAGCATGGGCTACAATCTTCACAAAACCTTCTGGTTCTTTTAATGCAAGCGCTCGGCCATTAATGGAGAACATTGCTTTCCCAATGACAGTCGGAATGGATTGTTGCTTGCAATCTGTTTCGCTTAGTCCAACACTCGCCAATTCTGGACTTGAAAAAACAACAAGTGGGATCGCTTTATAATCTATAATAGAAGGTTTACCAGCGATTGCCTCTGCTGCAACCTTCGCTTCATAGGAAGCTTTATGAGCCAGAGCAGGACCCTCGGTGATATCACCAATCGCATATATGTGCGGGATGGATGTTCTGCATTGTTCATCAATTTCAATACGTCCGTGAGGGGGAATAGACAACCCGATAGAATCAAGACCTAATGTTCCATCTGTATTCGGTTTTCTTCCGACAGTAATTAGGGCATATTCCGCTTTCACCGTGTAGCTTTCTTTCTGTTTCTCATAATGAAGATCAATTCCGCTCATATGCTGCTCGGCATCTGTGACGTTTGCTCCTGTAATCAGCGTGATGTTATCTTCTTTCAATTGACGAACGACAGGCGAGACAAGTTCACTTTCAAAGCCAGGCAATACTTGATTGCCACCTTCCAAGATGGTGACTTTTGTTCCAAATCTTGCAAACATCTGCCCTAGTTCAACACCAATATACCCGCCCCCAACTACGACAAGGCTTTTAGGGGTCTCGGGAAGGGAGAGTGCTTCAGTTGAAGACAATATACGACCTCCGAAAGGGAGTGATTTAATTTCAATTGGACGGGAGCCGGTTGCTAGTATAAGGTGTTTGAAGTTGATTCGCTTCTCACCTTTTGCAGAATGTTGAATGACCGCTGTATGCTGATCGATCAAGCTGGCCTCGCCTTCCAGTATGGTAACTCCCGCTGACTTTAACAAAAATTGGACGCCTCCCGCTTGTTTTTCCACAACAGCTTTTTTGAACGCTTGAGCTTCCTTGAAAGAGCCGCCTTCTTGAAAACCACCCCATTGTGTGCGGAGTTTGAACCGCTCTGCTTCTGCTATTAGCGCCTTAGAAGGGATACAGCCTACATGGGTGCATACTCCACCTAACTGATCACGCTCTACAATCGCTGTCTTCATGCCGAGATGAGCTGAACGTAATGCAGCCACGTAGCCTCCCGGACCTGATCCAATTACTAATGTATCTACTGTTTCTAAATGAATCATTTCTTGCACCTCCGCTTTTAAAATATGATGTTCATAATATATTATAGTCATCATATTTTGGAGAAGTCAATTCCATTTGAGTGAGGAAAGATGGTTTCCAGTCAATTGACACATGATAATATGATGAATATAATATTTTGATAAATACACTTAGAAAGAGTTAAAGTGAAGGAGGGGAGTGAGAAAATGCCTTATCCGAAAGGTCATAAGTCAAAAGTGAGAGAGCAAATCATTGCAAGTGCTGCACGAGCATTTCGAACAAATGGCATTCGTAATATTAGTTTGCCATTTATTATGAAAGGGGCAGGTCTAACTCATGGAGGGTTTTATGCTCACTTTAAGAACAAGGATCAGTTGGTCATAGAGACTTTTCATTTTGCTATTAATGATACGATCAAGCTGCTGCAAAGTGTTGCAGACAAGAAAGCAGACCAGCCTCGAATTCAGACGATCATTGAATTCTATTTAAGTTCTGTTCACCGCGATCAGACGGAGGTCGGTTGTATACTGCCTGCGCTCGCAGGGGAGATTTCTCAATTATCGCATGAGGTACAAAAAGCCTATACAGATGAATTGAAACGATTTATGATGTTTATAGCTGATGCAGGAAACATAGATCTCTCTAAGAGTTACGCACTAGTAAGCAGCATGATTGGTACAATCGCTCTTGCACGTGCTGTCAATGATTCGCATTTCAGTGATCAATTGTTACTGGCAGGGATAATGCAGGCAAAACGCGTTCTAGAGGAGAATTAACATTCAAATAAAAACATAGGGGATGTTGCGATGTTGATTAGAGAAGCAAGCATAGAAGATTATCCAGAATTAAGACAAATCTATTTAGAATCCCGACGCCAGAGCTTTCACTGGCTCAATCCAGAAGAACTCAATCTGCAAGATTTTGATCAAGATACGCAGGAAGAGCAAATTTTCTTAGCTGAGGAGAACAATAAAATCCTCGGCTTCATTTCTCTATATGTACCAGATCGTTTTATTCACCTCTTGTTTGTACATCCAGAAACTGCGGGCCAAGGGGCAGGCGATCTGCTGCTCAAACAAGCGATAAAAGTTTTGGGAACACCGGTCACCCTCAAATGCGTCTCCGAAAATCACAAAGCTTTATCTTTTTATCAAAAAAGAGGGTGGAAGGCTGTTGTAGAAGAAGGAGAACCTGGGGCGGAATACTGGGTGCTTATTTATGAATAGAAGTCTTTTTATCTTATCATTCACAGGGCCCTTTATAGGGCTTTTTTGCGGTTTCTTTTCGGTGTCGAATGGTTCATAAAATGATAATATATGTCATTATAGGGAAAATAGAGGAAGGGGTAGGGGCTGATGGAGAAAGTGCTTTCTTCTCACGTCGGTTTGAAAATCAATGAATGGTATTATCATATTCAAAGATTTAACGTACCGGACGCCGAAGCATATAAAGAGGAAATCAAATCAATGCTTGATCATATGGAAGAAAATCAAGATTTATTATTGTATTTCTCACTCATGGAGTTCAGACATAAATTAATGCTTGATTACTTGAATCCTTTAGAAAATGGGAAAGAGCGGGCCAACTTCAAGGAGCTCGCAATGAAGATCAAAAGGGACCAAGAGAAATTAACAGGATTACTCGAGTATTACTTCAATTTTTTCTACGGCATGTATGAATTTGAAAACTATGAATACCTAAATGCGATTACCTTCTATAAACGGGCAGAAAAAAAGCTGTCTCTTGTCAGTGACGATATTGAACGGGCCGAGTTCAATTACAAGATGGCTGAAATCTATTACCACATGAAACAAACCCACATGTCCATGCACCATATCGCACAGGCGATAGAATGTTATCGAGAAAAAGATACATACACTGTAAGAGAAATACAATGTTCTTTTGTAATCGGATTGAACTATATAGATATGGGCTGCCCCGAAAAAGCAATACCCCATTTTCAACACGCACTAGAAAAAGCCGCCGACAACTCAACAAAACGATTAAAAGGATCAGCACTCTATAATTTAGGGTTGAGTTATTTTCATCATAACGACCTTTCAATGGCAATTAAATATTTTAATGAATCTATTCATTCGTTTAAAGAACAAGGTTATGAGCATTTAAACAAAATTCTTGATCCGCTGGTCATGTTGACAAAATCATACTTTAAAAATGATCAGAGTGATTTAGGTTTATATGCATTAAACTATGGGTTTGAATTAGCTGAAAAATTAAAGGATGATATTTTTATAAATACATTCATTATGTTGAAATCACTATATATAGATAACAATGTGAATCGTATAACAGAGTCAATGGCTTATTTGGAATCAAAGTCTTTTTTTGCAAATCTTGAAGATTTAGCGAAAGATGCAGCGAAGCATTATAATAAAGCAGGAGATATAGAACGCTCAAACGAATTTTATGAGAAGATTCTATATTTCCAACACCAAATTAAAAGGGGAGACTGTCTTTATGAAATTTAAGTCAGTAGCAACCGTATTTATAATTGTCAGTGTGTTAGGTGCTTTTAGCTATGTTTCGTCAAACGATATCCATAATGAAGCCCAAAGAGGACATACATCTAGTATCGGTTATTTTGCTTAAACTAAAAAAGCCTTTTCAATGGCTTTTTTAGTTTTCAATGTGCTAAGCCTCAAAAAAATGAATCGTAATAGAAAGTGAGCGGCCGTTGTCCGTTCTTTTTTATTTTAAAGATTCAAATCTTGAAAAAATATGTATTTTCCATCATACATTCAATTATTTTTAATATCCTACTGCATTATATTTTAAAGGATGTTACCGTTGGTTGTAAGGAATGATTGGCCAGTCTTCCAATAAAAATTGGAGGGAAATCATGAATGACAAAATTGAAATGTTAACGAATATGAAAATGGTGTATATGAGAAATATAGGATCATATGGCAGCAAAGAGAATTTTGAGATGATGAAGAGATTTAAAAAATGGATCAAGCAACATCATTTAAATGATGAATTAAAGGAATATGGTATATATGGTGTTCTTCAAGATGATCCTGAGAAAATAACATCAGAAAGATGCAGATACGATCTCATGCTTATGACAAATAGAGATTTCTCAAAAGATCAAATGGTTCAGACTGGTCATTTTGAAGGGGGAACGTATGCTGTGTTTACAGTGACACATACAACCGAAAAAGTGAATTTGTTCTGGAGACAATTGCCCCAAATGATCCAAAACAATCAATTGAACATGCGTCAGGAACCTATCATAGAGCGATATAGAGAAGAAGAAGGCGTGTGTGAGTTCTTACTACCTATCTTTTAAACACTTTATCGAACTGCAATGAAAACAGACCTCTTATGGTCTGTTTTCATGATAATATATGTTTAAATATTCTACGACTCGCTCCTTTAAATAACGATACTGATCCTCATTCGTATCTTGAAATGCTTCTTCTCGATTTGAAGGTACATCCATATAAACGATTTCCTCAGAGAATTGTGAAGAAGTAAAGTCGATTCTTGTTCCATTCACTACGTTGTAAAAATGCCATCCATTGGGTAATGCAGTTTTGTTTATTTTTCCGCCTAAAAGATCATGTACGACTAAAGAAGTGACGCCACATTGTCCGTTTGCCGGGTTGTCTTTACTCCATTTTGAACTAGATTGAGAAGACCATGCTTTAAAAAGAGCATCAATGATTTCGTCTGTCGTGTAGAGGTTCATCATAAAAATCCTTTCTATTTAAAAAGTGAAATGAATGTAGTATCTGTTTAGTCTATAGTAGATTTTTTTTCAATCAAAATCCAGATATACTATGGCTAAACCAATATAACAATGAAGATTCATGACAGGAGGAGCTCGGTGTGGTATTTATCATAGGTATTGTAATCGCTTATATTGTTGCTATTTTAGGCTTTACTGTTTTCGTAGATGTAGGGAATGGGTTGGGGACGGCTCTCAGCATCATCGGGGGAATGGTCATTTTATTCATAGCTGGTAGATTGCAAAGACAAAAAGAAAAGAATGATCCAAACATATTATTAGATAAAATGATGATGCTTTTTCAAGAAGACGGTTTTCAGGCTTCAACATACATCTTTTCGCAAAATGTGGATAAAGGCTTTGCGATTGATGATGTGCGAAAGGTCATGCGCTTTATTACACATCAACCTGGCAGCTCATCTCGAAAATTCAGGTTTGATGTTACTGAGCTTTCCATGAAAGAGTTGAAACAAGTTGACATGTTAGAAGATGGTGTGCCGATTGAACAATCTGTTGAGAGTGATAATAATGAAGAGATCTCGACACTTGAATTGAGATTAACTATGAATGATCAGGAATCATCAACGATCACGCTCACCTTTCTGGCTTTTGATGTGCCTGTTCGTAAGAGTGACGCCGAATATTTGACTGAACGAGAAAATCTGAAGGAGATTTATCATGAAATTGATTCAATGATGAAATCTGCGGTTTAATAAATGACTGTCCCATAAAGAAGAAATCACCATTTGAGGTGGTTTCTTTTTTATGTCCATCAAGACAAAAGCTGGTTCAATCATTGCGGTTGAATGTTTTTCTCAAAAATGAATAAAGATAGACTAGACACGAAAACGAACATTGATATCGAAATGACTGGAGGAAACATACATGCAAAAGCTTTGCAGGGAAGTCTGGATCGAGGTCAATCTTGACGCGATTAAAAGAAATATCGAAGCCATTCAAGCGCATATTCCAAGGAAAAGCAAGATCATGGCTGTCGTAAAGGCGAATGCTTATGGACACGGTTCAGTTGAAGTAGCGAGGCAGGCACTAGAAAGCGGTGCGACAGAGCTTGCGGTTGCCAGCTTGGAAGAAGGCATTGTATTGCGGAGAGCAAAAATTGAAGCACCGATTCTGGTCCTTGGATTTACCCCGCTCGACTGTGTGAAAAGGGCTGCAGCCTGGAGAATTGACCTATCCGGCCTTCGAGAAGACTGGATTGTTCAAGCAAATGAGATCTTAGAGGAAGAAGAAAGTCAGCATCGCCTTGGGATTCATGTCAATGTTGACACAGGGATGGGACGATTAGGTGTACGGACAAAGGAAGAGCTGTTAGAGGTGGTGGAGGCGCTTGAAAAGAGTGAAAACCTGAGGTGGGATGGAATATTTACGCATTTCTCCACTGCGGATGAGCCTGACCCTGATTTCACACTGCTGCAGCACAGCATTTTTATTGATTTTCTTCGTTTCTTAAAAAAACAAGGCATTACACTGCCGACAGTACATATGAACAATACAGCGGCTGCCATCGCATTTCCTGAATTTAGCGCAGATATGATTCGGCTCGGCATCGGATTATATGGACTGTACCCTTCGCAATACATTGAGAGTTTAGACGCTGTTAAGCTGGAGCCCGCTCTCAGTTTAAAAGCAAGGATTGCATTCGTGAAGGAAATGGTGACAAAGCCAAGGACCGTCAGCTATGGGGCAACCTATGTAGCAAAACCTGATGAAGTAATAGCAACCATACCAATCGGTTATGCAGATGGGTACTCACGAGCATTATCCAATCGAGGATTTATGCTTTTCCGTGGAAAACGAATGCCGATTGCTGGCCGCGTCACCATGGATATGACGATGATCAGTTTAGGAGAAATGAAAGCAAAGCAAGGCGAAGAAGTTGTTATTTACGGCCGTCAAAAGGGCGGAGAAATTTCTGTCGATGAAATCGCCGAAATGCTCAATACGATCAACTACGAAGTCATCGCCACCTTAAGCCGCCGCGTCCCAAGATTTTACCGTCGAGGCGGAAAGATTATTAAAATATCAACGCCGGTGATGTATGTGTGAGGGTAAATAACAGGTGCAATTTGAGGATATTTGTTCTGGTGTACAATGATAAAAATTAAATTTTATTACAAATATGTCGATAAAAGGAGGGATATTTAAGATTTGGAGGAATGAAATAATGAAAAAAGGTTTATTCTTAGTGCTTTTGACCATTTTTATGATGGTCACAATTCATCCGTTAAAAGCTCATGCTGCTGAAACAAATGGGTGGACGAAGCGAGCGGACTTACCGGAAGAGCGTATCGGAGCAAGTGTAGGAGTAGTTGAGGGGAAAATATATGTATTCGGTGGAGCAAGTCAGCAGTCTAAATTCAACAATTCGACATATATGTATGATCCTAAAACTGATTTGTGGTCAGAAAAAGCAAGTATGCCTAGATTAAGAACAGGAGCTGCCTACGCAACAGTAGGTAAAAAAATCTATGTTATTGGCGGTCTTACTGATACAACTAAAACAGTTCACAAAACCATCGATGTTTATGATACGGAACTAGATCAATGGACAGAAGAACCGATTCAGATGCCTGAGAAATTTATATATACATCCTATATAAATGGTTCCTTAAGAGCAGTTACAGTTGGAGAAAAAATTTTTATAGTGGCATCTTTATCAAGCTCTCAAGTAAATTTTTACTCCTATGATACGGTAAGTGGAGAGTGGGAAAGCTTAGATAATTCTCAATTAACTTCTCGTCAAGGGAGAAGTATTGCAGAGATAAATGGAAAGTTATACATTGCTGGTGGTGAGGCTAATGTTAGCCGAACGAATGATAAAGATATTTTAGAATATGATATGACGCTAGGGAAGTGGCAACGCTTAAAGGATATTCAATTAAATTCTTTTGCTTATGAAGCTGCATATGCGACATACAATCATAAATTATTTATGATTGGTGGTCAGAGAATTGGAGATAGATCGAGTAAATTATTAAAACAAGTCCAGATATTTGATCCACAAACTAGTCAAGTCCAAGATTCTTTATATGAAATCCCTGAAGGTAGAGTTGGATCTGTGGCAGTTATTGCTGATGATCAATTATATGTTATTGGTGGAAGAGATTATGCTGAATCAATTGGTAGTTATTCTGTCAAAAACAATTTTAAATCTGTAATCTCAATTTCATTAAAAGATCTTCAAAAAGTGTCTAAGGATCAGGATGAAACAAAACCAGGTGATGGAACAAGCGAAGAACCGAAAGATCAAGACGGGACAAAGCCAGATGATGGCACAACCGAAGAACCAAAAGATCAGGACGGGACAAAGCCAGGTGACGGCACAACTGAAGAACCGAAAGATCAGGACGGAACGAAGCCAGGTGACGGCACAACCGAAGAACCAAAAGATCAAGACGGAACAAAGCCAGGTGACGGCACAACCGAAGAACCAAAGGATCAAGACGGAACAAAACCTGGTGAAGAAGCAACAAAAGGTATACTTTCAATTACGATGATAAATGGGCTTCAAAAGGATTATTTGCTTTCAATGAAAGAAATCAACGATTTTTTTAACTGGTATAAAGAAAGAAGTTTTGGAATTGGGATGAATTTCTATGAAATCAATGATGAACATAATAAAGGACCTTTCACAAGTAAGAAGGATTACGTCGTGTACCAAAATATCTTAATGTTTGATATCAAACAATACTGATATTCATAAATTGTAAAGCTGCTGATAATAGATCAGCAGCTTTTATTTTGATAAAATTGTTAAAATTAGGATCAACGTCATGAAAAAAATGCGGTATTTTTTAAAAAATCTGCTAAACATCCTATAAACACATCCGATAATAGAATTGTCAGGGTTGATAAGCCCTAGAATAAAGGACTTTTTTCAGACAAGGACGTCTGTCAGGTCCCACATACATGGAGGTAATAGGAAATGAGAATTAACCACAATATCGCAGCACTTAACACATTAAACCGTTTGTCTGCAAACAACGGTGCGAGCCAAAAGAACATGGAGAAGCTTTCTTCTGGTCTTAAAATTAACCGTGCAGGAGATGACGCAGCAGGTCTTGCCATCTCTGAAAAAATGCGTGGACAAATCCGCGGATTAGAAATGGCTTCTAAAAACGCACAAGACGGTATCTCTCTTATCCAAACAGCTGAAGGTGCATTGACTGAAACTCACTCAATCCTTCAACGTGTTCGTGAACTAGTCGTACAAGCTGGAAACACTGGTACACAAGATAAAGGTACTGACCTTCAATCAATCCAAGATGAGATTAAAGCTCTACAAGAAGAAGTAGACGGTATCTCAAACCGTACAGAGTTTAACGGTAAAAAATTGTTGGATGGTACATTTAAAGATACTGGTGATCCTGCAACTACTAAAAGTTTGACTTTCCAAATTGGTGCTAACGCAACTCAACAAATTGATGTTAATATCGAAGATATGGGTGCGGATGCAATTGGTGCAAAAAATGCTGGAGTAATTGTTGCTGGTCAAAGTGTTAAAGACATTGATGTGACTAAATTTGCAGATGTAGCTGCTACTGCTGCGGGCGGTTTTGATGAGCAATTAAATATTGTTGATTCTGCAATCAACCAAGTATCTGCTCAACGTGCTAAGCTTGGTGCAGTCCAAAACCGTCTAGAGCACACAATCAACAACCTTGGTGCTTCTGGTGAAAACTTAACAGCTGCTGAGTCTCGTATCCGTGACGTTGACATGGCGAAAGAAATGAGTGAGTTCACGAAGAACAACATTCTTTCTCAAGCGTCTCAAGCAATGCTTGCACAAGCGAACCAACAGCCACAAAACGTACTTCAATTACTACGTTAATAACGGGCCCCTTTATGGGGCTTTTTTGTATTTATTAATTAAAAAATATGGATAACATTTAATTTTTTAATAAAATTTAGGAGTAAGGTATTAAACAGAATTGTGAATTTAGACAGATAAATTAATAAATTAATCTTAAATTAAGCTAAACATCCTTTGGAATAAACCGATATTTTAATTGTCAGGGTTGATAAGCCCTAGAATAAAGGACTTTTTTTAGACAAGGACGTCTGTCAGGTCCCAAATACATGGAGGTAATAGGAAATGAGAATTAACCACAATATCGCAGCACTTAACACATTAAACCGTTTGTCTGCAAACAACGGTGCAAGCCAAAAGAACATGGAGAAACTTTCTTCTGGTCTTAAAATCAACCGTGCAGGAGATGACGCAGCAGGTCTAGCAATCTCTGAGAAAATGCGTGGACAAATCCGCGGTTTAGAAATGGCATCTAAAAACGCACAAGACGGTATCTCTCTTATCCAAACAGCTGAAGGTGCATTGACTGAAACTCACTCAATCCTTCAACGTGTTCGTGAGCTTGTCGTTCAAGCTGGAAACACTGGTACACAGCAAGGTGAAGACTTAACGGCAATTAAAGACGAAATGGATGCTTTAATTGAAGAAATTGATGGTATTTCTGATCGCACAGAATTCAATGGTAAAAAACTTTTAAATGGTGCTTTTAAAGCTTCTACCCCACCAGTAAATACTGACCCATCTTTAGTTTTCCAAATTGGAGCTAATGCAACCCAACAAATCAAAGTGAACATCCAAGATATGGGTGCAGATGCATTAGGTGTTGATAATGGAACTGGTGGTATCGTTGCAAACCAATCAATTAAAGATTTAGATGTAACAGCCTTTGCAACTAATGCAGCAGATGCAACAGATGTTGGATTTGACACTCAACTAAAAATTGTTGATTCAGCTATCAACCAAGTTTCATCTCAACGTGCTAAACTTGGTGCGGTCCAAAACCGTCTAGAGCACACAATCAACAACCTTGGTGCATCTTCTGAAAACTTAACAGCGGCTGAGTCTCGTATCCGTGACGTTGACATGGCGAAAGAAATGAGTGAGTTCACGAAGAACAACATTCTTTCTCAAGCGTCTCAAGCAATGCTTGCACAAGCGAACCAACAGCCACAAAACGTACTTCAATTACTACGTTAATGACAGGCCCCTTTATGGGGCTTTTTTTATGCTTTTTTCTTCGCGTTTTCTCCAGTCTTATGATTCTTAACCCCCTATTATAAATCATGAAAAATGACCTTTAAATTTGGCATACTCTAGCGAAACGATCATAGTGAATGAGACTTTATCCTTATTTATTCCTTTTTTGTTAAACATATTCCATTAAAGTTCGATAAATGGATTGTAAGGCTTACAAAAAAATTCTAATTTAGAACTTTTGGATAAGGACGTCCAATTGGTTCAAACACACGGAGGTCATTTAACATGAGAATTAACCACAATATCGCAGCACTTAACACATTAAACCGTTTGTCTGCAAACAATGGAGCAGGGCAAAAGAACATGGAAAAGCTTTCTTCTGGTCTTCGAATCAACCGTGCAGGAGATGACGCAGCAGGTCTTGCCATCTCTGAGAAAATGCGTGGACAAATCCGCGGATTAGAAATGGCGTCTAAAAACGCACAAGATGGTATTTCTCTTATTCAAACAGCTGAGGGTGCATTAACTGAAACACATGCGATTCTTCAACGTATGCGTGAATTGACAGTTCAAGCGGGTAACGTTGGTACTCAACAAACAGAAGATTTAACAGCTATTCAAGAAGAACTCACTGCTTTGGTGGATGAAATTGATGGTATTTCTCAGCGTACAGCATTTAACGGAAAGAATCTGTTGGATGGTAGCGTTGAGGAAGGATTCCAATTTCAAATTGGTGCAAACATTGAGCAAAATATCAACGTACAGATTGGCAAAATGGATGCAGAAACTTTAACTGTAAAAGATATTGTAGTTAATGAAGAAGGCTTTAACTTTGACACCGAAGTAGCAAAAATCGACGCAGCAATCGGCGCTGTATCTAAACAGCGTTCAGCTCTTGGTGCAGTCCAAAACCGTTTAGAGCACACAATCAATAACCTTGGTGCTTCTGCTGAAAACTTAACAGCTGCTGAGTCTCGTATTCGTGACGTTGACATGGCGAAAGAAATGAGTGAGTTCACAAAGAACAACATTCTTTCTCAAGCATCTCAAGCAATGTTAGCTCAAGCAAACCAACAGCCGCAAAACGTACTTCAATTATTACGTTAATGAAAAAGCCCCTTAAAGGGGCTTTTTTGATTCAATTTAATGACAGAAAGTGCTCTAGACGGAAGTCAGGAACCGCTTCATGGAAAAAAGCTCGGTTGCCTTCATCGTTCTTTTGCTCCCATTGCTTCCACCATTCGGCTGTTTCTCCAGAGGGGTCAGCTTGAATCATGTCGTGCAGCTGTTCTAAGTTGATGATTTCTCTCGGTTCTGTTAAGAAAGAATGCATCCGGTGATACGCTTCAAGTCGTTTAGCCTGTTTTGTGACAATGGCGTATTGTACGTAGCGATTTAAAAATTCCTGTACGAACGTCAAGTGGGGGATGGTTGTTTCTCCTTTTAACTCGACACCGTCCCACGCCATATCAGCAATTGCACAAAGCCACCAGCCAAGTTCACTCGCTTGCTGCATTTGTTGTAATGTGTCCTTTTCAAAAGACAGCCGCTCATTTTTTTGTGCTTGTTTGAGCATACGGTGAAGTGTTTGTGCTTCGAGGGCAGCCTTTGTCATGCCCTGTCCATGAATGGGATCTAACGTACACAAGGCATCGCCCATCACCAATAATCCACTTGGTCAATCCTGCATGTGTTCATAGTGATGTCTCAAGCAAGAAGGAACTCTAAATCCTTTTGGTTTTGTAAAGGGCGTTAAATGGGTGATGGCTTCTGCTATCGCTGGATGGGTCAGTGCAGCGGTTTCTGAATCAAATTGATCTGCCTCCGTTGTTGGATAATGTGAACCGCCAGCTGCAGAAAGAAGCACAGCTACTAAATCATGATCAACCCGTTCAAACAGTCCTGTTGGGATTTGCTTGTCTGGCTGGCCAACTACAACCATTGATTGCAGGGATGGCGCACCTGATGGTATTTGATAATATCTTGTGCTGTAGCCTAGAAACACACTTAACTCATCAGTCTGTGTCAAGGTTAATCCAGCGTCTTTCAACCATTTTGGCAACTTAGACATTCTTCCAGACGTATCGATCACTAAGTCTGCTTTCATTTCATGAAGGCTGCCAGGTTTTACTTGCCGGTCCTTCACGATAAGCCCCATGACTTGATTAGTTCCCTCTATAAACTGAAGAGAGATGGCTTCATGTTTATCTAAAAACTGCACACGGTCCTCTTTTACCATTCTTTGCATCAGCACCCACTCTAGCATCGCGCGTCTTGTGACGGCAGTTTCTTCTGTATCAGTGAGCGTTAATTCGCCATCTTTTGTGATAAATCGAGAGGTTTGATCCCTTGTATTAAATCCGCCCATTGCCAGTAACTCTTTTGTATAACCAGGGAATAGACGTTCAACGATTTGCTTGCCAAGTGGCAGCATTCTATGTGGATGAAAGGCTTGAGGAGTGCCAAGACGATTCTCAGGAGAGTCTGGCAGTTCATCCTTTTCAATAATCAAAACTTGATCATAAAACGTTGATAAAACTTTTGCAGCGAGCATCCCGGTGATACCTCCACCAATGACGATTGCCCGCTCATATTTCATGGGTTGTGTCACAACATGCGCCTCCAATGAATACACAAAATGGTTACATGACCATTTCATCATATGTTGATTCATTAATTATAGCAAATATACGTTTGAATATAGAAAGGAAAGTACTTCTTTTTACTCGTAAATATGAAGAATTTCTTCTAATCATCATGATTATTTTAAAAAGTAACTATTAATTTAAGAAGAACGACCGATAAACTATATAAGGGGGTAGAGAATTTGGATATACTACAGAGTATTGTGACAGCAGCACCTTATATGATGCAGATTTTAAAAAACGAAGTGACGATGGGTGTCATTGATCGAGAGAAATTCTTGCTGTATTTGCCATCGAAAGATGTGGATTTTCAAATTCGTGCTGGAGAACTCATTAAACCAGATGATTTAAATATGAAAAAAGCGCTCAGAGGTGAGACATCAAGTATGTTTGTCCCTGAATCGGTTTACGGAATACCGTTAAATGCAATGGGTCTGCCAATTTTTGATGAAAACCAACAAGTGATCGGCGCACTCGCTTTAGGTTTTCCACTTAAAAATCAATTAGAGCTTGAAGCATATATGGAGTCATTAAATGACATCATTCAAAGTATTCAAGAAAAGGTCCATGTGGTGGCGGCACATTCAGAAGAGCTTTCTGCGACAAGTGAGGAAATGACCTTACAAACGCAGCAAACACTTGAAAGCTCGAAAAAAACATCTGATATTACAAAAATGATTAAGGGCATTTCGAAACAAACGAGTTTGCTAGGATTGAATGCGTCAATCGAAGCAGCCAGGGCAGGAAAAGAGGGGGCTGGATTTAGTGTTGTAGCCAGTGAGGTTCAAAAGCTTTCAAGTGAAACTTCACGTGCAACAGAAAATATTGAAAGTTCACTGCAAGGGATTTCCTCTAATATACATACATTACTTGAGAGTATGGATCATATGAAAGGTTCATCATCAGAGCAGGCTTTACTTGTGACAGAGTTTAGTGAAATTGTGGAACGACTGACGAGCGTAAGTAAAGAAATGAAAGAATTCATGCAGCATGTGATGTCAACGTAAAAAACGAATCCAAAAGGGATTCGTTTTTTTGATACGCTATTTTCTTTTGTTACGGTCAAAGCGATAATCGTATGTTTCTCCCTTTACCACATTTAAAAATTCATGCCCAATTTGAACAAGCTGTCCATTTTTCCATTTGATGAGAGGGTCTTTATCAGGGTATTTCCAGTAAATCGTTTTCTTTCGGTGGGTGATTTTGTTTTCAATTTCTGCTCTAACTGCGTTCTCCTTTAGTTTCCCTCCGCTATGTCGATAGGTGTTGATGATATATGTTCCGTCAGGTGATGTCATCGAGCGGATAAAGGTTCCGTGAGATACGCCTTGAAGAGAAAAGCATTTCCAGTAAATGATGCAAGCGAAGCTAAGGATTAAGATGACAAAGGTGATGGTGGTTTTCTTTTTTAACATGAATTCCTCCAGATGTAGATCACAATATTTCTAATTTATGAGAGAGAATACAAAAAGATTCATATAGTCCAAAAGTTCTATTCATTTCAATTATCGGTCATTTTTTCTCAAAATTCAACAGATAGCCGAAAAGATAAGGAAAATTTAAGGATGTATTAAGTCGATAGGTCATGCGAACTCCCTTTACAAAAGAATTTAAGATCAGTAGACTTATGCTCATATAGAGAAATGGGGAAGATGGAATGACGCAAATCATTGATACATATCAAAGTTATGAAGAGCTTGCCGCTCATGAAAGAGAGGGAATCGACTATCAAATTCTTCACGAGCGGAAAGGAGATCAGCTTTTGGTTTTGTCCCCTCATGCTGGGGGAATTGAATCTGGCGTTAGTGAGCTCATTCATGAAATCGCAAGTGATGATTCTATGTATTTATTTGAAGGCCTTAAAGTGAAAGGCAATCATGTGCTTCATATTACAAGCACACGTTTCAATGAGCCGGTCTGCCTTTCTCTAGTGCATGCCCATCATTACACGTTTGCGCTCCATGGTTACGGGGAAACGGAGGTGCTTCAAACATTAGTGGGCGGGACAGACAGAGAAAAAGCGGCAGAAACAGTGAAACGTTTAACGCTTAATGGATTTCCCGCAGTGCTGCTATCTGAATCTGATCGCTATTCTGGTACACATCCTCACAATATTAATAATCAATGTCTGACCGGAAAAAGTGTACAACTTGAAATCAGTCAGGCGCAAAGAAGAGCATTCTTTCAAGACTTCAGACGGCGCTATCGCCGTGAAACGCAAAATGAGCAATTTTATCGGTACACAAATGTACTCAAGCAAGTATTAAATCTTTATGGATAAACCCTTTCGTCCTATGCAGAAGAGGCTTACGTTTGATAAACAGCTTCTTTTTCCGCAACCTTCTCTGCTTTCATTAAATAAGATGTAAACTCTTGTTGGAAGCGAATGCCTGCTTTCCGCTGTTCGAACAAGGTGAGCCGCTTTTCAGCGAAAGCCCAGGTGACGTGAAATGTTTGCGCAATGTGCAAAATGGCTTGCTGCCGAAGGTTTGGAAGCTTCATTTGCATCAGCATAAAGGTCGGCACACAAAAGTGATACATGAATTGTTTAGCCTGAAACTCTTGCAGTTCTCGAAAGAGTTTGTGCATCTTGAAATGATTGCCTGCATGCTTCAGCACATGACAAAGCTCGTGGGCAAAATCCTGCCATTGTTCCTCTGACGATAGAGATCTGTTTAATATAATACTGTAAAGACCTTGATGTTTGATCATCATGCTGCCAGTATCCTCATAGTGGACCCATACATGAAATTCAGAAGCGATCCTTTGCATGTCTCTATAAGCAGGACCGCTTATTTGTAATTTGGCATATAACCGCTTAATCTCTTCTTCTAAATGGGTTAAAAAACCAGTCATTTAAAAACCTCCAAGCAAACGTATGTTCTGTTTTTGGCGTAAAAGAAAAGTCCATATAGGACTAAATAGCTAATGAAGCTATTACTTACTTTTAATATCGGTTTATTTTTAATAATTTTAACATAAAATCAAGGAAAAATGGAATTAATTCCTGTTTTTTTCTTCATTTTTGCGTTTTCCATTACTAAAAAGAGTGGATTGAATTCAAATTTTACCATAGTCTTATCACTAAAACAAACACAAGTTGTCTTACGAACGCCACCAATGGATGAGAAAGATCAATTCAATTTAGCAAAAGGGAGTGCAGAACATGGTAGAAATTTATCAAGATTTTATTCCAGTTGGAAACGGGAACCGCCCAGGATACGCCATGACACCGATGTATGTGACGGTGCATAACACAGCAAACACGTCAAAGGGAGCGGATGCAAAAAGTCATGCGGCATATGTGAAACGCCCAACGACAGCGGAAAGCTGGCACTTTACAGTGGATGATCATGAAATCTTTCAGCATCTGCCGTTAAATGAAAATGGCTGGCATGCAGGGGACGGAAATGGAAATGGGAACAGAAAGTCGATCGGCATTGAAATTTGTGAAAATGAAGATGGGAATTTCCAGCAAGCGGTCAAACATGCACAATGGCTCATTCAAAAGCTGCTGAAAGAGCATCATATTCCACTAGCGAATGTGGTCACACATCAGCACTGGTCTGGAAAAACATGTCCGCGTCTGCTTCTCGCTACATGGGATGAATTTAAAAAAGGAATTGAAACGGCAGGAGAGCCTGAGACGGTCATCACGTATGTTGTCAAAAGCGGGGATACGTTAACGAGTATTGCCAAAGCTCATGACGTCACAGTTCAAGATCTTCAGAAGTGGAATAACATTAGCGACCCGAACAAGATTCAAATTGGACAGGTTCTCAAAATTTATCGAAATGATGGAAAAATGATGTATGAGCTGCCAGATGGGATTTTAAAGGTGACTTCGCCTCTAACGAAGGGAGAGCACGTACGCCTCGTCCAAAAAGCGCTTGCTGCTGTTTATTTTTACCCTGATAAATCGGCTGCAGATAAAGGCATCGATGGTGTTTACGGAGAAAAAACGGCGAATGCCGTAGCGCGCTTTCAGCTGGTGAACGGTCTGACAAGTGATGGGATATACGGTCCTAAAACGAAGGAGAAGCTGCTTAAACTGTTAAATCAGTGAGTGTTTCTGTTTGTATGATTGGATGGCTGTTTCACTTTTTTCAATTAAACGCTTCGTATATGGGGACGGCTGATATTCAGCAAACTGAACATACCTCAGTTGTTTGATTTTCTTTTTCATTTTGGCACCTCAATCGTTGCAGCGTATAGTGTATTGTATGCAAGTCTATGTGAAAATGGAAGCAGGACGCGGATTTCGTTCCGCGTCCTTTAGTGTAATCAAGCCTTTTTATTTTTATACTCATCCAGAAGCTGTTCATTCTTTTTGAAAATTCGCTCAGTATGGGGGCTTACCTTATAATCGGCCATACTGATATGGCGTTTTTTCTTTAAAATCTTAAAAGGGTTTTTCTTAGGATTGTTGTTATCCCCTTGAAGTGCGTGGTCCATCTTCATCACCTTCCTCTTCGTCAGGCAAGATTAGGTCATAAATTGTTGTAAGTGATGTCATTAATAAATAGTCGAACTCCGTGACAATCTCATCGGAGGTGAGCTTAATGACAAAATGAGCATCTGCTACAGAAAATGGGATGAGCACCAAATGACCGAAATCATCGTAATATACTTCCTGCCTGTCAAGCTTCGCCTGAATAAGAGCCCGCTGGTCAAGTGTCCGAAGCAGGTCGTCTTTTTGTTCCTGCATATCGTATGGACAAAGCACCGCTTGAATATTCATCTTGTCGGCAAAAGAATAAATCAGCCGCTCAATTCCCTCTATATATGCCTCTACACTTCCATAATATACATGGATCGGTTCATTTTTCAATAGGTATTGGTACGTTTTTAGTTTATTGAGGTAAGAATGAAGCAGATCGTTATTTTGTTCAAGGAGTTGATGGGTGTCGGTTTCCAGCTCATGATTTCCGAGTTTCTTAATATAGGAGCTAAGAAAGATGAAGGCATCGGTTAATGCGAAAAATACGGCAATGATCAAGTAGTGCATCCAATCGGTGAAGATAGAAGAAGGGTCATTTGTCCAGTACACAACAGCACCCGCTACATAAATCCAATACCACGTTTTACGAATGGCAAACATCTTTTCTTTTACTTTTTGTTCAAAGCGCCAAACTGCAAATACATACACTGCAAGAGCACCTAGCAATAACCATACAGTCAATTGAAAAAATAATAGCATGTTCTTCTCTCCCATAGACAGATGAATACTTGTTTATTTCTATGGATATGATTGGAAACCCTGCTTCATGAAAAAATGTCCTGCAGGAAAAGGGTTTTAAGTGTGCGGGCAAATAAAAAAAGACCTGTTAGACAGGTCTTTGATATTAGAGAATCGCATTTAACACAAAGTATATAAGAGCTCCTAGAGTTCCTGAAATCGGTAATGTAATCACCCAAGTGACAAGCATACGTTTTGCCGTACCCCAGTTAACCCCTTTGACTCTGTGTGCAGAACCTACACCTAGAATAGAAGACGAGATAACGTGAGTCGTACTAACAGGTAAGTGAATAAACGTCGCACCGAAGATAATAGCTGCACCCGTTAAGTCGGCAGATACTCCGTTTACTGGACGAATTTTCATAATTTTACCGCCGACTGTTTTGATAATCTTCCAGCCGCCGATAGAAGTACCGAGTCCCATTGCAAGCGCACAAGAGAATTGTACCCAGAAAGGAATGTCGTCTGTTGTATGCAAATTACCTGCAATTAAAGCCATCGTAATAATTCCCATCGCTTTTTGCGCATCGTTTGTCCCATGGGTATACGATTGCAGTGCAGCCGTTAAAATTTGAACACGTCGGAATTGTTTATTTGTTTTTGCGAGATTGTTGTTTCTAAATATAATTTTGATAATGGTATACACGATATATCCCAATACGAAAGCTAGGATAGGTGAAAGCAAAAGTGCTTGAATGATTTTAATGAATCCCGAATAGTTTAAAGCGCCAAAACCGGCAGAGGCAATAACCGCTCCTGCAATTGATCCGATTAATGCATGTGAAGAACTACTCGGAATCCCGTAATACCAAGTAAGCAAGTTCCATGTGATGGCCGCAATTAAAGCAGCCAAGATCACAACAGAGCCGTTTTGAAGTGTAAATGGATCTGCGATATCTTTTGTAATGGATTTTGCCACACCTGTAAATGTCATTGCTCCTAAGAAGTTCATGAACGCTGCCATGATGATTGCATGTCTAGGCTTTAATGCCTTCGTTGAAACTGAAGTCGCAATGGCATTTGCTGTATCGTGGAACCCGTTAATGAAATCAAAAGCAAGTGCACAAATGACAATAAGTATGGTAAGGATGAGTAATGTGTCCATGTTTAACTAACCCCGTTACGCATTCTTCATAATGATTGTTTCTAGATTGTTGGCAACACTTTGACAGGAATCAGCGATTTCTTCAAGTGTTTCGTAAATTTCTTTGTATTGAATCACTTTAATTGGATCTGTTTCTTTTCCAAACAAGTTCTTTAATGATTTACGATGAAGATTGTCACAATTATGTTCAATCTCTTTGATCTTGATTGCGTGCGGATGAATATCTTTCAAGCGATTTTCAGCTAGTAGATCAATTGTGATTAAAATTTCTTTCGCACACTCTCTGATGTAGTGGCTGAATTTGTCGATATGTTCGTCAGAGCTTGTAATTGAGTAAATTTCTAATGTTGCGGAAAAATGCTCAATTCCATCTAAAACATC
Organism: Bacillus sp. BK450; assembly: GCF_004364885.1. Taxonomy (NCBI): domain Bacteria; kingdom Bacillati; phylum Bacillota; class Bacilli; order Caryophanales; family Bacillaceae; genus Bacillus; species Bacillus sp. BK450. The sequence goes on along the minus strand of NZ_SOBQ01000001.1, from coordinate 597,776 downwards.
ATCGAGGCTATTCGTCAATTGAAGAATGTCTTCACGTTCAATCGGTGTAATAAAGGCTTTGTTCAGCTCTTTAATCATGGTATGAACATGATTATCACCTTTTGTCTCATATTCCTTCAATGTGTCAGAAAATTCTTTCAGAGTGGTTTGATTTGTTACTTTATAGCTAACAAAATACTCAGCAGTTTCATCTAAATTTTTAGCAATTTCCGTTAACAAGACGGAAAACTTGTCTTTTTTCCTTTTTAACATGTAAAAACCCTCCATTGTATAAATGAGACAATGCACACATCAAATAATTATATATTCTTTTGTCGAAAAAAAACAGGTGTAGTCGAAAATTTCTTCACTTTTTCTATTTGATCTTATTCTGACCTAAAGATGTGATCTCAACACACCTTTTTCTAAAAGGGGAAAAGCAACGAAAAAAGCGGGCCATATTTGGCGCCGCTTAAAGGCTAAGAAGCTGAATGAATCAGCTTAAACCGTTCACAAACAAGAAGCATATCCTCTTTGAATTCTAAACCGTATGATTGGAGTGCTTCTGTGAAAAATTCTTTATGTTCTCTGTACCAATAGTCATAAGATAAGTCGCCTTCACCCTCTGCTTGTGCAAATGATACGGGGACTTCATTCATTGGCATGACATCAACATGTGTAATTTCAATGATGGCTTTTGGCTCTTCTTGGCTGTCCAAAATGACCGCATATTGTCCGGGTTGTGGAAGCGGCTCCTGTTCCTTTTCATAAAAAAGGTGTCCAGAACAAGTGGCTGTTTTTTTTCCTTGCTTTACAAGATCAAGCAAATGATCAGGATCTGAGCCGAATGCCCACGCCGAAACAAACGCGTCAGCAGGTGCTTTTTCTGGTTTCTCTTTCCAATAGTCTTCCCAAAATAATCTGCATTTGTTGTTCAATGTTTTTCCCCCTCTTTGTTGTGTTTATTATACCTTGAAGCTGAATCGTTGGAAATGATGTGTCTTTATTCCTAATGAGTGAGTGCGTCATATGTTTTGAAAAACAATGTTTGATTTGGAAAATGTAGGATGATAGGATGAAAATTTTTGAAATTTTAGAATAATCTATTGTATTCTGGTCAAGAAGTCGGTAAGGTCAAAGTAAGAATATGGAAGGGGTGTTGTTCATGAAACGCATTTCTCTAACTGTTTTGTCCATATGTCTGTTTGTTTTCTCGTTTTTTCTGCCTGTCAGCCAAGTCAATGCGAACGAATCTCATGGGAGTAAAGTAGCTGTTGGTAAAGATGGCATGGTGGCTACTGCTCACCCGCTGGCATCAGAAGTAGGTGCTGATGTATTGAAGAAAGGTGGAAACGCAGTGGATGCTGCTGTTGCCATCCAGTACGCACTGAATGTGACAGAGCCAATGATGTCTGGAATTGGCGGCGGTGGTTTTATGATGGTTTATGATGGAAAGACAAAAGAAACATCCATCATCAATAGTAGAGAACGAGCACCACAGGGCGCAACACCTGACATGTTTTTAACGGATGAGGGAAAAGTCATCCCATTTGCTGAGCGGTCCACACACGGTAATGCGGTTGGTGTTCCAGGGACAGTAAAAGGTCTCGAAGCAGCATTAGATAAGTGGGGAACCCGTTCGATGAAGGAATTGATTGAGCCTTCCATTCAGCTTGCAGAGGATGGATTTGAAATCGATTCTGTTCTGGCAAAAGCCATTGAAGATCATCAAGAAAAGCTGAAAAAAACGGCCGCAGCGCCAATCTTTCTTCCAGATGATCAGCCGCTCAAAGAAGGCGATCTGCTTGTACAGCCAGGTCTTGCGAAAACATTTAAGCTCATTGCAAAAAAAGGAAGCAAAGCATTTTATGAAGGAAAAGTAGCAAAAGCATTTGCAAAGACAGTCCAAGATTTTGGCGGGACGATGACAACTGATGACCTCGGTCGTTATGAGGTCAAGACTGACAAGCCTATCTGGGGGGACTATAAAGGATACCAGCTTGCCAGTATGCCTCCACCAAGCTCAGGCGGTGTGTTTATGCTGCAAATACTCAAAATACTAGATCACTTCAATCTATCACAATATGACCCCAAATCATTCGAAAAATATCAGCTGCTAGCTGAAACAATGCATCTCTCCTATGCTGACCGTGCTGCATATGCAGGCGACCCCGAATTCGTAGATGTTCCACTAAAAGGACTACTAGACGATGATTACATTTCAAAAAGAGCTTCTCTCATTCAATTAGATCAAATGAACAAAAACCCGAAAGAAGGAGATCCATGGGCGTATGAGGAGGAAAAAAATCCATCCCCAATTGTCCCGCAGCCAGAAGATAAAACCATTGGCGAGACCACTCATTTTACTGTTGCCGATCAGTGGGGAAATGTCGTGTCATTCACAACAACCATTGAACAGTTATTTGGTACAGGGATCCTTGTTCCGGAATATGGCTTTTTCTTAAACAATGAACTAACAGATTTTGACGCAAGACCAGGCGGAGCAAATGAAGTCCAGCCGAATAAGCGTCCATTATCCAGTATGACTCCAACCATCATATTCAAAGATAACGAGCCGGTCATGACTGTGGGCTCACCTGGTGGAACGACTATTATTGCTTCTGTTTCACAAACTATCCTAAACTTGCTTGAATACGACATGGAGCTGCAAGATGCGGTGGAAGAGCCGCGGATTTATACAAACAGTACAACTTCTTACCGTTACGAAGTAGGAGTTCCCCTTGATGTGAGAACGAAGCTAAATGATATGGGTCATCGTTTTGGCAGTTCACCTATTGATATAGGAAATGTGCAAGCTTTACTCATTGATCGAAAAGCAGGGACATTTACTGGAGTAGCTGACTCCTCGAGAAATGGAACCGCTGTTGGTGTCAATTTAAAGCTTTCTGCCGATTAAAACCATTTCCCGGGAAAAGAAGCGCTTCTTCAAGATGGCGTTTCTTTTTTTGTTTAAATGAAAAAACAGAGTTGACACCTGTGAATAGTTTGAATAATATATAGGCTAACATCAATCATACATAGCTGATCGGACAACCGAAGGCTCTTGGCAATTTGAAGTACAGGACTGTGATGTATTTCAGGTGGCTAAGGGTCTTTTTTGCGTATGAAACGGCAAGGTTGGTGTCACTATTTTTGATAACGGGGGAGCGGGATAACATGAAAAAGTGGAAATGGATCTGGGTCGTGACCATTATATTCGTCTTGGCTGTGACGAGTATTGCATGCTCAAACGCAAACGAAGCTTCAAAGCAAAAGGGAAAGGTTGAGCTGTTAAATGTTTCGTATGATCCTACACGTGAATTGTATCAGGAATACAATCAAGCCTTTCAGACGTATTGGAAAGACAAAACAGGTGAGGATGTCACGATCAAGCAGTCTCACGGTGGATCAGGAAAGCAGGGAAGATCGATTATTGATGGACTTGAGGCAGATGTGGCAACACTGGCTTTAGGGTATGACATTGATGCGATTGCAGATCGCGGACTGCTTTCAAAAGATTGGCAAAAAGAATTTCCAAATCAGTCAACACCGTATACATCGACCATTGTGTTTCTTGTGAAGAAAGGGAATCCCAAAAATATTAAAGATTGGGACGACTTGATTCGGCCAGGTGTGTCCATCATTACGCCAAATCCGAAAACGTCCGGCGGTGCGAGATGGAATTACTTAGCTGCATGGGCCTACGCCGATAAAACATTTCATGGGAATGAAGAAAAAACAAAGGATTTTGTCAAAAAGCTATATGAACATGTCGAAGTCCTTGATTCAGGTGCACGCGGAGCCACAACGACCTTTGTTGAACGCGGACTTGGGGATGTGTTAATTGCATGGGAGAATGAAGCCTATTTAACGCAGCACGAACTAGGCAAAGACAAATTTGAAATTGTCACCCCATCGATTAGTATTCTAGCGGAGCCGCCTGTTGCGGTCGTAGATCAAAATGTGAAACGTAAAGGAACAGAGAAAGTGTCGAAGGCTTATTTAGATTATTTATATTCTAAAAAAGGGCAGGAAATTGCGGCGAAAAACTATTATCGTCCTAGAAATCCAGAAGTCTTAAACAAATATAAAGACCAGTTTAAAAAGATTGATATGGTGACGATTGATCAAGCGTTTGGCGGGTGGAGAAAAGCGCAGAAAAGATTTTTTGATGATGGCGGATTATTTGATCAAATATACAGCGGACAAAAATAGGGGGCGATGTGATGAAGAAAGCACATGCAGCCGCCAATAAAAGAAAACGTATATTGCCTGGATTTGGGCTGAGCCTTGGGGTGACGCTCGTATATGTGAGTGCGATTGTCGTCATTCCTTTATCCATGGTATTTATTTGGACGGCTTCATTAGGAGCAGAGGGGATTTGGAAGGTTTTTACCGATGCAAGAGTATTGAAGTCGCTTCAGCTGACCGTGACGACTTCCTTTGCAGCTGCTCTCATCAATGCAGGGTTTGGTGTACTGATTGCCTGGGTTCTCGCCAGGTACACATTCCATGGAAAGAAAATCTTAGATGCTCTCATTGATTTGCCTTTTGCTCTCCCAACAGCTGTTGCGGGTATTGCCCTGACCACCCTCTATTCTCCTAATGGATGGATTGGTCAATTTCTGCATATAAAGGTGGCATACACACCGATTGGGATTATTTTGGCACTGATTTTTATTGGCATTCCATTCGTTATCCGAACCGTTCAGCCTGTGATAGAAGGGCTGCAGCAGGAAGTTGAAGAGGCTGCGGCGATTCTTGGTGCGACAAGGAGACAGACCTTTTTTCACGTACTGCTGCCGGCCTTGTTTCCTGCGGTGATGACTGGATTTTCACTTGCGTTTGCAAGAGCGCTAGGTGAATATGGCTCTGTTGTGTTTATTGCTGGAAATATTCCGTTTAAAACAGAAATTACACCGCTGATGATCATGTCCAAGCTTGAACAGTATGATTATCATGGTGCAGCAGCGATTGCATGCTTGATGCTGCTTCTTTCGTTTTTCATCCTGTTATTGATTCACGGCATTCAGTGGTATGTTGAGCGGAAAAAACAAGTATACGTGAGGTGAAACCATTGGAGAGAGAGCTTAGTCATCAGCACCATGTTCAGTATAAAAGTCCTGTAACCGAATCTAAAGGGGTGAAAATCCTCTTGATTACGGTCGTGTATGCTTTTTTGATTTTATTTTTACTCTTACCGCTGATCGCCGTTTTTTCAAAGGCATTTGAGAAAGGATGGAGTTCATACCTTCTGGCCATCTCACATCCAGATACACTCGCGGCGATCAAATTGACTGTTTTCATTGTCGTCGTCACCTTGCCGCTTCAAATGATCTTTGGGGTGAGTGCTGCATGGCTTATCACAAAATTTAATTTCCGCGGAAAACGTTTGTTAACGACTGTGATTGATCTCCCGTTTGCCGTTTCGCCTGTGATTGCTGGACTTGTATTTGTGCTTTTATTTGGTTCAAACGGGCTTTTAGGACCTTGGCTTATGGCGAATGGATGGAAAGTCATTTATTCTGTACCAGGCATGATCCTAGCCACCATATTCGTTACATTTCCGTTTATTGCTAGAGAATTAATCCCGTTTATGCAGCATGAAGGCATTCATGAGGAGGAAGCATCGCTCACACTTGGTGCAAACGGATGGAAGACTTTTTTCTTTGTGACACTGCCGAATATCAAATGGGCTCTTTTTTACGGTGTCATTTTAGCCGGGGCAAGAGCGATTGGTGAATTTGGTGCCGTGTCGGTTGTATCAGGTCATATTCGAGGCATGACCAATACGATGCCGCTTCATATCGAAATTTTATACAATGAGTACCAATTTCAAGCCGCTTTTGCTGTGGCGTCTCTCATGGCGTTTGTGGCTGTCATTACTTTAATCATTAAGCAAATCATTCAACAGAGGGATCACCGGCTTGGCAAGCGGTCAACATAAATGGAGGGATCGGTCTTGGGGATTACAGCAAAACAAATATCAAAACATTTTGGTCAGGCAAAGGTTTTGCAAAACGTGGATTTATCGATAAGAAATGGTGAATTGATCTCTTTACTAGGACCGTCTGGCTCGGGGAAGACGACGTTATTAAGAATCATTGCAGGTCTTGATTACGCCAATAACGGACAGATTTTATTTGGAGATCAGGATTACACACACATTCCAGTACGAAAACGGCAGATCGGTTTTGTATTTCAGCAATATGCGCTTTTTCGAAATATGACGGTTTTTGATAATGTGGCATATGGGCTGAAAATGAAACCTAGAGGAGAAAGACTGCCTAAAAAAGACATCAAAGAGCGGGTACATGAGCTTTTAGAGGTTGTTCAGCTTTCGCAGTTTGAGCAGCGGTATCCAGATCAGCTGTCAGGCGGGCAAAAGCAGCGTGTAGCACTGGCGCGCGCACTTGCCGTTCAGCCGAAGGCTCTCCTCTTAGATGAACCCTTTGGTGCACTTGATACAAAGGTGAGGAAAGAATTAAGGCATTGGCTGAAAAAAATTCATCGTGACTTTCAAATGACCACCATTTTTGTGACACATGATCAAGAAGAAGCATTCGATATTGCTGATCGTGTTGTGGTGATGAATGAAGGAAGAATCGAAAAAATTGGCACAAAGGAAGAAATGGCAGTGCAGACAGACAATCTATTTGTATCTGAATTTTTAGATATAGGAAGCCACATTTAACAAGCATTATAGAAGATTAGAAGGAAGAGACGCGGTGATGACTGCGTCTTTTTTTATTTAAATTTCCCTAGGGACATTGACTTATAATTTTGAATATTATAATATCTTTACAAAGGTAACAGTATTGAACATTTTTTAGAACTCATAATTGTAAGCGCTTTATAAAAGGTTCTATTCTAAAAATATTCTTTCTTTTGTTACATGTGTTCATATTTATACCAAATGAAAGGGGTGGTTGTTTGAACAGCTTGTTTGAGTTAGATGAACAACTGATTAAGCTGCAGTTCGAAGCATCTTCGAGAGAGGAGGTGACCACATATTTAGCAGGGCGGTTAGAAGCTGGAGGGTACATTAAATCGAGCTTTTTACCAGCAGTGCTTGAAAGAGAAAAAACATATCCTACAGGCCTTCCACTGGCAGCGTTTGGGGTAGCGATTCCGCATACAGATCCTGAGCATGTGAACAAACCAGCGATTAGTGTAGCTACTTTAAAGGAGCCTGTCATTTTTCATAAGATGGGAAGCCCTGATGAAACAGTGCAAGCCAAAATTGTGTTTGTCCTAGCAATCTCTGAGCCTAGCAAACAGCTTGTGATGCTGGAGAAACTGATGACACTTTTTAGAAAAGAAGAGGTGATGACAAAGCTCTCACACATGACATCTTATGAAGAAGCAGTTGACGTGCTTCAGCAAGAACTAAACCAATAGTTATTCTCGAAAATATGTAAGCGCTTTATCTGAAAAAATTCAGGAGGTGGATGTATGATCAAGCAAGCCGTCGATTTTATATTGGACCTTGGACCAACTATTATGCTCCCGATTATTATGACGCTTTTCGGTATGATTTTAAGGCAGGGCTTTAAGAAATCCTTCAGGGCCGGTATTACGATCGGAATTGGATTTGTCGGTGTCAATCTTGTCATTAATTTGCTCGTGAGCGGACTTGGGCCAGCAGCAAAAGCCATGGTTAATTCCCTTGGGCTAAAGCTCGATATTTTGGATGTTGGATGGCCGATTGGAGCTGCCATATCCTTTGGTACACCTGTTGCCCCGCTCATGATTCCTCTTGTGCTTTTATTAAATGTCATTTTATTGTCCGTAAACTTTACGAAAACGCTGAATGTGGATATTTGGAACTTCTGGCATTTGATTTTCGCAGCCTCTGTTACTTACTACGCTTATCATAATATGTTCTTGGCTCTTGCTGTTGGCTTGATCGTCTCTGCGATCACGCTAAAATTAGCCGATTGGACGGCGCCGACAATCGAACACCATTTCGGATTAAAAGGCGTATCGATGGCTCATGCTGAAACGGTCAACTTTGCCCCGCTCATGTATGCGTCCAACCGCATCATTGATAAGATCCCTGGTTTAAACAAAATTCATGCTGATCCAGAAACATTGAAGAAACGCTTTGGCATTTTTGGTGAACCGCTTGTGATGGGTCTCATACTTGGTATCATTATTGGTCTTCTTGGCGGCTATGATGCAAAAGGTGTGATGACGCTCGGTATTCAAATGGCAGCAGTTCTTGTCTTAATGCCAAGAATGGTTGCGTTATTAATGGAGGGGCTCATTCCAATCTCTGAGGGCGCTCGTTCTTATATTCAAAAGCGTTTCCCTGGGAAAAATGTCTATATTGGTTTAGATACAGCGATTGTGATTGGTCATCCAGCGAATATGGCGGTAGCCCTTTTAATGGTGCCGATTACGATTTTGCTCGCAGTTGTCCTGCCTTACAATGGCATGCTCCCGTTTGCTGACTTATCGGTTCTGCCATTTACAGTTGTCTGGGCAGTAGCAGCCGCTCGTGGAAATATTATTCGCGGTCTTATTAACAGTATTTTTACATTAATGATTGTCTTCTTTATCGCAACGAACCTTGCACCGCTTGCGACAACCATGGGGAAAGCAGTCGGCTTTGATTTCCCAGAAGGGGCAAACATGATTTCAGGTATTGACCTTGGTTCTCACGTTATTCCTTGGATCATGGTGAGACTTCTTGATCCGAGCAACCCTTACTTTATTGCAGCGATTATCTGTGCTTTGGCTTATGCGCTTCTATGGTACTGGGTGCGAAATGATATTAAAAAGCAGTATGCAAAAGAAATGGGCTTAGATCAAAAAGAACAATAAATGAGCTGGAGGGATTCTAATGGCGAAGAAAATATTAGTATCATGCGGAACGGCAGTTGCAACATCAACGGTTGTGGCTAAAAAGGTAGAAGAAACGTTAAAGGAAAAAGGATATGATGTCGTCGTAGAACAGTGTAAGGCATCTGAAGTCCCGCAAAAAGCGGAGGGCGCAGATTTAATTGTGACAACAACGCCTGTGAGTGATACAAAAGGGACACCTGTGATTCAAACATTATCCTTTTTAACTGGATTTGGTATTGAAGATGATATCGAGAAAATCATCGATCATATCAAGTAGAGAGTTATTGCATGGAGGAGCTTTCGGGCTCCTTCTAGTGATCTGAAAGGAGGAAGTCTCATGCAGCATCATGCTTATAGCCGAACGTCTGCACTGTTGTCTATTTTTCTTCCGGCTGTGCTCATCTGTCTGTTTTTTCTCTGGTCTCTTTATACGTTATGGTCAGCAGGACCTGAGCCTTTAGCTGTGTTAGGCGTTTATACGTTGCCTATTCTCATGCTCTCTAGTATTACAGGACTGAACCAGCCGACAAACGTCGTCATTAGTGAAGATCAACTGAAGATAGGGGCTTTTGGCAGATGGCACACATATGCAGTTTCTGATATTAAAGGAAAGCTTTTTTTAAAGCCATATCCTCATATTGGGAAAGTCTATGTCAGGGTGGGACCAGCCCGGATATTCGGAGGGCGCTACTGGATATCAAGTGAGATGAGTGAGTACAAGCAGCTTGTTCAAACACTACAGGATTTTGCGAAGGGTGATGAAAAGGAGGATGCCGCTACATGAAATCAGCTGTCTTTTATTCTTCAGAGGACATTCGGTATGAGGAGCGGAACCGGCCAGTCATCGGTGATGACGAAGTTCTGTTAAAGCTGCGAGCCTGCGGCTTATGCGGAACGGATATTTACAAAGCAACACATGAGACAGTACCTCCTGGGACAGTGCTGGGGCATGAAATCGCTGGTGATATTGTCGAGACCGGCAAGCGTGTGACAAATGTCCAGACGGGAGACAGGGTCTATGTGGCGCATCATGTGCCTTGTTTCACCTGTGACTTTTGTCAAAAGGGATTTTATACGATGTGCCCGCAGTTTACAGCCACAAATGTAGAGCCGGGCGGGTTTTCAGAATATATCCGTGTACCTGCTTTGCATGTCAAGCACACGATGGGCAAGCTTCCAAAAGACGTATCGTATGAGCAAGGGGCGATGGTAGAACCGGTTGCCTGCTGTCTGCATGGGTTTGAACGAGCTCCTGTTCATCCAGGAGATTCCGTATTGATCCTTGGAGCGGGGCAAATTGGCTGTATTCAATTGCAGCTCGCCAAATATTATTTGGCTGGGAAAGTGATGATAACAGATGTGAATGAGAACAGGCTGCTGCAAGCGAGGAGTTTAGGTGCAGACGCCTCCTTCCATCCAGCAGCTGAGCCAGTTGAAAACCGGGTGATGAAGGAAACAGATGGAAAGGGAGCAGACCTCGTCATTATTTCTGTTGGGAGCAGTGCGCTTTTAAAAGAGGCGTTTCAGGCTGTAGCGCGAGGCGGGACGATTTTGGTGTTTGCTCATTTTCCAAAGGGAGATGTGGCCATTCCTGCTGAACGATTTTTCAATGATGAAGTGAAGGTAGTGGGAGCTTATTCCTCGCATCCATATCATTATCGTGAAGCCCTTGAGCTTTTGAAAGCAAAAGTGGTCAACACTGAAAAGATGGTGACGCATCGTTATCCGTTAAGCCAGCTGCTTCAGGCGATAGAATGTGCGAGGCATCCTGAGGGTGAGAGCGTCAAAATCATGATGTATCCAGATGAATGAGTGTATGAGATTAAAAGAGAAAGAGAAGTTCTTTGGAAAAGGGCTTTGCCTTTCTCTTTTTTTCTGACAAAAGATGAAAACGCTTAAAAATGAGAGAGAAATGCTTGACTTCGATGACACTTAAACGTATGATAATTACAAATGTAACACATAAGAACAAATGTAAAGGGGAGAGAAGAAATGCAAAAACAAATCACTTTGCCTGAACAGATTAGTCATGAGAAATTAGCAGATTTATATAAACAAATGTGGTTAGTGAGATATTTTGATGAAAAGGTCGATCAATTTTTTGCAAAAGGACTTATCCATGGCACGACTCATTTATGTGTTGGACAGGAAGCGTCAGCTGTTGGATCGATTGCCGTATTAGAAGATAAGGATAAGATCGTCAGCACACACAGGGGACACGGTCACTGTATTGCAAAAGGGGCCGAGGTTAATAAAATGATGGCTGAATTGTTTGGACGTGAAACCGGCTATTGTAAAGGAAAAGGCGGCTCCATGCATATTGCGGACTTAGAAAAAGGAAATCTTGGGGCAAATGGAATCGTTGGTGGCGGTATCCCGCTGGCAACAGGTGCAGCGCTCACATCTAAAATGAAGCAGGAAGGCTTTGTTGTTCTTTGTTTCTTCGGAGATGGCGCCACAAATGAAGGCAGCTTCCATGAAGCATTAAACCTTGCGTCTATTTGGGATTTACCAGTTGTGTTTATTTGTGAAAATAACCAGTACGGCATGTCTGGCCCTGTGAAAGAAATGATCAACATTGAAGACATTTCAACAAGAGCAGAAAGCTACGGAATGCCAGGAAAAACGGTTGATGGAAATGACATGGTCGAAATTATGAACACAGTTGATGAAGCAGTCAGCCGTGCGAGAGCGGGAGAAGGCCCATCACTCATTGAAATGAAAACATACCGCTGGAAGGGTCACTCTAAGAGTGATGCGAAAAAATACCGTACACGTGAAGAAGAGACAGAGTGGAGACAAAAAGACGGAATCAAACGCTTTAAGTCTCTCTTAATTGAACTGAATGTTTTGACAGAAGAGCAGGCAGCAAGCTTACAGGAAGAAGCAAAGCAGGAAATTGAAGCGTCTGTAGAATTCGCCAAAAACAGTAAAGAACCGTCAATTGACACACTATTAGAGGATGTATACGCCTAATTAGGAGGGGAATCACGTGACAAAAACAACAGTGAGAGAGATTTCATATTTAGAAGCCGTTCGAGAGGCTATGAGTCAGGAAATGAGAGAAAACCAAGATGTCTTCATTTTAGGTGAAGATATCGGCGTATATGGAGGTGCTTTTGGGGTCACGCGCGGCATGATTGAAGAATTCGGTCCAGAGCGCGTTCGCAATACACCTATCTCAGAGGCTGCCATCGCAGGTGGGGCAGTCGGAGCGGCTTTAACTGGTATGCGGCCGATTTTAGAACTTCAATTCTCTGACTTTATCACAATCGCAATGGATCAGCTTGTGAACCAAGCAGCCAAAACACGATACATGTTTGGCGGAAAAGGAAAGGTGCCGCTTGTCGTAAGAACACCAGCAGGATCAGGAACGGGTGCAGCGGCGCAGCACTCCCAAAGCTTAGAAGCGTGGATGGCGCATATTCCAGGACTTAAAGTGGTTCAGCCTTCAACAGCCTATGATGCAAAAGGACTTTTAAAAGCGGCGATGGATGATGACAATCCTGTCATTTTCTACGAGCACAAGCTTTTATATAAAACAATCGGTGAAGTGCCTGAAGAGCAATATTCCATTCCTCTAGGGAAAGCAGATGTGAAAAGAAGCGGGAAAGACGTCACGATTGTAGCAACAGCGATAATGGTACACAAAGCGTTAGAAGCGGCGAAGGAACTAGAAGCCGAGGGAATCGATGTTGAAATCATTGACCCAAGAACACTCGTCCCATTAGATGAAGAAACGATTATCGAATCTGTGAAGAAAACAGGTAAATGTATCGTCGTTCATGAAGCGGTAAAACGAGGCGGCTATGGCGGAGAGATTGCAAGTATGATAGCGGAAAGTGAAGCCTTTGACTACTTAGATGCTCCAATTAAACGACTTGGCGGTCTTGCGGTTCCAATACCATACAACCCAACGCTGGAAAAAGCGGTCATTCCACAAGTGCCAGATATTATTGAAGCAGCAAAAGAGCTTGTGCGCTCTTAAGTAAAGGGGAGAAGATCATGCCAAAAGAGATATTTATGCCGAAGCTGAGCAGTACGATGGAAGTCGGCACCTTGCTTCAATGGTTTAAAGAAGAAGGAGATTCGGTTGAAATCGGTGAGCCTCTTTTTGAAATTATGACAGACAAGATCAATATTGAGGTGGAAGCCTATGATGATGGTATTTTTCTAAAGAAATATTATGAAGCCGATGATCAAATTCCAGTTAATGCTGTCATTGGATACATCGGAGAGGCAAATGAACAGGTGCCAAGTGAACCGCCAGCACAATCAGATGAAGATTCACCAGGCAGCAGCGAATCGTCTTCATCAGACGCGGGTTCATCCAGTTCTAGTGAAAGTGAAGCCCCAAAAACACCTAATGAAAAAGTACGTGCCACACCTGCGGCGAGAAAAACGGCAAAGGATCATCATGTAGCGATTCATGAGGTATCTGGCACAGGACCTAAAGGCAGAGTTCAAAAGCGTGACGTCGAGGCGGCCGTCCACTCTAGTGAGAAAGATCAGCGCGTGTCACCACTTGCAGAAAAAGTGGCTGCTCGTGAAGGAATCAATTTAGCGAATGTTGCTGGATCTGGTGCACACGGAAAAATTATGAAGAGTGATGTAATGGCAGCAGCTGCACAAACAGCAGAGTCTTCTCCAGCGAAAACACAAAAACTAGCTGGCATGAGAAAAGTGATTGCTGACCGCATGTCACAAAGTGCCTTTACAGCACCGCACGTGACATTAACAAGTGAAATCGATATGACAAAAGCGAAAGAAGTACGCAAACAGCTATTGCCAGCGATTGAAAAAGAGACAGGCTACAGACTGTCGTTCACAGAAATTATCATTCATGCGGTCAGCAACGTACTCACACGTCACCCGCAGATCAATATGACGTTTGAACAAAATGAGCTCCATTTCCATGACGATGTGCACATTGGTCTCGCTGTCGCTGTAAAAGATGGCTTAATGGTTCCAGTCATTTCTCATGCGAACCAAAAAGGGTTAAAACAGCTGACAAAAGAGGCGAAAGAAATCGGCCGAAACGCACGTGACCAAAAACTGCTGCCAGACCAGCTGAAAGGGTCCACTTTTACCATTAGTAACTTAGGGATGTATGCCATTGATACCTTTACCCCGATTATTAATCAGCCGGAAGTGGCGATCTTAGGGGTTGGGCGCATTCAAGAAAAACCTGTTGTAGTAGATGGAGAAATTCAGGTGCGGCCGATGATGGGTGTTAGTTTATCGTTTGATCACCGAGTGGTAGATGGCGCACCAGCGGCTGCCTTTTTAACAGACCTTAAAAAAGTGCTTGAACAACCATTTGAATTGCTAATGTAGGAGATGAATCGGATGACGAAAACGTATGATCTGACAGTCATTGGCGGAGGGCCTGGCGGGTATACTGCCGCCCTTCAAGCAGCTGAGCGTGGACGGAAGGTCGCATTGATTGAAGAGGATTTTCTAGGCGGTACTTGTTTAAATCGGGGCTGTATTCCTTCAAAGACGCTGCTCAAACATGCAGAAGTCATTGAATCAATTGAGAAGGCGAAAAGCTGGGGAATTGAAACAGGTGATTTGGTCCTTTCCTTCGATAAAATGAGAAAGCGCAAAGATGACGTCATTGAAAAGCTCAGAGGCGGAATTGCCTTTTTATTAAAGCAAGGAAAGATTGATGTATATAACGGCAGAGGTACAGCTGTTACAAAGCACCGGATTGAGATTGAAAAGCAAGATGGGGCAGAATCGATCGAAACGAAAGAACTCATCATTGCTACTGGATCTTCACCTGCCATTCCGCCAATACCGGGCCTTAAAGACATTCAATTTGACACAAGTGATACGATCTTTGACATCCCAGATATTCCGGCTTCTGTCGTCATCATTGGCGGCGGTGTCATTGGACTTGAGCTGGCTTGTATCTTCCAGAGTCTTCAATCAAAAGTCACGATTATCGAAGCGGCTCCGTCTATTATTCCGCAAGAGGATGAGGAAGCATCTAAGCTGCTAGAAAGAGAGTTAAAGAAAAAAGGCATCCATATCGCGAAAAAAACCACTGTGACAGAGGTGACGGAAAGCGAAGGAATCAAAGCGGTTCATGCATCAGACGATAAAGGAGAGACGCATATCTTTACGGCTGAAAGACTGCTTGTTTGTGTAGGAAGAAGACCTAGCGTTTCTGCTGTCAGCCAGCTTGACCTTCAGTTGGATGGTCCTTTTATCAAGGTGAACGACAAGATGCAGACAAGCGTGGAAGGTGTCTATGCAGTTGGGGATGTCGCTGGCGGCTATCAGCTTGCTCACGCAGCGATGGCAGAGGCCGCTGTTGCGGTCAGTAATATTTGCGGTGTGTCTGAAAAAATGAATGCTAATATCATGCCTAGATGTATTTATACATTACCAGAGGTAGCAAGTGTTGGTTTAACTGAAAAAGAGGCAAAAGCCAAAGGACTTAACGTGCGGGCAGAACGATTTGATTTAGCAGCAAGTGGTAAAGCACTAGCGGCAGGCGAGCAAACAGGTTTTATTAAATTGGTATACGATACAGCCTATGGTGAAGTGATTGGTGCGACGATGGTTGGCCCGCACGTCACAGAGATGATTTCAGAAGCTTCCTCCTTTATGTATTTAGAAGGAACAGCAGAAGAGATGGCGAAAATGATTCATCCGCATCCGACCATCTCAGAAGGTTTTTATGAAGCAGCACTTGATATCGTGAGTAAGCTGAGAAAATAATGGCCAAACAAGGGATAGGGAGGAGATGCATGTGCACGTCCAGCTTCATCAGAAAGCGGCACTTGTGACATGTAGCACAGATGGATTTGGAGAAGCCATCTGCCTGGCTTTAGCCCGGGCAGGTGCACATGTTTTTTTACACACGTTTCATGATGAATCAAAGGCTAAAACCATTCGGGAAGACATTCAAAAAATGGGCGGTCAAGCGAGTATCATTCAGAACCCGCTGGAAACGCCGCGTGATGCCACACGGATGCTGAGGCAAGTGATTGATACATGCGGTAAACTGGATATTTTGGTCAATCAAGCTGAACAAGGAGCAGACGCGGAGCTTGATGACGTGAGCCCAGATGAGTGGGTAGATGAAGTGGAATCGGCTGTGAATACCGTCTTTCTTTCCAGTCAGGCTGCTGTATGGCATATGGTTGATCAGAAGCAAGGCTGCATCATTAATATATCGTCATCAGGCAGTATCACAGGTGATGGCGGGATCTCACATGCTACATCGAATTCTATGCTGAATGCCATGACAAAAGGGTTAGCGAGAGAATTTAAAGACAAAGGTATCCGGGTGCTTGCGCTGCTGCCGCCGCCTCTCGATTTGGTTCCTGATACAGAGCAAATCAAGGAGACTGTGGCCCATATGACGGTGTTTCTCAGTACATCCTATGGTGCATTTACAGATGGCGCGGCGATTATGCTTGATGGGGGTGAGAGTGCTGGCTAATGTGCAAAAACCAGTTCTCATCGTTGGCGGAGCCCAAGGGATCGGAAAAGAAATTGCTGAGCGATTTTTAAAAGAAGGGCACCAAGTCGCCGTGTCAGATATAGACGAAAAGGGACTTTCGCTCTTAAAGACACAGTATCCCCAGCTGCTGATATTTCAAGCTGACGTTTCATCGTGGGAAAGTGTTCAGCAAATGATATCAGCAGCTGAAAGGGAGCTGGGCGGTATTGCTCACCTTGTGTATTCAGCAGGAATGACAAAATCACTGCCTTTTTTAGAAGTCGATTTTTCACTTTGGAAAAAGACACTGGCTGTGAACTTATATGGTCTTTACTATTGCATTAAAGCGTTGGCACCCTATATGTGTGAGCGGCAGGAAGGCAGTGTTGTCATTATTGGATCGGGATCGGCAATCACCGGATCAGGCGGCGGTATTCAATATTATGCATCAAAAGCAGGGGCTTTTGGATTGATGCGTTCGCTCGTAAAAGAACTAGGTTCGCATCATATACGCATCAATGTGATTGCCCCCCGCGTCATTGAATCTCAAATGCTTGATACGCTCTATCCTACTGTAGAGGAGAAACGGCAGCTGCAATCACTCATTCCCATCGGAAGATTAGGAAAGCCTGCGGATATTGCAGGACTCACTTTATTTCTCACACGTAGCGAGGGGAGTTATTTGCACGGACAAATTATCCTGTTAGACGGAGGGAGAACGTATCAGCCGAAATATACTGAGGGAAAAAGAGCGGAGAGTTAATCGCTCTTTTTGTCATTTTCATAACAATTGTTCCAATTGGAAACGAATGTTTGGTATACTGGTAATCATAGTATATTAAAAGGATGATGTCACATGCTGAATTGGGAAGAAAGACGACAGCTCGTCAAAGTTGCTCATCTTTATTATACAGACGGGTGGACGCAGCAGGAAATTGCAAAAAAGCTCAATGTCTCAAGACCAGTCATTTCAAAGCTCTTACAAAAAGCAAAAGATGTGGGAATCGTTGAAGTGTACATTAAGGACGAAAGCATTCATACGGTGGAACTTGAAAAGCAGCTAGAAACAGCCTTTCAATTAACAGATGCGGTCGTTGTCCCAAGTGTCGGGACAATGTCTGAGATGGTGAAGCGGGCAGTCGGTCAAGCAGGCGCCTATTATTTGTCTAAAAACATGAAAAATGCGGAGAAAATTGGTATTTCATGGGGCACGACGCTTGCTGAGCTTGTCAAAGAATATCCTTTTGAACGAAGAAATGATGTGAAGGTCATTCCTTTAGAGGGCGGAATGGGCAGGCAGGCGGTCGACATTCATGCCAATCAGCTGGCATATGAGCTGGCAAAGAAAATGAACGGCACGTGTTCCTATTTATATGCCCCTGCGATTTTAGAAACAGAAGAATTAAAAGAACGGCTGATGGCGATGCAGGACATAGAAGCTGTGCTTGAAGAAGGCAGAAATGTGGATATTGCCCTCATCGGTATTGGCAACCCGCATAAAGGGTCAACTTTAAAAACAGTCGGTTATTTAAAAGAAGAGGACTTATCTGGTTTAAGGCAATCAGGGGCTGTCGGTGATATTGGCTTTCGTTTCTTTGATGGAGAAGGAAAACCTGTCCAAGATGAACTGAATCAGAAGGTCATTGGCTTATCGCTGGAACAATTAAAGAGCGTCAAAACGGTCATCGCTGTTGTAGAAGGAACCCATAAAGCTGAGAGCATTTTAGGGGCTTTAAATGGCGGCTTCATCCAAGTACTGGTGACAGACGAACTAACGGCGGCAGCCATTTTAAAGGAAGCATCCGTTCAATAAAAGACTGGCAGCGTTCGAATGATATAACAAGAGCAACATCAAACGAGAAAGGAGCTGTGTATCTTGAAGCAAACCGAAATGGAAGCAAACCTACACTGTACTCGGTGCCAAGAAGAGACCCTCCACAGCATCGTTTATGTGAATGATCAGATGAAAAGCGTTGAGTGTACAGAGTGTCATCAAAAGATCAGTGTGCAAGTCGACATCATGAAGGAATTTTACAAGGAAGTATACGAGAAAATAGCAACAAAGCCAAAGCGGATCACGCAGGAATATAAGTCGAACCTGAATGGATTTATCTCAAGACTCCCAATCCGCGTGCTTAGTAAGCCATACCGGCTCATGAGATATTTAAACGAATCATACAAAGTGATCAAACAATATAAAAAGTGAAGCAGAGACCGTTTAGCGCTCTGCTTCAGCGTGTAGGCAAACTCTCGCATTTTTTGTCAGTCCTCAGTTCCTGTGCTCACGCATTTCACATTCTCTCCGCTCCGGTACTCGTCTTTCCTACACTGCAAAGGTTTTCTATTACGCTGAGAAGAAAGAAAAAAAGCAGAGCACTGTTAGTGCTCTGCTTTTTTTTGTGCTTTTTTCATATAATAATAAATAGGCAGTCCGGCCATCCCGATCAGCATGGAGATCAGGCAGCTTTTCCAATCGGTGATCATGGTGCTGATTAAAACGAATAATGAACCGATAATCGCAATGATCGGTGTCAGTGGGTAAAGTGGTACACTGTACGCACGCTTCATTCCGCTGTTTTGTTTTCTCAGCTTAAAGACGGCGAAAAAGGCCATGACATAAAAGATGTAGATCATGAAAATCGACACCTCAGACAACTTCTCTGGATTACTGACGATCATAAACACAATGGCGATCAAAATTTGCACAAATACAGCGATCCAAGGTGTTTTAAACGTTGGGTGAATCCGCGAAATCGCGTTGGCGAAAGGAATCTGCTTTCGTTCTGCCATCGCAAAAATCACACGTGGGAATGAAAGAACCTTTCCGTTCAAACAGCCAAAGATACTGATGATGATCCCAATACTAATGATTTTCCCGCCAATTGGTCCAAAGAGCATGGTAGCAGCAGTGCTTGTCGCATTTTCACCTAACTGGACGATTTGATCAGCTGGCAGCACGTGCAAAAGTGCGACATTAATAAAGAGATAACAAGCCGTCACGATTAAAATTCCGCCTGCCATCGCGCGAGGAAGCAGTTTCTCAGGGTTTTTCATTTCACCACCAAGCGCAGCAAGTAAAATCCAGCCATCATAGGCAAACAGCGTAGCCAAAATCGCTGCACCGAAGTTCATTTGAGCGATACTATCGTTGACGGCCATGAAGATGTTTTCGTTACCTTTCCATATGCCAAATACAATAATCGCGGCAATTGGGACAAGCTTTCCGATAGTGGTCAGCCCCTGAACAAATCCGCCGTATTTTGTTCCCATGATGTTAATGATACATAAAAATAAAACGGTGATAATGCCGATCGTTGTAGACCATAAAGTCGAAAGAGAAAATAAATTGGCTAATAATGAACCAAAATAAAGACCAAGTGCACCAATGATGGCGGGTCCGTAAATAATAATCTGCACCCAGCCGCATAAATAGCCCCAAAATTCACCATACACTTCTTCAAGATAGGCGTACAAACCGCCGGTTCTCGGGATTTGTGTACCAATTTCAGCGACAGTCAGTCCGCCTGCAAGGGTTAAGATCCCACCTAACAGCCAAGCGAATAATGCGATGTCTGAGCTTCCTGAATAGGAAACGACGTTGCCTGGCTTCATAAAGACGCCTGACCCGATAATGGTCCCGATGACAAGAGATAGGGCGAAAAATAAGCCGATGTCTTGTTTTAACGCTGGTTGTTCTTTGTTCATTACACACGACCTCCTGCATCACTTTCGTACGTTACTGTGACATGTATTTTGTTCATTGTAATACGATTTTAGGAAAACAAGAATTAAAAAAATTTTCTGATTTTCGTATTTGTATTTAAAAGTGTTCTTTTATTGGAGATATTAGGGTAAATGTTGTGTTAAAAACGAACAATGAAAGTTTATTTTTGATTTAATGTTAATTTAATGACCGGAAACCGAACATCCAGTAAACGTGCAGTCAAATGGTTGACTTTTCTTGAAAAATGAACTATTTTATTCATAAGGATATTATCTCGAATTCGAGATAATTTAAAATAGGAGTGAAAATAATGAAAATCAATGGGATTCACCACGTATCTGCGTTAACAGCCAATGCTCAGAAAAATGTTGATTTCTACCGCCAAATCCTTGGCTTGAAACTTGTAAAGAAAACAGTCAATCAGGATGACCCGTCTATGTATCATTTGTTTTATGGAGACGAGGTCGCTTCACCAGGAACAGAGCTTACATTCTTTGAAATTCCAATGCTTGCCCGCCGTTTGGAAGGGACAAATGCGATCACAAGCACAGGTCTTCTCGTTTCTTCTGAAGAGGCACTCACGTTTTGGGAAAAGCGGTTTGAAGATAAAGGCGTGCAGCAAGAAACAGCTTCCTTGAGAGGCGGAAGACCTGCTTTGCGTTTTAAAGACCCAGAAGGGCAGCAGCTGTTTTTAACAGTAGAACCGAATACGCAAGAGGCAGGCTCACCGCCAGTGCATGACGATATTCCGGCAGAGTTTGCAATTAGAGGTTTAGGTCCAGTTGAATTAACCGTTGCAGAAGCTGATAAGACGATCCGTGTGTTAACGGACATCCTTGGTTTCACTGAAAGAGCACGTGAACAATCAAATGATGGTGAGATCGTGACCATTTTTGAGTCAGGAAATGGCGGTGCTGGAACAGAAATTCATGTGATCGAAAAAACAGAAGGGCCTTCTGAACGTTCCGGCAGAGGAAGTGTGCATCACGTCGCATTTCGCGTGAAAGATGCAGAGGAGCTTGAAAAATGGTATGAAAAAATCTCAAAAGCAGGCTTTACGAACTCTGGTGTTGTAGAACGCTTTTACTTTAAAGCTCTTTACTTTAGAGAGCCAAATGGTATTTTATTTGAAATTTCAACCGATGGCCCTGGGTTTACAGTGGATGAAGGGGTGGACGAACTTGGTGATCAATTAGCCCTTCCGCCGTTCCTAGAGCATAAACGAGCAGAAATTGAACAAAGACTAACGCCAATTCAGTCTTCATAAAAAAACAGCTCATCAACTGAGCTGTTTTTTTTATTAGGAACTGACCTGCTTAGATTCAGATTGTGTTAATGTGACTTGCTTTGTTTTTTGTTTTCCGTTTCGAATGAGGGTGATGCTCACGGTGTCTCCTACTTTTGCATTCGTGTATAGCTCATGACGTAATTCACTGCCAGTTTTGATTTGTTTCCCATTGATGCCGGTAATGACATCCTCTGACTTTAAGCCAGCTTTGGCGGCAGGTGAACCTGCGGCGATATCTTTGACGTACACGCCTTGATCGAGCTGACTGCTTTTAAGTCCGAGAGTTTCTTTTTGATACACATCTGGAACTTGTTCGAGATCCAGCATGCTGATGCCGATATATGGACGTTCAATTTTTCCTTTTGTGAGAAGCTGATCAGCGATTGGTTTGACATCATTGATTGGCAGTGCGAACCCAATGCCTTCAACACCTGTTTCAGAGATTTTCATACTCGTGATCCCCACAACCTTTCCGTCTGTCGTCAGAAGCGGACCGCCGCTGTTACCTGGGTTAATAGCTGCATCTGTTTGAATGACATTAATGCTGCTTTCGCCTGCTGATGTGTTCATAGAGACTGTTCGGTCGACGCCGCTGACAATTCCTTGTGTCACCGTTCTTGAAAGATCTTCACCAAGCGGGTTTCCGATCGCAATGACGGTTTCCCCAGCACGCAGTGAGGAGGAATTGCCTAATGCCGCCACCTTCGTCACATGACTGCTGCTAATTTCCACAACGGCTAAGTCAGTGAGCGGATCAGCTCCAACCAGTTTTCCTTCAATGGTTTTGCCATCGTGTAAGGATACGGTTAGTTTGTTTGCACCTTCAATGACGTGGTTGTTTGTTAAGATATAGGCTTTATTGCCTGATTTTTTGAAAATGACTCCTGAGCCTGTACCGGTTTCTTCCTCTTGACTGCTTTTGTTTTGCTGTGATTCATCGAAAGGCGTACTGAAATCGCCAAAGCTCGTGTCTGTTTGAGTTTGCGCTTGGTAGTTTGTAATGCCGACAATAGCTGGTGATACATTTTCGACCATACTGGAGATGCTGCTTGATGAAATTGATGTTTGGACGGCTGTTGTTTTTGACGAATTCGTGTGATTTGTCGATACTGCTTCAGTTTTCGCTGCCGAATCATTTGCGGTGCTGTCTGATGAATGCTGAGCATATGGCGTAAGAACGTAGACACCTAACGCTAATGTACCGCCTACAACACCGCTGACAAATGGCTTAAACCAGCCGTTTGGCTTTTTCTGTTTTTGAGGTTGTTCAATTATTTGTTTGTCATCTTTGTGCTCTGTCATTTCAATCACTCTCTTTCAATGATTTTTTCATGTATGTGTTTGGGTGTTTTACCGTATGTGGTGGGGACTGACTTTATCGTATGAAAAAAGTGTGGGATAAAAATGAAAACATTGTGGGAAATTGTTAAAATAAGTAGTGAATCTAAGCAAGATAGAGGAGATTAAACTGTGGAGACAATTGGAATCATTGGATATGGAAGTATGGCTGATATGATGGTGCAAAAGTGGCTGGAAAATGGGGTGCTGGATGCTCATCAAATCATGATCCATACAAGAAGTGAAACGGAGCGCCTTCATCAGCTCAAAGAAAAGCACCAAGAAATCAACATTTGTTCATTAGACGAACTTTCTGCGTCATGTGATATATTGTTTGTCTGCGTGCCGCCGCTTGCTGTACTAAATGTTCTGGATCAGCTGCCTTCTAAAGGGAGAGCGGTACATATTGTGTCAGTAGCAGCAGCTGTGACATTAGAAAAGTTACAGGCGCATACAGCGCAGCCAGTATCCAGATACATCCCAACGCTCACGTCAGCTGTTGGGACAGGCGTATCACTTGTTGCGCATGGTGCAGCCGCAGGACGTGAGGACAAGGAGCGTTTGCACCGGCTGCTTTCAGCTTTTAGCATCGTGAGGGAGGTAGAGGAAGACCGGATTGATGCGGCGAGCAATTTGACAAGCTCATCTCCTGGTTTTATCGCTGCTCTTTTTGAAGAAATGGCGAAAGCGGCTGTGAGAAATAGTGATCTTTCCTTAGAGGAAGCGAATGAATTTTTAACGTATGCCCTTTTAGGAACTGGCCAGATCCTCGTAGAACGAGGCCTAACCTTTGCTGAAACTGTCGATAGAGTGGCGACAAAAGGGGGAATTACAGGAGAAGGTGCTGAGGTCATTCAACAGCAGGCACCTCAGATGTTTGATGATTTATTTACACAAACCATGAAGAAATATGAACAGCTGAAATCGCAGATTAACGAAGCGGATAAACACCACTAAAGACATAGTTAGTGGTGTTTTATTTGTTAAAAAAATCCTTTCTAAAAAAGCCGTTTGACCTGTATTATCTGAGTCTAAACTCCTTATTTTCGGACATTGTATTGAAAAATCAATCAAGTTCTCATATAATTTTTTAGAAAATTTAGAAAAATATACACAAATTTTATGTTTAATTAAAGGGGGATGGGAATGAAGCTCTATCTATCTGTCGATATGGAGGGAATTACTGGTCTAGCTGATCATACATTTGTTGATTCACGCCAGCATAACTATGAGCGTGGCAGACGCATTATGACCGGTGAAGTGAACGCCTGTGTAGAGGCGCTTGTCCAGCATGGTGCCACCGACATTTTGGTGAATGACAGTCATTCTAAAATGAATAATCTTTTGATCGAAGAACTGCATGAAGAGGCAGTTCTCATATCAGGTGACGTAAAGCCTTATTCAATGGTGCAAGGATTGGATCAAACCTATGATGCAGCTGTTTTTTTAGGCTATCATGCAAGGGCATCAATGAAAGGTGTGATGTCACACAGTATGATTTTTGGGGTCAGACATTTTTACATAAATGATCATCCAATTGGTGAAAT
Organism: Bacillus sp. BK450; assembly: GCF_004364885.1. Classification (NCBI taxonomy): domain Bacteria; kingdom Bacillati; phylum Bacillota; class Bacilli; order Caryophanales; family Bacillaceae; genus Bacillus; species Bacillus sp. BK450. The sequence continues at coordinate 573,591 of NZ_SOBQ01000001.1, read as the reverse complement.
GGGCTTTAATGCGTATGTTGCAGGCTACTATGGTGTGCCGGTGATTCTTGTTTGCGGGGATGATCAAGCAGCACTTGAGGCAGAAAAGCTGATGCCTGGTGTGAAAACAGTGGCAGTGAAAGAAACCATCTCAAGATCTGCTGTGAAATGCTTACCTCCTGCCAAAGTCAATCAACAAATCTTGCAGCAAGTGGAAGCCGCGATGAAACAGATTGATCAAATGAAGCCGCTGACGCCTCCTGATCAGCCGCTGCTTAAGATTGAGTTTGCCAATTATGGACAAGCTGAATGGGCGAATTTAATGCCGGGTACTGCCATCATAGAAGGAACAACGACGGTGACATACCAAGCAGACAATATATTAGAAGCCTATCAAGCGATGCTTGTCATGACAGAGCTTGCCGCACGTACAACATTTTGTTAAGCGAGGGGGAGACAGCAGATGGCCAGCTTTTTGCTCAAGCGTTTTATTGCGATGATTGCTACGATCTTAACGATTACGACTTTAACGTTTATTTTAATGAAGGTCATCCCAGGATCGCCTTTCAATGAAGAACGAAATACAAACGAAACCGTCCAGCGAAACCTCGAAAGCTACTATCACTTAGACGAACCACTCTATGTTCAATATGTCATCTATTTAAAATCTATTGTTACCTTTGATTTTGGTCCTTCCATTAAAAAGCCTTCTGAAAGTGTCAATGATCTATTGGCGAGAGGCTTCCCAGTCTCATTAGAACTTGGTCTTATCTCAATATTGATTGCTGTTATCTCTGGTATCCTGCTAGGGGTTATGGCTGCCCTCCGGCATAATGGTTTGATTGATTACATCGCCATGACGATTGCTGTATTCGGTATATCCATTCCAAACTTTATCTTTGCTACCTTATTAATTCAGCAGCTTGCTGTCAATTTGAAGCTCTTTCCTACAGCGATGTGGACAAGTCCAATGCATATGGTGCTGCCTACAATCGCCCTTGCTGTCAGCCCAATGGCCATTATCGCCAGGTTAACGAGATCGAGCATGATTGAAGTGCTGTCGCAAGACTATATCCGTACGGCCAAAGCAAAAGGACTTTCTCCCTTTAAAATTGTATTTAAACATGCGCTTCGAAATGCACTTTTACCCGTTGTAACCATTCTTGGAACACTTGTCGCAAGTATTTTAACAGGAAGTTTTGTCATTGAAAAAATATTTGCCATTCCTGGAATGGGAAAATACTTTGTCGAGAGCATAAACAACCGTGATTATCCTGTCATCATGGGAACCACTGTTTTTTACAGCATTATTTTAATCACACTTCTCTTCATTGTCGATGTGGCGTATCGTCTCCTTGATCCAAGGATTCAGCTGCATCAGAAAGGAGGAAAGGCATGAGTATACACCTTCAGCATGATCCACCGAACAGGCATCCTGAAGTGCCGGACGAATGGTTTTCTCCACGAGAGCAAAAGAAAACAGAAGCCCATGCCATTAAAAGACCCTCTCTTTCCTATTGGGCAGATACATGGAGGCGGCTGAAGCAAAATAAGCTTGCGATGTTTAGTCTATCGGTTCTGATTTTTCTTTTTGTCATGGCAGTCTTAGGCCCATTGCTTGCGCCAAATAGTGTGACAGAGCAGCGTCTTTCGATGCAAAATCTGCCGCCCTCAGCTGCTCACTGGTTTGGAACAGATGAGCTTGGACGAGATGTGTTTACTCGCACTTGGTACGGAGCACGCATTTCGTTATTTGTGGGTGTCATGGCAGCCCTGATTGATTTTGCCATCGGTGTGATTTATGGGGGCATAGCCGGCTATAAAGGCGGACGCTATGACCATGTCATGATGCGGATTGTCGAGGTGCTCTACGGACTTCCTTATTTACTTGTCGTCATTTTATTGATGGTGCTCATGGGGCCAGGGCTTGTCACCATTATTGTAGCGCTCACTGTCACCGGATGGATTGGAATGGCAAGAATTGTGAGAGGTCAGGTTCTTCAGCTGAAAAGCCAGGAATATGTCCTTGCCTCAAAGACCTTTGGTGCCAAAAGCCTGCGGATCATTCGCCGCAACCTGCTGCCGAATACGATGGGGCCGATTATCGTCCAAATGACCCTGACTGTGCCGACAGCGATATTTGCTGAAGCGTTCTTAAGCTTTCTCGGTTTAGGTATTCAAGCACCATTTGCAAGCTGGGGCGTGATGGCCAATGATGCTTTGCCGACTGTGCTGTCAGACAATGGACATTGGTGGCGTTTATTTTTCCCGGCATTTTTTATTTCACTTACGATGTTTTGCTTTAACAATTTAGGTGATGGCTTGCAAGATGCGCTTGATCCAAAGATGAAGAGGTGATGGCGCTTTGAAAAAAGTTCTACAAATCATCGATCTGCACGTCAGCTTTCGGACATACGGCGGTTCAGTTCAAGCAGTACGCGGAGTGAATGTCGATGTATATGAAAAAGAAACCTTAGCCATTGTGGGAGAATCAGGCTGCGGAAAAAGTGTGACATCACAAAGCATTATGAGGCTTCTGCCTGCATACAGCGCGCAAGTCGATCAGGGAGAAATCTGGTTTCAAGACCGCAACTTGCTTTCAATATCTGAGAAAGAAATGCGCGCCATACGAGGTGTCGATATTTCGGTGATCTTCCAAGATCCGATGACAGCACTAAACCCAACCTTGACAATAGGAGATCAGCTGATGGAGGCGGCGAAGGAGCATCAAAAGCTGACGAAAAAAGAAGTGAAAGAAGCCGCCATACAGATGCTTGATTTGGTTGGTATTCCGCAGCCGAAGGAGAGATTAAAGCAATACCCGCACCAATTCAGCGGGGGAATGAGGCAGCGGCTCATGATTGCCATGGCACTGATTTGTGAGCCAAAGGTGCTGATCGCAGATGAACCGACGACCGCACTTGATGTGACCATACAGGCACAAATTTTAGAACTGTTTAAAGAGATTCAGAGGAAAACAGGGGTTACCATTATCTTAATCACACACGACTTAGGGGTCGTAGCCCAAGTTGCCGACCGGGTAGCAGTCATGTACGGAGGGAAAATAGTTGAAACCGGAACAAGGCAAGATATTTTTTACAGTCCGCAGCACCCTTATACAAAAGGGCTCCTGCAATCCGTTCCAAGACTTGATATGAAAGATGAACTTATTCCGATTGAAGGAAGCCCGCCTGATTTATTTGCACCGCCAAAGGGCTGTCCGTATACCGATCGCTGCCCGGCTGCCATGAAAGTGTGTGATCATATCATGCCGCACGAAACGCAGCGGTCACCTACTCATACAGTGCATTGCTGGCTCCAGGATGAGCGAGCGAACCAAGCGATGTTATCTTCAACACAAAGGGGGAGTTTTTGATGAGAAAAAAAGGGTGGATCATTAGTGTTTGTTTGTTCATCATCATGCTGCTCGCAGGATGTACAGCCAATGAGCAAGCAGGTAAAGGATCATCAAGCAACAAGAATGAAAAGAAAGTATTAACCTTAAATAACGAAAACGAACCGACGTCATTTGACCCGCCGATTGGTTTTAATAATGTATCGTGGCAAGGTCTGAATAACTTAATGGAAGGATTAACAAGACTGAATGAAAAGCACGAACCATCTCCTGCAATGGCGGAAAAATGGGAGATTTCAGAGGATGGAAAAACGTACACATTTCATTTAAGAGACGGCATCAAGTGGTCGAATGGTGATCCAGTGAAAGCGAGTGACTTTGAATATGCGTGGAAGCGTCTGCTTGATCCGAAAACAGGCTCTTCTGCATCGTTCTTAGCTTACATGATTGAAGGCGGAGAGGCATTTAACAGCGGAAAAGGAAAGAAAGAAGATGTAAAAGTCAGTGCTGAAAATGACAAAACGCTAAAGGTCACACTGGCATACCCGCAGAAATCGTTCTTAAATATGACCGCAAACCCTGCCTTTTTCCCTGTCAATGAGAAGGTAGCAGAGAAGGATCCAAACTGGGCAAAGGATGCCAAAACCTTTGTTGGGAATGGACCGTTTCAGCTGACAGAATGGAAGCATGATGAGAGCTTCACTATGGAAAAAAGTGAGACGTATTGGGACAAAAAATCAGTCAAGCTGGATCAGGTAAAGTGGCTGATGATCAGCGATCGAAACACTGATTATCAAATGTATCAATCGGGAGATTTAGATACTGCCTTCGTTCCAGCAGAACAAAGTGAAAATTTGCTGAAAAATAAAGATGTACAAATTGAAGATCAGGCTGGACTATTCTTTTATCGTCTGAATGTGAACATGGAACCTTTTCAAAATAAGAACATTCGCAAAGCCTTACAAATGGCGATCAATCCGCAAGATATCGTGGATTATGTAACGAAAAATAAAGAGAAGCCAGCTCGCGCCTTCGTTTCACCGGGGATTCTAGATTCAAAGGGTGAGGATTTCAGAGAAGCTGGCGGTGATCTTGTCAAACAAGATACGAGTGAAGCTGCAAAACTATTAGAAAAAGGGCTGAAAGAAGAGAACTATTCAAAGCTGCCGCCCGTCACATTGACATATAGTACAAAGCCTGAGAACAAGAAAAAAGCTGAAGCCATCCAGCAGCAATTAAAAGAAGCGCTGGGTGTGGACGTGAAGCTTGCAAACATGGAAGCCAATGTATTTGCAGAAGATCAAAAGGCGCTGAAATTTCAATTCTCGCAAAGTTCATTTTTAGCAGACTATGCAGATCCGATTAATTTCCTAGAGAGCTTTCAAACAGGGAATGCGATGAACCGGACTGGATGGTCAAACGACACCTATGATCAGCTGATGAAAAAGGCGAGAAAGGAAGCAGATGAACAAAAAAGAAACAGCATCCTTCATGATGCAGAGGCACTTCTCATTGAAGAAGCACCGATCATTCCAATTCATTTTTATAACCAAGTTCATTTGCAAAAAGAGGGCGTGAAGGGAATTGTCCGCCACCCTGTTGGGTATATCGATTTGAAATGGGCACAAGTAGATGGAGAGTAATTGAAGGGAATGAGGGACACGGACATTTTGAACAAAAGCGTCTCAGCACGAGGACAAACCCTCGAATTCTTTGTCAGTCCTGCGCTTCGGTGCTCATGAATGTCAAATTCGCTCCGCTCTGATGCTCGTCCTTCCTAGGGCTGCAAAGGTTTTCAGGTCACGCTGAATAGAAGACAAAGGACTAAAATAAAGATCATTTTAGCCCTTTGTCAACAATATAGGACGCTTTGAACAAAAGCGTCTGTTTCCTTTATTTGTTCATGTTATGGAGAAAATGCCCATAGATTGTAAGAAATAAAGAGAAAGAGGGGATTGGCATGAACCAGCTGCCAGCGGCGCTTCAAACAGGGGATACGGTGGGGATTATCGCACCAGCAAGCCCGCCTGATGAATTGAAATTAGCAAAAGGGATTGCCTTTTTAGAGAGCCTTGGGCTGAAGGTGAAAAAAGGGAAGTATCTCGATTCCCGGTACGGGTATTTAGCAGGGCGTGATCATGAAAGAGTGGAAGATCTTCATGGCATGTTTCAAGATCCAGAAGTCAAAGCAGTTATTTGTGCCTGCGGAGGGTACGGAACTGGAAGACTTGCGGAAGCCATTGATTATGACCTCATTCGCCGGAATCCAAAAATCTTTTGGGGTTATAGTGACATTACGTTTTTACATACGGCCATCCAGCAGCAGACCGGTCTTGTGACCTTTCATGGTCCAATGCTTTCCTCTGATGTGGGACTTGAAGAGGTTCATCCGTATACGAAGGATACCTTTTTGCAGCTGTTCACGCCGAAGGCCTTTACGTATACGCATCACTTGTCACCTCTTCATACCTTCTACCCCGGCACCGTGTCAGGTGACATCATAGGAGGGAATCTTGCCCTCATCGTGACAACACTTGGGACACCTTTTGAAATTGATACGAAGGGAAAGCTGTTGTTCATTGAAGATATTGACGAAGAGCCTTATAAAATCGATCGCATGATGCAGCACCTCACCTCTGCTGGAAAATTGGATGATGCGGCTGGATTCATCATTGGAGATTTTCATCAATGTGAACCAAAAAAGAAAGACCAGTCTTTAACGTTGGAACAGCTGTGGGAAACCTATATTGTGCCGCAAAAGAAACCTGCACTCGGCGGCTTTCGGATCGGTCATTCATCACCGAACTTTGCCTTTCCGATGGGCGTGCAGGCTGCACTAGATGCCGCAGGGAAAAAACTGCACATTTCTCCAGGCGTTGCAGCGAAAGAGGCGATCAAATGAAAATTGTCGATGTTCGTACATGCAGAACGAGTGTACCGCTAAAAAAGCCTTTCAAAACCGCTTTAAGAACGGTGTATGACGCAGCATCTCTGATCGTCATCATCACATATGATCAAGGTGACGTCAGCTACGGAGAGGCAGTTCCCACATCGGTGATTACAGGAGAAACGCTGGAAAGCATCGACTATGCCATCTGTGAAGTGATCAGACCCATTTTGCTCGGGGCTTCCTTGGCAGAGTATGAACAAATCTTTTCTGCTATGAACCGCGTGCTCGCAAGCAACACAAGCGCAAAAGCTGCAATCGATATGGCCATTTATGATGGGTTAGCAAAGCAGGCAGGACTTCCGCTTTATCAATACCTTGGCGGATATCGTCATCAGCTTGAAACCGACTATACGGTCAGTGTAAACCGGCCGCTTGAGATGGCGGAAGATGCGAAGCAATACGCAGCCGAAGGTTTTCAGACGTTAAAGATCAAAGTAGGAAAAGATGATATACACACGGATATACAGCGGATCAAGCGGATTCGAGAAAAAGTCGGGCCAGACATTCAGATCAGGCTCGACGCCAATCAGGGCTGGACGTGGAAGGAAGCGATCACAGCCATTCGAAAAATGGAAGCGCTGAATATTGAACTAGTAGAACAGCCAGTGCCGAAAGAAGATATCGAAGGTCTGCGCCGTGTGACAGAAGCAGTTGATCCATTGATCATGGCAGACGAAAGCATTTTCAGTTTTCATGATGCAATCAAGGTGCTTGAAACGAGAAGCTGTGATCTGATCAATTTAAAATTAATGAAATCAGGCGGCATAAAAGAAGCATTAAAAATCAATGCCCTTGCCGAAGCATACGGTGTTCAGTGCATGGTTGGCAGTATGATTGAGTCAAAGCTTGGCATTACAGCAGCGGCACATTTCGCCGCAAGCCAGCCGAATATCACCCGCTGCGATTTTGATGCCCCGCTTATGCTGAAAGAGGACATGATAGACGGTGGAATCGTGTACAAAGGAAAAGATATATTTTTACCGCTGCATCATGGGTTAGGCATTCAAGGGGTGAAAGGAGTCTCATGATGATATACGAATCAACGGTTCCAGTCGCTAACGTATGGACAGCGCCGCAGTCTCCCCGAGAAATCGATCGAAAGGTACTTCAGGACTCCATCAACATCAAAGAATGGATTGACCAGCAAACATATGAAGAAAAGCTGGCTTTATGTGAAGAAAATTTGATTCAATCTCAAGTACTGCTCGGCGGACGAGTGATTGGATTAGAAGAGACAGATGGCTGGATGAAAGTCGTCATACCACAGCAGGCCAGCCGGAAACATCCGCAAGGCTATCCAGGCTATATACCTGCTGAGCAATTAAAACAAGTAAAGGGAAGTGCGTCAGCTGCATCTCTTATCGTTTGTCAGAAAAAAGCCACACTCTATCAAAACGGGGAACCTGATATGGAGATTAGCTTTTTAACAGAGCTGGCAGCAGCCAAAGAAACAGATGATCAATTTCATGTTGTCACCCCATTAGGAATAAGAGAAATCAACAAAGTGGATGTACGCCCAGTATCGCAAGCTTTCTCTATGACCGGCAAAGATGTTGTAGACGCAGGAAAACAATTTATTGGCCTTTCTTATTTATGGGGAGGCATGAGCAGCTTTGGCTATGATTGTTCAGGCTTTGCTTACAGCATGTACAAAGCGTGCGGATATCTTTTGCCGAGAGACGCAAGTGACCAAGCAGTTCAAGGAACGCCCGTTACATCAAGCCATTTAGAACAAGGCGACTTGCTGTTTTTTGCAAATGAAAACGGAAAGGGAGCGGTCCGCCATGTAGGAATCTACGCTGGGGACGGGATGATGCTTCATTCGCCTAAAACCGGCAGACAAATTGAGCTTCTTTCCCTTTCTGGCACTTCATATGAAAAGGAATGGGCAGGTGCAAGGCGGTATTTACCAAGTGAGAGGAGGAGCGATACATGACAGTTGAACCACTTTTACAAGTAAACAACCTTAAAAAACATTTTCACCTTTCGAAAGGGAGAACCTTAAAAGCGCTGGATGGTGTCTCTTTTCAGCTGAAACAAGGTGAAACCTTTGGTCTCGTTGGTGAGTCTGGCTGCGGCAAATCCACACTTGGAAAAGTGCTCATGCGTCTTTATGAACCAACAGATGGTGAAGCCTTATATGAAGGGAAAAGTCTTCACCACCTTTCTAAAAAAGAATCATTTGATTTCAACCGGCAAATGCAAATGGTCTTTCAAGATCCGTATTCCTCGTTAAATCCAAGACTGTCAGTAAAAGATATTATGCTGGAACCAATGGAGATTCATCAGCTTTATGGGAGTCAAAAGAAAAGAATTGCGCGCGTGAAAGAACTGCTCGAAGCGGTAGGATTAAGCTATGATTTTGCCACCCGCTATCCGCACGAATTTAGCGGAGGACAGAGGCAGAGAATCGGCATTGCAAGAGCACTTGCCTTAGCGCCAAAATTTATTGTGGCAGATGAGCCGATTTCTGCACTAGACGTCTCCGTTCAAGCGCAGGTCGTAAATCTGCTGAAGAAACTGCAAAAAGAGGAAGGATTAACATTTCTCTTTATTGCACATGACTTGTCGATGGTGAAATATATTAGTGACCGGATCGGTGTCATGTATTTAGGTCATCTCGTCGAATTGACAACGAGTGATGCATTATATCAAACACCGCTTCACCCATATACACAAGCCTTGCTGTCTGCAATCCCCATTCCAGATCCTGACGTAGAGGACAAGCGCAAAAGGTTTATTTTAAAAGGAGAAATTCCAAGTCCAGTGAACCCGCCAAGCGGCTGTGTATTTCGAACAAGATGTCCTGCCGCGATGGATGTGTGTGCTGAAAAAAAACCGGCATTACAAGCGGTGGAAGAAGGACATGAAGTCGCCTGTCATTTATATAATAGAAAATAGGACAAGCTAGACAAAAGCCAGCAAGTAGACAAGCTGTTCTACATGCTGGCTTTTTTAATAGATGAACGCCGAATAGGCAATGTGCAGCATCTGAAAGAGCCGCCGGATTTAATAATTTCAGAAAAGTCCACTTCAATGACGGTGTATCCGTGAGCGGTTAACGCAGCATTTGTTTCTTGGTTGCTGGGCAAGCTGATCACTTTTTTCTGCCCAATGGATAAAACATTTGGTCCAAGTGTGAATTGCTCTTGTTCGCTGATTTCAATCAAATCATAATACGTTTTGAGCCGCACGAGATCCTTTTGCTTGAACGCTTCAGGATAAATGATGATCTCGTCATGAGACAGAATATTCATCACACAATCAAGATGCAAAATGTCAGGAGGAAGGTGAATCGGAATGATGTCGTGATCCGGCAGTTCCTTTTTGAGCTGGTAGATAGCGGCTGGACTAGTTCTTTTGCTCGTGCCAACAAACACACGGTTCTGATCCACAAGCACATCGCCGCCTTCAATCGTTCCGTCTGTCAAAGTGACAGCTGACCACCCTTTTGCCTGTGCCCATTCTTTTAGGTATTGTTCTTCCCCTTGCCGAACCGGAGCGGCCATACTTGAAACAAACAGTGTATGTCCAATCGTAAAACCAATATCCCGAGTGAAGACTTGCTCAGGGAAGCGTTCATTCGGCGGGAGCAGGATGGGCCGTACTTGATGATCTTTAAGGGTTTGGATCAATTGCTTATGCTGAGCGACTGCTTTCATTTGAGAAATATTTTCTTTCGCAAAATGTTTCTGGGTTGCGTTAATAATTTGTTTGATTTCCATATAAATAGGACTGCATAAAAGAACTTCTTCTAAATTGTCGTATTCACTCATGCATTGCGGCATTTTGTATAATTGCTCTGCTCTCATAGAATCCATTAAATGGCCTCCTTGTTCATTCATAGTTCTATTATTCCTTCTTCTAGCCATGGTTGAAACATTTCCGAAAGAAAATCTCTCACATAAGACTAAAGCAAAAAGTTTAGACAAACCTAAAAGAATAGTGTTTAATAAAAGTCGTTCCGCATCCACGAAAACAGCAAGAAGGAGCTATGATGATGAGTGAAGAAAATTTCAAATACTGCAAGGAATCGAAAGTTGTTAAAACAAGCAGGGTATTCCCTCTTGATACGAATAACCACCAAACGTTATTTGGCGGGAAATTAATGAGTTATATAGATGACATTGCCTCCATCTCGGCTGCAAGACACAGCCGCAGTGAAACGGTCACAGCTTCAATGGATTCTGTTGACTTTTTAGAGCCGATTGGACAAAAGGAGTCCGTATGCTTGGAATCCTATGTCACATGGGTGGGTACGTCTTCTATGGAAGTGTTCGTCAAAGTCATTAAAGAAAACTTGATGTCTGGAGAACGCAGACTCGCAGCAACTTCATTTCTGACATTTGTCTCATTAGATGAAAACGGAAAGCCTAAACGAGTCCCGCAGGTGATGCCGGAAACAGAGGAAGAAATCATGCTTCATCAAACAGCGAAGCAGCGGGCAGAGGAAAGAAAAAGCCGCCGAAAGCATAGTAAGGCGCTTGCTGACGCACTTGGGACAGATAAACCTTGGGCGTAAAAATCACCCTTTAAGCGGTGATTTTTTTCTGTGCCACTATCTTGCATGGCAAGATAGTGTGTGGTAAGATAAAGCTATCTTGTGATGCAAGGTACTGGAATCGGAGGAACAATCATGACAACATCCACACAAATGCTAAAAGGAATTTTAGAAGGCTGCCTGCTGTCGATTATTTCTGAGGGCGAAATTTATGGGTATGAAATGACGAAGAAGCTCGCGCATTATGGGTTTGATCAAATAAGTGAAGGCAGTATCTATCCGATTTTGCTGCGTATGCAAAAGGACCAGCTGGTGACCACCGTAACAAAAGCGTCAGTGACCGGCCCGAAAAGGAAATACTATACGCTCACACAAGCGGGAGAACAAGCGCTCACAGAGTTTATTGACCGCTGGAATGAGCTTTCAAAAAATGTAAACCGCTTATTACAAAAAGGGAAGTGAGATTATGGTATCAAAAGAAACAAGACACATTCTACTAGAGCTGCAACTTTATCTCATATCAAAGGGAAAAAATCAGGATGAAATCGATGAGCTGATGGACGAACTGACAGCACATGCGGTTGAGGCTGAAAAAGACGGCAAAACAGGTGAGGATGTGTTCGGCGGAGATCCGCGGAGCTATGCTGATGAACTGGCAAAAGAGCTGTCAGGAAACCATAAAGACTGGGTGCCGTTTGTCAGTGCTTTCTTAATTGGATCGCTTTTTTACATGATTTTAGCAGATGCAATCAGCCAAAACTTATCCTATTCTTGGTTTGCTTTGATTGGATATCCGCTCGTTTTAGTGGCCAATGTCATCATGATCATTGTGATGTTTAGAGCGTCCGCCTTTCAAACAAGCAGCCGGGTATTTCTCTACTTTTGGATGTTAGGAATCTTTCAGCTGACAGCGATGGTCACAATCAAACTATTGGATCAAAAAGTCGGCACACCACTACTTGTCCTTACTTCTGGCCAGAGGTGGGGCGTCATTTTGCTCATGCTGCTATGTATCGTTGTATTTAATGCAATTTTAAAGGCGAATGTCGTTTCATTGATTCCGATGATCTTTTTCGGACCGCAGCTTATCTTCGAATGGATTGGCTGGACGTCACCAAGTGTGATTTTGCTGCAAAGTCTTCTATCTATTGTGATTTTAATAGGGCTTATATTCATTGTACTGCGCCGGACAAATAAGAAAAATGAAAATACGAATGTAAACTGAGCACATCCTATCCGATGTGCTTTTCTTTTTCTAAAAAAATGTAGAAATGGAATTGTCTTTTTCATTACAATGGGGAGAGGACAAAAATGAAAAGGGGTTCTGTTTTTGGATATCGTATGGGGATATGTACTCGTTTTTGTATTGGCTGCCTTGCCTTTTTTTGAAGTGATTGGTGTCGTTCCATTCGCAATCTTAAGTGGGCTGCATCCTGTGACAACGGCCTTGATTGGATTCATCGGCAACTTTTTGACAGTCTTGCTTCTCATTGTGTTCGTGGACCGGTTTAAAGCATGGTGGTTAAAAAGAAAAGAGGAAAAAGGTGATGAAAAAGGAGAGAAAAAGCAGCTGCGCGCGAGAAAAATTTGGGAACGATACGGTCTGCCTGGGTTAGCACTCATAGGACCTTTTATCATCGGCAGTCATTTAGCAGCCTTGATGTGCATGAGCTTTGGAACGAAAAGAAAGCAAGTTGCGGTGTGGATGACTGTCAGTTTAATGATGTGGACAGCGCTGGCTGCAAGTTTAACCGGTGCGGGCTTCCATTACTTTGCCCCAGATTCAAATGGATTGTTCGGAGATATTTTTAGCAAGTAAAAAAGGGGGGATCATCAATGACAGTTCAAACAAGAACAGTATTTGAAACAGAGCGCCTGAAACTGAGAACGATGAATGAACATGATGCGTCATTTTTATATGACGAGCTGTTTCAGGATGAAGAAGTGATGAAGTATTATCCTTCTTTGAAGGATGAACAGCAGACAAAAGAGTGGATTGCATGGAATCAAAAAAATGACCGCATGTACCACACCTCGCTATGGATCATTGAAGATAAAAAAACAAATGAACGACTTGGACAAAGCGGCATTGTCCTGCAAAACATTGAAGGACAAACCGAGCTTGAGATTGGCTATATGCTAAAGAAAGCGGCGTGGGGGAATGGCTATGCTGCTGAGGCTGCAAAAGGCTGCCTTACCTATGGATTTGAAGAAATGAAGGTCAGACGGATGGTCAGCCTAATTCGTCCTGAGAATGAAGCGTCGGTGAAGGTCGCTTTAAAAATGGGCATGAAAAAAGAAAAAACCATTTCAAAATGGGACCAAATCATTGATGTATACAGCATCACCCGTAACGGAGAAAACGGCTCGCTTACCGAATAAGCAGAGCCGTTTTTTTTTATGCACGCTGTTCTAACTGAAGCAAATATTTCTTCCGTTCAATCCCTCCGCCGTAGCCTCCAAGCTCACCACTTGTTTGAATCACGCGGTGGCAGGGAATGATAATCGCCAATTGATTGGCACCATTTGCATTACCAACGGCACGAACCAAATGCGGATCGCCCAGTTTCGTGGCTAAATCTCGATAGGATCTCGTTTCGCCTGCTGGAATGCGTGAGAGCTGGTCCCACACCTTCATTTGAAAAGGGGTGCCATGTAAAGAAAGCGGTACAGTAAACTTGGTCAGCTTTTTCTCAAAATATAAGGCCAATTCCTTTGCTAATTGCTGATGGACGTTTGTTTCTCCAACTAAAATGCGGGCATGATGTTTCTTTCTTAATGTTTCAATTTCTTTTTCGAGTCCCCGCCTGTCCATAAACTCCAGTAAATACACATGTGTGGCATCTGTCACACTCATCATTCGCCCGATCGGTGTGGAAATAAAATTAGCATAGAGAATGTGAATCTGCGCTTTTTTAGGAGGATTTCCCATGATTTTCGTAAATGCATCATTGAAGGCACTTGAAGATTCATAGCCGAAAGTGACCTGCTGATCGATTACTTTTTTTCCGTTCAAAATTTCTTTAAAGGCAAGTCCCATTCGGCGTGATCTTGCATATTGAACAAAGGTCATGCCGTAAATGTCTTTAAACTTTCTTCGAGCTGTGGCAGAGTGAATCCCTAATTGGCGGAAGTCCTCTTCCTTCCAGCGTTTTTCAGGATTTTTTTCTACTGCTGAAACGAGTGTTTTGACTTCTTCAGGAATGCTGTTAGGGTATGTTAATGGTGTGCAGCGCTTGCACGGGCGATACCCTGCCAGCAGTGCTTCCTCCGCTGTAAAGAAAAACTCACAGTTTTCAAATTTTGGCTTTCTGGCCGTACATGTGGCATGACAGAAGATACCAGTTGTCTTAATACAGGCAAAGAATGTGCCGTCATATTGCGGATTCTTGTCAACAAGTGCTTGATAAAATTCATGTTTTTGTTCATCGGTCATCATCATATGAAGCCACCTCTTGATTTTCTATAAAATGTTTTTCAGCATTGTTTGGGATACGACGGATGATCTGTAAATACATCATCCTAAGGTTGAACGTTCATCGCATCAATCTGATTTCATTATATCAGCGATCATTGACGTATCAATTGCTTTAAGGAATGCGGTATAGATCCTGTTTACAATCAAGCATCATAAACATGTCAATCTCCTCCTTTTCTCATTCCTGTTTTAGTTCATATATTTTAGCTGCTTCTGTTTCATTTCTTCATAAAATGCTTCAACTTCTTGTTCGTAAAGTACGGTCTCCATGTCCTTGTATTTACGCTTGATCGTCAATGTCATAAAAAATAAATGGATTGTCATATACGCTCATTTCCCTTCAGTTCGCAGCACGCGAAAACAGCCCGCAAATCTTCTTTATCAGTTGACCTGTTTCTAACACTTAGTATACGGCGGTTCCATAAAAATTCTTTCGAAAAATGAACAAGTATATTTGCATGTGGGAAGCTAAGCGGTAGACCGGTATTTCGGGGTGTGATACAATTTTGACACACAGAATCTGCTTTAAGTCAGATCTGCTTATTAAGAAATGGTTTTCTAGGGTTCCGTGCGGGTGGCGCAGTCTGGACCGAGAGAAAACACATAGGGTCTAGACAATAGACCGTATGGACACGGAGGGATAAAAGCCCGGGAGATTTGATCAAACGATCGATTTCCGGGCTTTTTTTGTTGCTTGGAATCGTTCAGAAAGGAAGGGATTAGATGAAATGGGGAAATGTCTTGATTGCGGCGATCTTTGAAGTCGGCTGGGTGATGGGGTTGAAATATGCTGACTCTTTATTGGAATGGGCCGCAACCATCGTTTGTATTGTCGTCAGCTTTTATTTACTCCTGAAAGCCACGACTGTACTGCCAGTTGGCACACTTTATGCCGTTTTCACCGGACTTGGGACAGCAGGTACTGTCATAGTAGGTATGGTACTGGGAGAGCCAGTACAGCTAGTGAAATTACTTTTAATCATGGTGCTTTTAAGCGGTGTATTAGGACTTAAACTAACCACAGGTGAAAAGAAAGGAGAGACTGAATCATGAGCTGGCTTTTACTCATTGGTGCAGGCATTTTAGAAATGCTTTGTGTCACCATGATGAATCAATTCCAGAAAGACCGGCATGTCAAATGGATTTTATTCATTGCAGCTGGATTTTCGCTGTCCTTTCTCATGCTCTCTCTTGCGATGAATACAATTCCGATGGGAACGGCATACGCCATTTGGACTGGCATTGGAGCTGCTGGAGGAGCCATTGTCGGCATGCTGTTTTACGGTGAGTCGAAGGACGCAAAACGTATATTCTTTATCGCACTGATTTTATCTGCGGCGGTCGGGTTAAAAATCATTGAATAAGTGGTTTTCTATCACGCTGAAAAAGAAGAAAAAGAGCTAAAATAAAAATCATTTTAGCCCTTTTTTGTTACATCGAATGATGATTGGAATCGTTTTCATTTTTGCGGTAAAGCTGACTCACTAGAAGAAAACAGACACCAAATGTGAGCAAAGGAATGAGTCTCTCACCGGCCATAAAAAGATAAATACCTGTGATCAGACATACGATGCCGAGCCAAAAGCTCACTTTACCAAACAAAGTCATGCTTTTCATCTCCATCACTCCTTTTGTGATAAAAGGTCTACTCACATTATATCACGCTAGGTGCAGAATTGAATGAATATTCAATAAAAAATAGACTCTTCATTGCTTTTTCTCTTTCCAGTCCAGTATAATATTTCATTAGAATGAAAACGCAAATGAGGTCATGATACATGAGAACATTGATTACAGAGAAACTTGAATTACACAGACAAAAGCACGAGCAAAAAGGCAGATTACTTGTCAGCTGCCCAGATCAGCCTGGTATTGTATCAGCTGTTTCTTCCTTTTTATTTGAGCACGGAGCGAACATCATTGAATCGAGCCAATACACAACCGATCATGAAAGCGGCCGGTTCTTTTTAAGAATTGAATTTGATTGGAAAGACATCTCGGCGAATATGGATCAATTGAAAAATAGTTTTGAGCCAATCGCAGCCTCATTTCAAATGACGTGGAGCATGTCGCGTGCAAGTGAGCTTAAAAAGCTGGCAATCTTTGTCTCAAAAGAGCTTCATTGTCTGCATGAGCTGCTGTGGGAATGGCAAAGCGGAAATTTAATGGCTGAAATCGCAGTTGTGATCAGCAATCATGAAACGGCAAAAGATACAGTAGAATCGCTTGGAATCCCATTCCATTTTGTAAAGGCGAACAAAGACATTCGCAAAGAAGCTGAAAAAGAGCAGCTCGCCTTATTAGAAGAGTACGACATTGATGTGGTTGTGCTTGCTAGATACATGCAAATTTTAACGCCTGGATTCATTGAAGAGCATCCGAACAAAATCATTAATATTCATCATTCCTTCCTGCCAGCGTTTATTGGTGCAAACCCATACAAGCGGGCATATGAGCGGGGAGTCAAATTAATTGGTGCGACTTCTCATTATGTCACCAATGATTTAGACGAAGGCCCGATCATTGAACAGGATATTGAGCGGGTCGATCACCGGGATGATGCGGAAGCCCTAAAAAATATTGGCCGGACAATTGAGCGCAGTGTG
This sequence comes from Bacillus sp. BK450, assembly GCF_004364885.1. NCBI lineage: Bacteria > Bacillati > Bacillota > Bacilli > Caryophanales > Bacillaceae > Bacillus > Bacillus sp. BK450. The sequence continues at coordinate 556,722 of NZ_SOBQ01000001.1, read as the reverse complement.
CTTGCACGTGCTGTCAAATGGCACCTTGAAGATCGCATTATTGTTCATGAGAATAAAACGATTGTCTTTAATTGACCGCTTGACTTTTCTTTAGCAATTGGTGATAATATAAAAAAATTAACGAGCGTTGAAAAGGAATAGTAAGCAGGAACTGATGCGTAAAGAGAGCAAATGATGTGCTGAAACATTTGCCGCAGACAGCTGCTGAACCTGCCCTTTGAGCCTTAGAGGAAAAATCTAAGCGCGTGCCTGGCGTTACAGGAGTTGAGTGGAATAAGCAGATCGCATGCTTATTCAATGAAGGTGGTACCACGGAAAATCCCTTTTCGTCCTTTACATAAGGAGAGATAGGGATTTTTTTGTGCCTAAAGGTATAGCGGAGGGAATCAAGGATGAAAAAGCAAAGGATCGTCATAAAAATTGGCAGCAGTTCATTAACAGAGCAAAAAGGAGCCATTGATGAACAAAAGATGCAGGATCATGTAAGAGCCATAGCAAAGCTCAAAGAAGCAGGTCATGAAATCATTTTAATTTCATCAGGAGCCGTTGCAGCAGGATTTGGCAGTTTAGGCTATCCATCAAGACCTGTGACCTTAAAGGGGAAACAGGCAGCCGCTGCCGTTGGTCAGGGTTTGTTAATGCAGAAATATACAGAGCTTTTTTCACAGTTTCATATGACACCTGCTCAAATGCTTTTAACACGTAATGACTTTTCAGATCGAACAAGATATCGAAATGCGTACGCAACGATGATGGAGCTGCTTGAAAGAAAAATCTTGCCGATCATAAACGAAAATGATTCAGTCTCCATCGAGGAGCTTACCTTTGGGGATAATGACATGCTGTCAGCTCTTGTCAGTGGATTAATCCATGCAGACCAATTGATCATATTAACAGACATCAATGGCATTTATGATGCAAATCCAAATGAGCATCCTGAGGCGAAGCGATTTGATGTCCTGACCCACATTTCAGAAGAATTGTTTTCATATGCAAAGAGCACCGGTTCAAAGGTTGGAACAGGCGGAATGAAATCGAAGCTCGCAGCTGCACAAACGGCACTTTCACTTGGCGTGAAAGTCTTCATTGGCACAGGCACTGGAGAAGACAAGCTGCTTAGCATTCTTGCGGGTCAAGGCGACGGAACGTATATCGGTGAACAGGATTTATCAGCTGTGAACAACCGCCGTCAATGGATTCAATTCCACTCACCGGTCTCTGGGAAGATCATGATTGATGCAGGAGCGGAAGCGGCGATTTTGCATAATGGCAGAAGCCTTCTTCCGGCAGGAGTCATTGATGTCGCTGGTGACTTTTCTAAAGGAGAAGTCGTAGAAGTCGTCGGTCCAAACGGATTAGTTGGTAAAGGACAAACCTTGTACGCCTCCGATGAGCTTCTCGGCATTAAAGGAATGCGAAGTGACGAGCTTGCAAAAGAGAAGCCTGAGGTCATACACCGAGATCACTGGGTACAGCATGTACAAAACTAAGGAGGGAATACGATGAATGAAGTTCTTGAAAAAGCAAAAAAAACAAGTGCAGCCAAAGATCAGCTGCTTCTAAAAACGACGGAACAAAAAAACGCTGCCCTGCACGCCATTGCCAGTGCACTAAAAGCATCTTCAGCTTATTTAATAGAAGAGAACCAAAAGGATGTTCAGGCTGCTGAGGAAAAGCAGTTCACGCCATCTGTCATTGACCGGATCACACTCACAAAAGAGAGAATTGAAGCCATTGCAGATGCGACCCTTCAACTCATTCAGCTAAAAGATCCAATTGGTGAAACGTTAGAAACCATTCAGAAAGAAAACGGTCTGTTCATCGAAAAGGTTCGTGTACCGCTTGGAACGGTTGGAATGATTTATGAAGCAAGACCAAACGTGACAGTCGATGCTGCGACCCTTTGCTTGAAAACTGGGAATGCTGTGATTCTGCGCGGAAGCTCCTCTGCTATTCATAGTAATAAAGCAATTGTAAAGGTGATTCATGAAGCGCTTCATACGACGGATATTCCAGTAGACAGTGTGCAATTGATTGAAGACACAGGCCGTGAAACGGCGAAAACGCTGTTCACTTTAAATGAATACCTGGATGTCCTCATTCCGCGCGGCGGGAAGAATTTAATTGATCTTGTCGTGAGAGAGTCAACTGTGCCGGTGCTTGAAACAGGTGCAGGAAATTGTCATATCTACATTGATGAAACAGCGAAAAACGAAATGGCTGAGCGGATTGTGCTCAATGCCAAAACTCAAAGACCTTCAGTTTGTAATGCGATCGAGAGCATTGTCATTCATAAAAAATGGGCAAACAACTACGGTGCTTCTTTATTTGAAGCCCTTCAATCCAATGGGGTAGAAATACGCGGTGATGAAGCCGTTTGCGCGCTTGCTCCTAGTGCTGCATTAGCGACAAATGAGGACTATGCAACGGAGTTTTTAGCACCGATCGTCAGTATTAAAATTGTAGAAAACATAGAACAAGCGATTCAGCATATTCAAACATATAGCTCTAAGCACTCTGAAGCGATCATTACGGAAAACGATGAGCATGCAGCCCTTTTCTTAACAGCAGTCGATGCTGCCGCTGTTTATCATAATGCCTCTACTCGTTTCACAGATGGCTTTGAATTTGGCTATGGAGCGGAAATAGGTATTAGTACGCAAAAACTTCATGCAAGAGGGCCAATGGGTCTGCCAGCCTTAACGTCTGAAAAATTTGTCATTCGTGGTCAAGGACAAATAAGAGAATAACGAATTTAAAAGAGAGTCTTGTGACAACAGGCTCTCTTTTTCCTTTCATTTTTGTATTTCTCCGGTCAAGTATGATAAAATATGGTAATGTTTTATATTTTGAGAAGATTGGAGAAGGCAACGTATGGCGAAAATCATTCCCTCTTCGGATATTGGAGTGAAAATCAACAAGTGGTATGAATTAATCCGCAGATTTGATTCCGAACAAGCAGAACAGTTAAAGCAGGAAATTCGCACCTCTCTTGATTCAATGGAAGAAGATCAGAATTTGCTTCTCTATTTTTCTTTAATGGAATTTAGGCATGAGGTCATGCTCGATTATTTAAAGCCATTAAAGGAAGGAAAGCTTCGCGCCAACTTTTCCGAGCTTTCGAAAGAAATAGATGAGCATCAAACGCATGTCACAGGCATGCTTGAATACTACTATCATTTTTTTAGAGGCATGTATGAATTCGGGCGGAGGGAGTATATTGCTGCCATATCGTCTTATCAAAAGGCAGAGCATAAGCTTTCTTTTGTATCAGATGATATTGAACGTGCGGAATTTCATTTTAAAATGTCAGAAATATATTATCACATGAAACAAACTCATATCTCGATGCACCATGCTAAACTAGCGCTGGATGTTTATGTTCAGCATGAACTGTATGCGCTTCGCACGATTCAGTGTGAATTTATTGTGGCCGGTAACTACGATGATATGAGAAGGCATGAAAAAGCATTACCACATCTCGAAAGAGCACTTGCGAGATCAAGAGAGTTTCAGAATGTGCGTTTTATTGCCTCCTCTTTGTTTAATATGGGCAACAGTTATTACCGAATGGGAGACTTGGGCCGCGCACTCGAATTAATGAAAGAATCCATCTCGTTATTTGATCAAAATCAATCCGATCATCTTCGTCGATCTATAGACCCTCTTTATACAGCCGCTCAGATATTATACAAACAAGGAAAACACGAAGAAGCATTACACTACAGAGAAGAATGTATGAAGAGAGCAGAAGCTCTTCAAGATGACATTCATATTCAGAAAACCATATTTCTAGAAGCATTGTATTTAAGACAAGATGCTGAGCATATTAAACGAATTTTCCATTTTTTAGAGTCTGCCTATGCATATCCAGATATAGAGGAGCTGGCATTAGATACCGCAAAGTATTATAATGAAATGGGGGATTATGAAAAATCTTCCATGTTCTATGGGGAAGCGGAACATGCTCGAATCTATATTCAGAGAGGGGATTGTTTATATGAATTTTAAAAAATGGGCAGTCGTCTGTACAAGCATCACCATTATGGCATTGTGGCTGGCAGCAGCAAATGCCGACCCAGATAACAGAAACCATACGCTAGAACAACCGAATCCGCAGCATGACACGATCTAAAAGCCCTTTTTAAAGGGCTTTTTTTTACTGCCTAACAATTTCCGGACATACTCATAAAAAGGGTTCAGGCAGGAAAACTTAAAAAAGAGTATTTATTGATTGACTCTGTAATTTAAATTGTGTACAATTCAATTGTAGAAAACATTATTGAAGAGAAAGAGGGTTATATTCATGTCAGACGTTTTATTTACAGCAACGGTATCAGCTGTCGGAGGAAGAGAAGGTAAGGTTGTTTCAACAGATGGTGTACTTGAACATGATGTAGCAATGCCTGGAACACCAAGAGCAAAAAAACTTGAAAAAGCAACAAATCCAGAGCAATTATTCGCAGCAGGCTACTCTGCATGTTTTGATTCAGCCCTTCAAATGGTAGCAAGACAAGAGCGTATTCGCTTTGAAAGTGAAGTTACAGCACATGTCAGCTTATTAAAAGACAGTTCAGATGGCGGCTTCAAACTAGGCGTTCAATTAGAGGTAAAAGGAACTGGCATTGAGCAGTCAGCATTAGAAGAACTTGTTCATAAAGCACACGGCGTTTGCCCATATTCAAAAGCAACTCAAGGAAACATCGAAGTAGAACTAGTAGCTGTCGCACAATAATAGACATTATAAAAGGCTGAGGGAACATTCCCTCAGCCTTTTGATTGTGTTAAATTTTGCAAAAGCTCATGTAAAGAGGCACGCAGTGTTTTTAGCTCTTCTTCCGATCTGCCTGTCCCAGTCAGCATGTGAGACGGAATCGCAGTGGCCTTTTCTTTTAGCTGCTCTCCATATTCCGTTAAACGAATTTGTACAGACCGCTCATCCTCTTTTGAACGTTCTCGGATAATGAGTCCATTTTGCTCCATTCGTTTCAGCATGGGCGTGAGTGTACCGGAGTCTAAATAGAGAAGCTCTCCCATCGTTTTCACATTTAATGTTCCATGCTCCCACAATAAAAGCAGTGCCAAATATTGCGGGTACGTAATATTTAATTCTTCTAACAACGGTTTATACTGCTTCGTCATCTCTCGTGAACTTGCATATAACAAGAAACAAAGCTGATTTTCCAGCTTCATATGTTCAAATTCATTTGTCATGTCAGTCACCAACTATTTTTTGTCATACTTATCATTGTATAAGATTTTCTTCCTTTTTAAAATAAATACAGACGAAAAATGAAAAATTCTTCAATGTGCGATAAATGTTTGAGAAATGAATAGAACGTGAAAAGGATGAATAGATGAAGGAGGAGATGAAGATGAAACCATTATTCACAGCAAAAGTAAAGGCGCAGCATGGAAGAGCTGGACATGTTCGTTCAGAGGATGGTGTGCTCGACCATAACATTGTCATGCCTAACGCAAAGAAAGATGGAGAGACTGGTACAAACCCAGAGCAATTATTTGCAGCAGGCTATGCAGCTTGTTTCGGAGGAGCACTTGAGCACGTAGCGAAGAAGCAAGGGATAGAAATAGAATCGGAAGTAGAAGGACATGTCAGTCTTTTAAAAGATGAAAGCGACGGCGGCTTTAAGCTTGGCGTAAAGCTGATTGTGTCTGCGAAAGGTCATGATCATGACAAAGTGAAAGAGCTTGTCCATGCTGCCCATGAATTCTGTCCATATTCAAAAGCAACAAGAGGGAACATTGAAGTAGAGCTTGAAGTGGCGGAGTAATAGTAGAAGACAAAGGGCTAAAATAAAGATCATTTTAGCCCTTTGTCAACAATCCGCAACACCTGCTTACGAGCAGGTGTCTTTTTTAATATTCTTTCTTTTTATCGTATGTTTCCCATGCTTCAAATGGCGCAAGGGTTTTTTGAGTTGTCAGTTTGTAAAATGGTATATTTCTTGATTCGTATTCTTTGTTGATTTCTTCATAAATAAATGAGTCATCAAAACCAGAATCCGCTGCATCCTGATGTCCAGCAGCAAAATACACAGCTTTTGGTCTAGCCCAGTAAATAGCGCCAAGGCACATCGGACAAGGCTCGCAGCTTGTGTATAGAATGCAATCTTCTAATTGGTATGTATGTAGAGTTTGGCACGCTTTGCGAATGGCTGTGACTTCTGCATGTGCGGTTGGATCGTTACTCGTTGTCACGTTGTTGCTGCCCTCTGCAATAATCTGACCATCCTTGACAATGACTGCTCCAAAAGGACCGCCAGTACCACTATTGACTCCTTCTACTGCAAGATCAATTGCGCGTTGTAAAAAATCTTCGTGATTCATTGTCTTCCTCCCTTTGTTCGACTGACTTCTCTAGTATAAACGAATCATGCTAGAAAAGAAATCATCATAGCAGGAGATCGAACAGGCCAATTTGCGCATAAAAAACCCCTGCCGAGTTCAGCAGGGGAGAGACATTCAATTAAGCGTGCTGCGCCAGCTTTTTACGAGCGACTTCAGCAGCTGTGACCATGTTTTTCAAAGCAGCAATGGTTTCAGGCTCTTGTCTAGTTTTTAGACCACAATCCGGATTCACCCAGAAGCGATCTGTTGGACAAACGTTCAGCGCATCATCAATAATTTCGCTCATTTCTTCAACAGATGGAACACGCGGGCTATGGATGTCATAAACGCCTAGTCCAAGTCCTTTCAAATACGGGTGTTTTTCTAAGTAATCGAGGAATCCGCCATGACTGCGTGAATGTTCAATTGTAATCACGTCAGCATCCAAGTCTTCGATTGTATCGACAATATCCTCGAAGTTACTGTAGCACATATGTGTATGAATTTGTGTTTCATTTTGAACGGATGATGTGGATAAACGGAATGACTCTGCTGCCCAGTTTAAATATTCTGCCCAATCACTTTCTTTGAGCGGAAGTCCTTCTCTTAGCGCAGGCTCATCCACTTGGATCACTTGAATACCAGCTGCTTCTAAAGCTTCTACCTCTTTACGCAAAGCGAAAGCGATTTGGAAAGCAATGTCTTTGCGAGAGATATCCGTTCTTGGGAAAGACCAGTTTAAGATGGTAACAGGTCCTGTCAGCATGCCCTTGACTTTTTTCTCTGTCAAACTTTGTGCGTAAACCGTCTCTTTCACTGTCATTGGCTCTGTAAACTCTACATCTCCATAAATGATTGGCGGCTTCACGCAGCGTGATCCATAGGATTGAACCCAAGCAAATTTTGTAAAGGCAAATCCGGCTAGCTTCTCACCGAAGTATTCAACCATGTCTGTACGTTCAAATTCCCCATGTACGAGCACATCCAGACCAATTTCTTCTTGAATATCAATCCATCGTTTTGTTTCTTTTTTAATAAACTCATCATACTCTGCATCTGTCCACTCATTTTTGCGCCACTTTTGACGAGCACTGCGCACTTCGGCAGACTGCGGGAAACTGCCAATTGTTGTTGTTGGAAGAAGCGGGAGCTCAAGAGATTCGTTTTGGATACGAAGGCGTTCTTCAAAGGCAGCTGGACGTTTAAAATCTTTCGATGAAAGATTGTTGCGTTCCGCTGTTAGATCCGCATTTGTTCCTTTTGCGAACTCTTTTAAGGTAAGAAGTGCTTGTGCTGCTTCGTTAATATCAGAATCAATGGCAGCTGCTCCTTTTGTTAAACCTTCTTTTAGCAGTGTTAATTCAGCCAGCTTTTCAGTAGCATAAGACAGTCCGTTTAATAGTTTTTCTTCAAGCTGTTCGCTTGGGTGTTTGGCAACTGGCACATGCAGCAAGCTGCTTGATGGCTGCAGCCATACTTCTTTCGGCTGAACGTCAGCAATGACTTCAGAAATAAAGGATAATCTTTCGCCAAGGTCTGATCTCCAAATATTTCTTCCATCAATGACGCCTGCTGCTAAAATTTTATCTTTCGGGAAGCCGTGCTTTTTCACTTGATCAAGGTTGCGCCCTTGATCATGGACAAAATCAAGACCGATTGCTTCAACAGGATATGTGACAAGCTCTTCATACGCATCTACTGAATCAAAGTATGTTTGAAGAAGAATGTTCAACCCAGGTACGGCTTCTTTGATCGTTTGATAGATTTCTTTTACGGCTTTTACGTCTTCACTGGAAGCTGTGACAAGTGCAGGTTCATCAATTTGAACCCATTTGACGCCTGCTTCTTTAAGTTCTTTTAAAAGCTGAGTATAAAGCGGCACTAGACGCTGCTGGATTTCTTTTACTTCATTTGCTTCATAACCTTTAGAAAGTGAGACAAATGTATATAGACCAAGTACAACCGGTTTTGTTTCAACACCAAACGCCTTTTTCACCTTTTCGTAAGCTTCAAGCGGTTTGTTGTGTGTGAGTTTAAATTCTGTGCTTTTTTCGTATTCTGGAACGATGTAGTGATAGTTTGTATTAAACCATTTTGTCATTTCACTTGAGACAGCATCTTTTGTTCCTCTTGCCATCGCGAAGTATGTATCTAGCGGGTCTTTTAAGCTGCGGAAGCGCTCTGGAATCCAATTGAACATAACAGCGGTATCCAGCACGTGATCATAGAAGGTAAAGTCTCCAGAAGGAACAACATCAATTTGTTGATCGATTTGTGTTTTAATGGCAGTTAAAAATTGTTCATCCAGTGTGCTTAAGAGGGTTTCGCGGTCTGTTTGACCTTTCCAGTAAGACTCAAGTGCTTTTTTCCATTCTCTGTTTAAACCAATTCGCGGAAAGCCTAGATTACTTGTTTTAACAATTGTCAATTCCAATTCCTCCTCTAAATATAAAAAGACATTTACGCTCATGATCATGATTGATGAGGTAAATGTCTGGTTTAAAAGACAAAATGTGTGTGCGAAATAAGGCGTGAGTATCACTGACGCTTTTCCGACATCTCCTATCAACCGTAGGGGGTTTGATGTGATAGAGCGGCTGGTATCCTGGCTGGTGAATCTGCAAGCTTTTCATCCTTCCCATCCTCATGACAGTGGATTCCTGAGAAAAGCTCTCCTCACTCACAGTGGCGGGACCGCGCCGGATTTTCACCGGTCTTCCCAATTAAAATTCGACGTGTAATCGAATTACCGACTCTCAAACTATGAATTTATTGTGTTCGATTATATAACGTTCACTTCATTTCGTCAAAGTAAATTTTGAATAATTTTAATTAAAAAAATCCTGAGAAAATTCTATCTTTTCTCAGGACCTCTATTTAAGCTATAGAGATAAAAGATCTGCTTCCAATGTTTTTTCTAAAAGGACATCAGGCGCAGTTAAATATAAAAATCCATTCCCTACAAGGGCTTTCGACTGTTTTAATGGAAGGGTTCTTCTGACAAGCTGAGCATAAACCTCAGGCTCTGTCAGCTTGCGCTGGAACGCTTCTTCTTCGGCATTTTTAATAATGGCTAGTGCACCGCTTACGTGAGGGGCAGCCATTGAAGTCCCTGTGAGCCTGCCATATTTATGGTTAGGGAGAGTGGATAAAATGTCTTCTCCTGGAGCGACGAGGTCGATTTCTTTATTGGCGTTAGAAAATTCAGAGGATTCTCTAGCAAGGGAAACAGAACCGACGGCAATGACTTCATTGTATGCTGCTGGGTAGGAGAACTCTTCCGTACGCTCGTCCCCGTCCCCTTCATTTCCTGCTGCGCACACAACAAGCACACCGCTTTTAACCGCATTTTGAATGGCTTCCTGCAGGGCAGGCTCATTGCTTGGACCACCGAGAGACATGGAGATAATATCCACCTTCTGCTCTGCGGCATAGTTGATGCCATCAATGATCCATTCATATTTTCCGCTGCCATTTTCACCGCCAAGAACTTTCACGATGAGAAGCTTGGCTTCAGGGGCAACCCCTAAAATTCCGCCATTTTGATCTGTTGCGGCAATCGTTCCTGCTACATGGGTACCATGCCCATTGTAGTCTTTTACATTTTCAGCATCTCCATCGTCATCATCGGTAAAGTTCTTCCCACCGATAATCTGATCTTTTAAGTCGGGATGCTCTGTGTCACAGCCTGTATCAAGGACAGCAATGGTTATGCCTTTTCCTTTGAAGCCACTTGACCAAAGTTCGGGTGCTTTAATCTCCTGAATACTTTCCGGCGTCTCTTTCGCTTCCATCACATTGGCTTTTACTTCATACGGAATTAAGCGAATTTCACCTTTCATAAGAAAGCCCTCCTTATTTTGTTTTCAAAGTAGATTCAGGCTGCATAATGTTATTGTATAAAAGAAACTTTTGATCGGAAAGGGTCAATTGTAATAATTTTTCAAATAATCAATCTATTATCAAAAGTGCAGTTCTCCTCACATATTGACGAAAGAGCTCACCTTTTGAAGAAAACTCTTGATATCATATGAAAAAGAAGGAAAAGCTGCATAGTGAGGTTGCACATGTACAGATGAAAATGGGTGAATAGAACTAAAAGAGGCAGACTAAAAAATAATGAGATGAAGTAACAACTTGAGAAGAAGGCTCAAGTTAAATGTTTTTTCTCAAAAATAATTCCCTCCATAAAAAAATAGATGTGAAGATTGTGACTGTTCCAAATAAGAAAGGCAACATATAATAATGGAAAGACAAGCTTGCCTTTTAGATAGGAGAGATAGAGATGAACAAAGGGAAGATACTCGTAGTCGAAGATGAAAAGAAAATCGCAAGGGTGCTGTCACTTGAGCTTGAATATGAAGGATATGAGGTGACAGTCAAAGAGACAGGAATAGACGGGCTTCAGGCTCTTGAAGAAGATAGCTTCGATTTGGTGCTGCTTGACGTCATGCTTCCAGAGTTAAGCGGGCTTGAAGTGCTGAGAAGGGTTCGGAAGACAAATACAGCGACACCTATTATTTTGATTACAGCAAGGGGAAGTATTCCTGATAAAGTAAGCGGGCTCGATCTTGGGGCGAATGATTATATAACAAAACCTTTTGATATAGAAGAATTATTAGCACGAATTCGCGCGCAGCTAAGGTTGAATATACATGCACAAGAAGAAAAGGAGACAGAGCTGAGCATAGCAGACTTAACGGTCAACGAGAAAACAAGAGAAATACAAAGGGCTGGGCAAATGCTTGAACTCACACCGAGAGAATATGACCTGCTTGTTCACTTACTGAACCATCAGCAGCAAGTGCTCACAAGAGATCAGCTTTTAACAGCGGTTTGGGGTTTTGATTATTTCGGTGATACAAACGTGGTAGATGTCTATATCCGTTATTTAAGGAAAAAAATCGATTACCCATTCGAAAAACAGCTGATTCACACAGTGAGAGGTGTGGGTTATGTGATGAAAGGATAAAGAATGAGATTAAAAAATAAGATTCAGCTTTATACGTCGTTGTCTTTGTTTTTAATGGTGCTCTTGTTTCATACAGCCATTTATTTTATTTTTTCGATGACCTTGACGCAAAAAGATATGTCCCGCTTGTCTGAGGTGGCTGAAAATATTGCGATTGCTTTAAAAAAATCAGAGGAAGAAGGTCTTCCGTCCTCGGAGCTGCTGAAGGCGTACCTGCCTCAAAATGGCATGATCCGTGTCGTGACAGAATCGGGAGAGTCAAAACTGACTGTCACAAAGGAATCAACGTTTAGCTCACTGCCTTTTACATACGAATCTGGCCAGACGGCTGAAATCAAAGAATACAATAAGCATATGGTTGCGTTCGCTGCTATTCCGGTCATTTGGACAAATGGTGAGATTATGTCGCTTCAATTATATGAAGAAATCGAAAATACGGAAGAGAACTTAGCCTTATTAAAAATGATTTTAATCGCTACCGGCGTTTTGTTTATTGTGCTTTCCTATTTTGCAGGCCACGTGTTAACAAAGCAAATTGTCCGGCCGATTAGCAGAATAACGAGTACCATGAAGGCAAGTATGAAAGAGAAGGCGTTTAAACGAATTGAATTAACAGGCGATTCAAAGGATGAACTATATCAAATGGGACAAACCTTTAATGAAATGTCCGAGATTCTCGAGAAGCATTATGAAAAAGAACAGCAATTTTTGCATGATGCCTCTCATGAATTGAAGACACCGATTACCGTCATTATGAGCTACAGCAATTTACTCAAACGCTGGGGGCAAACACGTCCAGAGGTTGTAGAAGAATCCTCCCAAGCGATTCATGATGAAGCGAAAAAAATGAAAAGACTGACAGATCAATTACTGACATTGGCGAAAAACGGTCAGCCGTTATACTTGGATATGAAGCCGGTTGATCTTGGTCATTTGTGCAAGCAGCTATGTCATACACTTGAAGTGGCCACCAATCGAACGATTCAATCCCATGTGCAGTCAGATCAGCCGCTGATCGCAGAAGGAGACGAAGAGAAAATCAAACAGCTTTTGACTATCTTAATTGATAATGCGGTCAAATATAGTAGAGAGCCAGTTGATGTGACCTGCGGATGGGCAGGAGACAAGCCATTTATTTCAGTGATTGATCAAGGAATCGGTATAAAAGAAGAGGATCTGCCGAAAATCTTTGACCGCTTTTTCCGTGTGGATGAAGCGAGAAACAGCGAGACGGGCGGAACCGGACTTGGTCTTTCAATTGCGAAGCAAATTGCAGAAGAACATGGGGCCGAGCTGAAGGTAGACAGCCGTATCGGTGAAGGGACAGCCATGACCATTCTTTTTCAGAAATAAATAGGTCTTTTCTCATCAATTTCTCATTTCCTCCTTATAAAATAGGAAATAGGAAGGAGGCGCTGCATGTCTAGAAAAACGAAAATGGTGCTTGCGCTCGCAGGATGTCTTGCGATTCTTGCTGCCTTTGCAATGCTCATGATCCAAACCATTGATCATAAAATATTAAGTGAAGCAGAAATGAAAAAAATGATCTCAAAAGACTACAATGGAAACATTACACATATTGATCTAATCAACCATAAACAGGACTACACATTGACGCTGGAAAATGCAAATGGCATCTACCAAATCATTGCATCTTCTGCAAGCGGTCAAATGAAAGAAATTAGACAGTTAAAAAGCTATCAGAAGCCAAATGAAAAAAATGCTGAGCTCCAGGCAGAAGAGGCGGCTGTTAAAAAGGTGAGCGGAACCGTCATTCAAAAGAAAGAGACATCAGATCGTTTTATTTTTACCATCCAATCAAAAAAAGAATTATATCAAGTCGAAGTCGACAAACAATCATTTAAGGTGCTTGAAGCAGAAAAGAAAAAACCAACCTCTAAAGAAAAGAAGCTCACAAAAATCACCGTCGAGGAAGCGATCCAAATTGCCGTCAAAGAGGTTGGCGGAACAGTGGATGATGCCGATCTTGAAACATTCAGCGGTATGCTCGTATTTGAGGTGGAGCTGGATTTGCCTGACGGCAGAGAGGCAGAGGTGCTTGTGAACGCCTATACAGGAGACATTGAGGGCATTACGTACGAAAACTAATCCTTTTCTCATGATATTCTCATGTTTCTTTCCTTCCTTTATCATCTTGTTTTCTTAAGATATAGAAGAAATCAAAAAGAGGAGGAAATGAACATGATGAAAAAAGTACTAGTAGCTACAGCATTAACGGGAACTCTTGTCGCAGGTGGTTTCACACTTCAAGCGCAAAATACAAATCAAACAGCAAACGCCGAGCAAGTCGTGCAAAAGAAATCGTCTTTTGTTTCAAAGAAACAAGCTGAAAAAGCAGCCTTAAAAGTGGTGAAAGGCTATGTAGACGATGTGGATCTTGAGCGTAAAAAAGGAAAATGGGTGTATGAGGTCGAGATTAAAAAAGGCGGCTTTGAATATAAAGTATATGTCGATGCAAAAACTGGAAAAGCGCTGAATGACCCAGTCAAAGAAAAGAAACAGAACGTGAAGATCACGAAAAAACAGGCTGAAAAAATGGCTCTTGCAAAAGTAAAAGGCACAGTCACAGATTCTGATCTAGATAAAGAAAATGGTGTGTACATTTACGAAATTGAAATCACAACACCAAGCGGCGAGGAAGTTGATTTTGAGATTTCCGCTAAAACAGGCAAAATCCTGAAGCAAGAATGGGATGATTAAGCTATGACCAAACCTTACATTTTCATGTGTAAGGTTTTCATCGTGTAGACAAACCCTCGCATTCGGTGTCAGGTCTGCGCTCCGGTGCTCACGAATGTCGAATTCGCTCCGCTCCGGTGCTCGCCCTTCCTAGACTGCAAAGGTTTTCTATCACGCTGAATAGAAGACAAAGGGCTAAAATAAAGATCATTTTAGCCCTTTGTCAACAATCTGCAAACCTTACACTTTCATGTGTAAGGTTTTTTCATTGGGACAAACTACGGGAAAGGAGGCGAGAGAATATGAAGAAAAAAGAAGAAGAGCAAACAATGGATCACGCGGAATACGTTCCGCATCCTGATGGAGAAGGATATGCTTTGTTTTTGCATGATTCCTTTCATCTCCTCTCCCAAGAGGATATGAATCAGCCGGAAGAGGAATAAAAAGACATGAAAAGGGCGATGGCTGAGCTGTCTATCGCTCTTTTTTTGAAAAGTAAGCGAATACATAAGGATACTTGGCATCTTGCTTATTGACATCATTCCGCTTTTTCTGTAATCTCAGTGTGTTAACAATATGAGACTTCGTTAGGTGAGGCTCCTGTATGGAGATACGCTGCTGCCCAAAAATGTCCAAAGACGCCAATGGGTCAACAGAAATCATCGACATAAGGTGATTTTTAATGCAGCTGGATTTGATCCTATGCCATACAGTGCTAAAGCTCTACGATTGAAGGAGCAAGTGTTTATTTTGTCATGCTTACAAAGCGCCTTCATTCGGTTGAAGGTGCTTTTTTATGAGAAAAGGAGGTGTGGGGATGGATCATCCCGATTCGAGACACATAAAGAGTATGTCAAAAGATCAGATTGACGCATCAGACAGAGGAGATCCTGACCCCCGCACATTCTAAGGGATTCGGGTATCTCCTGACTTTGGGGAGGTAACAGCGATGATACAGAACATTACGTACGATGAACTCATTTTAAGAATCATTATTTTATTAAGAGATGGCAAACGCAAAGAATTTAAAAACATTATGGAAGAACTTCAGCCATATGATATGGCCTATTTATTTAAAGAACTTCCAGAAAAACACCGCGGCCGTTTCCTCAGCTTTTTAACAATCGATGATGTGACGGAAATGATGGGTGAGCTTGAGCGCGAATACCAAGAAATTGTGCTTGAAAAAGTAGGAAAAGACAAAGCCACCTTCGTCACAAACAAAATGGATAACGATGACCTAGCCAACTTGTTTGATGAAATGGATGATGAGCTGAAAGACCAGCTTTTATCAAACATGGAGGCAGAGGAATCAAAGGCCGTCCAGCTTCTCATGAATTATCCTGCTGAGACAGCAGGCCGGATCATGACCAACCGGTACGTTTGGATTCCTCAGCACTATACGGTTCAGGACGCGGTTGTAAAGCTGAAAAGCTTTGCTGAAATTGCAGAATCGATCAACTATTTATATGTCATTAATGATCAAAAGCAGCTTGTGGGGGTTCTGTCGTACCGGGATCTCATTTTAGGTGAACCAGATGAAAAAGTGCAGGATCTTATGTTTACAAGAGTCATTGCCGTTGGAGCTTTTCAAGATCAGGAAGAAATTGCAAAGCTGATTGAACGGTATGATTTTCTTGCCATTCCTGTTGTAGAAGAGAACAATGTCCTCGTCGGAATCGTCACAGTCGATGATATCATTGATGTCGTCATTCAAGAGGCAGGAGAAGACTATGAGAAGTTCGCTGCCTCTGGTAAAGATATTACATTCGACACGCCCGCTTTTGTTGCGGCATACCGACGTCTCCCGTGGCTCATTTTGCTTTTGTTCATTGGGCTGATTTCAGGCAGTATTTTAAATTACTTTGAAGATACCCTTCAGCAAGTCGTCGCCTTAGCCTTCTTCATGCCAATGATTGCCGGGATGACAGGGAATACAGGGACACAGTCGCTAGCGGTCGTCATTAGAGGACTTTCAAAAGAAGAATTAACGAAAAAAACCATTATGCGCCTGATTTTTAGAGAGCTCCGAACAAGTATTTACATTGGGATTGTCTGTTCCATCATTATTACAGTCGTCGCAATGGTGTGGCAGGGCAATATGATTTTAGGATTTGTTGTCGGTTCCTCACTGCTTGCCACACTGATTATTGGAACGATGGCAGGTACGATCGTGCCTATTATTTTACACAGATTAAACGTCGATCCTGCGATTGCATCTGGGCCGCTGATTACAACATTGAACGATATTTTATCACTGCTTATCTATTTTGGTATTGCGACAGCGTTCCTTCATACACTTATGTAGCAAGAAGACTGTAAAACATGACGTTTTGCAGTCTCAGCGCGCTGACAAACCCTTGCATTCGGTGTCAGTCCTTGCGTGCCGGTGCTCACGAATGTTCAATTCGCTTCGCTCCGGTACTCGTCCTTCCTAGACTTCAAAGGTTTTCAGATCGCGCTGAAAGGTAGACAAAGGACCATCCTTTGTACACAATCTAAGCCTGTAAAACATGACGTTTTACAGGCTTTTTTTGTATAAAGATTGCATATAGCGCTTCCATCCTTTACATTTTAAGGAGAAGGTGGGAGAGAAACATGAAGAAATTCTTATTCATTTTGATGTGTATGTTTTTGCTGAGTGCATGTCAAAGGGAGGACGAGGGGAAAGACCGAAGGCTAGTGGCTGCAGAGCATATGCTTGAAGCCATCACCGAAGGAAATAAAAGAAAAATGGAAGACGTCTACGTCGAAGGTGCGGTACCGAGCCCGGATGACATTCTGAAACTGAAAAAAGAATGGGGCATAGACACGCTTTCTTATGAGGATTTTCAATTGGAAGAAGCCAGCATTCATGTGTTCCATGCGAATTACGAAGATGCAAAAACCGGGAAGAAAAAGGCACTTGCCCTGCGGGTGAAAGAAGATCCAGAAAGAGGCGGTGTGCTGATTGACTTTGTAGGGGTTGTTGAAGGGTCTGAGGCATCCTCTAAATAAAAGTCAAGGTATTTTTAAAAGGATAGAAGAGCTGACAAAAATGAGCTCTCCTATCCTCTTTTTTATCACAAATCAGTTATACCCATTAACTCCATAAAGTGTGAGAGAGCACTGGTCATGTAAGAATCGCGGCGCCTTATAAACACAGTAGGCACTATTCTATGTGGCTCTGGTAATGGATGACAGGTAAAGCCGCCTTGCACCCGAGATTCAACCATAGATTTTGGTAATACGGTAACTCCCAGACCGTTTTCAACGCATTTAAGCACGCCCTCTAAAGTACCATATTCCATTACCTTCATAGGAGGATAACCACTGCTCTCAAGCCATTGCTGCCAACGCCCTAAATAGATGCAATGAGCGAATGACGAGAGCAATGGTTCGTGTAAAATTGATTCTACCTGGAATTGCTCCGAGGAGTAGCTTGTAATCAGGACCAGGGATTCGTCCAATACAGGATACTCCATAATTTCCGGATGAAGAATGGGCCCATCTACCAATGCGCCGTCTACCTTGTAGTTGAGAATAGCACTAACTTGATCTACTGTAGGTGCCATATACATACTCAATTCTACTTGTGGAAAATTCTTATGATATTCGGAAAAAATTTTTGGCAATCTTGTAGAAGCGGTTGACTCTATAGATCCAATGTGTAAAGTTCCCCGCGGAGTCGAGGAAAGCTTTACTGCCTCTATTGCTTCTTCGAAATCGTAGAGTAATTTGTTTACATAGGGTAATAGTTCTCGTCCTGCAGGTGTTAAAGATATCTTCTTATGATATCGATAGAGAAGAGGAACTCCTAATTCTTGTTCAAGACGTTGGATTCGTGCCGTAACATTGGACTGCACATAATTCAATTTCTGTGCCGCTTTTGTGATGCTTTGTTCAATTGCAACGGCTTTAAACACTTCCAAAGATTTAATATCCAAAATAACTCTCCTTTTTGCATCACAAATTGTGATTAACTATACGTTATTTTTTGATTTTACGTGATCCAAAGGAATAAGTAAACTTAAAGATATAAGAGGTTGATGCTAATTGTGTCCCTTGGTATCTGATCATGAGGAGGATGGTGAGGTAGGCAATTTTATCTAGAAAAAGATAAACAGACGTTTCCAATGAATGAGGAGGGAATCTATTGATTTCAAAGACGAATGTCCAAGAGAAATTTTTGCAAATAAATGATTATTGGAATCCTAGAATTAGCGGAGAATTGAACGATTCATACATTAAGATGGTAAAAGTTAAAGGTGAATTCATTTGGCATCACCATGATGACGAGGATGAAATGTTTTTTGTATGTAAAGGGAAGCTGGTCATCCGTTTCAGGGATAATGAAATAGCTGTTAATGAAGGGGAGTTTATTGTAATTCCTAAAGGAATTGAACATCAGCCAATTGCTGAAGAAGAAGTTCATTTGCTATTAATTGAACCCAAAACGACTCTAAACACGGGGAATGTGGTCAATGAACGAACCGTTTCGATTCCTGAACGAATCGATGGACACTAACTCATTGCACTTAACAGGTACGTTAGTTAAAAAAGAGGCAGCCATCGCTGTCTCTTTTTCATTCAGCAATTGAAACAATCAATACGAACAAAGTTTTGATTTTAAAGAGTAAGCGATTCTTTTTTTGTTTAACGATTTTTATACCGAAAGTGTGCGTTAATCTGGCCTTCCAGCATTTTTTTCTTAAATTGTCCGCTTTTTAGCGCTTGTTCTTTTTTCTTCATGTCTTTTAAAATTTCAGCTGTCTGCACACCGTCTTCCCGTTTATTGGCGATGTCCATCAAACGTTCAACATCTGCAAAAGAATATTTCCGAGTGCCTCTTGTTGAGCGCTGGGGGTAAATGAGTTTACGTTCCTCATAATATCGGATTTGCCTGACGGAAAGCCCTGTTAGCTCACTGACAATCCCGATTGAAATGACTTTTTTATCTTTATAAGATACATCTTCCTGCGTCATATACTCACCCCTGCAAGTTTTTTCTTCATATTATATAGAACGAGAAGTGAAAAAACCTATCGTTTGTTAGAAAATATAACACAAAAACGAAAAAAAATGAAAAAACCATGGAAGGAAAGATTACAGAGAGTGTGCAATACATCTTACGGCGGCATATAATCATGGTGAATTGACATAGGAGGAGGAGCATATGATGGAGCAAGCACAGATCATTCGTATGGCAAAAGAAATCATCGCATTAGATGTGAAGAGGGATGAATTGCTCGAGCAATTCATGCAGGCTGCAGGTCAGAATGCACATGCGCTTCTAAGAGCCATGCAAAATGATTTGTATAAGAAGTCTTCATAAGCACCCGATCCAAATCACTTGATAGGAGGGGTAATCGGTGCGGCGTATATTAAAAGAAGCTTTAGCAAAGGAAAGACATTATTATACGAAGCAGCTATGTTCATTAGGGGTTTACAGCCCTGATGCGGCCAAGAACATGACAATTAGTGACCTAAAAAAAGAGTATCATTTCTTTTTCAACAAAACAGAGCGCTGTTTGTAAAAATCCCTTGAAATGTGCGTATGTCACATAAAGGGTTCTTTTTTTGTGTTTAATATTATAGCAATATTGAATTTTGTAGAAATTTGGCGAATGAAGTGCAAGAAACCATAGATTCTTTACAGATTTTGTTAAAGTGTGTCGTATCTTGATGGTTTGCTGAAAAAGCTTTTTTTCGAGATGATTGTGAAAAATAAGAAGGATTTTAAAAGTTTATATCGAAACCTTATACATAACACGAATGGAGTCACTTATGTGGTTGAAAGGGTTTTCAAAAACGTACTTCTATTTTTTACGAAAGGCTCCAACTGCACCGCAAGACAGCCTTGAAGTTAAAAAAATATTATAAGAGGTAGATATGTGATGAGACTATCGTTTAATGAAGAAGAAGTAGAACGCTCAATGACGCTTTACAAGGTTTTTGCAAGAGCATTTAAAAGCGTTTCAGAACACAGTATTAGAGACAGCAAAGAGCATGGATTCAATCCAACTGAATTTGCCGTTCTTGAATTACTGTACACAAGAGGTGCTCAAAAGCTTCAGCAAATCGGCTCAAGACTCCTGCTAGTCAGCGGGAATGTGACGTACGTAATTGACAAATTAGAACGAAATGGTTTCATTGAAAGAGAACAGGACCCCAAGGATAAACGGTCGGTTTATGCCCATTTAACGGAAAAAGGGCGAAGCTATCTTGACAAGATTTATCCGATCCACTCTCTTCGAATTGCGCGTGCATTCTCTGGTCTGACGCGTGAAGAGCAAGAGCAATTGATTAGTCTATTGAAAAAAGCAGGTATTCACAGTCAGCATTTATTATTTAGATAAAACGAAAAGGTGCCATCATTGGCACCTTTTAAATTGTTGACAAAGGGCTAAAGTGATCTTTATTTTAGCCCTTTGTCTTCTTCTCAGCTCAGCGTGACAGAAAACCTTTGAAGTCTAGGAAGGACGAGTACCGGAGCGGAGCGAATTGAGCATTCGTGAGCACCGGCACGCAGGACTGACACCGAATGCGAGGGTTTGTCTGCACGCTGGAAGGTGCCATCATTGGCACCTTTTTTATGTGTCAAGCAGCGCCGGATAGGCGATGAATTTTTCAATATCGCTTGCTGGCAGCGGTTTGGCATAATAAAACCCCTGCAGGTCGTCACAGCCCTGGGCAGATAATAGCTGAGCCTGTGCAAACGTTTCAACACCTTCTGCTATCACTTCGAGAGATAACTGGTGTCCCATCGCTATAATAGCCCCTGTAATCTGTTCAGACTTTGAATCACTTAAAATATCCTCAATAAAGGATTTATCAATTTTCAGTCGATGAATCGGTAAATCCTTTAAATAGCTTAATGAGCTGTGGCCTGTACCGAAATCATCAATACTAATGCGGACGCCAAGCTGTTTTAGCGACGTTAACACCTGTTTTGATTGCTTGATATTGTCCATTGTCATACTTTCTGTGACTTCAAGCTCCAAGAGTGACGGTTTCAGGTCGTATTTTTTCAGTGTGAGCTTGATCAAATCAATTAAGTCTTCAGAATTGAATTGTTTCGCAGATAAATTGACAGCCACAGGAATCTTCAGCCCATCGTCATACCACCTTTTTGCCTGCTTGCCAGCCGTATCAATGACCCATCTGCCAATATCAATGATCAGACCTGATTCCTCTGCCAGCTCAATAAAAGCCTCAGGTGATTTTAAGGAACCATCTGGTGCCTTCATTCTCAAAAGGGCTTCAACCCCAGTCATCTTTCTTGTTTTGGCACTGACTTGCGGCTGGTAGTGAAGGACAAATTGCTCTCTTTGAATGGCATCCCTCAGCTCCAGCTCCCGGTTTAACCTGTCCTCACTTAATCTTTCCATGGATTCGGTAAAGAACTCATAACGGCTTTGCTTATGTTTTTTGGATAAATACATGGCCATATCGGCTTTTCTCATCAGCTCCATCCCGTCTTTGCCATTTTGCGGAGAGATGGCGATCCCAATGCTGATCGATGTAATGAGCTGATGGTTCTGGATGAAAAAAGGACGTTCAAATTGATGGATGATATTTTTAGAAAATTGTTCGACTTTATGTGTATCATGATCCATGTGGGGAAAGATCATTAAAAATTCATCACCGCCAAGTCTTGCGATAAAGCCATTGTCCGGTAAACATTGTGTCAGTCTATTTGCGGCAGCTTTCAGCAGTAAATCTCCGATGTTATGCCCAAGTGCATCATTAATAATTTTAAAACGATTTAAGTCAAGAAACAGAACCGCTGTTGATGTTTTTGACTTTTCTTGAGCGGAGAGAACATCATTTAAATGATTGATGCCGTGGCGGCGGTTAGGAAGCTCTGTTAGTGCATCATAATGTGCCATCACATGAATTTCTTTTTCTGCAATCCGCTGCTGCGTTAAATCTTTTAAAACAAGATAAATGCTGTCGAGTGAATTGTTCACATGAACAGGTATGTAAGTGACATGATAATAATAAAAACGATCTGCTGCTTTCAGTTCTGCTTCGCGTGTGATAGCTTTTTTTGACTGAGAAATAAATTCTTCCCACAACTCAGTCGGCATCACATATTGGCTGACATCATCACCAATCTTAGAATTGCACAACTCTAAGATTTGTTTACCAGAGTCATTTGCAGAAAGAACCTTTCGATCGACAGATAACACGATAATGCCGTCTATATTATGTTTGATAAGCGATTGAAACCGCTGTTCATTTTCTTTCAGCTGATCTGACTGCGTCATGATCCGGTGATCAATATAGGCACCAAAAATCATCAGTGTTTGGACTATAAGTGTCATTAAGCCGACAAAAATCGACAGACTGAATGGCGACATTTCAAGAGATCCACCTATAGCAGCCTGTCCATTTGAATGATAAAACATGGTAGAGGCAGCCATACCAGTATAATGCATACCTGCTATAGCACCGCCCATCAACATTGAACCAAGACCCTTTAAAAGATAATTCTCCCGTTTACTTTTCGTGCGGTCAACACGAAAGAAGAGTTTCAATGAGAAGTAGGAGGTAATGGCAGCAATGAAAAACGAAAGAAAAAAGAGGACTGGATCATAGCTGATTGAGACATTGGCCATTGATTCCATTCCAAGATAATGCATGCTGCAAATAGCTGAACCCATGGTGATTGAACTAATGAGCAGCCGTCTTCTAGAGAGCTGCTTTTGAATGCATATTGAAAAAGCGATCAAGGATCCGATAAATGAGGCCAAAATCGATAAAATCAGTAAGTATGTATCATATGTGATGCCAACACGCATTTGAAATGCCATCATGCCAATAAAATGCATCGACCATATCCCCATTCCCATGATCATTGCACCAATGAGCAGCCATACCTTTTTCTTTGCACCGCTTGATTGTGCTACCCTGCTGGCTATATGAAGAGCTGAGTAGGAGGCAACAGCGGCGACAGCGATTGACAGAAAGACAAGCCATCCATTGTAGCTTCCTGTTAAATGGGTCATGTAAGAAAACCTCCTGTATCTTAAAACAGACATATACTTAATATATCGGATCGAATGGCTTCTGTGTTCACCTTTCCTTCACTTAAATACAATAATCAACGTTTTTTTCACCCTTCTTTTATAGTAAAATCAAATTTAATGTAAAAAAACGACGAAAAGCGAATCGTTTCTTCGGTTTTATTCGTTTAATATATGGTGTGATTCTAAAAGAGATAGAATCAGTCAAATGATTATGTTTGAAAGGGATTGATAAACATCGAAGATTTTATTATTTCTTTAGCTGATGCCTTTAAGAACTTGTCATACTTTGGCATCTTCCTCGCATTATGCATTGAATTTGTACCTGCTGAAGTGGTTTTGCCTCTTGCGGGTTACTGGGTCTCAGAAGGGGACATGGCTTTTATCGGTGTTGTGGCGGCCGGCTCTATTGGCGGCGTGGCTGGCCCTTTGACCTTGTACTGGTTAGGACGTTACGGCGGCAGACCCTTTTTAAATAAATATGGAAAGTACTTTTTTATAAAACCTGAGGCGCTTGATAAATCGGATGCTTTTTTTGAAAAGCATGGCGGATTCGTCGCATTCAGCGGCCGGTTCATACCAGGAGTCAGAACGTTGATCTCCATCCCGTGCGGTATTGCCAAGATGAATGTGTGGGTCTTTTGCCTGTATACGTTTTTGGCAATTACACCAATTACGTTTGTGTATGTGTATCTTGGGTTTATGCTTGGGGAGAACTGGAAAGAGGTTGGCGCCATGATAGATCCTTATCTTTTACCAATTGGGATCGGTGTTGTGTTATTGTTTGTTCTCTACTTATTGCTAAAACGAAGAAAAAGAAAAACAGAAACGCCAACTGCCTAATCAATGGATCGAAGTGAAAGTCACCTGTTGACAATCGAGTGTCTATTGATTATGATATAAGTAATCTAAATATTCTAAATCCCGCCAAAGGGGAGTAGCGTCCGGTTTTTACCGGAAACAAAGTCGTCATTACATGGACTGATGTTCATCGGCTTTGTTGGCATGATTCTACATATCACATGTCTAGCAAGACCTTTGCCATTACAGGCAAAGGTCTTTTTTGCATTCATAAGCCTTTGTCTGTTGTGGGACAATAGATAAAAACAAGGAGGAATGATGATGGATGCAGCTATTATTTTAGAGTACGGGTGGGTTCTGCTCGTACTGATTGGATTAGAAGGGATTTTAGCAGCTGATAACGCGCTGGTCATGGCCGTGATGGTCAAACACCTTCCTGAAAAACAAAGAAAAAAGGCATTGTTTTACGGACTTGCAGGTGCGTTTGTCATGCGGTTTGGTTCTCTGTTTCTTATTTCGTTTTTAGTGGATGTGTGGCAAGTTCAAGCCATTGGTGCAATTTATCTTCTTTATATTTCCATTCACCATATTTTAAAATCGCACGTATTTAAGAAAAAGGAAACTGAAACAAATGTGAAACAAAGCGGCTTCTGGGCAACAGTCGTGAAAGTAGAGCTTGCTGACATTGCTTTTGCTGTAGATTCCATTTTAGCGGCCGTCGCTTTAGCTGTGACACTGCCAAAAACAAGTCTTCCGCAAATCGGTGGACTCGATGGCGGTCAATTTATTGTCATTCTTTTAGGCGGTATCATTGGTCTTGTTATTATGCGATTTGCAGCAACGGTCTTTGTGAAACTGCTCAAAACAAGACCGAGCCTAGAAACAGCAGCATTTGTCATTGTCGGATGGGTGGGTGTGAAGCTCACGCTTTATACACTGTCACATCCAGCTATTGGGGTCGTATCGTCTCATTTTATTCATTCAGCATTATGGAAAGTCATTTTCTGGACAGTGCTTCTCGCAATTGCAGCATTTGGCTGGTTTTTATCAAGTCCATCAAGAAAAGGCGGGCAGGAAAACGAGGAGAAGCAAGAGGCACGCCTGGGAGAGTAGGTTTTTTGAAAGAAATATCATTTCATTTTCATAACACGTATATTACAAATAAGGGGGAGATACCCCCTTATTTCTTTGCTTTTAGACGAAACATTGTAAAGTAGATGGTGACATACATGTCATAATTGAGTAACAGGAAATGAATTCCTCATTTCTTCCTTTGCGCTTCCCTCATAAATTAGCTATCATAAATGAGTAATATAGGGAGAACTGAGGTGAAACCATTGCTTAGCCTTTTGTTTAAAAAAGGAAAGAAAAAGCAAACATTAGAGCAGTCGGCTATCAGTATTCAACAAGGTGATATCGAACTGCAAAATGCATTAATAGAGCAATACAAACCATTTGTCGCTAAGACGGTTTCATCCGTTTGTAAACGATATATAGATGAAAAAGATGATGAATTCAGCATAGGCTTAATCGCCTTTAATGAAGCGATAGAAAAATACTCTGCCGAAAAAGGAAACTCACTGATTGCTTTCGCAGAATTAATTATTAAAAGAAAAGTGATTGACTATATTCGAAAAGAAGCAAGAAATGCGCCAACGGTTCAAATGGACCTGCAAGAAAGTGAGAACGGCGAATACTCTCAAAGCATGATTGAAGCCGAGCTCTCTGCAAATGAATATAGGCGTTTAATTGAACAAGAACATAGAAGAGAAGAGATTGAACATTTTAAAGAACGATTGAAAGTATACGGTCTCACGTTTCAAGAGCTGCTTGAGCATTCACCAAAGCATGCAGATGCCAGGCAAAATGCCATTAAAGTAGCCCATACACTCGTTGAACACGATGAGCTGAGAACCATTTTATTTCAGAAAAAACAATTGCCCGTCAAACAGCTGGAAAAGCTAGTGGAAGTCAGCCGCAAAACGATTGAGAGAAATAGAAAATATATCATTGCGATGGCGATCATTATGACAGGTGATTATGTGTATTTGAAAGATTACCTTAAAGGGGTGCTTAATTCATGAGAAGAGGCATTATAGTAGAGAAAAACAAAAAATATGTCACGCTGCTGACCCCTGATGGACAATTTCTGCGGACAAAATATGAAGAGCAAAACTATGAAATCGGCCAAGAAGTGACATTTCCGAATGAATCACGTCTCGAAAGAAAAAGAGCCGGTTTTTTTGACCTGCTTCGTTTACGTCCGTTAAATGCAGGAATCCTATCGATAGCAGCGATTATTGTCGTAATTTTTACTATGATGCCATCTTTCTCAAGTCAAAAAGCATATGCGTATATGACAATTGATATTAATCCAAGCTTTGAGCTGAAGCTTGATCATAATTATCAAGTGATCGGTGTCACACCGCTGAATAAAGATGCAAAGCAAGTACTGGCGAGTATGAAGGATTTAGAAAAAAACGACATGACCAAAGTCGTGCAGGAAATTATAGATGACTGTGACAAAAAAGGATATGTGAACAATTCTAAAAGTATTTATATTTCAACCGTTTATGAAAACAAGCAGGACAATACATATAAAACAAACGTAAAAAGCAAAATTAACACCATTTCTGGTGAATATCAAAAACGCAATTATAAGCTGGAAACTGTGGAAAGTGACATGGAAACAAGAGAAAAAGCTCAAAAGGCAGGCATTTCAACAGGAACATATATTAGAAATCAAGAAATGCAAGATAAAGAACATGAAGACATCAAAAAGGATGAAGACGGAGCAGATAACGATGCTGTGAAGGAAGAAGATCCTAAGAAACATGATGAAGAACAAGCAGATAAAGACAAACAAGAAGACGTAAAGACAGACGATAGCGAAGAGATGCAGCCAGATCAAGAGGCTCCTGAAGCTGAGGACAAAGAGCAGAAGGAGGCAGAGAGGGAAGAGCAAGGATCTGTTCAAAAGCCTCAAAAACCTGATGATGAAAGCAAAGACAACAACTTAAAGGAAGAAAAGGATCATTCTTTCGATAAAGAGCAAAAAAAAAATCAATCAACTGATCCTGATGAAAGAAGACACTGGAACGGCACATCACGTGGTGATGCAGAAAAACATGCAAAAAAAAACGGCAGGGATCAGAACAATCCATCCGCTGAACAAAAAAGAGAACATGTGAAGCAAAAAGGGAAAGGTGCACCGTTTCCTTATCGCGAAAACCGGCATGAGCACACATATGAACAATAAAAAACGCCAGAATAGCTCCGGCGTATTTCACCATGTCTTTATTTAGATTGATTGCCCATTTGTGATTGAGCCTGTTGAACGAGTCTTTTTGTGATTTCACCGCCAACAGAACCGTTTGCACGTGAGACTGTATCTGAACCGAGAGTGACGCCAAATTCTTGCGCGATCTCGTATTTAAATTGATCTAAAGCTTGTTCTACTCCAGGAACAAGAAGTTGATTTCGATTTGCCATGTCATATTCCTCCTTTCACCTCATGTTTGTTGCGCCTTCTTATTTTGAAAAAAACGGCGTGCAATTATGCTGGCAATTGCTGTACAAAAAAACCGAGATGATGAAGGTCACCTCGGTTCTTATTTATCCCTTATTCAGATGCAGCGTATTATACATCATTTCTTGAGCTGTACTTTGCAAATGAGAAGTAAATACAGAGAAGACGGTAGAACTGATAATTCCTTTAATCAAATGCCATTGGCTCTTCGTCAATTCTGTAAACTCGTCATGGAGCTTATCTGTCTGCTCCTCAGTTATTTCTCGTAAATTTGTTTCCTTTAATGGAAATTGTGTATGGTGATAAATAAAATCAAGGACGTGCGCATATGCTTCATAAAAACGGATTGGACTAATAATATCATCTGTTCGATCTGTGATGGTGTTAAATAAGGCAGATAAGATCATACGAATGCTATCGAAGTCAAAAACTGATTTTAAATCCCTGACAATTAATAAAATAACGACCTGATCAATAGAGTATTTTTTGCCAAGCTCTGGATGGCCAATCATATCTTTAATATCACGTTTGATCCAATTTTGAATCGCCGTCGATTTAAGAGAAGTCAGCTCACACAGGTTGCCAAGCTCAACAATTTCATTTGTAGAAAGACCATGCTCTGATTTTTGCTTCCGCCGTTCAAGCTTCTCAAAAAAAGACGGGATCTTTAATTCATCATAGTCATGACCCTTGCCATTTTTTACAGATAGTTTCAAAAGCTGAAGCGGAGTCAGATCTCCCTCTCCTTTTAGAGAATATAGAAGTCTTGTCATGTCAATTCTCGTTAATTTAAAAGTAACCATGTTCCACCTCATTTGTACGTCAAAACGTGATTATTGATCTAATTCAACATCATAGTCTCTTTTTGATGAAAATGCAAAATAAACTCAAAATCAAACCTGTGCGTCACAATTTGTTCACTTTTCTGCTGGGGCAAATGTCGTAAATATTGATGTGATGGGGCTTTAGCCGTTATGATAAACAGAGAAAGTGATTCCTTTTTCCTTGCAATTTGAGACGTTTATTTTTATAATTTTATTAATAAGTTCATTTGAACTTAATATGACAGCGGAGGTTTTGTATGGGTAAGAGAATATTTCTGTTTATATTAACGAACATTCTTGTTATCACTACGATTGGTATTGTACTGTCGGTTATTAGTGCAGCAACTGGTGTTGGTTCTTATATAGGAGCAGACGGAAGACTTAATATCCTTTATCTTCTTGTATTCAGTGCAGTTGTCGGTTTTGTTGGCTCGTTTATGTCACTTGCAATGTCTCGCTGGATGGCAAAAATGATGATGGGTGTACGCGTGTTAAATCCAGAAAAGGATTCATTAACATATGATGAGCAGCAGCTTGTTGACCGCGTGCACAGACTTTCAAGAGCAGCAGGCCTTTCTAAAATGCCTGAGGTTGGTATTTATCAATCATCTGAAGTCAATGCATTTGCAACGGGTCCTTCTAAGAGAAGATCACTTGTTGCGGTATCAACTGGATTGCTTCATGAAATGGATGATGCAGCAGTTGAAGGTGTCATCGCCCACGAAGTCGCTCACGTTGCGAATGGTGATATGGTGACGATGACGCTGCTTCAAGGAATCGTCAACACGTTCGTTGTGTTCCTTTCAAGAATTGCGGCATGGATCGCAAGCCGTTTTGTTTCACGTGAAGAGCTTGTGCCGATTGTTCACTTTATCGCTGTGATTGTCTTTCAAATCATTTTCTCTATCCTAGGAAGCCTTGTCGTGTTTGCATATTCTAGACACCGTGAATTCCATGCAGACCGCGGCGGAGCCGACCTTGCAGGTAAAGATAAAATGATTCATGCGCTTCGTTCACTTGAGGCGTACACGTCAAGAATCAAAGATGATGATCAAACAGCAGTCGCTACGCTGAAAATCAGCGGTAAACGAAAAGCTTCTCTTTTCTCAACACACCCTGATTTAAACGAAAGAATCAGAAGACTAGAAGCAAAATAAGAAAGAGGAAAAGACATTCTTTTACAGGATGTCTTTTTCTTTTTGATGAAAAAGAAAATAAAGCATAAAATAGCTTTAAAATCATGTCTCTTTTCATTAAAATGATAAAGGTATTCGAAAAGATAGATAAAAGAAGGAATGACAATGAATCCTATAAAAAAGCTAATTGACCGGCTGTCAGCGTTTCAGTTGATTGCCCTTTATTATTTTCTTGCTGTGACCGTATCGTTTATTCTTCTCAGCCTTCCAGTGGCTCATCAAGAGGGAGTCAAATGGACATTCATTGATGCCTTATTTACAGCGGTGAGTGCGGTAAGTGTTACAGGACTGACTGTTGTCGACACCTCACAAACATTTAGTGTGACAGGGATGTGGATCCTTGCGTTTGTTCTGCAAATTGGAGGCATCGGCATTATGACGCTCGGTACCTTCGTATGGCTTGTCATGCGAAAAAGAATTGGAATTAAAGAAAGAAAGCTCATCATGGCAGATCAAAATCAAAGCAATTTATCAGGAATTGTGAAACTAATGAAGCAGGTTTTATATTTAATTTTGCTGATTGAGTTTGTCGGCGGGCTGATTTTAAGCATGTATTTTCTCAAATATTACGATGTGCAAGGAGCTTTCTTACATGGCTTCTTCTCGAGTATTAGTGCGACAACCAATGGTGGCTTCGATATTACAGGGAGTTCTCTTATCCCTTACAAAGATGATTATTTCGTCCAGTTTATTACGATGCTGCTGATCATCTTTGGAGCGATTGGTTTTCCTGTGCTCGTGGAAGTAAAGGATTATTTGTTCAATCAGGACCGTAAGCACGCATCGTTCTCATTGTTTACAAAAATCACCACGCTCACGTTTGGCGGCCTTGTCGTTGTTGGAGCGATTGGAATCTATGCACTTGAAGCCGGGTTTAGCTTTGTAGGGAAAAGCTGGCACGAAATTTTGTTTTATTCTTTGTTTCAATCGACTGCAACAAGAAGCGGGGGGCTGACAACGTTAGATATTACGCAGCTGACGGAACCGACGCTTTTATTTTTATGTATGCTCATGTTTATCGGGGCTTCCCCAAGCTCTGTGGGGGGCGGAATTCGGACAACTACGTTTGCCCTTAATTTACTCGCATTGTTTCATTATGCTAGGGGAAATAAGTCCATAAAAATCTTCAAGAGGGAGCTTCATCAAGCGGATATTAATAAATCCCTTATGGTGACCATGATGGCCTTTATTTTGGTTTTTGGCGCTACGTTCCTGTTATCCTTAACAGAGCATAATACACTTCTTGAAAATTTATTTGAAGTTTGCTCTGCTTTCGGAACAACGGGGCTGTCGCTTGGGATCACCTCAGATCTCACTGTGTTTGGTAAATGTATCATCATGGTGGTCATGTTTATTGGCCGGATCGGCATTCCAAGCTTTTTATATTTAATCGGCCGAAGAGAAAGCGAAGCAAATTATCATTATCCGAAAGAGCGCGTCATTATTGGTTAAACAGCATTCCATTTGAATGCTGTTTTTTTATTTCCATTATCTAACTGGCTAAATCATATGGGATGTTCGCAATCTATAGGTAAGAGGTGAACGAGACGTGCTTGATGTATTATGGAAAGCAATTGTCATGCTGCTAGTTGGTACCTTGCTGCTGAGAATAGCAGGGCCTAAATCCATTAGTCAATTAACTGTACAACAAACAGTCATCATGATTTCAATCGGATCGATTATTATCCAACCCTTTATTGAGCATAATTTACTTGAAACCATTTATGCAGCTACCATCTTTATTGTGGCACTTGTCATTATGGAAAAGCTGTCGATTCAATCGGATTTTTTTGAAAAATTACTTTCAGGAAAATCGGTCGTGATTTTACAAGATGGCGAAATGCTTGATCATAAGCTGAAGAAAACAAGGCTCACAAGGGATCAATTTAAAATGCGTTTAAAGCAGCAAGGCATCACTGACATCAGCTGTCTCAAAAAAGCCACGCTAGAAGCCAATGGACAAATTGGCTATGAGTTAAAACCTGAGGAAAAGCCAGTGACGGTCAAGCAAATGAAAGAACTCCTTGACCAATTAAGAGAAGAACTAAACATGTCAAAAAAGGACTGAATGCAGATGAAAAGAAAAGCAGCGAAAAATGAAGCATTAACAAATAATATGACGCCGACAGAAAGCATGGCACATGATCAAGGACAAACTCAATTTGATGAACAATCAAGAGATCGTCAGGCAAACCGAAATTCTCATAAAGGAAAACAAGGGGGAGCATCTCGTGACTAAGAAGCATATGAAGAGCAAAGAAATGAAGGACCATAAAAAGCCAATGGACCCAGATATTTTAGAAGAGGAATTTGGCAGTGAGCTTGGAGATATTAACAGCAGCAAATGGATTGATACATTGGTGAAGCCAAAGAAAGATGCTGCATGTCAGCAGAATAAGAAATAGAAAAAACGATCCATTAAGGATCGTTTTTTATTTGATATAACTCCCCTGCCTGCCAGTGATCGTTCGCATGAAGTTGTTCATTTTAAGCTCAATCACTGGCTGTGCAACGGTTTTGACAAAAGTGCTAGACAAGGTAAAGGTTAACAAAATGGTCAGCAGCAATAAAATGAGTACACTTGCTGCATTTAGCGCCCAGTCATCAAACCAAGTGGTTCTTAGCAACTTGATCACAAAGCCATGTAATAAATAAACATATAACGTTCTTGTTCCCCATTTTGTAAAGAAGAAACGGCGTGTTGGAACTAATGCAAAGAAGCTGAATGTAGCGCCAAATGCAAGCAAATACCATGCCATTCGTTTCATCGCCGCAATCATTCCTTCATCTCCAAGAGAAGCATACGACTTTGAGCCAAATAAGAAGGAATAATCAAATTCATAGAAGTAGCAAAACAGAAACACAGCCATTAATACAAAAAGTGCTGCAAGCTTTCCTTTGCTTGTACGGATGAATTCAAAATGCTGCTTTTTTAAATAGAATCCAGCTAAAAACATAGGCAAAAAGACAAACGTACGTGATAAGCTGAGTGTATCGCTGATGCTGTCCACATAACCGACAAGTAATGCAATCGATAAACTGACAATCATCGCCCAGTGGAACGGCAGTTTTGAAAAAGGAATAAGCAGCAAGTTCCAAAAGAATAAACTAATTAAAAACCATAAGGACCATTGCGGATCAATTGGATTTAAATTGGCCATGCTTTGATCCTGTAATAGATAATAGTAAACCGAATAGATCACCTGAAAGATTAAATATGGGATGATCAGCTTAACGGCGACTTTTTTCATAAAGCCCGGTTTTCTAAACCCTTTTGCAAAAAAGCCAGAAACTAAAATAAAGGCGGGCATGTGAAAGGTATAAATAAACTTGTATAAATAGAGCATCCAGTCATTATCATGAATGAATGATCGTAACAAATGACCAAAAACAACTAGAAAAATCAGAAGGAATTTCGCATTATCAAAATAACTATCTCGTGAAGATGCCATAACATCACCTTTCCTGCTCGTTTTCGAACATAAATGTTCTAAGTGCACTGTTCCCTTATTTGCCTCATTCTAAAATACATTTTGGCTTAATTCGCTATTTGATGTGAAATTGTAGAACGGTTGTAAAAGAAGCGTAAGAAAAGTGAATCGTTATACAATCCTGTCATCCAAATGAAATAAATGAGACAGTCTTCGTGTAAAAAGTTATCTTTTTTTATGAGTCGAATGAAGGAACAATGAAAATATTGTAGAAATATTGTAGAGGAATGAGGCTGGAAAAGGAGTGTAAGAGAATGACTGAAACGCTCGATGGCAATAGGTTAACCCCTGCGGGAGATATCAGAAAATTAGAAAAAGAGAACGAATATTTGCGAACTGAGTTGATGCAGCAAAAAATGCTGTTAAATAAGACGCTCGATGCCATTTTTATATTTGATCAGCACCTCAACATCATCCAAGCCAACGAAGCAACATGCAGGCTTGTCCAGACACCGAAAGAAGACCTCCTCAATAAATCCGTTCTAGATTTCCTATACGGCATTCCGAAAGATAAAGTGGAATGCTCACTCGATCTATTTTTTCGAAAAGGTACGTTAAAAAGAGAAATCTCTATTCAGCTGGAAAATGGCGAAACAAAATACATTGAATTTGTCGCAGAGCACGACACCATGAATCAGCAGTATATAGTGGTCATGCGAGATATTTCATCAAAGAAAATATTAGAACGAGAACGCTCCATGAATGAGCAGCTGTTCAAAGATTTGTTTGACCGAGCTATTGACGGGATGGTCATTTTTGATCAGGATGGCTGTATGATTGATGCGAATCATTCTTTTTGTCAGAGCTTTGAGCTGCAAAAGACTGATTTAACCGATCGCTATTTACATGAATTTGTCGAAGAAGAAAATCTTCCCGCCTTGCAGCATCTTTTAACGTCACTTAAAGAAACAGGGAAAGCAAAAGGGGAGCTTCCTGTTACCCTTCAATCTGGCCAGCAAAAACTATTTGAACTCACCATCACATCAAATGTGATGAGTGGTTTTTATATGTCCATCATGCGGGATATTACAGAAAAAAGACTGATGGAAGAGAAGCTGTTAAAAAGTGAAGAACGTTTTAGAGAAATTTTCGAAAATGCAATGGATGCCATCATCATATGGGCGGACGATGGAGAGATTGTGAAAGCCAATGAATCAGCCTGCCGAATTTTTGAATTACCTATGCACTCGCTGATTGGCAAAAAACTTACCGACTTTCTCGTCAAATCTGATAAGAGATATAGACCAACAAGAAGACGCTATATCCGGAATCATGAAATAAGGGAAGAGCTATTGTTCAAAATGGCAAATGGACAGTATAAAGAGCTTGAGTTTACATCAAAGCATGCGGTATTAGAAGGACAGCACTTAACCATTTTACGTAATGTAAGTGATCGAAAAAGAATGGAGCAGGAGCTGCGCGAAAGTGAGCTTAAATTCCGCAAAGTATTTAATGGATCAATGGACGGCATTGTTCTTTTTGATAATCAATACCGAATCATTGAAGTCAATCCATCTGCCAGCGAGCTGCTTCAATTGAAGGACGATCATTTAACAGAAATGAATCTTTTCCACATCCTTGCCCCTTATCAAATAGAAAATTTGGCTCAGCCTGCCGAGGCGATGTCATTAGATGAAATGGATAATGAGGTTCCGTTTGTACTGAATCATCCAGATCAGCGTATCCTGGAATTCTCTTTTAAACGCAACATTATCCATAATATGAATTTGGCGATCTTTAGAGATGTGACAGAGCGGAAGGAATTAGAAGAGCGGGTGAGAAAATCAGATACCCTTCATGTGGTCGGAGAGCTTGCCGCTGGAATTGCTCATGAAATTAGAAACCCGATGACAGCCTTAAAAGGCTTCATTCAGCTGTTAAAAGGAAATATAGAAGGGGAGTATTCGCTCTATTTCAATGTCATCACATCAGAGCTGAAAAGAATTGAATCCATCATCACCGAATTTTTGATTTTAGCGAAACCGCAAGCCATTGTATATGAAGAAAAAAATGTGGTGCAGATTGTGAAAGACACGATGGATCTTCTGCACGCACAGGCGAATCTTGGCAATGTTCAAATGCATCTCAATGTGCTGGATGAGATTCCGCTCATTTATTGTGAACAAAACCAATTAAAGCAGGTCTTTATTAACATTTTAAAAAATGCAATTGAAGTCATGCCGCGCAAAGGAAATGTCTATGTGAGCATTCAGCGGAAGGGCGAGGAGCATATTGTCATTTCACTGCGTGATGAAGGCTGCGGAATGGCAGAGGATAAGCTAAAGCGTCTAGGTGAGCCTTTTTATACAACGAAAGAAAGAGGAACTGGACTTGGCTTAATGGTTAGTTATAAAATTATTGAAGAGCATCAAGGAACCATTGAGGTAGAAAGTGAGGAAGGCGTAGGAACCGTCTTCCATCTCACGCTGCCACTTAGGCAGCAGAAACAAGAAGGAGAGCAGTAACGTGTATTATACCGTCTATCACGCACCCATCGGGGAATTATACATACTAGAAAAGGATGGTGCCATCATCGAGGTGATGTTTGATGATGAACCAATTTTAGCAAAAAAGCAGGCAGCGAATCTAAAGCAAGCAGATACGCCTGTCTTACAAGAAGCGAAAAAACAGCTAGATGAATATTTCAAGGGTGAGCGTCAAGTATTCGATCTCCCGCTCAAGCAAACAGGTTCCCCTTTCCAAGAGCAGGTGTGGGAAGCATTGTTGGCCATACCATATGGTCAATCAAAAAGCTATGCAGACATTGCAGACGCGATTGGCAATCCAAAGGCTGTAAGAGCCATCGGACAAGCTAACAGACGAAATGCATTACCTATTTTTATTCCATGTCACAGGGTGATTGGAAAAGACCGGTCTCTGACGGGCTATGCAGGATCGAAGACAGACATGAAAGCGGTCCTCCTTGAATTAGAAGGCATCCCATTTGTTCAAAAATAAATCGATTGACCTGTTCCAAATGTTTGTCAAGCGACATATCCTTTTATTAAGCTAAAAAAGTTGGTTGAGGGAAAAAGGAGGGCGCTGGCATGTTTTGGGGCAAAAAAGGTAAAATGTATGCCGTTACGTCACTATGTGTCAAAATGAACGTTTTGACAGAAGAACAAAAAAAAGAAATCTTAACAAAAACGAATCAAGAAACAAAAAAGCGCGGTGCTCTTAAATGACAAGAACACGGCGCTTTTTTGCGATTATTGAGAGATGCTTTCGGCGAAAAGAGCATCAATCTCTTCTGCATAGTTCGATGTGATAATTCCCTTTTCTGTAATGATGCCTGAAATAAGATGATGAGGAGTGACATCAAAGGCGGGATTGAATACCTGAACATCAGGCGGTGCAATGGGGACGCCGTTTAATTCCTTTACTTCCAGCGGGTCGCGCTCTTCAATTGGAATATCTGACCCGTCGCGGGTGGATACATCAAAGGTTGAAAGCGGTGCTGCTACAAAAAACGGAATGTTAAAATGCTTGGCTAGAACGGCAAGACCTAACGTTCCAATCTTATTTGCTGTATCTCCATTACGAGCGATACGGTCAGCTCCAACAATGACAGCAGAAATTTGCTTTTCCTTCATCGTATGGGCTGCCATGTTATCTGTAATGAGCGTCACATCCACGCCGCCTTGCATAAGCTCCCATGTTGTCAGACGAGCACCTTGAAGAACAGGGCGTGTTTCACATGCATAAATGTGAAGATCAAGATTTTTCTTTTTGGCTAAATAAAAGGGAGCAAGGGCTGTTCCGTACCGGCTCGTTGCGATGGAGCCTGCATTACAAATGGTCATGATACGGTCACCTGATTTAAAGAGCTGAAGAGCATTTTGACCGATTTGTCTGCATGTTTCTTCATCTTCAATTTGAATTTGAATGGCTTCATGGACAAGGTCTGTTTTGGCTGCATTCACTGATGCTGCACGCTGAATGCGCTGCAGCAGCCGGTCTAATGCCCAGGCGAGGTTCACAGCGGTTGGACGAGCACTGTTTAAATATTCTTTGATTCGAATGACTTCTTGTTTAAACACATCCATTTCTTCTGTCTCAATGGCTTGCGCACTAAGCGCCAGCCCAAAAGCTGCTGTAATGCCAATCGCAGGCGCTCCGCGTACTTTTAATGACACAATCGCATCATACACATCTTCTTTCGTATATAAATGCTCAAATACGGTTTCGGCCGGTAATTTTTGCTGATTTAAAATGTGAATACGGTTTTCTTCCCATTCGACAGAACGGGGGACTTCAAATTCTTTTGACAAAACCCGTCACTCCTTTACAGATGGCTGGAATAATGCGACGAGATCAGACGCTGTTTCCACTGTATGATATTGTTTGATAAATGTTTTTCCAAGTGTCAGTGCTGCTTTTTTCTGCTGAATCCGTCTAGTTGGTGATGGAATCGCATCAAGATCAGCGGCATGAGCAAGACCGATTGTTCGGCGGACAAGCTCACAGCCGGCAAAGCCTGTCGCTTCTTTTAAAATCCGGTCAAAGGTTGTTTCTAAAAAGCTGTCCGATACACTAAACGCTTCAATGCTGTCCTCTTTCCAAGCTCTTGTGAACACTTCTTTGAAGGTTGCCCATACATTGACGACATGGTCAAAAAGGTGCTGCTGCTCGTGTTCATTCTCGCGAGATAAAGCATTCAGGAACAGATTGGCGATAAAGTGGCCGATATCGAATCCAAAGGGACCGTAAAACGCGAATTCTGGATCAATGATTTTCGTTTCAGTCTCATTTGCAAAAATACTGCCTGTATGAAGATCTCCATGAACCAATGTTTCAGCTGATGTCAGGAAGATACGCTTCAATTCCGCTGCTTTGGCTTGCAGCTCAAGATCTTTCCAAAGCGCTTCTGCTGATTCTCTTAATTCTTCTTCGAAGTCATTTGTTTCACTATCAAAGAAAGGGTCTGTGAAGACGAGTTTTTCTGTAATATCACACAGGTCAGGATTCGTAAACTGCTTCACAAATTGTTTTTTGATTTTAGGATTTGTAGCAAAGTCAGATGTGTAAAAAAGTGTTTTTCCTAAAAATTCCCCAACATGATCAGATAAATGCGGATATTGTTTTCCGGCAATTAGCCCTTTTCTGACGATTTCTAAGTGAGATAGATCCTCCATGGCTGTCACTGCAAGAGCTGTATCTGAATAATAGACTGCTGGTACGAGGTGCGGCGCATATTCTGACTGCTTGATCAGGGCGGCACTTTCAATTCTTGCCCGGTCTAATGTAAGCGGCCAGCTCTCCCCAACCACCTTTGCATAAGGCAGCGCCTGCTTGATGATCAATCCTTTTTCTTGTTTGTGATCATAAATATGAAAGACGTAATTTAAATTCCCGTCACCAATTTCAGTACATGTCAAATGACTGCTTTCTTGGATCAAACCAAGTCTAATTGCGAGTGCAACTGCCGAGCTTTCTGTTAGTTCTTCATATGATGCCGTAAGTGTAACCAATTGCTTCCCCTCCAAATCATATAAAAAAGCCTCTTTCTCCTGAGAGAAAGAGGCTTGATGGTGTGTATGCTCAAAGCCTCTCTTATCTCTCAGCACATACGTCTGATGGAATTAGCACCGTGCCCTATAAGACAATTGTCTTGGCGCGTTACTTGCTGCGCCCCACTTCACAGTGGTATTAACGGTCGGTTGCTGTTGGGGTCAAAAGGCCAAATCCCTCGCCCAACTCTCGATAAGAGAAATCAATATGTAATTGTTTCGTGTCTGTTTGCATTTCTTAATTCAAGATATTATCAGAGCGTTGCTTTACATGTCAATCTTTTTTCAAAATTGCTTTACAATTCATAAAACAATCCATTACAGTGATTGTATTGTCACGTAACTTGAATAGAAGGTGAAGAAATGGAATTCCAGCAATCAGATGTGTTGAAACAATTACCGAAGCAATTTTTTGCGTCCCTTGTCCAAAAGGTGCAGAAAAAAGTGCAGGAAGGGGCAGATATCATTAATTTGGGACAGGGAAATCCTGATCAGCCAACTCCTCCGCACATTGTAAAAGCCATGCAGGAAGCGGTAGCAAAACCTGAAAATCATCAATACTCCTCATTCCGTGGAACAGCGAAATTAAAAAAGGCTGCTGCCGCTTTTTATGAAAGAGAATATGGCGTCACACTTGATCCAAAGACGGAAATTGCGATTTTATTTGGCGGAAAAGCAGGGCTTGTTGAGCTGCCGCAATGCCTGCTGAATCCGGGTGATACGCTTCTTGTCCCTGATCCTGGCTATCCTGATTATTGGTCAGGTGCTGTGCTTGCTGGAGCGCATATGGTAACCATGCCACTTCTTGAAAAAAATGATTTTTTACCTGACTACGATTTGCTGCCTGAGGATGATAAGAAAAAGGCAAAATTAATGTATTTAAATTACCCCAACAATCCGACGGGGGCTACGGCAAGCCGTTCATTTTTTGAAGAAACCGTTACATTTGCGAAAGATCACAAGCTATGTGTTGTCCATGATTTTGCATATGGCGGCATTGGATTTGATGGAGAAAAGCCGCTCAGCTTTCTGCAAATAGAGGGAGCGAAAGAGACGGGAATAGAAATTTACACATTGTCTAAAACGTATAATATGGCAGGGTGGAGAGTAGGATTTGCAGCTGGAAATTCGTCTGTTATTGAAGCCATTGAGCTTTATCAGGATCATCTGTTTGTCTCCCTGTTTAAAGCCACTCAAGATGCAGCAGCGGAAGCCCTATTAAGCGATCAAACGTGCGTACAGGTGCAAAATGATCGATATGAGAAAAGGCGGAATGTATGGATTGCTGCCTGCAAAGAAATTGGCTGGGAAGTCAGTGCACCAAAGGGATCATTTTTTGCTTGGTTAAAGGTGCCGGAAGGATATACATCTGAAGCCTTTTCTGACTTATTATTAGAGAAGGCACATGTTGTGGTTGCGCCAGGTAATGGCTTTGGTGATCACGGTGAAGGGTACGTGAGAGTAGGACTTCTAACAAGTGAGGAGCGGTTACAAGAAGCTGCTCAGCGCATCGCTGCTTTGAATCTGTTTGAAAAAAAGCCATTGACAACATAAAAAAATGGTGCGATAATTCAGGCAATATTTAAGAAAATTGAATATTCTTATCAAGAGTAGGCAGAGGGACTAGCCCAATGAAGCCCGGCAACCGACTTCCATGAAGCACGGTGCTAATTCTTGCAGCAAGCGCTGAGAGATAAGATTCGGACGAATGACACGAAACAACCTCTTTAAGGCGCTCAAGAAGCACTTGAAGAGGTTTTTTTATTGAACATATGCATGACGCAATCGAAAGGGGATTCCTAGTGAGTGAATTACTGGCAACATACGTATTAACACATCGAGAGGATGAACAAATAAATCGAAAAGCGGAGCAGATCGCGCTTGGTTTAACAGTTGGATCATGGACGGATTTGCCGCAGCTCAAAAAGGAGCAGCTTCAAAAGCATAAAGGCCGAGTTGAAAAAGTATTAGAAAAGGCTGCTCCAGCCGAAAATGGTCTTTATCAATCAGAGGTGACGATTGCTTATCCTGAGGCAAACTTTTCAGCTGATTTACCAGCAGTTTTCACGACGATTTTTGGAAAGCTTTCACTAGATGGAAAAGTGAAGCTAGTCGATATCCAATTTTCTGAAGAATTTAAAAAAAGCCTGCCAGGACCTGTATTTGGAATTGATGGCATTCGAAAAAAGGTAAATGTGTTTGATCGTCCATTATTGATGAGTATTTTTAAAGGCGTTATCGGCCGTGATATGCAGGATTTAAAAGAGCAGCTCCGTTTACAGGCATTAGGCGGGGTTGACTTCATCAAAGACGATGAAATTTTATTTGAAAGTCCATTAGCTCCTTTTGAAGAGCGAATCAAAGAAGGAAAAGCGATTTTAAAAGAAACCTATGAAGAGACAGGACACCGCACGCTGTATGCTGTCAATTTAACGGGCAGAACCTTTGACCTGAAGGATCGGGCGAGAAAGGCCGCTGAACTTGGGGCAGATGCGCTCTTATTCAATGTCTTTGCTTACGGCCTGGATGTCATGCAAAGCCTAGCTGAGGACCCAGACATTCCACTGCCGATTATGGCGCATCCCGCTGTGAGTGGTGCTTTGACATCCTCTCCTGAATATGGATTCTCGCATTCTCTTCTTTTAGGCAAATTAAATCGATATGCTGGCGCTGATTTGAGCCTTTTCCCCTCACCTTATGGGTCGGTTGCACTTCCGAAAAAAGATGCCCTTGGAATCTATGAAGCTTGCGTGAAAGAGGATACGGTTCAAAAAACATTCCCTGTCCCGTCAGCAGGCATTCATCCAGGAATGGTTCCAGTATTGATCAAAGATTTTGGAATTGATCATGTGATAAATGCAGGTGGAGGCATTCACGGACATCCGCGGGGAGCCATCGGCGGAGGGCAGGCATTTCG
Organism: Bacillus sp. BK450; assembly: GCF_004364885.1. Lineage (NCBI taxonomy): Bacteria > Bacillati > Bacillota > Bacilli > Caryophanales > Bacillaceae > Bacillus > Bacillus sp. BK450. The sequence continues at coordinate 515,423 of NZ_SOBQ01000001.1, read as the reverse complement.
TTCGATCATTGATGCCGTGATTCATGAAGAGTCCATCCAAGATAAGGCGGCTTCCTGCCAAGACTTAAAAGCGGCACTTGATCTTTGGGGAAGGGTAGCAGAATAATGAAAAAACCAATTGTATGTTGTGATTTTGATGGAACAATTACAAAAAATGATAATATCATCCGCATCATGAAACAGTTTGCACCAAGTGAATGGACGAAGCTGAAGGATGGTGTCCTGTCAAAGGAAATCACCATTCAAGAAGGCGTCGGGCAAATGTTTCAATTACTGACAAGTGATCAGAAGGATGCCATTCAATCATTTATTTTAGAGGATACAGAGATTCGAGAAGGATTTAAGCAATTTGTGGATGAGGTAAAAAAAGCAGATATTCCTTTCTATGTACTGAGCGGGGGGATGGACTTTTTTGTCTACCCTATCCTTGAAGGCATTGTCGATCGAGACAATATTTATTGCAACCATGCATCATTTGGGGAAGACCATATTCAGATTGAATGGCCGCATGCCTGTGATACGCAATGTCAAAATGGCTGCGGATGCTGCAAGCCCTCAATCATTCGAAAGCTGACTCATGAGGATGACTTCATCATCATGATCGGAGATTCAGTGACTGATGTGGAGGCGGCGAAGCATGCGGATCTTACGTTTGCACGAGACTATTTGCTCAATGAATGTCAAGAGCTCGGGCTCGTACATAAGGAGTATGGCACATTTATTGATCTACACGCGCAATTTGTTCAAATAAAGGAAGTGAAGGAATGGCAGACGCAAAGAGCAAACGCTGGCAGGAGCTAGCAGACGTTAAACGGGAACTGGCACAAAGAGACTGGTTTTTCGGAACAAGCGGTAATTTATCGATCAAGGTGTCGGATGATCCAATCACGTTTTTGGTGACGGCAAGCGGCAAAGATAAACGAAAAGAAACAAACGAAGATTTTGTGCTAGTGAATGCGGCAGGTCAGCCTCATGATCCGAACGAGCCGCTTAGACCATCAGCTGAAACACTGCTTCACACGTACGTGTATGAACGGACGAAAGCAGGCTGCTGCCTCCATGTCCATACAATCGATAATAATGTGATGTCAGAGCTGTATGGGGATAAGGGAGAGATTCGTTTTAAAGGCAACGAAATCATCAAAGCGCTTGGTTATTGGGAAGAGGATGCAGAAGTGTCGATTCCGATTATTGAAAATCCAGCTCATATTCCGCAGCTTGCAGAGCAATTTGCCAAACATCTGACACTAGAGGCGTCATCTGGTGCTGTACTTATTCGCAATCATGGCATCACGGTCTGGGGAGAAACAGCCTTTGAAGCAAAACGAGTATTAGAAGCATATGAATTTTTATTTAGCTATCACTTAAAATTAGCGCTTTATCAACAGCAGCTTGTAAGATAAAAAGGAGGAAAAGCACATGGCGACGATTTTGATTCATAACCAAGAGAACACATTACTTGAGAACGAACAAGAGGTAGCATCATATTTAGAAAACCAAGGGGTCATTTATGAGCACTGGGATATTGAAAAGCTGCCAAACCGTTTATCAGAAAAGTATGATTTAACTGATGAGGAAAAGGAAGAGATTTTGACTGTTTTCCAAAAGGAAATCCAAAGTATTTCTGAAAAAAGAGGGTACAAAGCGCAGGATGTTATTTCATTGTCTGATGCCACTCCAAATCTTGATGAGCTGCTCCAAAACTTTAAACGTGAGCATCACCATACAGATGATGAAGTACGCTTTATTGTGAGCGGGCACGGAATCTTTGCTATTCAAGGCAAGGATGGCGTCTTTTTTGATGTGAGATTGAATCCAGGTGATTTAATTTCTGTGCCGCCAAACATTCGTCATTACTTTACACTTCAAGAGGATCGCAAAGTGGTCGCAGTTCGCATATTTGTCACAACTGAGGGCTGGGTGCCGATTTACGAGGAAGAAACGGTTTAATGATAGAGCTGATCATTCCGCATGAGGCGGAAGATCAGCTTTTTTTTAGGAAATTAGACATAAAATGAGAAAGAAAATAGTTGATTTTGATCTTCTGCATAGGATAAAATTCTGTTTAATCAATGTGTCAGTCCTGTCCAAATTTGAAGTTTACCCCCAAATTTGATTGGGTAAAAGGTCTTTAGGCTGTAAAAAATTAAATAAAATAAGCATATTTAATTTAATTTACAAATAAAGTATAATTTTGGTGTCGGATCATTTTGAGCATAGACAGTCGAAATCATTGCGGGAGCTGAGATCATGAATATTTATGTAAGGAAAGAACAATTGCTGATGTCCATTGATGAGAAGAGAAAACAAATGGTAGAAGCTGCTCAAGTGGAAGGGTACACTGGTGAGAAGACAATTAAATATAGTCAAGAACTGGACAACCTGATGAATGAGTATCAGCATCTTCTTTTTCATGAGAAACAATCTGCCCCCTCCTTTCATGATCTTGTGTCTCAAATGAGTCTTTTATCTGTGAACCGCCCCTCTTATTGACATGAAAAACCGGTCTTGCATAAGCAAAACCGGCTGACATCTTCAGTTATGCTGAGTGAGCAGAAGGAAGCATGATCATAACAGTCGTTCCTTTATTCACTTCGCTATGAATATCAATTGTTCCGCCATACATCGAAATGATTCGTTTACACACGACAAGCCCAAGACCTGTGCCTTTTTCCTTCGACGTAATAAAGGGGAGGAAGATGTGCTTTAACATCTCTTCTGGTATGCCTTCACCTGTATCCTCTACTTTAATGATGACATGTTCTTTTTCAGCTTCGATCACAATCTTCAAATGACCGCCGTTTGGCATCGCTTCTAAAGAGTTCTTTGCTACATTTAAAACGACTTGTTTAATATGATCCTTTGTGCAATACACGCCCACATCTTGAATCGTATTGATTTGCAAATCCACTTCCACATTATAAAGGTTTGCCTCAGAGAAAACGATCGGCATGATCTCACTTACAATTTCTTTTACAGAGTTATTCTGCCATTTTTCGGCCGTTGGTTTTCCTAATACAAGAAATTCACTGACGATTTGGTTGATCCGTTTAATTTCTTCCTCGATGACAGAAAAATAGAGCTGATCTTCTTCTGAATGATACTTCTTTTGCAATAGCTGGATAAATCCGCTAATCCCTGTTAATGGGTTGCGAATTTCGTGTGCTGTACTTGCTGCGAGTGTTCCGATCAATTCAAGCTTTTGCGCTTCATTTTCATGACGCTCCTGCTGAGTTTGCCGCCTTAACACGATATATTGGACGAGTGTGAATAAAATATTTAATAAAATAAACGCACTGGATAAAGGGATGAGCATCACAGACAGCACTTCACTAGTTGAAGCACGCTGCGGAAAGACCTCCAGCTTCCAGCTGTTTTCATCTAAATATGTAGACACGGTGCTGCCGCCCTCGGGTACTGGCTGTGGACCGCTTGTAAACACAACATGTCCATTTTGATTCAGCATCTTAAAATGAAGATCAGGGTTCAATACATTCATAATATTTCTTAAATAATCAATTTGAATGGCGGCAATCAGTACATTGGTGACCTCTTCGTTTTCATCGAGAACAGGCACACAAATGGAGAGAATCCGCTGTTTTGTAATTCGGCTCACATAGTTGTCTGTGATCACGGTCTGCTTGGTCACTTGAATGCGTTTAAAGTAATCTCTGAATGATAGGTTGATTTTTTCCTTTAACGGGGTGGTGCTTGCTGTTACATTTCCTTTTTTGTCTAGGAGATACAGACCTGAAAAACGAGGTTCTTGTTTATAGATTTTCTCTAGGATGTTTTGTACTTTTTTCGTCTCAAGCGGCTGGTCAAATCCCATGGCAAGGGAAGTTAATCTCGCTTCTGTCTCACTTATTAAATAATTCATTTGGTTTTTGTGAATATTTAACATAAGTGTAGCGGTTTGTTTGTTCTTTAAATCGATTTTTTCAGTTTCTTTTTCGTAGATAAAATAACTAATGATTAGGGTTGGAAGCATGACCAAAATAAGGTAAAGCCTGATCTTCTTCCAAAACCCTTTCAGTATACTCATCATTCATCGCTCCAACGTATTACCTAATAGACTTATTATAGCATTGAACCTATCTTTATTACGATGACTTGTGTGATTTTTAAAAAATTAGGTGATTCGTTCTGGTCTCATTTTCGTGCTAAAGATGGATCAAAATGTTGACATTTTACTTATTGTTTATTAATGTCACATTAGTAGGTTGCATTTCATAAAGGATGATAAAAAATGGAAAATCATAATGTTGAAAAATCATTGAAACTATTTATTGTATTATCACGTGCCTATCGCTCAATTAATCATCACATGAACAAACATATTGTGAAGCACGGGCTGAATCCAACTGAATTTGCTGTGCTAGAATTGCTATATCATAAAGGTGATCAGCCGCTTCAGCAAATCGGTGATAAGATTTTACTTGCAAGCGGCAGCATCACGTATGTGGTCGATAAATTGGAGAAGAAAGAACTTCTCAGTCGCAAGGCTTGTGCAGAAGACCGCAGAGTGACATTTGCGCATATTACCAAGCAGGGACGAGCTTTGCTTGATGACATCTTCCCAGATCATGCGAAAGAAATTCATGAGATGATCAGTGTCCTGAGCGAAGAAGAGAAAGATGTCTGCATTGATATGCTCAAACATGTAGGGCTGCGTGCAAAGCATTTATATGATCATCAAGACTAAATAAAAAGGAAGCCGCTGGCTTCCTTTTCAGCGTGCAGGCAATTCCTCGCATTCGGCGTTAGTCCTGCGTGCCGGTGCTCGTTCCTAGACTGCAAAGGTATTCTATCACGCTGAAAAGAAGACAAAGGGCTAAAATAGAGATCATTTTAGCCCTTTGTCAACAATCTGTAAAGAAGCCCCTGGCTTCTTTTTTTATTTCGCTTTTTTCTCAATCGGTAAAATGAGTACTTCTACACGCCGGTTTTTACTTCTGCCTTCTGCTGTATCGTTTGAGGCAATCGGTTTGAATTCGCCGTATCCTTTTGTACTAAAGTTCTCTTGGTTTAGATTGCTGTTTTCAAGAAGAATATTTAAAAAGTTCACAGCGCGAATGGCGCTTAAATACCAGTTTGATTCAAATTCTGAATTTCTGATCGGTACATTATCTGTATGTCCGCTAATGACAATGTCACGTGCGGGATTAATGACGAGCAGTTTTGAGATTTCTTTTGCTAACGGGACATCTTGAGGGCGAATAACTGCCCGCCCAGAATCAAAGAAGATACTGTCTTCAATCGTAATGAGAAGTCCTTCATCCGTAAGCTTTGTTTCGAGCTTGGCACCAAGTTTTTTATTTGCAATGAATGAATCGACCTGCTTTTTGACCTTTGTGAGAACCGCTTGGTCCCTAGCCTTTGCTTTGGCTTCTTCATCTTTCTCTTCCTCGGCTGCTTTCTTGACCTGGTTGCTGTTTTCAGTTTCTTCCGTGCTTTGCATGCTGGATTGATCCATAACACCGGTACCGCCAGTAAAAACTACATTAAAAGACTTAGCCATCTGTTCATATTTTGCCGCATCAATTGAACTAGATGCAAAAAGCACAATGAAGAGGGCGAGAAGAAGCGTCAGAAGATCGGCATAAGGGATAAGCCAAGATTCATCTACATGGTCTTCATGATCATGGTTTTTACGTTTCCTAGCCATTTTGATTTTCTCCTTCTTCAATGACAAGATTTGCACGTTCTTTTGCTGGTAAGTACATAAGAAGTTTTTGTTCAATGACTTTTGGAGACTGACCTTCAAGAACAGACAGAATACCTTCGATCATAATCAGACGAAGCTTTACTTCTTCCTTTGATTTACGCTTCAGCTTGTTGGCAAATGGATGCCATAATACATACCCGGTAAAAATCCCAAGCAGTGTGGCGACGAAGGCAGCACTGATTGCATGCCCAAGTGCCTCAATATCTCCCATGTTGGCAAGTGCGGCAATAAGTCCGACAACGGCGCCAAGTACCCCTAGCGTCGGAGCGTATGTACCAGCTTGTGTAAAGATTAATGCACCTGACTGATGTCGTTCAGACATGGCGTCAACTTCTTCTGTTAAGACGTCTCGAATAAATTCAGCACTTTGGCCGTCAACTGCCATGCTTAACCCGTTCTTTAGAAAATCATCATCGACTTCCTCAAGACTTGCTTCTAATGCCAAAAGACCTTCACGACGCGCAATTTGTGCCCAGTTTGAAAATAGAGGGATCATTTCTTGAATCGTTGGAAGCTGGCTGTCTTTGAAAATTTTTCCGAACAATTTTGGTGTTTTCTTAATTTCACTAGAAGGGAATGCGATGACAACAGCTGCAACCGTTCCAACAATAATGATTAATATAGCCGCCGGGTTGAGAAGAGCAGTTAGACTCACACCTTTCAAAACCATACCGACACCCAGTGCAATAAATGCTAAAATAATACCAATTAACGATGTTTTGTCCATTATCTCACCAAATCCTTTAACTATCTTTTTCTATAGTTAATATCGGTGTGTTCTAGAATGGTTTTAGTCAGAATATAAAATTAAGACAGTTTCTGTGAAGAATTTTTGACGAAAGCGCTTTCTAAATATGTAAAAGAAGAAACTCCCTCTCATATAAAGGGAGTCTCCATTTAATCGTTTTGAGCGGGTTCATCTAAATCAAGCAGCTCTTTTAATTTTTCTTCATATATGATTTTGACAAGATCGTAGCTCCAATTCATCATGTGATCCACCTCTTTTTCTTTTATCGTAAAGGAAAAGAGGCGGGGGAGCGTCGGCGTTCAGATGGAACTTAGACGCCGCAACATGATGGAGGTGCATATCATCCTGAAGATGTAGTTATCCTTTTTTTACGACGATTTCGTCATGTTCAACATCCACAGTAAATCCAGAAAGCTGCTCCTCTTCAAGCAGGATCTCCGTCATTTGGTCTTCAACGTGCTCTTGAATGGTTCTTCGAAGTGGACGAGCACCAAATGCAGGATGATATCCAAGCTCTGCAATCTTTTCTTTTGCTTCATTTGTGACATGAACTGTTAAATTCTGCTCTTTTAATTGCTCTGACAGCTCATTGAGCAGAAGATCAACAATCTTCACTAAATCCTCTCTGTCTAGTGAATCAAATTGAATGATGCTGTCAAAACGGTTCAAAAATTCTGGTTTGAAGTAGCTGCTCAGTGAATCAATGAGTGATTGTTCCTCAAACGCTTCTTCCTGATCAGATTGGAAGCCCACTTTGACTGTTTTATCTGCGGTGCCTGCGTTACTTGTCATGATGATGACTGTATCTTTAAAGCTGACCGTTCTGCCTTGGCTGTCTGTTAAGCGGCCGTCTTCCATGATTTGCAGGAACATGTGCTGTACATCTGGGTGTGCTTTTTCGATTTCATCCAGCAAAATGATGCTGTATGGTTTTCTGCGCACTTTTTCAGTCAGCTGGCCAGCTTCATCATGTCCAACGTAACCAGGAGGAGAACCGATGAGTTTGGACACAGAGTGTTTTTCCATGTACTCACTCATATCTAAACGAATGATCGCATCTCTTGAACCGAATAATTCTTCAGCTAACGTTTTAGACAATTCGGTTTTCCCGACACCTGTTGGGCCAACGAAAAGGAAGGAGCCTGTTGGTCTATGTTTCGATTTTAATCCAGCTCTGCTTCTTTTCACGGCTTTGGCCACTTTATCAACCGCATGCTCCTGCCCAATCACTCGTGCTTTTAGACGGACGTCAATCTCTTTCATTTTGGTTTGTTCGTCTGCTTGGAGTTTCCCGACAGGAATGCCTGTTTTTTGTTCCACAATGGCCTGAATGTCCTCTGCTGTAACGATATGCTCTTTTTCAGTTGTTTTGTTTTGAAGTCTTGCTTCAATGGCTTCTTCTTCATCGCGAAGCTTCGCTGCTTTTTCATATTGTTCTTCTTTTAGCGCAGCTTGTTTTTCTGCGGCAATTTCCGTTAATCGATTTGTCAGCTCATCTTCACTTGCTGCATCAATGGAGAGGTTCGCTTTTGAACCAGCTTCATCCATTAAATCAATGGCTTTATCCGGTAAATGACGGTCTTGAATATACCGCGAAGATAATTGAACACACGCTTTGATTGCTTCATCTGAATAGGTGACGCCATGATAAGCCTCGTATTTATCTTGAATGCCTTTTAAGATGTCGATCGCTTCATCTTGTGTTGGCTCATCTACGATGACGGGCTGGAAGCGCCGTTCGAGTGCAGCATCTTTTTCAATTTGGCGATATTCTTTTAATGTCGTCGCACCTACTAGCTGCAGTTCACCTCTTGCAAGGGCTGGTTTTAAAATGTTTCCAGCATCCATTGATCCTTCTGCAGATCCTGCGCCCACAAGAAGGTGGATTTCATCTACAAATAAGATGATATTTTTACGGCTTTGCAGTTCTTTGATTAACTGCTTCATTCTTTCCTCAAATTGACCGCGTATCCCTGTGTTTGCGACAAGTGAGGAGACATCTAATAAATAGATTTGTTTGTTCTTTAATTTATTTGGCACATCGCCGCTCGCAATTTTGAGCGCGAGTCCTTCTGCGATCGCTGTTTTCCCAACGCCTGGTTCACCAATAAGAACAGGGTTATTTTTATTTCTTCTATTTAAAATCTCAATGACTCTTGCGACTTCTTCATCACGGCCAATGACTGGATCAATTAAACCAGCATTTGCTCCATCTGTTAAGTTACGGCCGAGCTCATCGAGTAAGCCTTTTTGCTTTGGCTGCTCCATGTTTGGGGCATGACCTGCTGCCTGAGAGAAGAATGAACTTCCTCCAAAGAGCTGAGGTCCCATTTTCATTTTTGACTGCTCCATCAAAGAGGTATAGCAGTCTTCACATAAAACCATTTGGCTCCGGGACGAATTTACTTGCATATTCAGGCGAATAGTTGCTTCATTTACTTGACAATGTTGACAACGCATTTGCCATGACCTCCTTAAAATAAAGTTTGACTTTATTTGACCAATGAATGTTAAAGAAAATGGTCTATTGTTTGACCATCTTTGACTATAGTATACTCTGACCTATTTTGACTTTCAACTGTTTTGCTCAAAGGGGAATAAAAATCCTTTTTTGCATTTAATCATGGTTTGTCCTTCTTTTCAAGGAACTTGTCTCATAGGATAAAAAAGGAACAATCGAAAGTGATGGGTGCGGAGGGGTCACATGAAACGTTCAAATGAATCCGCTTTTCAGCTTGCCTTTGTATATGTAGGAACAGTGGTTGGAGCTGGGTTTGCGACAGGGAAAGAAATCGTAGAATTTTTTGTTCGTTTTGGCTGGATTGGACTATTAGGAATCCTGATTAGCGGTGTTATTTTTACTGGCCTTGGGGCAAAAATGATGCTGATTTCGAAACGAATCGAAGCAGAATCTTATCAAGATATGAACCGTTTTTTATTTGGCGCAGCTGCGAGTCGATATATTAATATTGTCATGTTTTTTATTTTACTTGGTGTCACCTCAGTCATGATTTCAGGCGCAGGGGCTATTTTTGAAGAACAACTTGGTATATCGAAGGAATATGGGATCTTTTTGACGATCATTCTGAGCGTCATTGTACTCTTTAAAGGTTCAAAAGGGCTATTTGGAGTCAACGTCCTTGTCGTTCCAATGCTGATTTTCTTTTCAATGATCGTGTTTCTTGATTCATTTGTGTTTAGCAGCAGTGAAAGTTATGTTCTTGCGCTGCAAATGGGTGAGGGCGAGTGGATATTATCAGCAGTGTCATATGGTGCCTTTAATTTAGCACTGTCACAGGCAGTGTTAGTACCCGTCGCAAATGAAATGACCTCTGAAGCAGTCATTAAAAAGGGAGCGGTGCTTGGGGGCGTCATGCTGACACTCATTTTGCTTGCTTGCTTCTTATCTCTTTCTTCATTAGATATGCTGGAGGCGTTTGATATTCCAATGGCCCAGGTGGTGTATCAAGTTGCAAACTCGATTCATCTCATTTATTTATTTGTCATCTTCGGTGAAGTTTTTACATCCGTCATAGGTAATTTATACGGGCTGGAGAGACAAGTGAGGGCATATATCCGAATGAACAGCATCTTTACGATATCCCTTATTCTCATATGCTGCTATGTGATTAGTAAAATTGGTTACGGTACACTGATTTCAACGGTTTATCCGGTTTTTGGCTATGTCAGCATCTCTTTTATCCTCTTTCTTTGTCTAAAAAAAGTGCCTGCACCGCTAGATAAGTAAAGAAAGAATAGCCTGCAAGAAAAATATGTGGTACACTATCCTCTGTGAAAATTGAACAAAAATCCGTGAAGACGGGAGAGGTTCTAGCAAAACCCTCTATAAAAAACTAAGGACTTGCCGTATCCTTGGATGTGGCATTTTTTATTTTTTATGGCTGGGACACCTCATACACATGTAAAGGTGTCTTTTCTTTTGAGAAAAATAGGGGTTTTCAGGAGCCTTTCAGATGCAGTGTTGTACGGTTGTACCATCTGCAAAAGGAGGAGAACAGAAAATGAAAAATGAAAAAGCAGTCGTTGTCTTTAGCGGGGGACAGGACAGTACGACCTGTTTATTATGGGCACTTCAACAATTTGAAGAGGTAGAAACAGTGACCTTTCATTATAATCAGCGTCATCAAGAAGAAATTGATGTCGCCAAAAGAATCGCTGACAAATTAGGTGTGAAGAATCATCTATTAGATATGTCACTTTTAAATCAACTCGCACCTAATGCTTTAACAAGAGATGACATTGACATTGAGGAAAAAGAAGGAGAGCTTCCTTCCACATTTGTACCAGGAAGAAACTTAGTGTTCTTATCCTTCGCCTCTATATTAGCGTATCAAATTGGAGCAAGACATATTATCACAGGTGTTTGTGAGACAGACTTTAGCGGCTATCCAGATTGCCGTGACGAGTTTGTGAAATCTTGCAACGTCACAGTGAATTTAGCAATGGAAAAACCATTTGTGATTCATACACCACTGATGTGGCTGAATAAAGCAGAAACATGGAAGCTGGCAGACGAGCTTAATGCGCTGGATTTTGTGAAAAATGAAACGCTCACTTGCTATAACGGCATCATCTCTGATGGTTGCGGGGAATGTCCTGCGTGTAAGCTGCGGAAAAATGGCTATGACACTTATATGGAAATGAAGGAGGCAAAATAAATGCTTTCTCAAATCTATCCACAAACCGATCATCCATTTTCATTTGAATTAAATAAAGACATGCATGTATCTGCTGCCCATTTCATCCCGCGAGAAGATGCGGGCGCATGCAGCCGTGTTCATGGTCATACGTACACCATCAATATCACGATTGCGGGAGACGAGCTAGATGAATCGGGTTTCCTTGTCAATTTCAGTACATTGAAGAAGCTCATTCATGGGCAGTACGATCACACGCTGCTCAATGATCATGAGGAATTCTCATCAAACGATCGATACGCGATGCCAACCACTGAGGTGGTGGCAAAGACCGTACATGACAAAGTCGCAGCGTATTTATCGACTTTAGCGAACAAGCCGACATGTGTTCAAGTCTTTGTCAGAGAGACACCAACAAGCTATTGCACTTACCGTCCGAAACGAGTTGAGATCAATGGCTAAAGCGATTCCCGTATTAGAAATCTTTGGTCCAACCATTCAAGGAGAAGGAATGGTCATTGGACAAAAAACCATGTTTGTCAGAACGGCTGGCTGTGACTACTCGTGCAGCTGGTGTGATTCCTCTTTTACATGGGATGGCTCAGCGAAGCATGACATTCAGTGGCTTGAGGCAGAAGACATTGTCAAAGAATTAAAAAGAATAGGCGGACAGGCTTTTTCTCATGTCACCATTTCAGGGGGAAACCCGGCGCTTTTAAAACAAATGGAATCCCTTATTGATTTACTGCATGAAGAAGGAATTGATACAGCGCTTGAAACACAAGGGACGATGTATCAGGAATGGTTTTTGAAAATTGATGATTTAACCATTTCTCCTAAGCCGCCAAGCTCGAATATGAAAACAGATTTTACGAAACTAACACGTATTATAGATGAGCTGAAAAGTGGGAATAGATTGCAGCATGCTAGCCTGAAAGTCGTGATTTTTGACGATCGTGATCTTGCGTATGCGAAGGATGTTCATGCGAAATATCCTGAGCTTCCTTTTTATTTGCAGGTAGGAAATGATGACACAACGACAGGTGATGATGCGTACTTATTAACGCATTTATTAAAGAAATATGAAGCGCTTGTCGATCAAGTCGCGCAAGATCCAGATTTAAACCGCGTAAGAGTGCTGCCGCAGCTGCACACGTTATTGTGGGGGAATAAACGAGGCGTATAGAAAGGAAGAGATGACATGACGACAAGAAAACCAGAAGAATTAGAAGGTGTCACGTTACTAGGAAACCAAGGAACCAATTATTTATTTGATTATGCACCACAAGTGCTTGAAACGTTCCCGAATAAACATACAAACAGAGATTACTTTGTGAAATTCAACTGCCCAGAATTTACATCACTATGTCCGCAAACAGGTCAGCCGGATTTTGCGACAGTTTATATCAGCTATATCCCAAATGAAATCATGGTCGAAAGTAAATCGCTAAAATTATATTTGTTCAGTTTCCGTAACCATGGTGACTTCCATGAGGATTGTATGAACATTATTATGAACGACCTGATTGAATTGATGGACCCAAGGTATATTGAAGTTTGGGGCAAATTTACGCCAAGAGGCGGTATTTCCATTGACCCGTATACGAACTACGGGAAACCAGGCACGAAATATGAGGAAATGGCAGAATACCGTATGATGAACCATGATATGTATCCGGAGACGATTGATAATCGGTAATAAATAGGAAAAGACATGCAGAATGCATGTCTTTTTTTATGAGATTGAAGCGAATCAACCATAAAAAAAGAGAAGAGTCATGTCACTCTTCTCATACGAATGGGAATAGAACTTGCTAGGACGGCTGGGGGCTACCAGCTCGTAAATATATTATACATGACAGAACGTATGTTTGTAAAGAGGGATCATGCTTTTTTTTGCTTATCTCATTTGATGTAAGATAAAATAGAGGCAATGAATGATAAATGGAGGCGTTTGAGTTGGCAAACAAAGAAGAGCGGGCAGAGCAGCTGCTAATGGAGCTAAAGGAAGAGCTTCAAATGCTTGAACATCAAAACAAGGAACGGTATAAATGGAGTGCCTCCACATTGCTTGGAGTGATTGCCCTCTTGATTGATAAAGGAGTGATCACACCCGAGGAAGTCGAGATGTACAAGACGAAGGCGGAAATGCAAACCTTTCATATGAAAAGAGATTGATGCTTTCTTCATATGAAGTCAGGTAAAAATAAGAAAAGGACATAACAAATTGATGACTCAATTGATATTATGTCCTTACTTCTGCAATTCGTTTTCACAGCATTAAACAAGCTTATACATTAAAACATCATCCCAGTATTCATGATCATTTATTTTAAATTCTTTTATTTTACGTCCTTCTTCAATAAACCCCATCTTTTTGTACAAAGAAATGGCCTTTTGATTTGTTGAGAAAACGGCTAAACTAACCTTTTCAATTGAAGGGTTCTTTTCTGCCCAATGTAATAATTCTGTTAGCAGCATTTCCCCAACGCCTAAACCTCTATAGCTCTTATGCACCATCAACCCGAAAGAACCCGTATGGGAAGTTCTTTTTCTATTTGATGAATGTTCAAAGGCTATCCATCCAATGACTTTTTCATCAGTTTGAGCAACTATGTACGTCTCATTTTCATTTTCTATTCTTTTCTGTATCCATTCCCTGTGTTCTAAGAGGGTTTTTTTGTTTTCTTCAGGCGATGTAAGTAGATAATCTGATTCAGCAATAACAGATTTCTGTATTTCTAAAGTCATTTCAGCATCTTCCATTTTTCCAAAACGTACAATGATATCATTGGAATTTTGCATATTAGTGTTCTCCTGTCTAGAGCTAATACTGCATCTCATCATTTTTTAAAATGAAAAAGAAGGGTATTGAAATAGCTTTCACAATTTGGCCAAATCGTGATTAGCTTTGCTTCGTATGTACCGATCGTCTGAATTGAGGATTGCAAATTAATGTACGGAGTCTTTGATGATTTTATAGTTTTTATGATTAACGACTGTTAGTGAATCCAGTTCTAAATCTCTATAGTTGTCCATAATGGTGACATCCACAATGACAGAGTTTTCATTCACTTTTTCAACTACACCTGTTAAACCATTTCTAAATTCGATCACATTTCCAATTTTTGCAATCTTCAACCGATCCCTCTCCTTTAAAAACAGATTTCATTCCCTATTAAAAAGTATTTTGCAATATTTTCATACCAATGTAAAGGATAAAGACGTTTTTGTTTTGTTTTCGTTGTATGCTCTTCTAACGAATGGTATATTTAATAATTGATCATGGCTGAAAAGGAGCGGTTTTTTTGACTGAAGAACAAATCCTCACAATCCTCGAATCTTTACGGAATGGGACGGAAAAACAGGTGACCATCCAAAAAGATGACTTTCTAACGTTTCGTTCTGTTTTGGTGAATCAAGATGATTTTAAACATTTTCGCGGGATCGCCAAACATGGTGGAGATGTTATTTTTGAATATCTTACAGAAGCAAGAAGCTAAAGCTTTTTCTCATTGATGAGAGAAAGCTTTTTTATTTTCGTTCTTTTGTCACACTTCAAACCACTCTGATACATATGAAAAGAAAATGTAATAACCCATAATCAGGAGCATAAGGATGATGATAGGTGAAAAAGGGACGTTTTTAAGCGCTAACAATTCCATTTTATGTGCGCTCAACTAGGACATGCCATTTAATGACGGAATTTGGACAGGCATGTAAATCTTTGTGCGTGAAAATAGAATGAGCTCTTGTTAGAGTGGACAAGTATCTTACAGCCTACTTTTGATTAAAGGAGGAAAAAGGCGAATGATTAAAATTCATACAGCTCTTTTTGTCATCCTTATGCTCGTTGCAGCAATGAAGATGGACAATATACAAGAGCAACAAGGCACATTAAGTCACGAACTTTCACAAGCACCTGTTAAACATCAGCTTTCATATATAGATCAAGACCACGATCAAGTCATCCCAGCATTTTCTGAAGAAAAGCGTCAGCCAAAAGTGAAAATGCTAAGTACGTCAACAGAAGAAAAGTCTTCAAAACCGAAGCAAAAGAAAAAAGTAAAATCTGAAACGACGAATAAGGCAAGCGGCAAACAGTATTCTAATGAAGAAATGGATTTGCTTTCTCGATTGGTACATGCTGAAGCGAAAGGTGAATCTTACGAAGGGAAAAAAGCGGTGGCAAGCGTTGTTTTAAACAGGGTGGAGCATCGTTCTTTTCCTGACAGCGTGAAAGGTGTGATTTATCAGCGGAACGCCTTCCAGCCAGTATCAAATGGAAGCATTCATGATAAGGCAGATCAAGATTCCATTAAAGCGGTGAAGCAGGTAGTAAAAGAGCATGACAGAACAACAAAGGCTATCTATTTTTATAATCCAAAAACGGCAACAGATCATTGGATTCGTTCCCGCAAAATTGTAGAACGCATCGGACGTCACGTGTTTGCCGTATAAAGAAAAAGAGCGATCAATGAGATTGCTCTTTTTTTGTCTTCAATTATTAAAATATTTTTTGGACTTGTCTCATAGAATGTGAAAAGAATTTGCTTTAGACAAGGGGAGGCTACATGAATCGATTTGTAAAAGGGGTCATTCTGCTATCTGTCGCAGCTTTTATTGCGGAGTGTATAGAGTTTTTAGTCAATATGATTTTAGCGAGAGAGCTTGGAGAACATGGAATGGGTTTATATATGAGTATCCTTCCAATCATCATGCTTGTCCTTGTGATCGCCAGTTTAGAGCTGCCAGTCTCCATTTCTAAATTCATTGCAGAATCACATGAGCGTCTCCACAAAAGCATGCTCCGTCATGCTTTTAAAATGACACTTGTGGTGACAAGTACAACAACAGCTATAGCAGCCATTGTACTGCCTTTCATTCCAGTGTTTCAGTCGTATCATCCGCTGATGAAGGGCCTAGTGCTGTCACTTATCCCGATTATTGCGTTTACCTCCATTGCCCGCGGCTATTTTATGGGAAAGCAGCAAATGGGCAGAATTGCTTTAGCCAATATGCTGAAGAAAACGATCCAGCTTATCTGCTTGTTTTTGTTTTTTCATTGGTATTCGTTTGATATTGAAACAGCAGTACTCATCGCCATTGGTGTCATTGTTGCGAGTGATCTTGTTGTCTTTATTTATTTATACTCCCAATACGTCATGGCAAAAAATGCTGTGAATGTCAGGTCTGTTGAATTAAGAGGAAGTGATGTGCGAAAGCGCCTATTAGCCGTTTCCATTCCGACAACGGGCATGCGCATCTTTCATGCGATTGCCAATGCAGTTGAACCATTTTTAATCAAAGGAGCGCTCGTGGCAGCAGGCATTTCTGGAACACTTGCTGTTGATCATTACGGCATGCTGGCTGGTGTCGCAATGTCGATCGGTTTTTTCCCGGCGTTTATCGCTCATTCCATCATGATTGTGATGATTCCGAGTGTCTCTGAAGCCTATGCTTTAGGTCAGTATGATCTTGTGAAAAAACGTGTCAGACAGGCGATTCTCATAACGTTTGGATATGGGGTGCCGGCAGTGATGGTGATGTATTATTTTGCTTACCCGCTCACACAGCTTTTTTTTGATTCACCGCAAGCTGCTGTCTATTTACAGCTGCTTTGGCCATACTTTTTATGCCATCTGTTTGTGATGCCTTTTCAAGCATGTTTAATCGGAATGGGGCTCATCAAAGATGTGTTCCTACATAATATATGGGTGCATGTCGTCTCTTTTTCTATGGTGTATTTCCTTGGTTCAATTGAAAGCTTGAATATGATGGGGGTCATTTTAGGGATGAACACAGGCATGCTGCTGTTGACTGCGCTGCATTATGCGACGATTTGTAAGGAGCTCGGCGTTTCAATGTTTCTTACATTGAAAAAAGCTTGAATGTCATCGTCATCGAGAGGGCAAGCTATAAGAAAACTGGGAAGGAAGATCCTGATGAATCGTAAACATCTACCCGCCAGTCTTCTGATGATGAGCATGCTTCTATTTCTCATGAGCGCAGCAGCAGAAGCAAAAGAGCCTGTGATGGCGCCAAGGATAAAGGCGCCGACATTAAATGGTGATATGCAGATGGTTCCCGAAAAAGGGAAAAAGACCATTTTGCATTTTTGGACAACATGGTGCCCGTCCTGCAAAATGGAGCTGCCCGAATTTGAACAGATTGTGAAAGAAAATCAGAGTGATGTTGACATATTGACCGTGAATTTACTAGGTGCTGAACAAAGTAAACATGCTGTTGCCCAATTTGTGAAAGACAGAAGGTTTACATTCCCGATCATCCTAGATGAACACGGAGAAATGATGAAGAAATATCAAATCATCACCATCCCAACGACCTTTTTGATTAACGAAAAAGGAGAAGTGGTGAAAAATCATGTAGGTCCACTGACGAAAAAACAAATCAAAGAGTGGACAAATTCGTAGAACAAATCCTTTTTGTGAAAGAACCAATTCTGTTGGTTCTTTTTTGTGTTCGTTTGCTTTTCATCTGAATACACTGTGCTCAGAAGAAGACGGAACGATCTATATCAATAATGATAATTATTATCAAAAAGAAATTATAATAATTATTAATTGAAAATTGATCAGAACCTGTTATAATGAGTTACAGACCAATAAAAAGCTTGAAATAGCAGAAAATATAGATGGAAAAAGAAACGGGTAACGATTGATAATGTGAAAACGATTATCAATTAGAGAGGAGAAAACAATCATGAATGAGAATACAGCACTTTACCAAACGACAAATCAAAAGGAATCGAAATGGTCCTTACATAAATGGGCACAGCACGGAGAATTAATTGCAGCAGGAATCTCGGGGATTCTCATTTTAATTGGATGGATTCTAAAGGATCAGAGCATGTGGAGCATTCCTCTTTTCATCCTAGCATTTGTTATTGGAGGTTTTGCAAAGGCGAAGGAAGGAATTGAAGAAACGATTTCGTCGAAGACCTTGAATGTGGAACTTTTAATGATTTTCGCAGCAATAGGCTCAGCTCTAATCGGCTATTGGGCAGAAGGCGCTATCTTAATTTTTATTTTCTCACTGAGTGGTGCGCTTGAAACGTATACGTCAAATAAAAGCAAGAAAGATTTAACAGCATTAATGAGCATTGCACCAGATGAAGCAACTTTAATTGAAGAAGACGGTACGACCATTCAAATCGCCGCTTCATCATTAACACCAGGTGACCGGATTATGGTCAAAGCTGGGGAACGCATTGCAGCAGATGGTGTCATTTTAAGCGGGAGAACAAGTGTGGATGAATCTGCCCTCACAGGCGAATCTATTCCACAGGAAAAAGGGCAGGGGGAAGACGTATTTGCAGGAACAGTGAATTTAAATGGTTCCTTAACAGTGGAAGTCACGAAACATAATGAAGAAACGTTATTCCATAAAATTATTAAACTTGTTGAATCCGCTCAAGAAAGTGTTTCGCCAAGCCAGGCATTTATCGAAAAATTCGAGGGTGCCTATGTAAAAGGTGTGCTGATCACCGTTGCGGTATTAATGGTTCTGCCTCATTTTGTACTCGGCTGGAGTATGAGTGAAACCTTCTATCGGGCAATGGTGTTTATGGTCGTTGCTTCACCTTGTGCTCTTGTTGCATCCATTATGCCAGCCGCACTGTCACTGATCTCAAATGGCGCAAGAAATGGGATGCTTGTCAAAGGAAGCGTCTTTTTAGAAAAACTAGGCACAAGCAGTATGATTGCTTTTGATAAAACGGGGACGATTACAAGCGGGAAGCCAGCCGTAGAACAAGTTGTCATGACGAAAGGGCAGGATGAATCTGCTTTTTACCAGGCACTCTATCAAATTGAGAGTCAATCAAACCACCCATTAGCGAAAGCAATTTCTGATATGGCAAAAGAGCACCAAACAGAAAGAACAGTCCATGTCACCATTGAAGAAACCTCTGGATTTGGTGTGAAAGCACAATTAAATGGAGAAACGTGGCGGATTGGGAAGAAAGACTTTGCGGGTAAGGCGTCAATCGACCGCGAGATTGAAGAGACAGGTGATGACCTTTCCGCGCAAGGATACACAGTGGTCTACGTTCAAAAGGATGAAAAAGTTGTTGGCTGTCTTGGTCTTAAGGATCAAATCAGACCTGAAGCCAAAAAAATGATTCAAGAACTAAATGATTTAGGCATCCAAACCGTCATGCTGACAGGAGATCAGCAAAAAACGGCTGAAGCGATTGCGCAGGAAGCCGGCATCCAAACCGTAGTGGCTGAATGTCTTCCAGATGAAAAGGTACATGAGGTCAATCAATTAAAAAAACAAGGTAATTCAATCATCATGGTAGGAGACGGAATCAATGATGCACCAGCGCTTGCCACAGCAGATGTTGGGGTTGCGATGGGCGGAGGCACAGATGTTGCCTTAGAAACAGCGGATCTCATCTTAATGAAGAACAATTTAAATAACCTAACAAAGATGATCCGTCTTTCAAGAAAAATGAATCGAATCATTAAGCAAAACATTATTTTCTCATTAACGGTGATCTGTCTGTTAATTTGTGCGAATTTCTTACAAGTGCTTGATTTGCCTTTTGGCGTCATCGGGCATGAAGGAAGTACGATTTTGGTCATTTTAAATGGTCTGCGTCTGCTTCGTGCATCTTAAATCAATCATCAGGGCGCACTGGATTCATGCCAGTGCGCTTTTGTGCGAAATAAAGCAAAAACTGATACAATAGACCAGTAGTAAAACGTGTGAGGAGGATCATGATGAACCGAATGAAGAGCTTGTCTTCTTGGCTTAAGAAAGAAGACATTCAAGGTGCATTTATACATACAAAGGAAAATGTGTTTTATCTATCTGGATACTTCACAGAGCCGCATGAAAGAGTGATGGGGCTGTTTGTGTTCCAAGAGGCAGAACCATTTTTTATTTTGCCTAAAATGGAAGTCGAGCAGGCAAAAAATGCAGGATGGTTCGGCGATATTATTGGATATGAAGATCATGAGAATCCATTTGATTTCATTCAATCAGCGATAGAAAAACGCGGTATTCAAACGGCGCGTCTTGCGATTGAAAAAGAATCGATTCCGCTTCAAAGAGCTGAACAGCTCCAAGCTGTTACCGGGGCAGAAACGTTCGTCCGGGCTGAAGATGCGCTCAATCAGCTCAGACTGATTAAAGATGAATCTGAAATTGCTACACTGAAAAAAGCGGCTCAATTGGCAGATGAAGGTGTAAAAATTGGGGTTAACGCCTTAAAAGAAGGAGTCACAGAAACAGAAGTGCTCGCTGTCATAGAATATGAACTAAAGAAAAAAGGCATTCAAGGTATGTCCTTTTCAACTATGGTTCTCTTTGGTGAAAAATCAGGCGAGCCTCATGGAAATCCGGGACAGGCAGCCTTAAAAAAAGGTGATTTTGTGTTATTTGACCTTGGCGTCATTGTCGATGGATATTGCTCAGATATCACAAGAACATTCATCTATCAGGAAGCTTCTGAAAAGCAAAAGGACATCTATCAAACCGTCTTAAATGCAGAAATGGCAGCACTTGAAATGAGTAAGCCCGGCGTGAGAATCGGTGATCTTGATTTAAAAGCCCGCGGGCTGATCACAGAAGCGGGATATGGTGAATATTTCCCTCATCGCCTTGGACATGGGTTAGGGGTTTCTGTTCATGAGTTTCCTTCTATGAGTCAGGCAAATGACGACCTTCTGCAAGAAGGTATGGTGTATACGATTGAACCAGGAATTTATGTCCCAGGAGTCGGCGGCGTAAGAATTGAAGATGATGTTCTCATTACGGCAGATGGTCCAGTCACCTTAACCAATTATACGAAAGAGCTGACGATCATCAAGTAATGAAAAAAATCACGATGAACGTCCAGGTCTTGGAAGTGTCATCGTGATTTTTTATCACTCTTCTCGATCCTTATCAACAAAAAAATCATCAATTGATTGAAACGGTTTGATTTTATGTTCTTTTCCTAAAGGATGCAATGCAAAACGAGCAGAAAACAAAACAGTCATACATAATATAATCCATATGATGAAACCCATCTTGAATTCCCCTTTCCATCCAGTGATTTGTTCAGCTCACATACATCTTAAAGTATGAAACGCTTACCATATCAAGAGAAAGTAGGAGAAAAAATGGCAAACATAAGGGAGATTGCGAAAAGAGCGGGTGTATCTGTGACAACCGTATCACGTGTGTTGAATGAGCATCCTTATGTTAAAGAAGAAAAAAGGGAACGTGTTCTACAAGCGATGAAAGAGCTCAAGTATACGAGAAACATCCAGGCGGTCCATTTAGCGAAGGGCTATTCGAATATGCTTGGCATCGTCCTTCCAAACATTGAACACTCTTATTTCAGCGCACTCGTCACAGGTATTGCAGAAAAAGCACAGGCGCGCGGCATGCATTTTGCTTTATTTCAAACAGGATATGACCCATTAAAGGAAAAAGAAGCGTTAATGAGTTTAAAAGAGCGCCGTGTAGATGGTTTAATATTTTGTTCAAATGCGTTAAGTGATGGTCACATTTTAAAGTGGCAGGAATCAGGGCCGATTATATTTTGTCATCCTGCGCCGCACGATCAATGCTCAACCGTGTCGATTGCGCATGATCAAGCATTTAAGGAAGGCCTGCATCATTTGGCGGCATGCGGCCATCAACGAATTGCGATCGTTCTCGCCAGAACAGAAGGAGCGAATAGCGAGTCGCGACTTCAGGCTTATCAAGACATGATGCAATCGCTCGGGCAGACCATTGATGAGAAGTGGATCATCGAAGGGAAGTTATCCCTGCTTGATGGGAAGCAATTATTTGCAGAATGGCAGGAAATGAAAAATCGTCCTACAGCTTTATTTATTACAAATGACGAAGTCTCTGCCGGCTTTTTATTAGAGGCGCAGCGTCATGACATAAAAGTAGGAGAATCACCAGCCATACTCAGCTTTCAAAATAACCAATTGAGTGAGGCTTTGGGGATTTCCAGCATTCATATTCCCCTCAAACAAATGGGACAGGAAGCGTTTGACTTGTTTGACCGGGCATTAAAGGGAGAGAAATCAGAAAAAAGAATGCTGCCATTTCGCCTGATTGAGCGAACAACAACCGTTTTGAAAAACAATCGTTGACGCACGTTTCATCTGTTTTGTACGATAAGAGGGATTGAATAAGAAGGAGGTGGGGATGTTCATGGAATCCTTCACCGTTGATAAAGCGTTAAATAATAATGTCATCATCGCAAGACACCCTTCTTTGGGCGAAGTGGTTCTGATTGGGAAAGGGATCGGCTTCGGTAAAAAATCGGGGGATCTTCTCGATCAAGACGTGTTTGAAAAAATGTTTGTGTTAAAAAACACGAAGGAACAAACAGAATATAAACAACTGCTTCATCATATTGATGAGAACATGATCGAGCTTGCCAATGACGTCATTTATCATATACGAGAAAAAATGGGACAACGATTGAATGAGCATATACATGTTGCACTGACCGACCATATTGCGTTTAGTTTTAAGCGGGTGCAGCAAGGCTATGATATCACGAACCCTTTTATGCTTGAGACGCAATCGCTTTACCCGAAAGAATACGAGGTTGCAAAGGAAGTCGTTGAACTGATTAACGAGCGGCCAGATGTCGAAACGAAGCTGCCAGAAGGAGAAATTGGCTTTATAGCGCTCCATATCCATTCAGCTTTGACGAATCGGCCATTATCTGAAGTGAACCGTCATTCGCAGCTCATTACACAAATGGTCCAAGTCATTGAAGATTCATTTCATATGAAAGTAGACAGAGAAAGTATTCATTATTTACGCTTATTACGCCATATTACGTTTTCAATTGAGCGTATTAAACGGGGAGAATCATTAGAGGAGCCAGAAAAATTGCTTCATCTATTGAAAAATGAATATCCTTTATGCTACAATACTGCTTGGAAAATGATCAAAATTTTGCAGCATGCATTGAAAAAGCCTGTACAGGATGCTGAGGCCGTCTACCTGACACTTCATCTGTACAGATTGACAAATAAAATTTCATAGTTTCCTTGAAACGTGTAACTGATTCGATCAGGCATGAGTGACTTAAGGTAAATACAGGATAAGATCCTGTTATTTGCGCAACCTTATATCACCATGCCTTTTTTTGCGTTTGAAAGTGAAATGTAAACGGTTAATTATGAAATGTACGTCAGGGAGCATCCCAAATGTATGTTGTAAGCGAAAACAAAAGGAGGTTCAACCAGTGTTTAAATCACTTTTTGGTGTGTTGCAAAAAATTGGACGAGCACTCATGCTTCCAGTTGCGATCCTTCCTGCTGCTGGTATTTTACTGGCACTTGGGAATGCGATGCAAAATCCGCAGCTGATTGATGTAGCTCAATTTTTAAGCAATGATACAATTCAGCTTGTTGCAAGTGTCATGGAGAATGCGGGGAACATCGTCTTCTCGAATCTTCCGCTATTATTTGCTGTAGGGGTTGCCATCGGTCTTGCCAATGGAGACGGAGTGGCAGGGATTGCCGCTATCATCGGTTACCTTGTCATGAACGTCACGATGAGTGCCGTATTAATGGCTAACGGATCTATTCCATCCGATTCACTCAAACTGGCCCAGTTCTTCAAGGAAAGCCATCCAGCATATATTAATATGCTCGGCATACCGACCTTGTCTACCGGCGTTTTTGGCGGGATTATCGTTGGGGTATTAGCAGCTTATATGTATAATAAATTTTACAAAATTGAGCTACCGCAATATCTTGGCTTCTTTGCTGGTAAGCGTTTTGTTCCAATCGTTACTTCTATTTCAGCACTTATTTTAGGGCTATTGATGCTAGTCATTTGGCCGCCAATCCAAGGTGCACTGAACTCATTTTCAACAGGACTGCTCGCAGCGAATGAGCCGCTGGCTGCCTTTGTATTCGGTGTCATTGAACGATCATTAATTCCGTTTGGTCTGCACCACATTTTCTACTCACCATTCTGGTATGAGTTCTTTAGCTACAAGAGCTTATCAGGAGAGCTTGTCCGTGGTGACCAGCGTATTTTCATGGCGCAAATCAAAGATGGTGTTCAGCTGACAGCTGGTACATTCATGACAGGGAAATATCCGTTCATGATGTTCGGTCTTCCAGCAGCAGCACTTGCGATTTACCATGAAGCAAAACCAAAGAATAAAAAGCTAGTAGCAGGAATTATGGGATCAGCGGCCCTTACTTCTTTCCTTACAGGGATCACTGAACCGCTTGAATTCTCATTCTTGTTTGTTGCACCAGTATTATTTGCGATTCACTGTGTATTCGCTGGATTATCCTTTATGATAATGGATATTCTAAACGTGAAAATCGGGATGACCTTCTCAGGAGGGTTAATCGACTTCTTCCTATTTGGTATCCTGCCAAATAGAACTGCTTGGTGGCTCGTCATTCCAGTAGGTCTCGTACTTGCTGTCATTTACTACTTCGGATTTAGATTTGCCATTCGCAAATTTAATCTGAAAACACCTGGCCGCGAGGATGAAGCAGCAGACGGAGCAAGTGAGGCGAAGTCAGAAAAAGGGAATGACTTGCCTTATGAAATCCTTGAAGCAATGGGTGATCAAGAAAACATTAAGCACCTGGATGCTTGTATCACGCGTTTACGTGTCACTGTGAATGATCAGAAGAAAGTGGATAAAGACCGTTTGAAAAAGCTTGGCGCTTCTGGTGTTCTCGAAGTAGGGAACAACATCCAGGCCATTTTCGGCCCGCGCTCTGATAACTTAAAAACACAAATGCAGGACATCATTGCAGGCCGCACGCCTCGTCCAGCGAAAGACCCTTCTGCAAAAGAAGAAGTCAGCCAGCAGGTCGAAGAAGTTATTGCAAAGCCGCTTCAAAATGAGCAAGGGGAAGAAATTTTTGCTTCACCAATTACAGGGGAGCTTCATCCAATTACAGATGTACCAGATCAAGTATTCTCAGGGAAAATGATGGGTGACGGTTTCGCCATCTTGCCAACAGATGGAACGGTTGTTTCACCGGTAAGAGGGAAGATCTTAAATGTGTTCCCGACGAAACACGCCATTGGCCTGCAGTCTGATGGTGGACTTGAAATTTTGATCCACTTCGGAATTGATACGGTCGGCCTCAAAGGAGAAGGATTTGAAGCATTTGTACAAGAGGGAGATCAAGTAGAAATCGGTCAAAAACTTTTAGAGGTTGATATTGATAAAATTAAGTCTGAAGTACCATCTTTGATGACTCCAATTGTATTTACCAACTTAAGTGAAGGACAATATATTGACCTTCAAGCATCCGGTGAAATCAAGGCTGGACAAGAAAACATCATGAAAATTTCAAAATAATTTTCATAACTGCCGTTCTTGTTAGATGACAAGCTCGGCAGTATGATATAATATTGTGGATGTATTAATTGTATAAAAAGGAGATTGATAAAAATGGCTCAACAAACATTCAAAGTAACTGCAGATTCTGGAATTCACGCACGTCCTGCAACAGTTCTTGTACAAACTGCTAGTAAATATGATGCTGATATCAACTTAGAATATAATGGTAAAACAGTGAACCTGAAATCTATTATGGGTGTAATGTCTCTAGGAATTGCGAAAGGTGCTACAATCACAATCTCTGCTTCTGGTTCTGATGAAAACGATGCACTTGCTGCGCTTAAAGACACAATGAAAAGTGAAGGCCTAGGCGAGTAATGCAACAACTGAAAGGAATCGGTGCTTCAGCAGGCGTTGCGATTGCAAAAGCGTATCGTCTGGAAGAACCAGATTTAACAGTTCACCAAAAAGACATCAATGATCCAGAGACAGAAGTGAAGCGTTTTGAAGAAGCAATTCATGTTTCTAAACAAGAACTTGAAGCAATTAAAGAGCATGCGCTAAAAGAGCTTGGCCAAGACAAAGCAGATATCTTTTCTGCCCACCTTCTTGTGTTAAGTGATCCTGAACTGCTAAACCCAGTAAAGGATAAAATCAAATCTGATAAAGTAAATGCTGAGTTTGCTTTAAAAGAAACAGCGACAATGTTTGTCACAATGTTCGAAGCAATGGACAATGAATACATGAAGGAACGTGCAGCGGATATTCGCGACGTAACGAAACGTGTGACTGGCCATTTGCTAGGCGTTGACATTCCAAACCCAAGCATGATTTCTGAAGAAGTCATCATCATTGCTGAAGATTTAACACCTTCTGATACTGCTCAGCTGAACAGACAATTTGTCAAAGGCTTTGCAACTGATATCGGCGGTCGTACTTCTCACTCAGCGATCATGGCAAGATCTATGGAGATTCCAGCAGTTGTTGGGACAAAAGAAGCAACAAAAACGGTGAAAAACGATGATCTGATCATTGTGGATGGTATTAGCGGCGACGTCATCATTCAGCCTTCTGAAGATGAAGTGAAAGCGTATCAAAAAAAGCATGAAGACTACTTAGCTCAAAAAGCGGAATGGGCGAAACTTGTTGACCAGCCAACGGTTACAAAAGACGGCGTTCACGTAGAGCTAGCTGCAAATATCGGAACACCTGAAGATGTAAAAGGTGTACTTGAAAATGGCGGCGAAGCAGTCGGATTGTACCGTACTGAATTTTTATACATGGGCAGAGACCAGCTTCCTACAGAAGAAGAGCAGTTTGATGCCTATAAAACAGTTTTAGAGAAGATGGAAGGGAAAGCAGTGGTTGTCCGCACACTAGATATTGGTGGCGATAAAGAACTTCCTTACTTGCAGCTTCCAAAAGAAATGAACCCGTTCCTTGGCTATAGAGCCATTCGCCTTTGCCTGGAAGAGCAGGAGATTTTCAGAACACAACTACGCGCCTTACTTCGTGCAAGTACATATGGAAACTTGAAAATCATGTTCCCTATGATCGCGACGTTATCAGAATTTAGAGAAGCAAAAGCCATTTTACTTGAAGAAAAAGAAGCATTGGTTGCCGCTGGTACAGACGTTTCTGATTCCATTGAAATCGGAATGATGGTAGAAATTCCATCAACAGCTGTCATCGCAGACCAATTTGCAAAAGAAGTAGATTTCTTCAGTATTGGAACGAATGATTTGATTCAATACACAATGGCTGCTGATCGAATGAACGAACGAGTGTCTTACCTTTATCAGCCTTACAACCCAGCGATTTTACGTCTTATTACGCTTGTGATCGAAGCAGCGCATAAAGAGGGTAAATGGGTCGGTATGTGCGGAGAGATGGCAGGAGATGAAATCGCAATCCCACTTCTACTTGGATTAGGATTAGATGAATTCTCAATGAGTGCAACATCCATTCTTCCAGCTAGAACGCAGCTAAGCAAGCTTTCTAAAGAAGAAGCTGCATCATTTAAAGAGCATATTTTATCACTTAGCACAACAGAAGAAGTGGTTGATTTCGTCAAGAAGACGTTTCAACAGAACTAAGTGAATGAAAACCAGACAGGTGAGACTGTCTGGTTTTTTTGTCGAATTTTATCATATTGAGTCATATTGGGCAGTGAGAAGGGCACCCTATAATTAAAAAATGGAGGTGACCAGATTGCCTTTCTCAGACTACAAACCGGGTGATCAAGTATATGTGATTTATCGAAATCCACATGCTGCAAACGTAGCACAAATTAAAGAAGCAGAAATTGTTTCACATCCATACAACGAAGAAGAGCTTGCCCTCTTTTTACTTGAAACGTATCATCCACTAGCACCTGATGATGCTGTGTTTCCAACATATGAAGAAGCAGAAGCTCTTTATCAAGACTTGTTTGAATAAGGGAGATTTTAGAAAGGATAAAAGCCATCCTGTGCGGTTAAAGTAACGGTATGAAAACCTTAAAGGTAAGGATGTGCTTAATATGATCAAACCTTTCGTTCCCCAGCTTGTTTACATTGAACCCCGGGCGTTAGAGTACCCGTTAGGACGAGAGCTGAAGGAAAAGTTTGAGGGGATGGGAATCGAAATAAGAGAAACGACTTCACACAACCAGGTCAGAAATATTCCGGGAAAAAATGACTTGCAAAAGTATCGTAATGCGAAGTCAACGCTTGTCATTGGTGTGAGGAAGACATTGAAGTTTGACTCATCTAAACCATCTGCAGAGTATGCGATCCCATTTGCAACAGGGTGTATGGGACATTGTCATTATTGCTATTTGCAAACAACAATGGGAAGTAAGCCGTACATTCGAACGTACGTCAATGTAGAAGAAATATTAGATCAGGCAGAGCAATACATGAACGAGCGGGCGCCGGATATCACGAGATTTGAAGCATCATGTACTTCAGACATCGTAGGAATTGACCATTTGACACATACACTCAAACGAGCGATTGAATACTTTGGGCAGACCGACTTAGGAAAGCTTCGCTTCGTCACGAAGTTCCATCATGTTGATCATCTGTTAGACGCAAAGCATAATGGCCGGACAAGATTCCGTTTTAGTATCAATGCCGATTATGTCATTAAATATTTTGAGCCCGGCACATCACCGCTAGATCAGCGGATTGAAGCGGCTGTAAAGGTCGCAAAGGCAGGCTATCCTCTAGGCTTTATTGTTGCTCCAATCTACATCCATGAAGGCTGGCAGGAAGGATATAAAGTTCTTTTTGAAAAGCTTGATGCAGCTCTTCCTGAAGATGTGAGAGACGATATCACCTTTGAGATGATTCAGCATCGCTTTACAAAACCAGCAAAGCGTGTGATTCAAAAAAACT
Source organism: Bacillus sp. BK450 (assembly GCF_004364885.1). NCBI lineage: Bacteria > Bacillati > Bacillota > Bacilli > Caryophanales > Bacillaceae > Bacillus > Bacillus sp. BK450. Next base: position 486,592 of record NZ_SOBQ01000001.1, on the reverse strand, counting down.
ACCCAAAATCAAAATTAGAGTTGGATGAAGAAAAAAGAAGGTACAAGTGGGGAAGATACGGAATAGGAAAATATATCTATCAAAAAGATGAGGAACAAGAACTAAGAGAGACTTTAGAGTCATATATAGATCAGTACTTTCCTTCTGCAAAAATTGAATATTTTACTTGAAACAAGCCTATACGGCTTGTTTTTTCTATTTAAATTTTCTTACAACTATTGAATGCGGTATCATTTTGTCGATATATAAATTAAGGTGTGAAAGTAGATGTAGGGGTGATGAGATGTTTAAGAAACTTCAAGTGAGAATAGCTGTTTTCATCTCAGTTATTTTAATTTTAACCGTCGTGGCTGTTCAAGTGGGTTCTAACTTAGTGTTAAGACCACTGATTGAACGAGATGCAAAAACCACCGCAGCAGCAACGGCAGAAAGCATGAAAGACATTATTACAGAAAAGCTTGATAATTACGGCAATACAATTAATAAACTCGCAACAAGTACAATGACTGAAGAATTTGCGCGAAAACAAACCAAGCAAACATTGGCTTTTGAAAACGATGAACTAAAAAACATGCAGGAACAGGATAAGCTCATTTCGTTTGCCTATATTGGAACAAGTGACGGAAAAATGTTCGGCTTTCCGGAGTTCGATCTTGGCGAAGGATATGATCCATCGAAACAAGGCTGGTTTAAACAAGCAGCAGAAAAGCCTGAACAGGTCGTTTGGACAGATCCATATGTCGATGAAGCAACGAAAAAAGTGATTGTCTCAGCCACGAAGGCGATTGTCAAAAATGGAAAAGTCATTGGGGTCGCTGGACTTGATTTGAAGCTGTCCTCTATTCAAACGTATATAAATGAACAAGAGATTCCTTATAAGGGGACCGCTTTCTTAGTTGATGGCACAGGCACCCTTTTGGCGCATCCAACAGAGCAAGGAAAAAACATATCAAAGGTCCCTTCTGTGAAAAAAGCGCTTGACAACTCAGGTGTTGATGACAGCAAAGAACTGACGGTCCTATCTAAAATCAAAGAAGCCGATTGGACGGTTGGTGTCAGCTTTGAGAAAAGTAAACTGCTTTGGATCACAGAACAAATGAATCAGACAAGTATCATTATATCCGTCATTGCCATTATTCTTGCGATAATCCTCAGCTTCTTATTGGCAAGAAGCATTACAACGCCAATCAAGCGTCTAATAGAGCATGTGCGTAAGGTGTCAGAAGGCGATTTAACAAGTACGCTTGCAGTGAAATCCCAAGATGAAATTGGTTCCCTCACGAAAAGCATTAATCAAATGACCGAGGATGTCAGGGAGTTAATTGAAAAAGTGAAAGGGGCTTCAGATCAAGTTGTGAAATCAGCGGATGAAGTGACCCACATTTCAAATGAGACTTTGCTGTCTAGCGAACAGATTGCAACGGCCATTCAAGAGGTGGCAACAGGAGCGACTAAGCAGGCATCAGATGCAGAAACGATTAATGAAAAATCAGAGTATTTGTATGAGAAAGTGCGCCATATGGGTGAGCTGGCTTCACAAATGCAAGCCAACTCAAAATCATCTGAAGATGCAAGCTATAAAGGGCTTGACGCACTTGGTTTGCTCGTCCAAAAATCAACACAAGCGAGTGAAGAATCGAAAAAGGTTGAGCAAATGCTGCTAGACCTTGAGCATAAAACGAAAAATATTGAAAATGTCGTGACCGCCATCTCTGAAATCTCGGATCAAACGAATTTACTTGCACTGAATGCAAGCATTGAAGCAGCGAGAGCAGGAGAAAGCGGACGAGGGTTTGCTGTAGTTGCAGAAGAAGTGAGAAAGCTTGCTGAACAATCTGCGCAGTCAACAAAACACATTAGTGAAACCGTCAAACTTATTCAAGATGAATCGAAGAAGGCGGCTGAAGCGATGACAACAGCAAGTAAAATGAACGAGGAACAAGGTGCCGCCATCAATGCAACAGGTGAGGCACTCAGCAGTATCACAATGGAAATGCAGGCACTTGTCGGTTCAATCGACAGCATTCATACACAGATTAATGAAATGACAGAAGAACAGCAGAAGATGAGTGACTCCATTCAAAGTATTGCTGCCATTTCAGAAGAATCTGCTGCCTCAGCTGAGGAAGTGCATGCGTCTACAGATGAACAAGTTCAAGTGTTAGAAAGAACGAAAACCTCAACTGAAATGCTGAACGAATCAAGCCAGGCACTGCGTCAGACGGTCGACCGATTTAAGGTGTAATGAGCGGAAAGGAACCTTGCGATGTGAGCAAGGTTCTTTTTGTATGATAAAATAAACTAGAGGAGGTGTTGACATGGATGTCAATCTAACTGGAAAAAAAGCATTGGTAGCTGCAAGCAGTCAAGGTATCGGAAAAGCGATTGCCTTTGCTCTAGCAAAAGAGGGAGCAGATGTGATGCTCTCGGGAAGACATGAACAAAAGCTGAAGGAAACAGTCAATGAGCTGTCTCCGCTTGTCAAAGGACAGCTGACTTATCAAGTATGTGATGTATCTGACGCCGGGCAAATCAAGGCGCTTGTTCAAGCGGCGGCTGGTGATGAGAAGTGTCTAGACATTCTTGTGAACAATACAGGCGGGCCTAAAACAGGAACGCTCGACACCTTAACAGATGAAGATTGGATCGAATCATTTCAGCTTCATTTACTCAGCTATATTCGATTATTAAAAGAGGCATTGCCTTATTTGAAAAAACGCGGCGCACGTGTGTTAAATATTGCGTCAATGTCAGTGAAAGAACCGATCCCGGGCTTGATGCTGTCGAATACATTTAGACCGGCCATAGCCGGATGGACAAAAACAGCCGCTCTGGAGTTTGCAAAGGATGGTATTTTGATCAATACGTTAGCACCGGGAAAAATTGAAACAGACCGTGTGAAACAGCTGGAGAAGCACCGCGCACAAAGAGAGAATCGGACGGTTGAAGAAATCAAAGCACAGGCTGAACGAGCGATCCCGCTTGGCCGTTACGGCCAGCCAGAGGAATTTGCAGCATATGCAGTGTTTCTTTTATCAGAAGCCAATACATATATGACAGGTCAAACACTGATCATTGATGGTGGATTGACAAAGTCTCTTTAAGGAGGAACAAGTGATGGCACAAATCAAAACAGTTGGTTTTATAGGAATCGGTGTAATGGGTCGCAGTATGGCAGGACATTTAATGGATGCAGGCTATGAAGTGATCGTTTATACAAGAACGAAAGCAAAAGCAGATGCATTGATTCAAAAAGGCGCATCATGGAAGCCGGCAGTAAAGGAGATTGCAGAAAGTGCAGATGCCGTCATTACAATGGTGGGATATCCATCTGATGTAGAAGAGATCTATTTAGGTGAAGATGGGCTTGTGGCACATGCCGCGCCAGGTACATATCTCATTGATATGACGACATCGAAGCCTCAGCTTGCAAAAGAAATTGAGTTGAAAGCGAAGGAAAGAGGTATATTTACATTAGATGCACCTGTATCAGGCGGAGACATAGGAGCCAAAAATGGCACGCTGGCCATTATGATCGGCGGAGAAAGGTCAGCCTATGAAGCCTGTCTGCCGCTATTTGAGCAAATGGGTGAAAACATTCAATATCAAGGACCGGCAGGAAGCGGTCAGCATACAAAAATGTGTAACCAAATTGCCATTGCAGCGGGAATGGTCGGTGTCGCAGAGGCAATGGCCTATGCCGAAAAATCAGGGCTTGATCCAGAGCAGGTGCTCAAAAGCATCACAACAGGTGCAGCCGGCAGCTGGTCTTTGTCAAACCTTGCACCAAGAATGCTGAAAGGCGATTTCGAGCCAGGGTTTTATGTGAAGCATTTTATCAAAGATATGGGCATTGCACTTGAAGAAGCAGAGCTGATGGGTGAAGAAATGCCAGGGCTCTCACTTGCGAAGTCCCTTTATGAAAAGCTGAGCGAACAGGGAGAAGAAAACAGCGGGACCCAGAGCATCTATAAATTATGGGTCAAATAGTTTGCAGCACCCTCAAAACAAACTAAAAACCTGTCCCAAATAGGGACAGGTTTTTTTGATATTATTTTCCGATGAATTGCTGCGTCCAGTAGTTGCCAGATTTCACATAACCAACACCGATATGTGTATAGCTTTTGTTTAAAATGTTCGCTCTGTGGCCTTCACTGTTCATCCATGCTGTCACAACTTCTTGAGGAGATCTTTGACCTTGGGCAATGTTTTCACCTGCTGATTTGTAAGTGATACCGAATTGCTTCATTTGATCAAATGGAGATCCATAAGTTGGGCTTGTATGAGAGAAATAGTTTTTATCTTTCATATCTTGAGATTTTGCGCGAGCAGATTTGCTTAATTTAGAATCAACAGAAAGGGCCTTTAAGCCTTGTTTTGCACGCTCTTTATTTGTAAGCTCAACCACTTCTTTTTCAAATGCATTTAAGCTGCTGTCTGCTTTTGATGCCGTTGTGTCTTTTTGGTCAGCTTTTGTGTTGCTGCTTGTGTTTTCTTTTGCTGGAGTGCTTGGTTTAGAAGCAGTTGGTTTTTTCACTGATTCTTGTTTTTGTTCTTGTTTTGCTTTGTTTACTTCTTTCACTACTTTTGTTCCAGTAACAGGTTGACCGCTCTTGATCAGTTTGTTTAATAGAGCTTCGATCTCTTTTTGATTCGACTTGCTTAGCTTGTTTACATCTGAAGAGATATGTAATTTTGCTGCTAGTGTATGAAGATCAATGGCTTGATGCTGTACATTTATTACTTGTTTCAGGTTAAGCTCCTTCGCATCAGCTGAATGTCCTCCAGTAAATGTGATGAGTGCAGCAGCTGTCAGCGCTGAAAAAAAGAATGATTTCTTCTTCATATTGTAACTCCTCCTAAAATCTTTGTTTTGTTTTCTCACAAAAAATCATACCATGGACTTTTTGTTATAAACGTACCAGCATCCTCCATTGACAATGCCGGTTTGTCATTTTTGTTAAAGTCATCGTAAGAGCCGCTCCATATCAAAGAATGGGGAATTCTTCCATTTAAAGAAAACGACATAAACATACCAATATTTTAAAGTGTTAGTATATTTTTTTGCAGATTAGGGATTGACAGCTTTTTTTCACTCGTTTCGCTGTAACAACTATTACAAAAGTGTTACAATAATGAGTGGTAATTGTAAAAGATTGAAAAGGATGAGAGGAGCTACATAAGTGGGAGAGAAACAGCATCAAGGTGCTGCCGAGCAAAAAAAAATCAAGCGCCGGAACGCCTGGAGAATAAATCTCTTTTTCTTCGCTGTATTTAGTTTATTTGCTGGACTTGTGATCAAGCTTGGTGTGCTGCAAATCGTCAATGGTGAAGATTATAAAAAGCAAGCCAACCGAACAGAGGTCAAAACAGCATCATACCCGTCTCCAAGAGGAAAAATGTATGACGCGAGAGGAAGAGTCGTCGTTGATAACGAAAGTGTACCTGCCATCGTTTATACATCAGAAAGCGGTGTGAAAGCGGAGGATAAGATTAAGGTAGCAAGAAAACTTGCGACTTATATAAAAATGGATACTGATTTTTTGAGAGAGCGTGACATTCGAGATTTTTGGCTGGCGAGCCATCCGAAAGAAGCGGATAAACTCATTTCAAAAGCGGAGAAAAAAGATATCGATGCAAAGGATGTCTATCCGCTTCAAGTAGAGCGTGTCCCAAAGAAAGAAGTCAAAGCGATCGAAAAGGATGCAGAGGAAAAAGCTGTTGCAGCGATCTACCGTAGATTTACAGGCGGATATGCTTTTGAGCCTCAAATCGTGAAGGCAATGGACCCAAACGAAGAGAAAAAAGGGGACGAAAAAGTGGCTTTACTCGATGAAACGAAAGAATCAAAACAAACTTCATCCATGAGTTTGACATATGAAGAGATTTCACTTGTCTCAGAGCATCTTGATGAACTGCCTGGTGTGAACGTCATCAACGACTGGACAAGAAAATATCCGTATGAAAAGACTCTTTATAATGTACTTGGCGGTGTGACTACACCAGAGCAAGGAATCATTAAAGAGCGTGAAGATTACTATATGGCAAGAGGCTACTCGCGAAATGACCGGGTAGGGAAGAGCTATTTAGAATATCAATACGAGGATTTTCTAAACCCAGAGAAAGCGACCGTTCAATATACACAGGTTGGCGGGAAGCTGCTCGATGAAATCAAGCGGACAGAAGGACGAAGAGGACTTGATCTTGCGCTGACATTTGATATGGAGCTGCAAAAGGAAGTCGACAAAATCGTTGAATCAGAGCTTAGATCTGCCAGCGCGAGAAACTATATGATGGATCGTGCCTTTGTCGTCATGATGGACCCTCACACAGGGGATGTTCTCGCGATGTCGGGCAAGAAAATGGACGGCAGAGACGTCACAGATTATGCGATCGGAACATTTACGACTCAGTACGAAATGGGCTCTGTTGTCAAAGGAGCCACAGTACTTGGCGGTTATCAGGACGGGATGTCACACAACCAAGCCTATATGGATACACCTCTTTATTTTGCAGGAAGTAATGGAAAGGCGAAACAGTCTTACAAAGTTCTTGGATGGGTTAACGACATTCAGGCACTCCAAAAAAGTTCCAACGTCTACATGTTCCAAGTAGCGATGAGAATGGCGGGCATCACCTATCAAAAGGATGGTCCGTTACCAGCAAGGCCTGAGCACTTACAAAAAATGAGAAACTACTATGCGCAATTCGGTCTTGGCGTGAAAACGGGGATCGATCTGCCGCAGGAATCAAGCGGGATGCAGACGCATCCTAAGACGGTCGGCGGACTCTTGCTTGATGAAGCAATTGGTCAGTACGACACGTATACACCGCTTCAAGTGGCGCAATACATGTCAACGATCGCCAATGGAGGCAGCCGTATTCAGCCAAGAGTAGTGAAAAGTGTTCATCTTCCAACGAAGAAGGATGAAGTTGGCCCAGTCGTAAAAAAATATGAGCCGAAGGTGCTGAATACGATTAACAACTCGAAAGCAGATATTGACCGCGTAAAAACGGGACTGAAAATGGTCACATCAACAGGCGGAACTGCCGCTGGCCGGTTTGGTCAGCATGATGTCGCAGGAAAAACAGGTACAGCGCAAACGTTCTACTATGGTGCCAACCGCAGCTGGTGGGGAAATAGAACGTACAACTTAACCTTTGGAGGATATTATCCTTCTTCTAATCCAAAGGTGGCGTTTAGTGTCGTGACACCTTATGTCTCAGATAAAGATCCTGTTATTAAAAACATCCCAAGTAAAATTGTGGATAAGTACGTTGAATTACAAAAGAAATATGAAAAACAATAAACCGCAGGGAGCACAGCAAGCAAAAAGTGCTCCCTTTTTGCTGAAAATATGGACGTTTCCCTCGATGACAGAAGGAAAATACGGGTTTTCTAGCGAATCTTTTTTATACATCAATCTAAGGACAACCCTAAAAAATGAAAAGGAGGGTCGGACGACGATGGAACAACAAATGAAAGATTCGAATCAATTGTATTCGAACATCGATTTACATGCCGTTCTTTCTTCTAATGGCCGCTTTCTCTACATTTCTTCCAACTGTAAGCAGCTTTTGCTCTATGAACAAAAGGATTTACTAGGGTGTTTTTTGAAAGACTTTGTTCATACCGAAGATCAATTTCTCGTCGAAAGTTATTTTTACAATCAGCACATGCTAGAGGTTTGCCACTTTAGACTGCTAAGAAGTGATCTGACAGCTGTATGGATCGAAGCAAGCATTGATTTTGTTGCTTGTGATGGGTTAGACAACGAAGTAAGTAGAGAAATGATCCTGAAAATGAGGGTGCTGGATACTGAGCCCCAAAAAGCAGCATTTCAAACAACATCAAAAGTAGCAGAACAGTCGTTAGGCAGTCTGCCGGCTTTCCAAAATGTCGGTGAAGCTGAACAATTGATTGCCATGCTGCCAAATCCGTTATGTATTACGACTTTAGGGAAAATTGTGTATGCGAATGATGCGATGCTGCAATTAATGGGGGTAAGTGCAAGAGATGACATGATCGGCAAGTCCGCGTTTGATTTTATTGCTGAAGAATACCATGATATTGTCAGAAGTCGAATAACAAGGCTGCAGCAAGGCCTTCCAGTCGGAATGATTGAACAGATATGGAAGCGTCAAGATGGGAGCAGTATTCATATTGAGGTAAAGTCATCACCGACGATTTATCAAAATCAGCGGGCAGAGCTTTTACTGCTCGTGGACATCTCATCCCGTAAAAAATTCCAAACCGTTCTTCAAAAAAGCCGGGAGAGGTATCAGCTGCTCATTCAAAACTCCATTGATACGATTGCGGTCATCCATGATCACAAATGGGTGTTTATGAATGAATCTGGCATTAAATTATTTGAAGCCGAGCATTATGATAAATTAATAGGAAAGGATATCTTTCACCAAATTCATTCCTGTGATCAGCAAAAGGTCAAAAAGAGTTTATCACGTATTATTGAAAGAGCATCAGATTCTGAGATTGTCACAATGAGCTGTCATACGTTTAAACATAAGCTGATTTATACAGAAATGGTCTGTATTCCTACTACATTTTTTGGAGAAACAGCGGTTCAAATTATTTTAAGAGATATCTCCGAACGTAAGCAGACAGAAGAGCTCATGCTCCGCTCTGAAAAATTATCGATTGCAGGCCAATTGGCGGCTGGCATTGCACATGAAATCAGAAACCCATTGACCGCCATCAAAGGCTTTTTACAGCTCATTAAACCGAAAACAAAAGATCGCGATCAATACTTCGAGATTGTTTTCTCTGAGCTGAGCCGAATAGAAATTATCTTGAGTGAACTGCTCATGCTGGCGAAACCGCAGCAAACGTCCTCAATGCAGACGCTTGATTTGAAAAAAATCATCAGCGAAGTCACAGCTTTGTTAGAAACACAAGCGAACTTAAATGGCATTTTAATGAACACAAGTGAGATAGAGGAGGGTCTCCTGATGAACGGAGATCAAAATCAGCTCAAGCAAGTGTTTATCAATTTAATCAAAAATGCCGTAGAATCCATGCCGGACGGAGGAAAGGTAGACATCACAGCCAAAGCAGAAGGTGATGGAATACTTGTCACGATTCGTGATGAAGGGATCGGCATTCCTGAATCGGTGATGAAGCGGATTGGAGAGCCCTTTTTAACCACAAAGGAAAAAGGAACCGGACTTGGCCTCATGGTCACATTTAATATTTTAGAAAATCATAACGGGACGATCCGTGTGGATAGTCAGCCTGAAAAGGGCACTGTATTTCACATCATGTTTCCTGCAAAATAAAAACAACGGCAAGAGAGCCGTTGTTTCAATCTAGCGAATGAATGGAACGTTTTTCGAGTACAAATTGTTCTAGCCGGTCAAGTCCTTCTTTCAGCGTTTCAAGTGAATAAGCATAAGACAGGCGCACATACCCTTCGCCGAGTGGAGAGAAAGCAGAGCCTGGTACGACCGCAAGTCTTGTACTTTCTAACAGCTCCATGCAAAAATCAAAGGAACTCATCCCAAACGATTCAATGGATGGAAAAATATAAAAAGCGCCAGAAGGTTTAATCACCGGAAGCCCCATAGAAATGAGCCGATCATATACATAATCGAGTCTTTTCTTATATTGCTCTCTCATGATCAGTGCATCATCCACACCATTTGTCACAGCTTCAAGTGCCGCCTTTTGTGAGACAGCTGAGGCACAAGACACGTTATATTGATGTACTTTTAATACATGTTTAGCAATTGGAGCTGAAGCAAATAAAAATCCAATTCTCCATCCAGTCATGCTATGAGATTTAGACAGTCCATTGATGACAATGGTCTGTTCTTTTAAGAAAGAGGCAATTGAATGATGCGGCCGGTCAAATGTCAGCTCGCTGTAGATTTCATCGGATAAAATAAAGATGTCTTTTCCTTCAAGGAGCTGGGCAATTTCTTTCAATTCTTCTTCTGAAAGCGTGACACCAGTCGGGTTTGAAGGGTAAGGAAGAACCACACACTTTGTCTTTTCCGTTAGCGCATCCTCAATCAGCTTGGCATTCAATTTAAAGCCGGCATTCGTTGTGTCAATATGTACGGGCATGGCACCGCACATTCGAATGATCGGTTCATATCCGGGGTATACAGGTCCAGGTAAAATGACCTCATCGCCTTCTGTTAAAATGGTTCGAAACGCAGCATCAATTGCTTGACTTGCACCTGTCGTCACAATGATTTCTGACTCTGCATCATAATCAAGATTCACTTTCTTCTTGATATAATGCTGGATCGCTTGTCTTAGCTCTAGGAAACCAGCATTGTGAGTGTATGAGGTGAAATTCTCGTCAATGGCTGCTTTGGCAGCTGTTTTGACATGATGCGGCGTATAAAAATCGGGCTGGCCTATCGTCAATGAAACGACATCCTCATATGACGATACGAGATTTGAAAATGTTCGAATGCCTGAAATTTCAATATCCTTTACTCTTGGATTCAGCAAATGCTCCATTTCTCATCACCTTAAAAATTTATGTTTTTATCCTATTTTACCATTCACTGCATAAATGTCACCTGCGAAAGGCACTGGATATCGTTATATGTAGTCTATTCTCATATCCATCACCGCATGAGTGATATATTAAAGAAAGAGCAACATTTATTATAGCGTAACCTCAAGAGAAAATACAGGCTGTGATGAAGATGATTAGAAAACGGCAAAACTGCGTAAACTGAAAGAACGTGAGAATCAGGGTCATGGGAATGGCTTTCATAGACATACGATCTCCTAAAGGAGGACGATAGATGGAACAATCAGCGAAGACATCGAAAATCGCGTTTCTATCCGTGCTGAGCAACACATTTGTTGTCATCTTAAAAATCATTGTGGGACTATTAACCGGATCTGTCGCGGTTTTATCAGAAGCCATTCATTCGTTTCTCGATTTAATGGCATCGTTTATTGCGTTTATTTCTGTTCGTATTTCAAGAAAGCCAGCAGATTCTAAACATCCTTATGGACATGGAAAAGTCGAAAATATTTCTGGAACGATTGAGACACTGCTGATTTTCGTTGCTGGCATTTGGATTATATACGAATGTGTTCACAAATTAATGCATCCAGAGCCAGTCAAGCTGCCTGTGCTTGGCATTGTGGTCATGCTGCTAGGCGCGCTCATCAATTTTGTTGTATCCAGGGTTGTGAACAAAGAGGCTGAGCGAGTACATTCAGTTGCCATGAAATCAAATGCACTGCATCTTTTAACGGATGTGTTTACATCATTAGGGGTGGCATTTAGTTTATTGCTTGTGGCATTAACCGACTGGTATTTCCTAGATCCGATCATTGGAATGGTTCTGGCCCTCTTTATTATGCGTGAAGCGTTTAAACTCATGAAGGAAGCCTTCCCGCCGCTTGTTGATGCTCGGTTAACACAAGAGGAAGAACAATCAATCGAAGCGATCATTCAAGGATTTAGTCAAGAATTTATTGAATATCATGACTTTCGAACAAGGCGGTCTGGTGCCGAGGAATATATTGATTTTCATTTGATTGTAGATGGAAAGACAACGATTGAAGATGTGCACCAATTATGTGATCGAATTGAAGAGAAGATTCAGCTGGAATTTCCGCATGCCCAAATCTTTATTCATGTGGAACCTGAAAGTGAAAGAAGCTCACAAACGTAAAAAAGGCGATCAACCTATTCTCAGGTTGTATCGCCTTTTTTTACGCTTCATCTATGAAATGAAATCAATATCCATAAGCAGTATCGTAATCTTCATACCAAGAGATATAAGCTGTGTCATCGTTTGACAATCCATGCTTCATATCTAAAAAATCAGCTTCGCAAATATCTTCAATTACAGTCATTTCGTTGTTCTTTAATAATACGACAGTTCCCATCATGAACACCTTTCTTTAAAAAATCCTTGACTATTGTACCATTTGAAGAATCATTGTCAACAGAAGAATGGAAACAAGACGAAAATATCACAAAATGTTAAAAAATCAGGAGGTAAAAGAACTAGAAGTGCCATGATTTTCACAAATTTTCAGTATTTATTCACATAAATCGCTTAGATCAAACTGATCTAAAATGTATGTAAAAGTGTAAAGCTCCATTGATCTTGCTATATTCATAGGATATAATAACGAATGATTATAAGAAATTTATAGAAAACATACATAATAAAGGAGAAATAGGATGGAAACCAACATAACAGAACCACACATTCAAGAAAAGAAGCATCCTGAGCTAGCAGGTGTAGGCTATCGTTTTCTTGCACACCTTTTGGACGGTATCATTATCGGAGTACCAATTGCATTTATCATGTTTATTTTGGCGTCAGTCTTTTTTATCTCAAGCCCAGAGGCAGCAATGATGATGGATGACGACAGTTATTACTATTCTTCAACCGTCATAACGGATGAGGAGTGGGAAGCTATTATGGGACTGATCTTTTTCTATATAGGGGCAATCTTGATGGGTACCGTGGTGACATGGCTTTATTACGCCATCATGGAATCATCAAAATTGCAAGGAACACTTGGAAAAATGGCTCTCGGCATCAAAGTAACAAAAGTCACAGGCGAAAAGGTCACATTTGGCCGTGCAACTGGCCGCTTCTTTGCAAAAGGCTTTTTGTCTCCGATCTTATATATTGGCTATATCATTGCTTTCTTCACAGAAAAAAAACAAGCACTTCACGATTTGATTGCAAGTACCATTGTTGTGAAGAAATAATGAAAAAGCACCTCTGCTTATGGTAAGAGGTGCTTTTTTTCATAGATCGCTTGTATGGAAGAGAGAAACAGCACATAAAATAGAATGATAGTGAAAAATGAGGCAGGGAAGGGAGACAATCGATTGAGAACAGGAAAAAAGACCGCACAGAAAAAAGGGGCAGGCTTTGGGCTGTTTTTGACAGCACCTGTGCTGGCCTGGGCGTTGTATGATTTTGCAAATACGATCTTTTCATCAAATATGATCACCATTTTCTTCCCATTTTACTTGCAGGAAACGATCGGGGACAGTGCGAGAATGGACCAGATCGCCAGCACCTTTATTTCTTATGCAAACGCACTAGCCAGCTTTTTTCTCGTCATTTTTACACCTTTATACGGAGTGCTGATTGATCGTACAGGAAAAAAGAAACGCTACATTACGGTGTTTACGTTCATATGTATTGCTTGTACGTTGATGATGGGGATTTTTGCTGGGATTGATTTCTCAAGTGAATGGTTTGGGCTGCCTGTTTCTTTATTAGTTGTGGTCACCTTGTTTGTGATCGCAAAGTTTTTTTATCATTCTAGTCTGGTTTTCTATGACACCATTTTGCCCGATCTTGGGACAAAGGAAGAAATCCCGCTTATTTCAGGATTTGGTATCGCCGTTGGCTATTTAGGAACACTTGTCGGTCTCTCTGTTTATTTACTTGTCGGCAATGACCAGTTTCATGAAGCATTTATTCCGACAGCTCTTTTATTCCTTCTCTTTTTTCTACCCTTTCTCTTTTTTGTAAAAGATCCTCATCCGCTGCCTCAGCGAGAGAAAAAGGCGTCTTTTTTCAGCGGGTATAAAGAGATTATTCACACGTTTAAAGAGATGAAAAAGTACAAGCCAGCTTTTATCTTTATGATTGCTTTCTTTTTTATGAATGATGCTTTACAAACAGCGATTGCGATGATGGCTGTTTATGCCAAAATCATCATTGGCTTTACCGCTGGGCAATTTATTTTGCTCTATCTTGTGTCGACCATTTCAAGTATCATTGGCTCCTTTCTGTTTGGATATATCACAAAAGCGATAGGGGCAAAGCGATCGATTACAGTCGTGTATGTCATTTTAATTGTGGCGCTCATTCTGGCTGTGACAGCGGCAACCGAATGGGTCTTCTGGATAGCTGGCAGTTTATTCGGGATTTCACTTGGCGCAAGCTGGGGGGCATCACGAATCTTGATTATTGAACTGACACCAAAGGAAAAGCGAGGACAGTTTTTTGGCCTCTTTGCATTCTCAGGGAAGGTATCTTCCATTATCGGGCCGATCATTTATGGCTCAGTTACCCTGCTGTTTGCAGAGCACGGAAATCTCGCAAGCCGTCTTGCACTAGGGTCTTTGCTCATCCTTGCAGCGATAGGACTTGTGATTCATCAATTCGTTCGAGAGAAAGCGTAAAGAAACGTCAACTTTTTACCTATGCTGCCGATATAAAAAGTACAATCTTATATTGAAGAATAGAGGGATTTCCGTGGCTTTAAACAAACAAGAAATTTTACTTGACTCTGGTACCAATGAATTGGAAATTGTGAAGTTTGAAATTGGTGCAAATCAATTCGGCATTAACGTCATGAAAGTAAGAGAAATCATTCAGCCGGTTGAGGTGACCGTTGTACCGCACTCTCACCAAGATGTAGAAGGGATGATTAGTTTACGAGGCGAGATTTTACCAGTCATCAATCTATTTTCCTTTTTTAATGTCGAGTCAGATCAGTCAGAACAAGAGAAATATATTGTGACTGAATTCAACCAACGGAAATTTGTGTTCCATACAGGAACGGTATCACAAATTCACCGCGTCAGCTGGGAAGAGATTGAGAAGCCGACTGCACTCAATCAAGGGATGGACCGTCATTTAACGGGCATCATTAAGCTTGATGAAAAAATGATTTTCCTTCCAGATTACGAAAAAATCATTTATGATATTGAATCCGCTTCTGGTGTTGATACGTATCATATGTTTGACGGTGAGAAAGACGAGAGAAGAACAGGGAAGAAACTGTATGTCGTTGAAGATTCTCCGCTTCTCATGCGTTTATTAACAAATGAATTAACCGAAGCAGGCTATAAAAACATTGTGACCTTTGAAGATGGCAAACAGGCATATGATCATGTCATGGACCTTGTCAGCAAAGGAATCAGTGTCACAGAAGAAATTGATATGATTATTACGGATATTGAAATGCCTAAAATGGATGGCCACCGGCTAACAAAACTGCTGAAGGACAATCCTTTAACAAATACCATTCCGATTCTTATTTTCTCTTCGTTAATCACTGAAGATTTGCGTCATAAAGGGGAAACGATCGGGGCGGATGATCAAATCAGTAAACCAGAAATTCATCAGCTGATTGAAAAAGTCGATCATTTTATTATCTAAACGAAAAAACCACTCGGTATGAGTGGTTTTTTTCTGTTTAAAAATAACTTTCCCCGAGACGTTTGAAGACGGGTTTTGTGTAATGTGATTTTTGTTTTGTGGCGGCAGGTTTTTCTTTTAAACCGACATACGTTTGAAGTATTTGCTTTGCTCGGTTTAATGACATATTCGCTTTCGGATTGCGATATGATTGATTTAAATTTCCTAAGTGTGGCAAAAATTCGAAGTCTTCTTTCGTTGGTGGCAGGTGAAAATAATAATCTCCAATTTCAATCAGCACGTCGGACTGTTGTTGACTATACTTGGGATTGTTAGAGAAATGTAGGCCCACTTTTCTTCCTTTACCTTCTTGCAATAGTTTTTGCAGCGCGCGTTTTTTCAAAAGATAAAGAAACTTGGGGTTTGGTGCGGTTTTAGCATGGCGGTTAACAGTATAAATGGCTTTTGCGATGTTTTCTGCTGTAGGTTCTATGTCTTTAGTATGAGCATAATCGTCCATTTTTTCTCTCCTTTGTCTTTCGTCTTCCTGTGCTTAGTATAAATTATACGTTTTTATTAGTAAATTGCAAATAGAGATATTGTAAAAAGAAAACCTTTGGTATAAAGGGATTAGGGAGGGTTGAAAATTTTGTGTTTTAGAATCCCCCCCAAACATCCCCCAAATTATAATTTCATAGCCTCTGCAAAAACTTCAACTGATTCTATTTCTAATTCTTCAAAGGTATGGCTATATATATCATTAATCATTTGAGAGCTGTTCCCAAGACGATCAGCTATGAATTTGACTGGTATTCTTTTGCTTATCAGTATAGTCGCATGAGTAAGTCGTAAACTGTGAACGGTAAATTTTTTAGATTACGGTTATCGATAACAGATTGACAGCATAAAGGAGATGTCAGAGGAACAGTCTCGAAAAGTGTTAAAACAAGTAAAGCTTTTGTCCATAAATGGATAGGGGCTTTAACTGGAGAAACTTGGTTATACGGTTAGTTAAAACGTGATATGATTGTAAAAAGGAGGTAATATCATGACATTCAAAAAAGCGTTCAATATAGGTTATTTTGTTTTGCTTTTATCTTTTATTGTCGTATATTTCTTGCTTCCAGTCGATCAATTATTTACAGCAATTATGATCCTAACCGTATTATTTGGAGTTTATCAATTTGTGATTTTCAAGAAACTAAAAGAACAAAAAAAGCAATAAAAAATGCCCTAGTCTGCATTCGTCAAGGGCATTGAAAATCGCTTGTATTTACAATTGCCATTCATGATGGGTCTAAAACACCTTCTGCATTTTAGTAAACAAGCTATCTTCCATCAGTTTTCCTCTACCTGTTTTATCTGGAGAAGATCCAGCTGTTTTAATTTTCTATATGCTAAAGGTGTCGTATTTTTTATTCTTTTAAACAGATTGATAAAATAGCTTGTGCTGTTGATTCCTACTTGGTAAGCGATTTCTGTGATAGTGAGATCCGTTTCTTGAAGCAGGATGAGGCTTTGCTGAATTCTATATTCATTTACATAATGCATAGGAGATTTCTTTAAAATGTCTTTGAAGGATCTGCAGCATTCTGAGCGGCTAAGCTGTCCTGCACGAGCAATATCTTGGAGAAGGATCTTTTCATGATAATGCTGATGAATCCAATTCAGCATGTGTTTCATCCGTTCATTTTTATCGTGTTTACGCGCATCATGTTTCATTTGGAAGCCATTTTGTAATAAGCTTTTCCAAATGGTGATGAGCTGAATATTGAGTTCAAGTTCATAATAGACTGGAGTTTCATCAATTAATTGTTGAATGGTTTGAATACATTGATAAATATGTTTAGGCCAGTGATCTTTTTGGTTGAGTAAAATATAAGGTGTCTGGCTCGCATGCATATAAGGATGGACAAAAGTGGTGAATAATTCATTCGCTGTGATGAAGTAGGGAGAGACATTTAAACAAATGTAAGTACATGCCGTCCCATTCGCATCTTTTGCCATGTGCAGGCAGCCACTATTGATGAAAATGCCATCTCCTTGCTTTACATATAATGTCTCTTCATTGATATGAAATTCAGCCTCACCCTCTAAAATAAAGACAAATTGAAACTCGTCATGCCAGTGAAGAGGAATATAGCCGCTTCTATGATGACGAATTTTCGTATGATAAAGAGCAATAGGCCATGTTGTCGTGGAATGCTCCGTTAATTCTTTCAGGTTGTAGTCAATCAGAAAATGATGGTTGTGCATAATTCTCCTCAATATTCTTTTATTTTTATGTTCAATTAATATATCAATATGTAACAAAGTGAACTACTATCAACTATATTATCATGATTTGTTGAGAATTGAGGAGAATGAAAATGAATAGGAGAAAGGGCATTTTACTTGTACTCATAGGCGCCATCTGCTGGGGTGTAGGAGGAACGATTTCACAAAAATTGTTTCAGCAATATGGGATTGATGTCAATTGGCTTGTGACGGTCCGGCTGCTCATCTCAGGGGGATTGCTTTTATTTGTTCATGTGATGACAAAAGAAAAAACACATCTGATGGGTGTGTGGCAAAAGAAGAGGACAGCGATGCAAATCCTTCTATTTGGACTAATGGGGATGCTGGCTGTTCAATATACTTATATGGCATCCATTCAACATGGAAATGCTGCTGTGGCAACGCTGCTTCAGTATACTGCCCCTGTTATGATTATCGTGTATTTGGTCATTCGCAGGCAATCAACCTTCACTAGAAGAGATCTGGTCACAGTGGTATTGGCTTTAGCGGGTATGTTTTTCTTATTGACGAATGGTTCTATTTCAACATTAACCGTTCCATTTGCGGCAGTGATGTGGGGAATATTATCGGCTGTGGCACTCTCGTTTTATACGTTATATCCAATCAGCCTGTTAAAACAATTCGACTCTCTAGTGATTGTCGGATGGGCAATGCTGATAGGAGGGGGCGCCCTTAGCTTGATCTATCCCCCATGGAAGGTTAATCTCACTCATTTACCTTTTGAAGCGTATGTCTATTTATTATTTGTGGTCATATTTGGAACGATGATCGCTTTTTGGTTTTACATAGAAAGTTTGCAATACTTATCACCAAAAGAGTCGAGCTTAATTGGAAGTGTTGAGCCCCTTGCAGCAGTTGTTACGACTGTTTTCTGGTTAAAAGAGCCATTCGGACTTTTCCAATGGATAGGGACAGCTTGTATTGTCTATATGATTTTATTCTTGGCATTGTATCAGCCGAAAAAATGAGAGGGATGGGTGTTGAACTATAGAAGGAATGATAAGAAGAATTGACTGAATGAAATATAAATAAAGTGAACTATTAGTTCATGATAACTACCTATTTATTAAAATGGGTAGTTTCTCAAATGAAATTTTTTTATATGATGTAAGCAGATGAATTATTTTGTATGAATAGAATAAGCGCAATAAAAACAACCATTAAAGTCCGTTTCATTCGTCATCTGTTTGGCTTCGCCCATGGCGCTTTCCCCATTCATATGCATGCCAATCAATGTACGGCTTGCAGCATCACCTAAAAATGCACAATCTTCTGTATGTACAACAAACTGTCCCTGTTCATTTTTTGTATGAATAAAATAGTAACTTTTTAGCATTTCTTTCACCTCCAACCTGACTATCCTACTATAAAACGTTTAATGATGTAAAGGAGTTTTATTGTGAAAAACAAGAAAAAATGGATCTACAAAACAAAACGAGAGGTGCTAAATGGATGGAGGGGTTAGTAAAGCGAGGTATATGTGATTTATTTATGCAGGCTTCAAACAGATTCTATGGGCAGAGGAAATGACATCAAGGACGTTTCAGCCATGCAAAAAGGACTTTCCTGAAAAGAAAGTCCTTTTTGCTATTTACTTATTGAACTCCCTGACCCTTTAGTTCACGCTGCACGTCTAAGTCGGCAGCTTCTCTGCTGAACTTTGGCAGTGTAATGAAGTAAAAAAGGAAAACGAGTAAAATAATAAAGCCCATTCCGTAATAAATATAAGAAACATTTGTGATGAGTTTTGGAAATAATACAGCAATCAGACCTAATGTCATCGATTGAGCAAACATAGTAAGCGGATCGACCCATCCTGACACACGTCCCATCAGACGAGGGTGGACGATTCTAGGCAGCCAGCCGCCAATGACAATGTTGACTGGGCCAATGCATGTACCAATGACAAATGATGTGACATAAAACAACCATAATGTATGGGTAGAACCAAGGACAAAAATCAAAATACCTGCGACCAGAATTGGAATCGACATGAGATATTGCATCTTTACCTTCTTAGCGAGGACAGAGCCCATTAAGCTTCCAACGAGCAATCCTGCACCGATCGCAATGGTAAAGAAGGATGTATGCAGCTCAAAATGGTCTGGTGAAAGTCCATATTTCATTGTAAACATCGGAAGAACGGCAAATGCGCCATTGACTAGACCGAAAACAAAAAAGCCAAAAATTAAAGAAGCCAATAATTTATTTTTTAAAATATACAGTATGCCTTCTTTAAAATCTTTTAGAGACGTTTTAATGGTCATGCCTCTCCAGCCAGCTTGTCCATTTGGCTGACGCGCTTCAATTGGAATGTTACATGAACGAATCAGGATGCCTGAAATAATAAAGCTGACTAAATCAATTGTAATGGCACCGTGAAGACCAATCGTTTTATACATAATGGCACCGAGTCCAACGCCAAATACCATAAATAAACTAAACAGCATTTGATTTAAGCCAGCGGCTTTTGCATATTGATCTTTATTTAAAATGGCCTGAACGAGAGAAGCTTCAGCTGGATAGAAGAATTTCGTAATGGCACTTCGAATAAACAAGATCAAGAAAATAAGTGGCAGTGAATTAAAATAAATCACGATGAATAATACAATCGTCAGCCCAGCTCGTATCCAATCACAATTCTCTGCGACTTTTTTACGATCAAACCGGTCTGCGACCACACCGACCATAAAAAAGACAAAGACAGTAGGAAGAGAATACATAAGCTCAGCCAATGTGGCATATGCGGGCTGATGACTAAAATGGTCGAGCAAATAAAAGGCAAACGCCATATTGCCTACTGTTGTCCCCATTTGCGAAGCAAGTGCCGCAAAAAAGAGACGAACAAAATTTCTGTTTTTAAAAATATCCATAAATACGCTCCTTAACCTGAAGATCCCACTTTATATCATATAAAATTTTAATCATTCGTACAATTGATTTCATCTACTGGCTAATGGTCACAGGTGTTCCGTTTGGAACGAGTGAAGCAAGCTCGATGACATTCTGATTATACATGCGAATGCATCCTCTAGAAACAGCTTTACCAATTGAAGACGGGTTATTCGTACCGTGAATGCCGTAATGAATTTTTGAGAGGCTCAACCAATAAGCGCCAAAGGGACCTCCTGGGTTTGGCTGTCTGTTGACAATATAATAAGAACCTGTCGGTGTCATATTTAAAATTTTCCCTGTTGCAATCGGATTCGAACGAATAAGCTGTGATCCAGAAAACAAAACAAGACGTTTCGTTGAAATCGAAACAAAGATGCGGTAAGGGATCGTATTAGGATCCGGCAAACCAGGAATAATGATGACCTCATTTTGTTCGGGCTCGCGAGCTTGAAGTGACGGATTTGCAGCCTTTAAGGCAGCTGTTGTTGTTCGAAAATCAATCGCTATAGAAGCAAGGGTTTCCCCGCTTTTCACCGTGTATCGCAGCACCAAAGCACACTCCTTTTACTCAAATAAAAGAAGCCATGATGCCGTCACTTGACATACTATATGGACGGAATCAGGCCCCGTAAGGTTTCTCCTAACATTTGTCACGAGAAAGATCTTTGATTATACATATGCAGGAGAGGGCGGTTTGGCTTCTATTTACACGCGAGATGTCAATGTAAAGAAGGTTAACTCGGGTTTGGCTAAAAACCGAAGCGGCAGCCGCGTTGTTCCAAGTCCACGGTTGACATAGATGCGGTGCTGATCGCTGCCGTATAAACCTTCTACATATGTACGGCCGTAAGGTGCTGTGAGAATCGGTCCATAGAAAGGCAGCTGCACTTGACCGCCATGCGTATGCCCGGAAAGCTGCAAGTTAATGGGTGTTGTTTTCAGCTCTAATGCGGCATCAGGCTCATGGACGAGCAGTAATGTAAATAAATCAGTTGATACTTCCCGTTTGATCATATCGTAATCAGGCACGCTCATCATGAGATCATCCAGTGAAGCAATCTGAATATGCGCAAGATCTTTTTCTAATAGAAACACATCATTTTTACATAAAGTAAATCCACAAGCCTCCATTGTTTTCTCATAAAGCTCCACGCCAAATGGTCCGTAGTCATGATTTCCGTAGATGGCAAGCTTACCGAACGGAGCATGAAGCTTATTCAAATAAGCCTTCGCTTTTTCATGCTCTTCAGAGGATGCTTGAAAATCAACGAGATCACCTGTGAACACAATGAGATCTGGAGATGCAGCATTGATTTTCTGGACGATGGCTTCTAAATCCTTCGCAGGAAATGTATCACTTAAATGAACGTCACTAAATTGGGCTATTTTAAACTGGTCAAATGAAGCTGGAAGCTGAGCATCTTGAATGGTCAGTGAGACGGTATCGATCATGCGCGGTTCAATGTACCTGGCATATCCATATCCACAACTTGTAGCCAAAAAGCCGAGAATACTCGCACCAGCTGCTCCTTTTAAAAATTGTCTGCGGGAAAGCTGCTTCATATAAGACTCCTTTATAAATAAAATTAAGTATAGCATCATATTTGGATAATCTCCCATATGGTGCACCGAGGGTCAATCATGATATGATAGACAATAATGAATGAATAGTCATTCAAATGACACAGAGGGGGAGAACAAATGACGAAACAAACAGTGATTGTCACAGGGGGATCAAGCGGTATGGGGAAGGCGATGGCTGCTCATTTGGCAGCTGAAGGCTGGAATGTCGTGATTACTGGTAGAACGGAAGAGACGCTGGAAAAAACGGCAAAAGAAATGAAGCAGAAGGGCGGATCGGTCGCTTACTTCCAAATGGATGTACGAAACCCAGATGATGCGGACCAAATGGTCAAGTTTGCGGTGGATACATTTGGTGATGTCGATGCCCTCATTAACAACGCAGCAGGAAATTTTTTAGTGCCAGCAGAAAAACTGTCTCCTAACGGCTGGAAGGCTGTCATTGATATTGTGTTAAATGGTACATTTTTTTGCAGCCATGCAGTGGGGAATTACTGGATTCGTCAAAAGAAAAGAGGAAGTATGGTTAACATGGTGGCCACCTATGCATGGGGTGCTGGTGTAGGCGTGGCGCATTCGGCGGCAGCAAAGGCCGGTGTGTTGTCTCTCACTCGAACGCTTGCTGTGGAATGGGGGAAGCAATATCGAATTCGCGTCAATGCGATCGCACCAGGTCCAATTGAGAGAACAGGCGGTGCAGATAAACTATGGGAATCTGAAGAGGCAGCGCAAAGAACATTAGATAGTGTTCCTCTTGGCAGACTGGGCACACCTGAGGAAATTGCAGCGCTTGCGAGCTTTTTATTGTCTGAGCATGCGTCTTATATAAATGGAGATTGTATCACGATGGATGGGGGACAATGGCTCAACCAATCACCATTTTGATTGACGATGTAAGACCTGCTTTTGATGTGGTATAATCACACAAAGAGAGAAGCAGGTGATGAAAATGGTCGATCCATTGGATATTTTAACGAATATTGAAGATGTTTTCCCGCACTATCAAGCAATATTCAGTGCGGAAGAGCAAAAAGTGATAGGCTATGAGATTCTAGGAAGAATGAAGCTTGAGTCAGAAACGGTCAGCCTAGGCTCCTTCTTTATGGATTCATCTATTCCTGACGAATATAAATTGGAAGTAGATCACAAAGTATTGACTCAAGCACTTGATCTCTTCACAACTGCAGATGACGATTTGCTCATTTTTATTAATCATGATGCCAATATCCTCATGCTGGATCATGGAGAAAGCTTTTTAGAACTTTTAAAGGAATATGAAGCACGGGGCATTCAGCTTAACCGGTTTGTTATTGAGTTTGCAGAGCATACGTTTAGCGGCGACATTGAACAGCTATACCATACGTTAACGTATTTTCGTACATATGGGATTAAAATCGCCGTCTCAAATATAGGAAAAGAAAGCAGTAATCTGGACCGGATTGCCTTGCTTTCACCTGATTTATTAAAAATAGATTTACAGGCATTAAAGGCATCGGCTCCATCTCCTTCCTATGAATATGTCTTGTACAGCATTTCATTGCTTGCAAGAAAAATAGGAGCAGCCTTAATTTATGAGGATATTGAAGCAAATTTCCAGCTTCAGTATGCTTGGAGAAATGGCGGGAGATATTTTCAAGGGTTCTATCTTCATGAGCCTGCAGGAGAATTAATCGACCGAAGCCACCGAAAAGATCAGCTTAGAGAAGAATTCCAGCAATTTATTGCTCATGAGAAAAAGAAGCTGCAAGCGGTCTACGAACATTCTGAAACATTCTATAAACGAATTCATCAAGCTGTTACGACTTTAAAGAAATCGTGCAGTACAAATGATGAGCTCATTCAAAAGCTGGCACTCGAACTAACAGATTGCAGCTTCCGGATTTATATGTGTAATGAAGAAGGCTTTCAAATCACTGGAAATGTGTTCAAAAAAGAAGAAGAATGGCTGTTTCAGCCAGAGTATATCGAAAAAAACTGGAGCTGGCGTCCTTATTTCCTAGCAAATATTCTTCAAATGAGAATTAGCGGAAAAGGATTTTTCAGCGATATTTACAGTGATTTAGAAACCGGTGAGAGGATACGTACGTTTTCTTATCCTTTAGAGGGAGATATGTATTTGTTTATAGACCTTCCGTATGCTTATTTATATGAGCAAGATGGATTAATTTGAAGACGCGGCTGAAGACAAACCCTCGCATTCGCCCGCAGTCCTGAGTGCAGTGCTCACGAATGTATAATTCGCTCCGCTCCGGTACTCGTCCTTCCTAGACTTCAAAAGTTTTCTATCACGCTGAAATGTAAACAAAAGGCAGCCTTGCAGGCTGCTTTTTTTGATAGAAAAAAGAAATAAAAAATGGTTGACAATGAAACTGATAATCATTATCATTTAGTTATAGAGAGAAGCTACTCTCTGTTCCCCAACCCCTCTATCAGATCAAGATCCAAAAAACTTGGCGCTACCCCCGCCAAGTTTTTTTTGTGCTTCAATCTTTCCCTTCATGCATAGGACAGCCCAAACCTTCCATACATCTTAAGTGATGATAGTTAGACGGTAGGAGGGAAACATCATGATCAAACGTGACACGCGGCTGCTCATTGATTTGCCAAGGCCAGATCACCCAGATGCAAATGGTGCCGCTGCTGTGCAAGAATTACTCGGCGGAAAATTCGGTGAAATGTCCACATTAAATAATTACATGTTTCAATCCTTTAACTTTAGAGGAAAACGAAAACTCAAACCGTTTTATGATCTCGTCTCCAGTATTACGGCTGAAGAATTCGGTCATGTCGAGCTTGTGACCACAGCCATCAATCTTATGATTACAGGAACGACACATGGCGGGGATCCAGATACGACGCCGATGAAGGCAGCTGTCGATAAACGAAATACACAGCATTTTATTCAAACAGCTCAAACAGGCTATCCGTTTGATTCAATGGCAAAACCTTGGACCGGAGAGAATGTGTTCTCAAGTGGCAACCTCATTCTTGATCTCCTCCATAATTTCTTTCTTGAATGCGGAGCTCGTACACACAAAATGCGCGTATATGAAATGACGGACCATCCTACAGCAAGAGAGATGATCGGTTATTTACTTGTCAGAGGCGGCGTGCATATTGTGGCATATGCAAAGGCACTTGAAGTCGCTACAGGAGTAGATGTTGGGAAGATGCTGCCAATCCCAAATCTCGACAACAAATACTTTGATTCAGCGAGGAAATTTGAAGACCAGAATGTTCATACAAAGCTGTACACATTTAGTGATACGGACTACAAGGATATCAATAAAATTTGGAAAGGCAGCCACCCGATTGATGGAAAGCCGCTGACAGTCATTGAGGGCACCCCGCAAGGTGCACCTGTGCCAGATTATAGAGAATTACCGGAAGAGTTTGCTCCGGGCATTTCTAAAGAAGATTTTGATGAAATTGCGAAACGGCTGATGAGATCGGCCGGTTTATAAAAATCAAGGTGCATGAGATGAGAAAAAAGACTCAAACTAAAAAAACAGATTCTTTTTCTTTTTTTGAATTCAAGAGGAAAAATATCATCTGAGAACACTTTATGGTATGATGCTTTGTAGGACTTGTGTATAATCAATACGGGTTCATCTTGAGTTGTTTTTTTGAAAGGAGTCTTTTTTTAGAATGTCACAATTAATGGGTATCATTACAAGGCTGCAAAGTCTTCAAGAGACAGCAGAAGCTGCAAACGAGCCGGCACAGCGTTATTTCGAAGTGAACGGTGAGAAAATATGTAGTGTTAAGTATTTCGAAAAGAATCAAACGTTTGAATTGACTGTTTTTCAACAAGGGGATAAGCCAAATACTTTCCCATTTGACAACATTGATATGATTTCGATTGAGATTTTTGAGCTTCTACAATCCTAAGCTGAATCGTATGAAATGTTTTTTCTGAGGATTCCTTCGTTTATTGCGGCAGCATACATGGATCATCATAGATGATATGTACAAATGGAAGATGATCAATCAGCGCATTTTTCGGATAAGAGACCATTAAAAAGGAGTTCCTTTCTGTGAGTGATTCTTTTTTCTACAATCTTTCTGAAGATCATTTAGCGTTTTCTGATGTCGTCATGAGAATGAAAGACTTTATTCGAAAAGACCCTAGATCCGCCTATGTGTTATCAATTGGTACGGACTCTCAGGTCAATCAAAATGTCACAACATTTATGACTGCAATTCATCTCCACCGGATTGGCAAAGGAGCATGGGGCTGTCTCACACAACAAGTGATCAAGAGGCCTGTGCAAAGTCTTAGAGAAAAAATTTCATTAGAGACAGCGTTTAGCCAAAAGGTATGTGCAGACATCCTTGAGGGGCCTTTAACAGAACTGATGGATTTGCTTCTTCCGTTTGCTGAGGAAGGGGCAGACCTTCGTTTTGAAGCCCATCTGGATATTGGCAAAAAAGGAAGTACGAAAGAGCTGATTCAGGAAATGACCGGAATGATCACAGCTATGGGAATTGAAGCAAAAATAAAACCTGACTCATATGCAGCATTTTGCTATGCCAATCGATACACAAAATAAATTCCGTCATTTTTCTCCAAACCTTGTCGAAACGTGCGGTTGACGATTCGATTCTAGTTCCTTATTCTAGCTGTATAGAGAGGAAGCAGACATTCAAAAGCCTGCTAATCAATATAAAAGCATATATGAAACAGGGGGCCTGATGTTGAATGAGCGTCATCGAAAATCGTTTTAATGAAGAAGAGAAAAAGCTATTATTAAACGTATTGCTGAATCAGGAATATGCTGTCGAATTACTAAGCAGTGAGATCAATGATATAGAATGTGGAACAAAAAATGTCGACGACAATACGTATAAGCAATTGATCACATTGTATGACAGAGTAAGGTTTGAGAATTAATATTGGTTTAACATTCTATTAGATACTCGGGGGCTGAGTATCTTTTTTATGCAGAAAAAATCTTTCGACAAAATTCGTTTTAGTTTATGCTTAATCGTAATGGGGAATGTATGATTGATGATTGAGAGAAAAGGGGTCGAAGAAACATGATAGAGATAGAACCGACTCAATTGCTTGAGTCCACAGTAGCCGAGCATATGATTGATGCAGATAAAGTCGCACATGTTCAAATTGGAAATAACCTTGAGCATGCCCTATTGGTTCTAACAAAAACAGGATATACAGCTATACCGGTATTAGACGCTTCTTATCATTTACACGGGTTAATTGGAACGAATATGATTATGGATAAAATCTTCGGTTTAGAACGAATCGAATTCGAGAAGCTCGATCAGTTGAAGGTTGAAGAAGTCATGCTGAAGGATATTCCGAGACTTAAAACAACAGATCCTGTACTAAAAGGCGTTCACGCTGTGACGAATAATGGGTTTGTTTGTGTAGAAAATGAGGAGCAGGTCTTTGAAGGCATTTTTACTCGACGAGTTGTATTAAAGCGCTTAAATGAGGTCATTCATTCCGCAAAAAAATGAGCTGCAGCCCAGCTTATTTTTTTTGCCTTCATAAGTTAAAATTTATATAATGAGCATATAAAATAAGAAAAACTTATAGAGAGAAAGGGGACGCCCATGCAGCTTCAGGAGTTACATATGCTTGTTGTGCTAAGTGAAGAATTGAATATGAGAAAGGCTTCAGAGCGGCTCTTTGTCTCTCAGCCTGCATTATCTCAAAGATTGCAGACGATCGAAAAGGAATGGGGAACCAAAATCTTTTTTCGTTCACAAAAGGGGCTGACTGTGACCTCGGCAGGTGAACAGATTATTCAATTTGCAAAAGAGGTGACGGTTGAACAGGATCGAGTGAGAGAGCGAATTGATGAACTTGAGGGTGACATTCACGGTACACTCAAGCTTGCGGTGGCGTCGATTATTGGACAGCACTGGCTGCCAAAGGTGTTAAAACGGTATGTTGAAAAATATCCAAATGCCAAAGTATCACTCGTTACTGGCTGGAGCAGTGAAATGCTCAAAAGCTTGTATGAAGATCACGTGCACATAGGAATCATTCGCGGTAACCCTGATTGGAAGGGGACAAAGGAATACTTGATGACAGATCATTTATATTTAGTCGATTCCGTGATCAAGGACGTAGATGAATTAATCAAGACAGAGCGGCCATTTATCCAATTTAAAAGCGACAGCACGTATTATCAGGAAATCCAGCACTGGTGGCACCAAAAGTTTAAAGTGTCTCCAAAGCAGACGATTTTAGTAGACCAAATTGAAACATGTAAACAAATGGCCTACCACGGCATCGGCTACGCCATTTTGCCTTCTGTTACCTTATATGACCACGAAAAAAGTGTTTATAAAACACCGCTTGTTGATGTGAACGGAGAGCAAATCGGCCGTGACACATGGCTGCTAGGCTATGAAGCGTCTTTTCAGTTAAAACAGGTACAAGCATTTGTTGGTGTGGTTAAAGAAATGCTTGAGAATGATGCGGTGTAAGTACCTTCTTGGAATAGGGAGGTACTTTTTTTTATGAAATCATTTGACAATGAAAATCATTATCATTTAAAGTGTACATATAATAATTGAAAATGATTATCATTTAGATGAGGTGACCGATAGATGAAAGCACTAATTACATTTGCGAGTATGTCTGGAAATACGGAAGATATGGCAGCGATCTTAAAGCAAACACTTGAAGGAAAAGGGATCGATACAGAGATGATGGAGTTTGATGATACGAACGCAGAGGATCTTTCCTCATACGATTACGTATTCATTGGTTCTTATACATGGGGTGATGGAGATTTGCCTTATGAAGCAGAGGATTTTTATGAAGAGGTTTCTTCGCTTGAACTTAGCCACATCAAAGCAGCTGTCTTTGGATCGGGTGATTACAGCTATCCGAAGTTTTGCGAGGCTGTCCATACATTCCATGACATGCTGAAATCAACGGGTGCATCTGTTTTTCCTGAAACATTAAAAATGGAGCTTGCACCGGATACAGATGAAGATGTGGCGTGCTGTCAGGAATTTGCTGCGAGCTTTTTAACGTGGGCTGCTTTATCAGAGAAACGAGTTGAAAATCATGTTTCATAAAGGAGCAACAGCCGTTGCAGCATCTAAAAGCGGTGGATATTTTGTTGCTGTAAAACGTGAAGGTATTTTTCACTATAATGTGGAGAGCGGATGGCAGCAGCTGTTTAAGCTCAAGCATAAAATCCATGCGATCAGCTATATTGGCCCTTATTTATTCGGTGTTGGTGAAAATGGCACAGTAATTAGATCAGGAGATGAAGGCAACACATGGGCGTTATCTTCATTCCCAACAAATGCAGTCGTTTGGTCTATTACAGGACGCAAAGATGGATTTGTGTGTGCGCATGGAAAACATAGTATCTATGTGTCAAATGATTTCGGAATTTCCTGGGAAATTATGAAGCCATTTGCTCATGTGAATCATCCGCCGGTCATTCGTTCTTTATGTGCTACAGGTGACCATCTTTATATTGGAACACAGATTCATGAGGTTCACGGTGGAATATGGGTGTATGACTTGCAAAGTGAACAGATTTTTCTTCTAAACAGAGAGGAGCACCGAATGACGGCTTCTATGCTGCTCTGTCATGAACATCTTCTTGTTTGTGCGTTAGGTTCAAAAAAAGGCAAAAAAGGATCTGTTCAAATTTTAGATTTACATACAAATATTCTGCATGATATTCAATCACAGGCCTTTGCTAGAGAAGAATCATTTTTGGATGTGTCAGAGGATAATGGCATTGTGTATGTGACCACCTCACAAGACGAACACGGATTTTCTAAAGTGTATCAGCTTGATATTGAGCAAAAAGAGCTCAAATGGTTTGATACGATCAAAGGACATGGTTTTCGTGTAGCCAATCAAAACGAAAACTTTTTCTGTGCGGGTTTATATGAAAGTAAGTTTGTCAGGCCATATGAGGAGCCTGCATTGATTCATTGATAAGGAGGAAGAAAAAGTGACAGAAAAGGTTTTATTGGTATATGCCACGATGTCTGGAAATACAGAAGCGATGGCAGATTTAATTGAAAAAGGTATAACGGAAGCAGGAGCCAGCGTAGACCGGCATGAAGCGATGGATATTGATGCCGAGCTGCTCAATGATTACTCGCACATTATGTTAGGTGCGTATACTTGGGGAGATGGCGATCTTCCGGATGATTTTATTGATTTATATGAAGAAATGGAAGAGCTTGATTTAACGGGAAAAGCATTTGCAGTATTTGGTTCTGGCGATACATCTTACGAACATTTTTGCGGAGCTGTTGACCTAATTGAAGAAAAAGTGAAGGAGCTTGGCGGTGACATTGTCCTGCCCTCAGTTAAGATAGAGCTGAATCCAGAAGGGGAGGAAGAAGACGAATTAATATCTTTTGGCAGACAATTTGTTCAGCTTCACCAGCAAGAAGCGGGATAATCGGTCCCGCTTGTTTTATTTTCATTGCGGAGATGACTCTTTCACTTGTCATTAAAACACTCCTTTGGTACAGTAATGAAGTATAAATTAAGAGGAGGACATACATACATGAAACAAATGGACGCTAATGAAATTATTTCATTTATTCAAAATAGTACAAAATCAACACCTGTCAAAGTCTATATCAAAGGTGACTTAGAAGGTATTGAGTTTGGTGAACATGCAAAAACATTCATCACAGGAAACACTGGAGTTGTTTTCGGTGAGTGGAGCGAAATTCAAGAAGCGCTAGCATCTAACAAAGATAAAATTGAAGATGTTGTCGTGGAAAATGACCGCCGCAACTCTGCAATTCCGATGTTAGATTTGAAAAACATTAAAGCCCGTATTGAGCCAGGGGCAATCATTCGTGACCAAGTTGAAATCGGTGATAATGCAGTCATTATGATGGGTGCTTCTATTAATATCGGTTCTGTGATCGGCGAAGGTACGATGATTGACATGAACGTGGTGCTTGGCGGCCGTGCGACAGTAGGTAAGAACTGTCATATCGGTGCTGGATCTGTTCTTGCAGGTGTCATTGAGCCGCCGTCTGCTAAACCAGTTGTTGTAGAAGATGACGTTGTCATCGGTGCGAACGCTGTTGTTCTAGAAGGCGTGACAATTGGTAAAGGTGCAGTAGTAGCTGCTGGTGCAATCGTTGTAAACGATGTAGAGCCTTACACAGTTGTAGCAGGTACACCTGCTAAGAAAATCAAAGACATTGATGAGAAAACAAAAGGTAAGACTGAAATCAAACAAGAACTGCGTCAGCTTTAATTCATATAATTCGCAGCTGAAGACAAAGACGTGGATGAAATATCCACGTCTTATTCGTATAGAAGAAAGGAAGTGAGTTCACTTGTTAAATCGTGAGCAATTAATATCCATTCGAAGAGATTTACACCAAATCCCTGAGCTTGGTTTCCAAGAATTTAAAACACAAGCGTATCTCATTCAGCACCTTAATACCTATTCAAAAGATCGAGTTGAGATTGAAACGTGGCGCACTGGGCTTTTTGTGAAAGTGAAGGGAACAAATCCAACGCGCGTATTTGCTTATCGTGCAGATATGGACGGTCTGTCTATTCCTGAGGAAACAGGGTATCCATTTGAATCTGTGCATGAAGGAAAGATGCATGCATGTGGACATGACCTTCATATGACCATTGCACTTGGTATCATTGATCATTTCGTCCATGAACCGATCAAAGAAGACGTATTATTTATCTTCCAGCCGGCAGAAGAAGGTCCAGGCGGAGCTGAACCGATGCTTGCAAGTGATGTATTGAAAAAATGGACACCAGACTTTATTACAGCGCTGCATATCGCTCCTGAATATCCTGTTGGAACAATTGCTACGAAGCCTGGTTTGTTATTTGCCAATACGAGTGAGCTTGTAATTGAGCTTGAAGGAAAAGGCGGACACGCTGCATATCCTCATTTAGCAAATGATATGGTTGTTGCTGCAAGTGCACTTGTAGGTCAGCTGCAATCGGTCATTTCGCGTAATGTCGACCCCCTTGATAGTGCGGTCATTACAGTCGGTACAATTACCGGTGGAACGGCTCAAAATATTATTGCGCAGCATGCAAAGCTTGACGGTACCATTCGCACACTATCCCCAGAGTCCATGGACAAGGTGAGAAAGAGAATTGAAGCATTGGCAAAAGGCATTGAAATTGGCTACGAATGCAAGGCAACCGTTCGATACCCTTCATCTTATTACGAAGTGGACAATTCAAAGGATTTGACTGAGGAATTTATGTCATATGTAGCCGAAGAAGGGCTAGCAAATGTGATTGAATGCAGAGAAGCCATGACAGGAGAAGATTTTGGGTACATGCTGAAAAAGTATCCCGGCTTCATGTTTTGGTTAGGGGTCGATTCAGAATACGGCCTGCATCATGCAAAGCTCCAGCCTGATGAAAACGCGATTGAAACAGCTGTGAATGTCATGACGGCTTATTTTAAAAAGCAAGCTGGCGAATGAATAATCGAGCTGCCTCCTGTACACCTTATGAACAGGAGGTGTTCTTGATTATGACAAGAATTGGTGTAGAACAATCTTTATCCGATGTAGAAGAACTATTGAAGCAAAAAGGGTATGATGTCGTACGTATTCAAAATGAACAGCAAATGGATCAGTGTGACTGTTATGTCGTCACAGGACTAGATTCAAATGTTCTTGGCATTTCAGACACAACAACAAAGGCATCTGTTATTACAGCATCAGGTATGACGGCTGATGAAATTTGCCAAGAAGTAGAACAGCGTGTTCAATAAAACAAGAAAAAGAACCGGTAGATTATGATCCCGGTTCTTTTTGCTCTTTTTCTATATCGAGTACTTCTTTCATTTTTTTGCGCAAGATTCGTTCCACTCGCCATTGCTCCATTGTTTCAGTTTTCGCTATGATGCGCAGCACAAGGGAAGAGGAACCGAACGCCTCTACGCCGACAACTTGAGGACCTTCGATAATTTGCGGAGTTTCCTCCCGCACTTCATCACAGGCAGCTTGGAGGGCTGTGATCATCTGATCCACATTTTCATCCGGTGACAGCTCAATATCAACGAGTGCCTGCATCGTCCCTCTTGAATGATTGCTCACATTCAGTATGCTGCGATTTGGAATGAAATGAAGGGTGCCGTCAAAGCTTCGAAGCTGCGTGGTTCTTAGGCCAATTTGTTCGACAATCCCATCAAAGCCCGCGACCGTTATATATTCTCCTACATCAAATTGTTTTTCCAATAATATAAAGAATCCGGTCACAATATCACTCACTAACCCTTGAGCGCCAAAACCGATCGCAAGTCCCACAACGCCCGCACCTGCCAGCAAAGCGGTCGGGTTATAATGAAATAAGTCGAGGATCATCACAACTAGAATAAAAATCAATAAGTAGGCGAAAATATTTAACGTCAAACTTTGCAGTGTCTGAGCTCTTGATAAAGAGACTTCATGCTTTTCAGCGAATGTTGAATAGGCGCGCTTAATCATCTTGTTTCCTATGGCTCTGATGATAAAGTAAATGGCAAAAATGGCGACTAGTTTTAGCAAAATCATACTGCTATTGAGGATAATGGAAACCCAATCTACTTGTTGAAATGCTCTCATAATCTTCAAAACCTTTCTATGTATGCTCTAAAAGAGAAGCTAATCATTTGTTCCCTTATGCAAGTCATGTTAAACTTTTGATAAGTAGAGCAGGAATTGTGACAAATCGTTAATTAAATTTATTATTAATTAATATTGACTAAAAATCGCATAAGTATTATAATTGTAATTGTGAAGTTATTAACTAAATGAGAATTTTAAGTTTTGATTCTCATTTTATATACAGCTAAGAAGACTGTATAAAGATATTATTTTTTGGAGGGATTTACATATGGCAGAGCGTTTTGTAGGAAAACAAGCTCCACGTTTTGAAATGGAAGCAGTACTTGCTAACAAGGAATTTGGTAAAGTAAGTTTAGAGGAAAACATGAAGAATGACAAATGGACAGTTCTTTTCTTCTATCCAATGGATTTCACATTTGTTTGCCCAACTGAAATTACAGCAATGAGCGATCGTTATGACGAGTTCGAAGATTTAGATGCAGAAATCATTGGTGTATCTACTGATACAATCCACACGCATCTTGCTTGGATCAATACAGACCGTAAAGATAATGGTCTAGGTGAATTAAAATACCCGTTAGCTGCTGATACTAACCACACAGTATCTAGAGAATACGGCGTTTTAATCGAAGAAGAAGGAATTGCTCTTCGCGGTTTATTCATCATTAACCCAGAAGGCGAACTACAATACCAAACAGTATTCCACAACAATATCGGTCGTGATGTAGATGAGACATTACGTGTTCTTCAAGCATTACAAACTGGTGGACTTTGCCCAGCGAACTGGAAACCTGGTCAAAAAACACTTTAATTGATAACTGAAGAAACAGGAGGGTCTAACTGATGTTAGACCTTTTTGTTTCGACACATACAATGGATGGAGGCGCTTCATAATGAAATTACGTCAACCAATGCCAGAACTAACTGGTGCAAAAGAATGGTTAAATGGAGAAGTAACAAAAGAAGATTTGATTGGTGACAAACCAACATTGATTCATTTCTGGTCTGTCAGCTGTCATCTTTGTAAAGAGGCAATGCCTCAAGTCAATCAATTCCGTGATGAATACAAGGATCAACTAAACGTTGTGGCAGTTCATATGCCTCGTTCAGAGGATGACCTAGATCTAGAAAAAATCAAAGAAGTTGCGAAAGAGCATGAAATCACGCAGCCAATCTTTGTGGACAGTGATCATCACTTAACAGAAGCCTTTGAAAACGAATATGTACCGGCATATTATGTATTTGATAAAACAGGTGCTTTGCGCCACTTCCAAGCCGGCGGAAGCGGAATGAAAATGCTTGAAAAACGTGTCAATCGAGTGCTTTCTGAGTCTGAAAAGGCTGCAGAATAAGCTTTCCCCCATAAATGGGGGTTTTTTCATGGGTAAAAACAGGCGGCGTATTGCACTGGACGAGTTTGTTATTCCTAAGAAAAGAGAAAATGAGGGAGTTTATTAAAAAATATCCCTGAAACAAAAAGGTATAACGACCTATTTACATTTTTGTTTTGAAATGAAAATGTAAAGATTTTAACTTTTTACTATTCAGAACGTTTTTGCACAAAAGAAATTTCAGTTAAGTAAATAACTATATAAATCAAGTAGTATAAGCGTTTATTCAATTTTTTTACAATATTTTAAGGTTTGTCAAAAGCCTATAGTGGCAATGAAATGGGTGCCGATTTTTCCTCTTTGGCAAAATTTTAGTTGAAAATACCTATCTGTTAGCAAACTGTAAAATGATAAAAAAATAGTTGATAAAATTAGTTTTCTAATCTAATATTTACTATAGAATATTTTTTATATGATGAGGGGGAAATCCATTGTTTAATGAGAGGGAAGCGTTACGTTTACGATTGGAACAATTAAACGAGGCAGAAGTAAAGGTCATCCGTGAATATCAAATTGAGCGAGATGCGATTTATGCAAAATTAAGAGAATTAGACCGTCAAGGAACAGGTCTAGTGTCAGATACAAAAAAAGAAGTACGTACAGAGAGAAAGACGGATTCACTGCCTGTATTAGCTGAGCTTGCTGCGCAAGAAATGAGAAGCTACCAGCAGCCGGCACAACCACAATCATCATCTTTAGGAACAGGACAGCTAAACGGTGCACCTGTAGGTATTCCTGAAGGATCGACAAGACGAAGAAGAGGCACAGCTCGTCCTGGCTCTAAGGCAGCGAAGCTTCGTGAAGCTGCGATTAAAACGTTAAAACGTCATAATGCAGCGATTAAAAGCTCAGAACTTCAAAAAGAGATCGAAAAAGAGAGCGGTCTTGAAATCCCAAATATGACAACGTTTATGCAAAGCTTAATTAAAATGTACCCTGAAGTGAAGAAGCCTTATCGCGGACAGTATATTTTAGAAGGCGACATTCAAACAGAAGACGAATAAATAAAAAACTGCTGGGCGTAAAAGCCAGCAGTTTTTTATTTCGAGAATTACTTCTTTTGATCAACTGTATAGACAATTTTGCGTTCCTTGGGCAGGTGATCACGCTGTTTTTTGAAGCTGTCGATTTTGACTGTCATGACCTCTCCATTACGCTGCACTGCATCAACGTGTTCCTGAAGTGTTTGAACTTGTTCGTTGAGTTTCTTCAAGATCGGTTCGATTTCTTCTGTCGTTTGCAGGATGCGGTCTCGTGAGAATGGCTGTGCATTTGTTTTTGCTGACTGGTCAATATCAGCAAAATGAGAGGCGATCCATTCTTCGCTTTCTGCTAACTGTTTTTGATAGCTTGTGAGCGTTTCGTAAAAAATCGCTTCTTTTGCTTTTTCTATTTGCAGCAATTTCTCTTGTGTTTCATAAAAACGCTCTTGAAGGTGTCTGACGCCTTCCTGTAATACATGAAACTCTGCATTTTTGTCGCTCAATGTTTGCTGCAGCTTCTCAATCACTGCGGATAAAGTATTTCCTTTTTTCTCCTCTTTTGCAAGCTGTTTATCTTGATCCTCTATCCGCTCATTTAATTGTTGAGAGATTTCCTTATATTTGACAACTTTCAAATGCAGCCTGTGTTTTTCTTCGGTTTCTTTTCTTCTATGATAGGTTTCCTTTTGCAGCATCTCATGGAGAAGAACAATTTTATGTAATAATTCTGATTTGCTGTAGGAGAGTTCCTGTATTTTTGAGGCAGCATCGTGTTGATCATTGGTCATTTCATCCAATTGTTGTTTTAATTGCGTGAAATCCTTTTTCATCTCATGATATTCTTGAGTTAACTTCTTATTTTTAGAATACGTATATGAGGACTGTAAATCAGAGATCATTTGTTGATATTTGGCAGTTTCAGCTTTTAAGTATAAATTCTCTTGAGATAAATCATGGAATAGGGGAGAAGCATGGCGCCTGTTCATCGATAGACCCTCCTTATTCATGTTACCAATAAAGTATGCGAAAGGAGTGCAATTAGAACAACCATATCAAAGGAGGACTTAGAGGATGCACGTAGTGAATGTCATTTTAGCTGGAGGCGCTTCCAGACGCTTTGGAGAGCCAAAGGCAAGTCATATGTATCAAGGGAAAACATTATATGAGCATGTGAAAGAGCAGCTTTTAGAAGGGCAGACGGTTATCATCAGCCATCCGTCGCTTCTTCCTTTTTTCAAAGCAAGAGGTGAACAAAGTGTGTGGTTAGATGATGAAGAGGTGCGCGGATGCGGACCGCTTGCCGGCATATATACGGCGATGCAAAAGCAAGAGGCAGAATGGTATTTAGTAACGGCATGTGACATGCCTTTCATACGGAAGGAAACGGCGGAAGTATTATCGTCCTATTGCAGCGAGCACGCAGATGCCATTATCCCGCTTGTTCAGGGCAGATTACAGCCTTTGTTTGCGCTTTATCACCGCCGCTCTCTGCCGGTTATTCGCGCGTGTTTAAAAGAGAATCAATTTGCCGTCAAGGACTTGCTTCAAAAGCTTCAAGTGCGCATCGTTTCAGAGGAAGAACTGAACGTGACATCAAACGAATTTCGTAATATCAATAAAAGAAGCGATTTACCTGAAAACGGTATGATATGATACATAAAAAACGGTGAGGAGAGAACAGCATTGAATGACCGATATTCAAGACAAATCTTGTTCCCTCCGGTTGGGGAAAAAGGACAGCATGCGCTGGCTGAAAGTCATGTTCTGATCGTTGGAGCCGGTGCTCTTGGTACCGCCTCTGCGGAAGGGCTTGTTCGGTCTGGCATCGGTACGCTGACGATTGTCGATCGTGATTATGTGGAATTTTCAAATTTACAGCGGCAGCAGCTGTACACGGAACATGATGCAAACGTACATGTGCCAAAAGCAGCTGCGGCAAAAAAACGTCTCGAGCAGATCAATCATGAAGTGACGATACACGCCCTGATTGAAGATGCAGGGGCGGAGCTGTTAAGGCCGTTATTCCAGAGAGCAGATATCGTCATTGATGCAACAGATAATTTTGAGACAAGAATGGTGATGAATGATTTATCACTAGAAACGAAGACGCCGTGGATATATGGCGCTTGTGTGAGCAGTCAGGGGATGTATATGACCATATTGCCGGATAAAACGCCATGTTTATCATGTGTGTTCACGGCAATGCCTGTTGGCGGCTTGACGTGCGATACAGCGGGGATTATTTCACCTGCCGTTCAAATGGTTTCTGCTTATCAGCAAACAGAGGCACTCAAATATTTAACTGGTCATGAAGAGCAAATCGAGAGGAAATTTGTCACGTTTGATCTTTGGCAGTCTACATCATTTAAAATGGATTTATCTCGCACTAAAGAGAAGACCTGTCCAACTTGCGGCACGGCAAGGACCTATCCTTATTTACATGATCAGCGTAAAAAATCGACGGTCCTTTGCGGACGTGACACCGTTCAAATTGTATCAAAGGATTTAGCAAAACTATCATTTCAGCATATGAAAGAGCGGCTCTCATCTATATGTGAGGTGGAAGTAAACGACTTCTTAATCCATGTACGCTACGAAAACTACCGAATGGTCTGTTTCAAAGGGGGACGTGCATTAATCCATGGAACAAATGATGAAAAAGAAGCCAATTCATTACTAGCAAGACTGCTAGGGATATAGGAGTGATGTGTGATGGAAAGACGGCAGCCAATACCAGTAGAAGAGGCAATAAAGAAAGTCCATCAATACGAAAAACATGGAGAAATAGAATGGGTCCCTTTAAAAGACAGCCTTGGACGGTTTATTGCAGAAGATATTTTGGCAGACCATGATGTTCCGGCATTTGATCGTTCTCCGTATGATGGCTTTGCACTTCGGGCAGAAGATACAAAAGAAGCGTCAAGTGCGCATCCAGTTGAATTCGAGGTCATTGATCATATTGGTGCAGGAATGGTCTCAGCAAAAACCATCGGTCCCTTTCAGGCCATTCGTATTATGACAGGAGCAAAAATTCCAAATGGCGCAAATGTAGTTATCATGATTGAACTGACGAAGACTTTTGAAAAAGGCGGCAAATCATTCATGTCACTGAAAAGACAACTGAAAAAGGGAGACAATATTTCTCGTCAAGGAGAAGAGGTACTCAAAAGAAACGTGATGGTCAAAAAAGGAACAGATGTCACTCCTGGCGTCACGGCTCTATTGGCGACATTCGGATATGCGGTAGTGCCAGTTGTCAAAAAACCGGTGATTGGCATTATCTCAACAGGCACAGAGCTTCTTCAAGTAAGTGATGCCATGGTGGACGGCAAGATTAGAAATAGTAATCTTAGTATGGTCTATGCTCAAGTACTTGAGGCCGGAGCTGAGCCGCTTGATTTAGGCGGAGTCTCCGATGATTTTGACAAAAGTTATCATGCAGTAAAAGCAGCCATAAGTAAGGTAGACATTCTGATCACAACAGGCGGTGTGTCAGTGGGTGATTTTGACTTTCTGCCTGCCATTTATGAAAAGCTGGGAGCCAAGGTCCTGTTTAATAAAGTAGCCATGAGACCTGGAAGTGTGACGACTGTTGCTGTAATGCCAAATGGTCAATTGCTGTTTGGGCTGTCCGGAAATCCTGCTGCCTGTTTTGTGGGCTTTGAATTATTTGTGAAGCCGATCATTTATAAATGGTATATGAAAGAAAATCCGTTTCCTGTTTTTGCTGAGGCGAAACTCACACATGATTTTCCAAAAGCCAATCCGTTCACTCGATTTGTCAGGGCTGCCCTTCAATTCACTGGCAGTCACATCAGTGTGACTCCTACAGGTCTTGATAAATCAAGTGCAGTGACCTCTATTGCAGAGGCTAACTGTTTCATCGTGCTGCCTGGGGGAACAAGAGGTTTTCAAGCAGGTGATCAAGTTGATGTTCTGCTGTTTCAGCACAAAGGTGGTGGGTCTCCATGTTGGATGACAAATTAAGCATATTACAGGTGGTCGGTTATCAAAATAGCGGCAAGACCACGTTGATCGAAAAGCTCTGTCAGCTGGCTGAATGTGAAGGGCTGAAGCTAGGATGCTTTAAACACCATGGACATGGCGGGACACCAGCTCGTCTTTTCAAAGAAAAAGATACTGATCGATATATTCAAGCAGGTGCATATGCCGCAGGTGTGGAAGGAGAGGGTGAATTTCATTTTTCGATGCAGGACTTCACGTTAGAGCAGCTGCTCAACATGTGTCAGCATCTTCCGTTAGACGCTGTTCTCATAGAGGGATACAAACAGGCGCCTTATCGCAAAATCGTTTGTGTCAAGAATGAAGAGGAGCTTATTGACCTTTCGACTCTTTCTAATATACAAGCAGCTATTTATTTTTCCCAAGAGGATCCATTAACCGAAAATTACCCATTTCCTGTGTTTTCAGCTTTTGATAAGCGC
Organism: Bacillus sp. BK450; assembly: GCF_004364885.1. NCBI lineage: Bacteria > Bacillati > Bacillota > Bacilli > Caryophanales > Bacillaceae > Bacillus > Bacillus sp. BK450. The sequence continues at coordinate 446,296 of NZ_SOBQ01000001.1, read as the reverse complement.
GGGATGACATTTGCTTTTCACTTATTGAAGGGAGGCGGCACGTTTTGAGCGAACTTTTTAAAATAACAAAAACGCCGATTGAGGTAAACGAATTGATTCAGCATGTGACAAGACGAAAGGCAGGAGCCATTACAACGTTTATCGGGACGGTCAGAGAATGGACAAACGGCAAGAAAACATTGCGTTTAACCTACGAAGCATACATACCAATGGCGGAAAACATGCTAAGGCAGATTGGACAAGAAATGAAGAATCGGTGGCCTGACACTGAAGCAGCGATTGTGCACCGGATTGGAACACTTGAGATAACCGATATTGCTGTTGCGATCGCCGTTTCGTCTCCTCATAGGAAGGCTGCCTACGAAGCCAATGAATATGCTATTGAACGAATCAAGGAAATCGTTCCTATTTGGAAAAAAGAATATTGGGAAGATGGAGAGGCCTGGATAGGTGATCAGCTTGAAACAGTTTCATATCCAGAAGGTAAACCTAGCCATCTTCAACTTGCAGAGAAAGAAGGTGATCAGCATGATTAATGTGTTATTGTTCGCCGGCCTTGCTGAGAAGGCCGGTAAACAACAAATCATCATTCAAAAAGATCAAACAACGGTTGATGAGATTAAAATAGAATTACAGGAGGTATATGGTGTTGATGCTGCACAAAATGTAATGGTTGCAGTCAACGAAATATATACGAGGGGAAATGCTGAAGTGCGTAGCGGGGACACTGTTGCACTCATTCCTCCTGTAAGTGGTGGATAATAGATATTAGAGGATTTGGTTATGGCCACCCGGCTGTAACCAATTTTTTATGTGTGAAAAGTTTGTAGAGGTGCTTGGGTGTGATCTTCGTAAATAAAACATCCCCTTCTTGCTTTAGAAATGTGAGGATCGAGCTGCTGAATGAGATCATACAATTCGCTGATTCGTCTCACATTGAAATCTGTTTGAGCTTGAAGCTGTTCCTTTAATTCTTTTGTGCTCACAATGCTTCCCTTTTTCTCTTTAATAATATCTACACATCTTGCAGCGTAGTATATTTTGTCGTTAGAAGGTCTGCTTTCTTTCATATCAAGTAATTTGAGCTCATGATAAATCGATTCTCTTTCCTTTCGAAAGTATTGCCATGCTTCTTGTTCCTTTTCATACAGTAAAATCAATTGCATTTTCAATTTTTCTCTTAACATTCACTTGACTCCATTTCCACTATCATTTAACCTACCTCTATTTTACATTATATGAAAAAATAACTTTTGATCAAGTAAAATCCCTTTATTTTTAATTTTTTAATATGAAAGTATTGATACTAAAGACTTATTTGTTCTGTAAAAGAAACCAATCATAGTCCTATAAAGCCGGGATTTGCCGAAATTACTAGGATTATTTTAACAAAAAATTGTTGTGTCTATGTAAGACCATGCGAATCCAAAAGAAAAGGATATTTATTCCGAAAGACATATTGTTTACTTAATAAAATGTTTTTAAGTCAGTAAAAGCACGATTCTTGATATGAATATGGTCGGATCATGAGGTCATTGTAAGGGTTTCATTCGTGAAAATAGAATAATAGATAAAATTTTTTCTCAACGAAAATAAGAAAATTAAATGATCGATCACTTATTGGCAATCTTTTGATAAAATAGAAAGAAAAAGAGCGTCATTGTGCGTTTGCATACTTGCTTGACATAGAGAGGATGACATTTGATGAAAGAAAACATGCAAAAACCTACGATCATGGGAGTGAGCACAAGACCATCAGAGCACCTGAAAAGAGTATGGGAACATCCAGTTGTTTGGTGGCCTTTATCTTGTGTGCTTATTTTAACAGTCGTTGTGACTTATTTGTCTGAGCTCGTAAATAAGGGAATGTGGGCAGATTTAAGTTTGCCGGTACCTGTTGTTTATGTGATGACGCTCATTGGCCTGGTATTTGGCATTGTCATCAATGCAGCTATATATAAGTTCATCGTATTTTTAGCGAAAGGTGATGCATCATTTCGGCAGTTGTTTTCAGCGGTCCTGTTCATTACGCCCGTTACGATCATTGGGACGATTATTTCTCATTTGGCAGTCATCCTTTTTCATGTTCCAAAAGACATCACGGTTACCTCGTTAAACGCGCTCATTCGAATTTCTGGTCCATGGCAGGCTGTGTTAGCCAATATCGATCTTTTTGTGATCTGGAATCTTGTTTTAACAGGCCTTTTATTCATCCGAGTTGGGCGTATATCACCAAGAATTTCTTGGGTGATTATAGGCGTTTTTTATATCTTATCGTTAATTTTTCAATATGTAGGAACAGCAATTAACATATCAGTAAGCTGGGGGTAGAAGGTTTTTATGAGAAAGAAAATCATCATCGGATCTATTTTAATTATTGTGATCGGACTATTTATTGGATTTAATATTGCGAAAAACCAAGCAAAGCCTGCTTCTACAGCAGCGATTAAAACAGTCAAACTCACGCCGAAAGAAATCACATCTACGGTGATGACACCCGGGACACTTTCGTTCTCTGAAGAGCAGTTCATCTATGAAGAAGAGGAAAAGGGGAAATTGAAGGGAATTGCTGTGAAAGAAGGGGAAAAGGTAAAGGCTGGAACGCCGCTTCTTACATATGAAAACAAGGAACTGGAGCTTGAGGAGCAGCAGCAAGCACTAGCCGTTGAGTCAAGTACATTAAAACTGGAACAATTGCAAAAAAGGTTGAGTGAATTAGATGAGAAAAAAGCAGGCGGATCTGACGCTAATGCCAAAAGCGAGCGAGATCAGCTTCAATTAGAACTGAAAGCGGCTGAATTAGAACAAAAGCAAGCAGAGATCAGCCAAGAAAAAGTAAAGGCGCAAATAGAAGATCTAACCGTACATAGTAAAATTGATGGAACAGTCATTTCCATTGAGCAAGAGGCCGGAGCAGGGGGGCCGGAAGAAAGGCAGCCGATCATCCATATTGGTCATGAGAAAAAAATGATTGTGCGAGGTTTGATCTCAGAGTATGATGCCATCAAAATCAAAAAGAAACAAAAAGTGAAGGTAACGTCTGATGTCATTCGCGGGAAGAGCTGGCAAGGAGTCGTGAAAAAAGTGGGCGCTGTTCCTGTCCAGACTGCAGCCGAAACAACTTCGAGCGATCAAACGGTTCAATATCCTGTTGAAGTTGAAATAAAGGGAAAGAAACCTGAGGCGAAGCCTGGTTTTAAAATGATCATGGAAATTGAAACAGATAAGCGCCAAGCGCAAACGATTCCTGAAACAGCGGTAAAAAAAGAGACTGATGGACAATACGTTTATGTTGTTCGAAAAAATGTACTGAAAAAAGTAAAAGTGGTCATAGGGGAAACGTCAGGTCATGATCTTGAAGTGACAAAAGGTGTCAAGGCAGAGGATCAAATCATTGCTCATCCAACAGATGATATGTATGACGGAATGGAAGTGAATGCTGAATGATTCAGCTTTCCAACGTAACAAAAAGCTATGAGGTCGCACACGAAACATTTGATGTATTGAGTGACATGAATCTTGTCATTGAAAAAGGCGAGTATATGTCCATTATGGGCCCGTCCGGCTCTGGAAAGTCAACATTAATGAATATTATTGGCTGTTTAGACCGCCCGACGACAGGACAATATCATTTTCAAGGTACAGAGCTGTCAGCAGCAAAGGATCAAGAGCTTGCGGTCATTCGAAATCAATCCATTGGATTTGTTTTTCAGCAATTTCACCTTCTGCCAAGGTTAAATGCGAGGCGCAATGTTGAACTGCCAATGATTTACGCTGGGATCAGCCAAAAGGAAAGAAAAGAACGTGCGGAATTGGCGCTTGAAAAGGTTGGTTTGGCAGATCGAATGAAACATATGCCAAGTGAGTTGTCAGGAGGACAAAAGCAAAGGGTGGCCATTGCACGAGCGATTGTCAATATGCCTCAGCTTATTTTAGCAGATGAACCGACTGGTGCGCTCGACTCAAAAACAAGCATGTCAATTATGGAACAGTTTACACAGCTGAATGAGGAAGGGACAACGATTGTGCTTGTCACCCATGAAGAAGAAATAGCTGCGTATACAAACCGTACGGTCGTTGTGAGAGATGGACGGCTTGTTGAAGATAGATGGATACAAGGGGACGCTATGAATGAAACTCTTTGAAAATATCAAAATAGCGCTGAATTCGGTTTTAGCTCATAAATTACGTTCCATTTTAACGATGCTTGGGATTATTATTGGTGTTGGATCAGTCATTGCAGTCGTGGCGATCGGTCAAGGCGGTGAGCAAATTTTAAAAGGATCGATTTCAGGTCCAAACAATACCATTGATATGACATATACGCCTTCTGACGAAGAGTTAAATGCAAATCCAAATGCCTTATTCGAAGCCTCATTTACTGAGGAAGACATAAAAAGCATTAGGACAATCCATGGGGTGAAGCAGGTCGCCTCCTCGACTGCACAAGGAATGCAGCTGAGATTTCAAGATACGACAGTTGATGCGACAGTTAACGGCATAAATGAGGGGTATACGGATGTACATTCATTACAAATCGCAGAAGGACAGAGTTTAAGAGATATTGACTTTAGAAGCGGCAGAAGAGCTGCCCTCATCTCGGATGGCTTACAAAAAGAACTATTCAATGGACAAAAGGCATTAGGTGAACTGATTTGGATGAACGGACAGCCAGTTGAAGTCATCGGTGTGTTAGCAAAACAGAAAGGGATGTTTTCATTTGATATGAATGAAATATATGTCCCATTTGCGATGCTCACCTCCACATTTGGTATGAATGAATATGATAAGTTGTCTATTCAAGCCGCACATGCGGATCAAATGAAGGAAGTAGGAAAGAGCGCGGCTGCCATACTAAATGAAAATCATCATACAGAAGATGCTTACGAAATGATCAATATGGAAGAAATCGCAGAGGGGATCGGTCAAATAACGTCCGTTATGACAACGATCATTGGCTCAATAGCCGGAATCTCTTTACTTGTCGGCGGCATCGGTGTGATGAATATTATGCTCGTTTCTGTGACAGAGAGGACAAGAGAAATCGGTATTCGAAAGGCGATGGGCGCAACAAGGGCGCAAATTCTCGTTCAGTTTTTAATTGAGTCTGTCGTTTTAACACTCATCGGCGGGCTGATGGGAATTGCACTTGGTTTAGGCGGCGCTTCGCTAGTATCACTATTTGCCGGCTGGCCGTCTCTCGTATCTTGGCAAGTGGTTTGTGGAGGCGTACTGTTTAGTATGCTCATTGGTATTGTTTTTGGGTTAATTCCTGCGAATAAAGCAGCGAGACTAGACCCTATTGAATCGCTCAGGTATGAATAATTCGGAGAAGAAAAAAGCATACAAATGGTATACATTCGCCTTCATTACACATCAAAAGCTTTTATGCAAATCGCATAAAAGCTTTTTTAGTTCCATTGAATGAAATAAAAAATGATAGAAATGCTAATATCATGACTTTCATCTTAATGTCACATATTTTTCAGTTTACAAATGGTACATATAAAGGTAAGATGACCATGGTGAATGATTTTGATAGTTATTGAATGTATTTGATTGTTTTGTATTGATAATGTTGAAAAAAGCGATTACAATAAAGGTGCGCGCAAAATGAATACGTTTTCAAAAGGGGTGTTCTCATGTTAACACCGGAAAGACATCAACTCATTATCGACAGCTTAGAAGAAAATGATGTCATTAAAATACAGGACTTAACGATGATGACGGATGCGTCTGAATCTACAATTAGAAGAGATTTATCAGCCCTTGAAGAAAAAGGATTTCTTAAAAGGGTTCATGGAGGAGCAGCCAAGATTTCGAGTATTCGTCTTGAACCAGATGTATTTGAGAAATCTGCCAAAAACCTTCAAGAAAAGTCATTGGTAGCAGAGGCAGCGGCATCTCTTTTAAAACAGGGCGACTGTATTTATTTAGATGCAGGTACAACCACACAGCAAATGATTGAATATATCGATCCAGATCAAGATATTGTTGTGGTGACAAACGGTGTGATGCACATTGAAGCACTTATGAGAAAAGGCATTACTTTTTACTTGATAGGAGGATCAGTGAAACATCGAACAGGAGCCATGGTGGGAGCCGCAGCTTTGACAGCGATGGAAAATTATCGTTTTGACAAAAGCTTTGTTGGGACAAACGGCATTCATCCCGAGGCGGGTTTTACAACCCCTGATCCAGAGGAAGCACTCATGAAAAAAAGAGCCATGAAACAGGCGAAAAAAACCTATATCTTATCAGATGCCTCGAAGTTTGGCGAAATATCGTTTTCAGCCTTTGCTAGTTTACAGGAAGCCACCATTATCACAAACGATGCAAAAGAGGATTCATTCGATAATTACCATGAAAAAACGGTTATAAAGGTAGTGAAAACATGATTTATACAGTTACTTTAAACCCATCAGTTGATTACATCGTACACGTGGAGGATTTTGCAGTCGGCGGTTTAAATCGTTCAACCTATGATCAAAAATATCCAGGTGGTAAAGGAATCAATGTCTCAAGGCTATTAAAACGTCACGGTGTTGAATCAAAAGCACTTGGATTCATTGGTGGATTTACAGGCAAATATATTCAAGATTTTTTACAGAACGAACAATTACAAACAGCCTTTCACGAGGTGTCAGAAGATACAAGAATTAATGTGAAACTAAAAACAGGTGAAGAGACAGAAATCAACGGACTCGGCCCATCTATTACTGAAGCGCAATTTGAGTCGTTTCTATCTCAATTTTCTTCATTGACTGAAGGAGATGTCGTGGTTTTAGCTGGCAGCATTCCTTCTTCATTACCTCATAACACATATGAGCGCATTGCTGAAGTTTGCAGAGAGCAAGGTGTAAGAGTTGTTCTTGATATTTCTGGCGAAGCGTTAAAAAAAGCAGCAGACATGAAACCGTTCTTAATGAAGCCAAATCATCATGAACTGGGTGAAATGTTTGAGACGAGTATTTCATCAGCAGAAGAAGCAATTCCTTATGGGAAAAAGCTGTTAGAACAAGGTGCTGAACATGTCATCGTCTCTATGGCTGGAGATGGCGCCCTTTTATTCAGTAAAGAAGGAATCTATCAGTCCAATGTTCCAAAGGGAACGCTCGTTAATTCAGTTGGAGCAGGAGATTCAGTCGTTGCAGGGTTTTTAGCCGGCGTTTCAAAAGGCCTTTCAATTGAAGATTCATTTAAGCTTGGTGTTACTTCAGGAAGCGCTACAGCCTTTTCTGAGGAGCTTGGCACAAAAGAGCTTGTTGACACACTATTACCACAAGTAAAAGTCACACGCATTTAAAGGAGGAGTCATCATGAAAATTACAGAACTACTCACGAAGCATACCATTAAGCTTCAATTAGACAGCCAGCAGAAAGAAGCAGTCATTGAAGAGCTGGTCACTGTTTTAGATACAGCAGGCAAGTTAAATGATAAAGAGGGCTACAAAGAAGCTGTGATCAATCGTGAAAAACAGAGCTCTACTGGTATTGGCGAAGGAATTGCCATCCCGCACGCTAAAACAGCAAGTGTAAAAGAGCCTGCCATTGCATTTGGCCGCTCAACTGCTGGTGTTGATTATGAATCACTGGACGCGCAGCCGAGTCATCTTGTCTTTATGATTGCCGCAACTGAAGGCGCAAACAACACGCACTTAGAGGCACTTTCTCGTTTATCCACACTTCTTATGCGTGAAGAAATTCGAAAGCAGCTCCTTGAAGCGGCGACTGAAGATGAAATCATTGAGATCATCAATACACATGATCAAGATGATGAAGAAGAAGAGGAAGTTCAAGAGGAGCCGGCTGCAGAAGGAAAACCTGCTAAAATTTTAGCGGTAACAGCCTGCCCGACAGGCATTGCCCATACATTTATGGCAGCAGATGCTTTGAAAGAAAAAGCAAAAGAAATGGGCGTTGACATTAAAGTTGAAACAAACGGATCTGGCGGTATTAAACATGCCCTTACAGCAAAAGAAATTGAAGAAGCACCAGCCATCATTGTGGCAGCGGACAAGCAAGTAGAGATGGAACGCTTTAAAGGCAAGCATGTCATTGAAGTCCCTGTAACAGCTGGTATTCGCCGTCCACAGGAATTAATTGAAAAAGCAATCAATCAAGATGCGCCGATTTATAAAGGTTCAGGCGGCAGTTCTTCTAAAGAGGAAAATGAATCATCTGGCAAAGGAAGAAGCGGATTTTACAAGCACTTAATGAGTGGTGTAAGTAACATGCTTCCATTTGTTGTCGGAGGCGGTATCCTTGTTGCGATTTCATTCTTCTGGGGCATTAACTCAGCAGATCCTAAGGACACTTCATTTAATTCATTTGCAGCTGTCTTAAAAGGAATTGGCGGCGATAATGCGCTTGCCTTAATCGTTGCGGTATTAGCTGGATTTATTGCCATGAGTATTGCAGATCGTCCAGGTTTTGCGCCAGGTATGGTCGGTGGTTTTATGGCGTCAGCAGCAGGTGCAGGGTTCTTAGGCGGATTGATTGCTGGTTTCCTAGCAGGTTACATTGTTGTGCTGCTCAAAAAAGTATTCACATTCGTACCACAGACACTCGATGGGATTAAACCGGTTCTGCTGTATCCATTGTTCGGTATTTTCTTCACAGGCATTATCATGCATTATATTGTCAACACACCAGTGAAAATGGTGATGGACGGATTAACACATTGGCTTGAATCATTAGGTACGGGAAACCTTGTCTTAATGGGTATTATTTTAGCTGGTATGATGGCAATTGATATGGGAGGCCCAATTAACAAAGCGGCTTACACATTTGGTCTTGCGATGATTGCTGCTGGCAACTATGCACCGCATGCTGCGATTATGGCAGGCGGAATGGTTCCACCACTAGGTATTGCACTTGCAACAACGATCTTTAGAAATAAGTTTTCAAAACGTGACCGTGAAGCTGGGATTACATGTTACTTCATGGGAGCTGCCTTCATCACGGAAGGAGCGATCCCGTTTGCGGCGGCAGATCCTCTTCGTGTGATTCCTTCAGCTGTTATTGGTGCAGCAGTTGCTGGCGGATTAACGGAATTTTTCAGAGTGACGCTTCCTGCACCGCATGGCGGACTATTTGTTTTCTGGGTAACAAATCATCCAGTTCTTTATATCATCAGCATCTTAATCGGTGCCGTTGTGACAGCGATTTTACTGGGTATTTTGAAAAAACCAGTCAGACAAGAAGCGTAATGCAGAAGAGAAGCATCGTGTAAAACGGTGCTTCTTTTTGTTTAATTATCAGTGAATTAGGAAAAAATATCTAATTAGATGGTTGTTTTGTGAATTTTTAAATGACATATGATAAAGTAAAGTTATTCAATTCACGTTTCAAGTCTTTTAGCAGAAAGTCTTAGGAGGAAGCAGTATTTTGAACGAAGAAAACAAACAAAACGAAAATGAAATTCAATCTGATGCGAAGCAAGCCAAAACAGAGAAGAAAAGTTCACTGTTTGAATGGATCAAAGCCATTTTAATAGCACTTGCGCTCGTCTTGCTCATCCGTACGTTTATATTTGAACCGTATGTGGTGGAAGGAGAGTCAATGGAACCGACACTTCATGACGGGGAAAAGCTTTTTGTCAACAAAACCATTAACTATCTCGGTGGTGTGAAACGCGGTGACATCGTGATTATTAATGGAAAAGATGGTCAGAAGATTCATTATGTCAAACGATTAATCGGCCTTCCAGGTGATACGATTGAAATGAAGGATGATACGCTTTACATTAATGGAAAAAAAGTAGATGAGCCTTATTTAAAAGAGAACAAGGCGCATGCGAAAGAGTATGAAGTGCATTTAACTGGAGATTTTGGTCCAGTAAAAGTACCGAAAAACGATTACTTTGTGATGGGGGACAACAGATTAAATTCCATGGACAGCCGAAATGGACTTGGCCTCATTGAAAAGGATCGGGTTGTCGGGACATCAGAATTTGTTTTCTTCCCATTTGGCGATATTCGACAGACAAAATAAAAGCACCTTCTCATGGGCAAGAGAAAGGTACTTGAACGAACGACCCTTACAGAAGGGTCGTTTTTAATTTGGTGTGAGCACCGTCACAATGATCACAATCGCAAGAACAGAAGCGAACACAGATCCGGTAATGGCTAAAACGGATCGAAACAATCCGATTTTTTGGTTTTCTTTTCCCCGCTTTTGTAAAAAGCGTTTGGAAAAGATGTGAACCAGTGTGTAAATGAGGACAAGCCCAATATAAAGGCCAAAGTCCCTCGCATTAAAGCCTGTTGCAGATAAATAAATACCCATAAAGAAAATCAATAAACAGTATTCCATCAGTGTGAGTAATCTCAAATCGCCCGAACTCCTTCAATCAATCATTCCCGTTTATTATATCATAATAGACAAAAAGCCTTCGTTCTTAGCGAGAGACGTTTCTATCAAACGTTATTCATGTTATACTTCATAATGATGAATGAGTGATGGAGGATTAATAAATGATTGCAGTAAATAATGTTAGTTTGCGCTTTGCTGATCGTAAACTATTTGAAGAAGTAAATATTAAATTCACTCCTGGCAACTGTTACGGATTAATTGGTGCCAATGGAGCTGGTAAATCAACGTTCCTAAAAATTCTTTCTGGCGAAATTGAGCCTCAAACGGGCGATGTTCATATGAGTCCTGGCGAGCGTTTAGCGATTTTAAAACAGAACCACTTTGAATACGAAGAGTTTGAAGTGCTGAAAGTCGTCATCATGGGTCACAAACGTCTATATGATGTGATGCAGGAGAAAGATGCGATCTATATGAAACCTGATTTTTCAGATGAAGACGGGATTCGTGCAGCAGAACTTGAAGGTGAATTTGCCGAATTAAACGGCTGGGAAGCTGAAAGTGAAGCAGCGATCCTATTAAAGGGTCTTGGCATTCCAGAAAGCCTTCAATCGAAGAAAATGTCTGAGCTTGGCGGTTCTGAAAAGGTAAAAGTACTTTTAGCTCAAGCTTTATTTGGCAAGCCTGACGTTCTGCTTCTCGATGAGCCGACGAACCACTTGGACTTACAAGCAATCCAGTGGCTCGAAGAGTTCCTCATTAACTTTGAAAATACCGTCATCGTCGTTTCACATGATCGTCATTTCTTAAATAAAGTATGTACACATATTGCGGATCTTGATTTCGGAAAAATCCAAGTATACGTTGGTAACTATGATTTTTGGTATGAGTCCAGCCAGTTAGCGCTGAAACTAAGCCAAGAAGCGAATAAGAAAAAAGAAGAACAAATTAAGCAGCTTCAAGAATTCGTTGCCCGGTTTAGTGCGAACGCTTCTAAATCGAAGCAAGCGACATCAAGAAAGAAATTGCTTGATAAAATCTCTTTAGACGACATTAAGCCGTCTTCACGTAAATATCCGTATGTTCATTTTGCACCAGAGCGCGAAATCGGAAATGATGTCCTTCAAGTAGAAGGTCTATCAAAAACAATTGACGGTGTAAAAGTACTGGATAATGTCAGCTTTATTATGAACCGCGAAGATAAAATTGCGTTCTTAAGCCGTAATGAGCTTGCTGTGTCCACATTATTTAAAATCCTTGCTGGTGAAATGGAGCCAGACAGCGGATCATTTAAATGGGGCGTCACAACGTCACAAGCCTTTTTCCCGAAAGATAATAGTGAATACTTTGAAGGAAATGACGTTGATCTCGTTGATTGGCTCCGTCAATATTCTCCGAATGATCAAAGCGAAAGCTTCCTGCGTGGTTTCTTAGGACGTATGCTTTTCTCTGGGGAAGAAGTGAAGAAAAAAGCAAGTGTCTTATCAGGAGGAGAAAAGGTTCGTTGTATGTTATCAAAAATGATGCTGTCTGGAGCGAATATATTGCTGCTGGATGAGCCAACGAACCACTTAGACCTAGAATCCATTACAGCGCTGAATAACGGTCTCATGAGCTTTAAAGGAGCTATGCTCTTCTCATCTCATGACCATCAGTTTGTTGAAACAGTCGCAAACCGGATTATCGAAGTGACGCCAAATGGCATCGTCGATAAACAAACAACATATGATGAGTTTTTATCAGATCAAGACATCCAAAAAAGACTTGAAGAGCTTTACGCATAACACAAAAAAGACATCCACATGTGGATGTCTTTTTTGATTAAATCGCCCAGTTTCCATTTCGGAAGATCGGTTCGCGTTTCCCGTCTTTTGTGATTCCGTCAATATTCATTTCCTTTGAACCAATCATAAAATCAACGTGTGTAATACTGCTGTTCACACCCGCAGCATCCAATTCCTCTCGTTTCATTTCTTTTCCGCCTTCGATATTAAACGCATATCCGCTGCCGATGGCAAGGTGGTTTGATGCATTTTCATCGTAAAGTGTATTGTAATAAAGAATATTTGAGTTAGAAATTGGTGAATCATCTGGTACGAGGGCAACCTCACCTAAATAATGAGAGCCTTCATCTGTTTCAACGAGAGATTTTAAAATATCTTCGCCTTCTTTTGCTTTCACATCCACAATCCGGCCGTTTTCAAAGGTTAATGAAAACTCATCAATGATGTTTCCAGCATAGCTGAGCGGCTTTGTGCTTGAGACTGTCCCATTTACACCGTCTTTTTTCGGTACGGTAAAGACTTCTTCTGTCGGCATGTTGGCCATGAATGAAACGCCGCGTTCACTTACGCTGCCAGCACCTACCCAAATATGCTGCTCTGGAAGCTCGATCGTTAAGTCTGTGCCCGGTGCTTCATAATGAAGCTTGTGGTAGTGGCGTTCATTGAGTATTTTGACCTTTTCGTTTAATGAGGCATCGTGCTTTTTCCAAGCCTCAACTGGATCTGCTTGATCAGCGCGTGCGACTTTAAAGATTTGATCCCACAATAACGTGACAGCTTCTTCATCTGTATGATCAGGGAAAATCTTTTTCGCCCATTCTTTTGATGCAGCACCTACGACTGTCCAAGCGACTTTGTCAGATTGAACGTATTGACGATATGTATGTAGTGCTGAACCAGCAGCTTTTTGCTGTGCAGCGATTTTTTTCGAATCAATGCCTCGCAAAAGGTCAGGGCTTTCTGACAGGATGGTAATAAAAGCGCCTCCGCGTTTTGCGATGGTTTCCATCATCTGTGCTTCCCATTCAGGGAATTGCTCAAATACATCTTGCGGTGCATGTTCATACTTTAAACGGGTGAGAACACCATCACTCCAGCGGATATGTACGTTTTTCGCCCCGCGCTCATACGCGTGTTTCGCTACAAGACGAACAAGATGTGCAGATTCAGTAAATGCGGATACAACGACTTCCTGCCCCTTTTGTACATTCACACCGACTTCAACGATGGTCTTCGCATATTGATCTAGTTGTTTTTCAAATGAACTCATAAAAACCCCTCCTTTAGTCATGTTCATCATATCAGATTTATGACCGAAAAGGAAAATGGGGAGCCCGCTTAAAGCCAAAATAAAAAAGCCGCTTTCGTGCGGCTTTTTTAGCGGTTCAGTTGTTTCACAGGCTGTGCATTAGAAGGCGGCATATGTGAAAACGACAGGCTCATTCCTCCTAAAATAATACCCGTTAAAATGACTGTGACAACGACCCGTTTACCTAAATCAAGCAACATGTTCTTCCTCCTTCACGTTTATCCATTTCTCACGATATGATCGAAATGACAAAAAAAGAAGTAGAACAAGAAGATTATTTTAAAGTTTTTTGCAATTTGTCGATCACTTCTAATGAACGACCTGTTCCAATTGCAACAGATTCAAGGGGATTGGCTGCAATATGGACTGGAACAACAATCTCTTGAGAAAGCCATTCTTGTATTCCATTTAAAAGAGCGCCTCCGCCAGTTAAAATGACGCCGCGGTCTACAATATCTCCGCTTAGCTCTGGAGGGCTGTCCTCTAATGTGGCACGAATCGCTTCTAAAATATGAAGAAGTGATTCACGCATGGCGCCTTGAATTTCATGAGAAACAAGTGTGATCGTTTTTGGCAGACCTGTCACAAGATCGCGCCCGCGCACTTCTAATGATTCAGGCTCATGCTCAATAAGACCATACCCAATTTCCATTTTCACCTGCTCAGCAGTCCGTTCGCCGATTAATAGGTTATATTTCTTTCTGACAAACGTAATGATATCTTCATCCAGCTGATCGCCGCCAATTCGGATCGAATGACAAGAGACAACACCGCCAAATGAAATGATCGCAACTTCTGTTGTTCCGCCGCCAATATCGACTACAACGTTCGCAACAGGCTCGTCTACCGGAAGATCGGCCCCGATTGCAGCTGCAACAGGTTCTTCAATTAAATGCACATGTTTTGCTCCGCAGTTTTTCACAGCATCGCTGATCGCGCGGCGCTCAACAGCCGTTGAACCAGAAGGTGTACATACAACGACAGTTGGCTTTCTGAAGGTAAACCCGATATTTTTTCCTGCTTTTTTCATGATTTGTTTAAGTAAATCTGTTGTCATATCATAATCAGCGATGACACCGTCTTTCATCGGACGGATCGCAACAATTTTCCCAGGTGTTTTCCCGATCATTTCTTTCGCTTCTGATCCGACGGCAAGTACAGTCTTTGTTTCTGTATCGACTGCTACGACGGACGGTTCATTTAAAATAATTCCCTTATTTTTACTATAAACCAATATGTTAGCTGTTCCTAAATCAATTCCAATTTCGGCATTTTGAAACATGTTTTCACCCAATCTCTATTTTTGCTGTTTTAAACAATTTTACATTTAAAAGTTCAGAGGGTTGATGTCATTTGTGGGGGTTTGTGATCACCTTGAAATGAATCTGTAAAATTCAAGTATCATTTTGACAATCACAATAAATTTTCCCTTTGTTTTTTCTTTTATGAAAAAAATTTTTATAGAGGAGAAACCTTTTAAGAATCTCTTACGTCTACGATATATCAATTGGTGAAAAACAGATTGATCTTGAGCTAATGAAAGAAAGAGGGAACGAAATTGAAATCTATCGGAGTCGTAAGAAAAGTAGACGAACTAGGGCGTATTGTGATGCCAATCGAATTGAGAAGAGCACTTGATATCGCTATTAAAGACAGTATGGAATTTTTTATAGATGGAGATAAAATCGTCTTGAAAAAATATCAGCCAGAGGGCGTTTGTCTCATGACTGGTGAGATTACATCAGAGAACCATGAATATGGAAATGGTCAAATTACATTAAGCGCTGAAGGCGCAGAACTGCTGTTAAAAGAGCTGCAAGAAGCTCTTCAGAAGTAATCAAAATAGCCTGCTCTCTTCCTTTGTGCTGAGAACAGGCTATTTTTTCTTTAAAAAAGTTCCTTAAAAATGCCCCATCTCCCTCAAAAAATAAGTGGAAAATGGTACAATTGACAAAGAATCTCAGGGCGGCAGGTGGAATCATTTGAACAAAACATATCAAGTGCGGATCGTGTTATCTGTTCTTGCATTTATCTTAATCATAAGCTGGGATTTGTTTTATTATCTAGGCGGCTATCAAATTAATTGGCCGCTCGATCTAGCCTTTACAGTCGTTGTGTTAGCAGGGATCTGGGTTGTCTCAGGATATGTAGACCGCTTGAATTTACTTGTGTCAGATCTAAATAAGAGAGAAAAAGAAGCACACGAACTGACAGAGCGGCTGAATCGAATTACAGATAACTTGCAAGAAATTGTCTTTGAAACAGATGAAAAAGGGCACATCATCTTCTTAAATCAAGCATGGAAACAAATGACCGGCTATGACATAGATGAATGTCTAGGTACGATGTACAATCAGTACTTTGATCAAGAAGAAAGAGTTATTCAGCATTTGTCATCTGTCATCAAAGAGCATAAAGATTCAGGGCGGATCGAGCTGCAGCTTCTTCATAAAGAGGGGAAGAAAGTATGGGGAGACGTTCATTATAAACTCTACTTTGATGAGCAGCACCAGTTTACTGGAGGTATTGGAACAGTTGCAGATATTACAAAACAAAAGCTGGCAAAGCTTGAACTTGAAAGATCAAATCAACAAGTGCAAATGCAGGCGCAAAAGTTAGCCGTTGCAGGACAAATAGCCGCTGGAATCGCCCATGAAGTCAGAAATCCGCTGACCTCAGTAAACGGCTTTTTGCAGCTGATGAAAACACAATATCCTGAAAGAACCGATTATTTTGACATTATCTTTTCCGAAATTAAACGGATTGATTTTGTTTTAAGTGAGCTGCTTGTGCTGGCAAAGCCGCAGTCGGTCCATTTTCAAGAAGTTCAGCTTCATGGACTGTTAGAGCAGGTCATTACATTGCTGAAAACCAATGCAGTCCTTTCGAATATTGATCTCAAACAGCCATTTAAAAAGCAGGATGCCGGTGCTATATTAGCAGACGCTAATCAAATGAAGCAGCTGTTCATTAATTTAATCAAAAATGCCATTGAGGCAATGCCCGAAGGCGGCAGCATATACATATCAACAGAAAAAGTGATGAACGAATGGAAAATTACCATTCAAGATGAAGGAAAAGGGATGTCTGAAGAGGATATTCAGAAAATATATGATCCTTTCTTCTCTACGAAAACAGAAGGGACGGGACTTGGCCTCACCATCTGTGCAGCGATTTTAAAAGATCATCACGGTAGGATGGATGTGGTCAGTGAGCTGGGAAAAGGTACAGCTTTTCATATCTATTTACCTGTGTGGCAAAAATGCAGACAGCAGCAAGGCGAGAGGACGTGATTTCATGAAGGTGAAAGCTTTATTTGTATATGGGACGCTTTTGCAGCATGAAGAGCACCACGAGTCGTATATGAAAGAAAGCAGGCCATTAGCTAAATCAGCTTGGATCAGCGGCAGAATCTATGATACAGGTCAAGGATACCCTGCGTGCGTTCTAGAAGAGAAAAGCACAGTATATGGAGAATTGTACGAGGTAACCGTAAGCACGCTGAATAAGATAGATTTTCTTGAGGAAGGGTATGACAAGCAGGTGGTCGATGTCATGACAGACCAAGGGCTGGTGGCGGCTGTTACATACACTTTACCAAAGCAGAAGGCATCAGCGCTGAAGGAGATCGAGAGCGGCTGCTGGAAGGAATATAGACTGTGGCAGCAGAAGCCGGCATCCTTCTATTATTTTGCCTATGGCTCCTGTATGGATGATGCAAGATTTAAACTGGCGGAAGTTGATCATTATTTTAAACAAATCATCGGCGGCGGTGCACTGAACGGCTTTACAACTAGATTTACGTTGGTAAGGCCTGATGGATCAAGAGCCGATATGGTAGAAGACGGCGGAGAAACAGAGGGCGTTTTATATGAGGTTCCTTTTGATGCCATTCGATATTTGTACAAACGAGAAGGCGTCTATGAGGGCACATATCGTCCAGCTTTTGTCGATGTCAAAATAGGTGATCAAATATATGCAGACTGTTTAACCTTTTTAGTTCTTCAAAAGAGCGAAGAAATTGCTCCGCCAGGTCATTACCGCAGTGAAATTGAAAAAGGAGCAGATCTTTACTTAAGTGAAGCGTTCCGCAAAAAAATTCGCTCGCATATGGATTCGTTAATCAAACCGTAGTAAAATGCATGGTAAGTAAGATAAAAGGAGTCTGAACATGAAAAAGGAATATGCAGTCATTGGTCTTGGACGCTTTGGCGGAAGTATTTGCAAGGCGCTGAGCGAAGAAGGACTTGAAGTCATGGCTATGGACATGAATGAAGATCGAGTGAACGAATACGCGAAAATTGCGTCACATGCGGTCATTGGTGATTCGACGGACGAATCTGTTTTAAAAAATCTCGGCATTCGCAATTTTGATCATGTCATTGTTGCGATTGGTGAAAACATTCAGGCCAGTATTTTAACGACGATCATGCTGAAAGAGCTTGGCGTCAAAATGGTCACAGTAAAGGCGCAAAACGACTATCACGAAAAGGTACTAAATAAAATTGGGGCTGACCGCATCGTTCATCCAGAGCGGGACATGGGCAGACGAATTGCACATAAAATCATCTCCAATAACGTATTAGATTATCTTGAGCTGTCAGATGAGTACAGCCTCATTGAAATCGTTGCCAACAGCAGGCTTGCAGGGCATTCTCTTTTAGATCTCGATATTAGAGCGAGATATGGCATTAATATTGTGGCGATTAAGCGTGGAAAAGAAGTGATTGTTTCACCGCTCGCAGATGAAATGATTCAAAAAGAAGATATTCTGATTGTCATTGGGGCAGTTGCCGATATCGGACGCTTTGAAAAACGAGAAATGCAGAACGATTATTAAACACCCTGGGCGGGGTGTTTTTTAATATGATTGTGTACACATGAGGTGGACAGTGAAGAGGGAAGAAGACATTTAAAAGGGCTGTTTTGTTATGCATAAACAGCTAAAATCAATCATCATATTATTCATGCAATTATCACTATTCAGAAATAAAAATCAGTCTTTTTATCTGGATGATTTTCTCTAAATGTCATTGACTGGGCAAACAGATTCGTTTACGATAAGAAACATTATATTGTTTACTTGGAGGAGGCAGTGTCGTTGGATAAGGAGCTTTTCAGACATCAAATTGAGGTAGCTGCAAAGAGAAAAAAAGCAGCCCTAGTGATTAAACATGCGAAGGTTATGGACGTGTTTAACCAGGAATGGCTAGACGCTGATGTCGCTGTTGAAAATGGACAAATAGTAGGGATTGGAGAGTACGAGGGAGAACAGGAGCTGGATGCAGCAGGTCAAATGCTTGTACCCGGTTTTATTGATGGCCACGTTCATATCGAGTCCTCCATGGTTACCCCTGCTGAATTCTCCAAAGCTGTCGTCCCGCGCGGTGTGACAACTGTCGTAACAGACCCGCATGAAATTGCCAATGTGTCAGGGATCACAGGTATCCGTTTTATGCTGGAAGAAGCGAGAAAAGCTGCCTTAAATATTTATTTCATGCTGCCATCCTGCGTACCGGCAGTTAGTTTTGAGCGATCAGGTGCTGTTTTAAAAGCGAAAGATTTAAAGCCTTTGTATCAAGAGAAAGAGGTTCTTGGTCTTGCCGAGGTGATGGATTACGTCGGTGTGGAGCAGGCTGAAGAAGATATGCTTCAAAAACTGCTTGATGCTCAAAATGAGAATAAATTGATTGATGGCCATCTAGCAGGCTTAACAGACCGATTAATAAACGTTTACCGCACAGCTAGTGTCCAAACAGATCACGAGGTAACAACAGCCGGCGAAGCCCTTGAACGTGTAAAACGAGGCATGTATGTCATGCTGAGAGAAGGCTCTGTTGCCAAAAACGTGAAAAACGTTTTACCAGCTGTGAATGAAAAGAATGCGAGACGCTTTTTCTTTTGTACCGATGATAAACATTTAGATGATTTAATGGCTGAAGGAAGTATTGATGAACAAGTACGTATGACTATAAAAGAAGGATTAGACCCATTTTTAGCGTATCAAATGGGAAGTTTAAACGCAGCGGAGTGCTTTGGCCTCAAAACAAAGGGAGCCATTGCGCCAGGCTTTGATGCTGATTTTATGCTTGTCTCTGATCTTCATCAAGTAGACATCACCAGCGTATTTATTGCAGGAGAATTGGTGGCGCAGCATGGAGAGTACAAGCCAAGTGTCGAAAAAATTGCACCAAGTCCAGCCTTATTACAATCTGTTCATGCTAAAGACGTTCGAGAGCAGGATCTGGTTCTGCCTATCACAGCTCATCAAAAAATGAATGTCATCCGCATTATTCCGAATCAGCTAGAAACAAAATTAGAACAAATCTCTCCTTCAGAAACGAACGGACAATTCACTAGTGATACAGAAAGAGATGTATTAAAAATGGTGCTTGTCGAACGCCATCAAGGCTTATCTGAAATGGGGATAGGGGTTGTCAGCGGCTTTGGATTAGAAAAGGGCGCAATTGCAACAACGGTTGCGCATGATTCTCACAATTTAATTGCGGTTGGCACAAATGATGCTGATATCGTGAAAGCCATTGACGCATTAAAAGAAGCAGGGGGCGGTTTGACGGTTGTCAAAGAGGGCCAGTCTCTTCATACGCTGCCATTACCGATCTCTGGTTTACTTTCAGATCAGCCGGCACATCTTGTAAATGAAAGCCTTCATGCACTCCATGAAGCGTTGAAAGAAACAGGCTTTACATTAGATTTTAATCCATTTTTGACGCTGTCCTTCTTGGCACTCCCAGTCATTCCTGATGTGAAAATGACGACAAAGGGTTTGTTTGATGTCAGAAGCTTTCAGCATCTCCCAATTCAATAAAAATGAGAAACCGCATGTGTACCTTGTATATATGCGCTTTTTTCAATGAATAGTGAAAAAAAGAGACACAGCCAAGCGGCTTGTGTCTCTTTTTATGGTTACACTTCCATAATAATCGGTAGGATCATTGGACGGCGTCTTGTTTTTTCATAAAGGAAAGGTGCAAGGGTGTCAGTAATTTCGTTCTTAATTTCAGACCACTGAGTTGTCTTACGTTCCATTACTTTTTCAAGATGCTTCGAAATTAAATCCTGTGCATCGTTAATCAGATCTCCAGATTCTCTCATGTAGACAAAACCTCTTGAGATCAAATCAGGACCAGCAGAGATTTTGAATTCTTTCATGTCCATGCTCACGACGACAATGACAAGACCTTCTTCAGAAAGAATGCGGCGGTCTCTTAAAACGATGTTTCCGATATCGCCAATACCGCTTCCGTCGATATACACGTTGCCTGATGGAATTTTGCCAGCGACACTTGCTTCGTCACCTTTCAGTGCAAGAACTTCACCGTTATCCATGATAAAGCAGTTTTCCTCAGGGATGCCGCAATCATTCGCAAGCTTGATATGCGTTTTTTGCATGCGGTATTCACCGTGAATCGGCATAAAGAATTTTGGTTTAATTAAACGGAGCATGAGTTTTTGTTCTTCTTGTCCGCCGTGACCAGATGTATGAATATTATTAAGCGAGCCATGAATGACCTCAGCACCTGCACGATAAAGCTGGTTAATGGTGCGGCTTACACTAATATTGTTACCTGGGATCGGTGAAGATGAGAAGACAACAGTGTCTCCAGGGTTAATAGAAATCTGGCGGTGAGTACCGTTCGCAATACGAGAAAGAGCTGCCATCGGTTCACCCTGGCTTCCAGTACAAAGAATGGTCACTTTGTTTGCCGGAAGGCGGTTGATTTCATTATGTTCAATAAACGTGTTTTTTGGACATTTAATATAGCCAAGATCTTGACCAATATCAATAGCAGACTCCATACTGCGTCCAAATACAGCGACTTTTCTGCCGTTGGCAACAGCAGACTCAATCACTTGCTGAAGTCTGTGAATGTTGGAAGCAAACGTGGCAAAGATGATGCGTCCATCGACTTTTCTGAAGATGTCATCAATGCTTTCACCTACGCGTCTTTCAGACATCGTAAATTCTGGGATTTCACTGTTTGTACTATCAGATAAAAGACAAAGAACGCCTTCTTTTCCGATCTCAGCCATTTTGGTTAAATTGGCAGGCTCGCCAACAGGAGTAAAGTCAAACTTGAAATCACCTGTATGTACGATGTTACCAGGAGGTGTCTTGACGACAATTCCATAAGAATCTGGAATACTGTGTGTCGTTCTAAAGAAAGACACAGCTGTTTTTCTAAATTTAATGGTATCTTCTTCTTCAAAAATATGAAGTTTTGTTTGTCTCAAGAGACCGTGCTCTTCCAATTTATTACGAAGTAGGCCGATTGCGAGTTTGCCGCCGTAAACTGGAATATTCACTTGCTTGAGAAGGTAAGGGATACCGCCGATGTGGTCTTCATGTCCGTGAGTGATGAAAAGACCTTTGATTTTATCTTCGTTTTTAACTAAGTACGTATAGTCAGGGATGACGTAGTCAATTCCAAGAAGCTCGTCTTCAGGAAACTTAATACCTGCATCAATTAAAATGATTTCATCTTGAAATTGAACGCCATACGTGTTTTTACCGATCTCGCCTAAACCGCCGAGCGCAAAAACTGCCGCCTGATCGTTTTTAACAAATTTCATTCCTCTCATAGCTCCAATACTTTAAAATTTTCACTTTCTCGTTCATAGTCTAAAAAAGCACCGTCTACAGGCTGAATGAATTCAATGTTGTAGTTATGTTTTTTCAACTTATCGCGTACGTCTCTTTCGGAAACCGCTTCAACGTATAGTGAATCTGTGTGTTCTCTTACAGGTACCTCAGTAGTACTTGCCTGAAAAAATACCTTATATATCATCCAAATCTCTCCTTAAATACCGTATGTTACACTCGCTTATTCTATTATATTAAAAAAACGCGCATAAGAAAAGTCTCTGAGAAAAAAGGACCTTCGGCAAATGTGCGGAAGATCCCTTTAAGCAATCGATTTTTTACGAAGCATGTCCTTCCATTGTCTTCGAATTTTCTTACGCAGACGACGAAGCATCACATGCCGCCTCCTTTCGGGTTGAAGTAAGCTTAACCAGCGTGTTCCGGTCTCTCTATATACTTGTATTATATGATGTTTCTATTGAATGTTACATGGTTATATGTGGGAAATGGGCGCTTTCAAAAGGAATTGGTTTCGAAAGCGGAAATCTTTCTGTATGATGAAAGGGAGTGTGTATACATAACGAAGAGCAGGAGGGCGAGATATGAATAAAAAAGTCATCTTCTTTGATATCGACGGTACTTTATATGACCATGATAAAAATATACCTGAGTCAACGAAGCGAGCGGTTCATTTATTAAAAGAAAAAGGTCATCATCTCTTTATTGCATCTGGGCGTTCTCCTTTTCTGATTCGGCCCATTTTAGAAGAATTAGGGCTTGACTCATTCATTGCTTATAACGGTCAGTATGTCATGTATGAGAGAGACGTTATTTACGGCAATCCGCTGAAGCAGGAGCTGATGGAGCGGATTTATGAAACAGCGGATCGTCATGATCATCCGCTTGTTTTTATGGGAGAAGAAACGATGAAGGCGTCTGTGCCGAATCATCCGTTTATCCATGAAGGAATCGGTACTTTAAAAACAGAGCATCCTGAGCACGATGTATCTTTCTTTAAAGAAAACGACATTTTTCAAATGCTGTTATTTTGTAAGGCAGAAGAGGAAGTGGAGTATAAGGCATTCCGCGAAGAAATTGACCTTGTCAGATGGCATGAGCTGTCAACAGACGTTCTGCCAAAAGGCGGATCAAAAGCTGAAGGAATCAAACGAGTCATCGAAAGACTTCCTTACGATCAAAAGGATACCATTGCCTTTGGAGACGGACTGAACGATAGAGAAATGATTTCGTTTGCTGGAACAGGCGTGGCGATGGGAAATGCTGTGAGTGAACTGAAAGCATTGGCTGATTTTGTGACAAAGCCAGTAGATGAGGACGGCATATTCCATGCAGTGACCCAGCTTGGCCTCATTGAAGAATAAAAAAGAAGACCCTTAGATCGCCGGGTCTTCTTTTTTATGTTATGATCTGCCGATCGCAACAGAGTTTTCTGGCTCAGCGAATGGCTGATCCTTTTGAATATGATCATAAAACATAATGCCATTTAAATGGTCAATTTCGTGCTGAAAGACAATGGCAGGGAACCCTTTTAGACGGATATCAATGTCCTCTCCTTCAAGCGTAGTGGCCTTGACCCTGATTTTTTGATATCGAGGAACAAATCCAGGGATGGCTTCATCAACTGATAAGCAGCCTTCACCAGTCGCTAAATAAGCTCTTTTGACTGAATGACTGACAATACGCGGGTTGAACAGAGCATAGCTGTATTCTTCTCCGTCTTCATCTTCGCAGTGAACAGCGATCATTCGTTTACTAATATTGATTTGCGGAGCTGCCAATCCAACGCCGGGTCTTAGTCCGTATTTTTCAGCAATGTCAGCATCCTGACTGTTTTTGACGAATTCGATCATGTCAGCTAATTGCTGTTTTTCCTCTTCTGTCGGCGGGAGCTCGACCGCTTCAGCTGTTTGTCTTAAGACGGGGTGTCCGTCCCTTACGATATCATCCATGGTAATCACAAAACTTCACTCCTATTTCCTTTGTATGTAAAGTATATAAAATGATACACAACATATGCAATGAAATAAAGAAGACCGGTCCTATGAGACCGGTCAGAGGCTTAAACAGCCTTAGCAGCAGCCACCGCCGCCTAAGAATGCTGCGCCAACGATAATTAATAGGATGAAAAGCACAACGATTAAAGCGAATGTACGTCCGCCACCGTATCCGCATCCGTATCCACCGCCATAACTTGGGTAACAACAGCCGCCGCCATATCCACCGCCGTATCCATACCCGTAACCGCCGTATCCACCATACAAACTTCCATGACTATAATTAGACATACTTTTGACCTCCTTTGGAAATACACTCGGCCTCTCATAAGTGAAGGCGAAGCGTGTAATATAAACTATGTATGAATGCACTATTTGTATAGTCATGCGCCTATGGCTTGAAAAAAATCTTCTTCGCCTCATCTGACTGACCTCTTTCCTTGTCACAAACGCCTATAAAAATTATAGTGGTATGTGGAGATGTAAAGGGGGACCTTGTGATGAGACAGATGAAAAGAAGCATGAAAGCAGGTGCTGCTTTAGCGGGGATATGTACCCTTTTGCTGGCAGGATGCGGAGGTCAAAGTCCGTTCAATGATATGCAGGATGCGATGACGAAAATGAGTGAAAAAGAAGTATCTTTCGAAAAAGAGCAAGGTACACTGCAAAGCTATGAGAAAAAAGAGCAGAAGCTGTATACAAAAATGATTCAAACAACAAAGGACCATACAAAAACAGTGTCAAGTCTTTCTGATCAAGCGTTAGCATCGGCAGCGAAACGAGAAGAACATTTAAAAACAGAAAAAGACAGCATGGATCAATCGAAAAAAGAATTGAAAACGGTAAAGGAATCTGCCGCACGATTGAAGGATGCGGAGTTAAAAGAGAAAGCCGATCAAACGGTCAAATCGATCGAGAAACGATATGCGTCATATGATCAGCTTTACAAGGAGTATCAAAAGGCGCTGAAACAAGATCAGCATTTGTATCAATCTTTAAAGAAAAAGGATTTAGGATATAAAGAGCTGAAGTCTAAGCTGAAGACCGTGAATAGTTCATATAGCAAAGTCAGAAAAGAAAGTAAGAAGTTCAATCAATATACAGACCAATTGAATGAGCATAAACAGGCTTTGTATAAAGCGGCAGATCAACAGTCAAAAAAGAGCTGAAAAACAGCTCTTTTTTTATTTTTCGACAAAAACAAACATTTTCTATTGTAGTACAGCAGTACGCTCTATACTAGTACAGTTCGGGTTGTTTGTTAAACAGATTGATACAGTTCACCATAAAAAGTAAAGCGAATACATTTATTTAAATAAAGCCGTTAAATCAATTGACGGACTATTTTTCTTGTTGTAAACTATTCCTTGTTAACAGAAGTTGTATTAGTTTTTTGTGAACTATCGTTAATACAGTTAGAAGGACTCAAAAACGAGTGGTCAACCAATGTTTCGACAACGATCTTAGTGGCTATTATATACAGGAGTCATATGAGTATTTTGGGTTATCCTATATCTGTATGTATAAATGGATTCACGACAAATGGACTGTTAAAAGAAAGGAAGAGGTGACTTTAGAATGGCTGCAAAAACAAAAAAAGCAATTGTTGATAGCAAAAAGCAATTTGATGCCATCAAAAAGCAGTTTGAAACGTTTCAAATTTTAAACGAAAAAGGCGAAGTCGTAAACGAAGCGGCAATGCCGGATCTTTCAGATGACCAATTAAAAGAATTAATGCGCCGTATGGTGTTTACACGAGTATTAGATCAACGTTCAATTTCATTGAACCGTCAAGGCCGTCTTGGCTTCTACGCGCCAACAGCTGGACAAGAGGCTTCTCAGCTTGCAACTCACTTTGCGCTTGAGAAAGAAGATTTCATTCTTCCAGGATATCGTGATGTACCACAATTAATCTGGCATGGTCTTCCGCTAACAAAAGCATTCTTGTTCTCTCGCGGACACTTTGTTGGTAACCAAATGCCTGAAGATGTGAATGCACTTTCACCGCAAATCATTATTGGTGCACAAATCATTCAAGCTGCTGGTGTAGCTCTTGGTTTGAAAAAGCGCGGTAAAAAAGCTGTTGCAATCACTTACACTGGTGACGGTGGAGCTTCACAAGGTGATTTCTACGAAGGTATTAACTTTGCAGGGGCTTACAAAGCGCCAGCGATTTTTGTTGTCCAAAACAACAGATATGCGATCTCTACACCTGTTGAAAAGCAGTCTGCTGCACAAACAATTGCACAAAAAGCAGCTGCAGCTGGTATCGTAGGCGTACAAGTTGACGGTATGGATGCATTAGCTGTTTATGCAGCAACTGCTGAAGCTCGTGAGCGCGCTGTAAATGGTGAAGGTCCAACATTAATCGAAACTCTTACATTCCGTTACGGCCCACATACAATGGCTGGTGACGATCCAACAAGATATCGTACAAAAGAAGATGAAAACGAGTGGGAGCAAAAAGATCCATTGGTACGCTACCGCAAATTCTTGGAAAACAAAGGCCTATGGTCTGAAGAAGAAGAGAATAAAGTGATTGAAGATGCAAAAGAACAAATCAAACAAGCGATCAAAGAAGCTGACGAACAGCCTAAGCAAAAAGTCACTGACTTGATTGAAAACATGTACGATGTAAAACCATTCAACTTAGTTGAACAGCTTGAAATTTACAAACAGAAGGAGTCGAAGTAAGCCATGGCGCAAATGACAATGATTCAAGCGATCACTGATGCGTTACGCACAGAACTGAAAAATGACGAAAACGTTCTCGTTTTCGGAGAAGACGTTGGTAAAAACGGCGGCGTATTCCGTGCGACTGAAGGATTGCAAAAAGAGTTTGGTGAGGATCGTGTATTCGATACTCCACTTGCTGAATCTGGTATTGGCGGTCTTGCTATTGGCCTTGGACTACAAGAATTCCGCCCGGTAATGGAAATTCAATTCTTCGGATTCGTTTATGAAGTATTAGATTCTGTTTCTGGACAAATGGCTCGTATGCGTTACCGTTCTGGCGGACGCTGGCATTCTCCAGTGACAATCCGTTCTCCATTCGGCGGGGGAGTTCACACACCTGAGCTTCACGCTGACAGCTTAGAAGGTCTT
Source organism: Bacillus sp. BK450 (assembly GCF_004364885.1). Classification (NCBI taxonomy): domain Bacteria; kingdom Bacillati; phylum Bacillota; class Bacilli; order Caryophanales; family Bacillaceae; genus Bacillus; species Bacillus sp. BK450. The sequence goes on along the minus strand of NZ_SOBQ01000001.1, from coordinate 419,164 downwards.
ATCGCACAACAGCCTGGTATCAAGGTTGTTATTCCTTCAACACCTTACGATGCAAAAGGACTTTTAATTTCTGCAATTCGTGACAACGATCCTGTAGTATTCCTTGAGCATATGAAACTTTATCGTTCTTTCCGTCAGGAAGTTCCTGAAGAAGAGTACACAATTGAAATCGGTAAAGCTGACGTGAAACGTGAAGGTTCTGACCTTTCAATCATCACTTACGGTGCAATGGTTCACGAATCACTAAAAGCTGCTGAAGAGCTAGAAAAAGAAGGCGTTTCTGCTGAAGTGATCGACCTTCGCACAGTAAGCCCGCTTGATATTGAAACAATCATCGCTTCTGTTGAAAAAACAGGCCGTGCGATCGTTGTTCAAGAAGCACAAAAACAAGCTGGTATTGCTGCAAACGTAGTAGCTGAAATCAATGACAGAGCGATCCTTAGCTTGGAAGCACCAGTACTTCGTGTAGCTGCACCTGATACTGTATTTGCTTTCTCTCAAGCTGAGAGCGTATGGCTTCCAAACCATAAAGATGTACTTGAAACAGCGAAGAAAGTTCTTGAATTTTAATTAAATGACAGAGGGGAAAAGAATTTATTTCTCTTCCCCTTTATCAATTACATGACCGTGTAAATATACACAACAAGGGTTCAACAAAATCTAGGAGGCGAAAAACAGTGGCATTTGAATTTAAACTTCCGGACATCGGAGAAGGTATCCACGAAGGTGAGATCGTTAAGTGGTTTGTTAAACCAAACGACGAAATCAATGAAGATGACGTTTTAGCAGAGGTACAAAATGATAAAGCAGTTGTAGAAATTCCTTCACCTGTTAAAGGAAAAGTATTAGAATTAAAAGTTGAAGAGGGAACAGTTGCAACTGTAGGACAAACAATCATTACGTTTGATGCACCTGGTTACGAAAATCTTCAATTTAAAGGCAGCGAAGAAGAAGGCGAAGCAAAAACTGAAGCTCAAGTACAAGGTACTGCTGAAGCTGGTAACGAGCCAGAGAAGAAAGAAGTAGCACAAGAAGAAGCGGCAGCAGCAACTGGTGCAGGCGCACAAGAGCAAGTAGACGCTGATCCAAACAAACGCGTGATCGCCATGCCATCTGTACGTAAATATGCTCGCGAAAAAGGCGTTGAAATTTACAAAGTTGCAGGTTCTGGTAAAAACGGCCGTGTGTTAAAAGAAGATATCGACAGCTTCGTTAATGGTGGTTCTGCAGCTCAAGAGGCAGCACCTCAAGCAGCTGAAAGTGCGAAAGAAGAAGCAGCTCCTAAAGCGGCAGCAGCTCCAGTTCTTGAAGGAGAATTCCCAGAAACTCGCGAGAAAATGAGCGGAATCCGCAAAGCAATCGCAAAAGCAATGGTGAACTCTAAGCATACAGCTCCTCACGTAACATTAATGGATGAAGTTGATGTAACAAACCTTGTTGCACATCGTAAACAATTCAAACAAGTTGCAGCTGATCAAGGAATCAAGTTAACTTACTTGCCTTACGTTGTAAAAGCTCTAACTTCTGCTTTGAAAAAGTACCCAGTACTTAACACTTCTATCGATGATAAAACAGATGAAGTTGTTCAAAAGCATTACTACAACATCGGAATTGCAGCTGACACTGAAAAAGGCTTGCTCGTTCCAGTTGTAAAAAATGCAGATCGCAAAGCGATTTTCGAAGTTTCTAACGAAATCAATGAGCTTGCAACAAAAGCACGTGATGGTAAATTGGCTCCAGCTGAAATGAAAGGTGCATCTTGCACAATCACAAACATCGGTTCTGCTGGTGGACAATGGTTTACTCCAGTCATCAACCACCCAGAAGTAGCGATCCTTGGTATTGGCCGTATCGCTGAAAAAGCGGTTGTTCGTGATGGCGAAATCGTTGCAGCTCCTGTCTTAGCTCTTTCCCTAAGCTTTGACCACCGTATGATTGACGGAGCTACTGCGCAAAATGCCCTTAACCACATCAAGCGTTTATTGAATGATCCACAATTAATTTTAATGGAGGCGTAATGTCATGGTAGTAGGAGATTTCCCAATCGAAACAGATACTCTTGTCATCGGTGCAGGTCCTGGTGGATATGTAGCTGCTATTCGTGCTGCACAGCTTGGACAAAAAGTAACAATCGTTGAAAAAGGAACACTTGGCGGTGTATGTCTAAACGTTGGCTGTATCCCTTCAAAAGCACTAATCAATGCTGGCCATCGTTTTGAAAATGCTAAGCATTCTGAAGACATGGGTATCAAAGCTGAAAACGTAACAGTTGATTTCACAAAAGTTCAAGAGTGGAAAGCTTCTGTTGTTAATAAGTTAACAGGTGGAGTTCAAGGTCTTCTTAAAGGAAATAAAGTAGACATCGTCAAAGGTGAAGCTTATTTCGTAGACAGCAACTCTGTACGTGTAATGGATGATAATTCAGCACAGACTTACACTTTCAAAAATGCAATTCTTGCAACTGGATCTCGTCCAATTGAATTGCCTACTTTTAAATACACAGACCGCGTGATCAACTCAACTGGTGCTTTAGCGCTTAAAGAAGTACCTAAAAAGTTAGTTGTCATCGGTGGTGGATACATCGGTACTGAGCTTGGTACTGCTTATGCAAACTTTGGAACTGAAGTTGTGATCCTTGAAGGTGGAGACGAAATCCTTCCAGGTTTCGAAAAGCAAATGAGCTCATTGGTTAAACGTAACCTGAAGAAAAAAGGAAACGTTGAAATCCATACAAACGCTCTTGCAAAAGGCGTTGAAGAAAAATCTGATGGTGTCACTGTTACGTTCGAAGTAAAAGGCGAAGAAAAAACAGTTGATGCTGATTACGTACTTGTGACTGTTGGTCGTCGTCCAAACACGGATGAGCTTGGTCTTGAGCAAGTTGGTGTTGAATTGACTGACCGCGGAGTTGTCAAAACAGACAAACAATGCCGTACAAGCGTATCTAACATCTATGCAATTGGTGACATCGTTGATGGACCACCACTTGCTCACAAAGCTTCTTACGAAGGTAAAATTGCAGCTGAAGCAATCGCTGGAGAGCCAGCTGAAATTGATTACCTTGGTATTCCTGCTGTTGTATTCTCTGAGCCAGAACTTGCAACTGTTGGATACACTGAAGCAGAAGCAAAAGCAGAAGGAATCGAAATCGTTGCAGCGAAATTCCCATTCGCAGCGAACGGACGTGCACTTTCTCTTGATGCAACTGATGGCTTCATGAAAATGATCACTCGTAAAGAGGATGGTCTAGTGATCGGTGCTCAAATCGCAGGTGTTGGCGCTTCTGATATGATTTCAGAGCTTAGCCTTGCAATCGAAGCTGGAGTGACTGCTGAAGATATCGCTATGACAATTCACGCTCACCCAACATTAGGTGAAATTACAATGGAAACGGCTGAAGTAGCAATCGGAAGCCCAATCCACATCGTAAAATAATGAAACCTATGAAACCCTCTCCTTGATGGAGAGGGTTTTTTTGGCGCCCTGAACACCATATGAAAAACCCCTCATGAGGTGAGGGGTTTTTTCATATGGATATATATAAGTGCAAGGTACATATCATTAGTTTGTATTGACGCGGTCTAAAGCATGACATAAAGGCGATAAGATCTCCTGTTTACTGCGGACATTTCCTTCCACCTTCACGATCACTTTTTCATCATTGACAAGTAAAATAGCCGGTAATTCGTCCACTTCATTTTTCCACCCTTTACGATCTTCTTTTACAATCATTTTTGACATTTCCTTAGGGTATTCATTTTTTAAATCGAGGACTGCATCATAATATGGGCTTTCTTTATCAAGGTTTTCTGCATCAGTAAAAAAGAGAATTCTCGGTTTTTGAATATGACGGACTTGGTCGGTCTGATTCGGTATGATATACGCAAATGAGCATGAACTAAGTACAAAGAGCATGGGGAATATAATGAGAAGTGTCCTCATAAAATTCAATCTATTCACCTCAAAATCATTTGGGGTTGTCCCAACATTTTTAGGAGCTTGTTCCCTGTTAGTCACTCTAGTGTATCATGTCCCTTTTGACAATTTTCGATTGTTACTCAATTGTTACAGAATTGATATGAAGCAAAATACAATTGAAACGTTCCCTCAATATGATAAGAAAAAAGCACATATTTATAAAAAATGATTAAATGTGTCATACAATTAACCGTTGACAACTTAAATGTGACATCATATTATAGAAATAAGAAATAGATCAAACGCTTTCAAACTATGAATGAAGAAAAGGGGAATGTACGTGGGTACAATTATTTGTCAAGATTGCAATGAAACCATTGATCAATTTGAAAATGAAAAAGTGACAACGCTATACGGAACGTGTGGTCACTGTCATTGCTGTGATGAAGCCTCTGAATAAATAAAAAAGCATGCAGCTCCATTTAGGGCTGCATGTTTCTTTTTTATAAAATTGGTTTTTGTTCCTTAATCACACGGATCATTTCAAGCGTTGAATCTTCAGGTCCTTGGACAGGAAGACCAATTTCAATATTTTTAAAGATATACGATATATTTTCTTCTGTGATAATTTCACCTGGTATAAAAATCGGAATACCTGGCGGATACACCATCACAAACTCTGCGATAATGCGGCCGACTGCTTCCTTAAATGGAACGACTTCCGTTGTAGCGTAAAAGGCGTCACGCGGCGTCATAGCAAGCGATGGGATCTCAGGCAGCAGAACTTCCGTTACCGGTTGTTTGCCGCTCTCACGAGTAGAGGCTGCGGCAATTTCCTGCATCGCCGTCACGAGCGTATCAATTGTCTCATCTGAATCGCCAGGGGTAACGATACATAAAATGTTGTAAAGGTCAGAAAGCTCTACTTCAATTCGATAGCTTTCTCTCAGCCATTTTTCGACATCATGTCCGTTTAACCCAAGGTCTTTAATGGAGATAATTAATTTCGTTGGGTCATAATCGTAAGTGGAAGCTGAACCGAGTACTTCCTTGCCAATGCAGGTAATGCCTTCAATTTGATTCAAGCGGTCTCTCGCTGATTCAGCCAAACGAATGGCTTCTTGAGCTAGTGCCTTTCCTTCAGTGGCTAATCGTTTTCGAGCGACATCAAGTGACGCTAAGAGCAAATAAGAAGTGGACGTTGTCGTCAGCATACTCAAAATCGATTGCACTCGGTCTTTTGAAACAAGCCCTTCCTTCATATTTAAAATAGAGCTCTGCGTAAGAGAGCCGCCGAGTTTATGGACACTTGTTGCTGCCATGTCGGCACCTGCCTGCATCGCAGAGAGGGGAAGCTCATCGTGAAAATGTATATGCACACCGTGTGCTTCATCGACAAGGACAGGCACATCAAATGAATGGGCAATGTCTACGATTGATTTTAAGTCTGCTGAAATACCAAAATACGTTGGATTAATGACAAGCAAACCTTTCGCATCTGGATGCTCAGTGAGCGCCTTTTTGGCTGATTCAGGTGTAATACCGTGAGAGATGCCAAGTTCTTTGTCTATTTCTGGGTGAATAAAAACAGGAACTGCGCCAGAAAATACAATCGCGGACATAATTGATTTATGGACATTACGCGGAACGATAATTTTATCCCCGGGCCCGCATACCGTCATCACCATTGTCATGATAGCGCCGCTTGTGCCTTGAATGGAGAAAAACGTATGATCAGCACCGAAGGCTTCAGCAGCAAGCTCCTGTGCTTCTTTTATCATCCCTCGAGGTGAATGTAAATCATCGAGAGGTTCTATATTAATGAGGTCAATGCTTAATGCATTGTCGCCAATGAATGCTCTAAATTCAGGATCCATTCCGGCTCCTTTTTTATGGCCTGGAATGTGAAATTGGACTGGATTGGTTGCTGCGTGTTTTTTTAGTCCAGTATATAAGGGTGTATCATGTTGTGACAATTGCTTTCCCACCTTCATCGAAATACCTGCTATTATTGTGCCAATTACAGCAGATTTCATTGCATAAAACAAAAGAATTATATTATGAACTGATCGGAATGTAAAGCATAAAATCAATCGGTTTCTGATCAAACAGATGCTATAATAAAAGTTCAAATGAGAAATGAGTGTTAAAGTGAGGGACAAGTAAATGGAATATCAATATCCAATGGATGTCGACTGGACGACAGAGGAAAAAATTGCAGTCATTTCATTTTTTCAGGCTGTTGAAAAAGCATATGAAAAAGGAATTGCGAAGCAGGAGTTATTAGATGCTTATAAACGATTTAAAGAGGTTGTGCCATCAAAAGCAGAGGAAAAAACGCATTGTGCGGCGTTTGAAAAGGGAAGCGGGTATTCCCCTTATCGTGCAGTGAAAACCGCAAGAGAGGCAGAAGAGACAGCCGTTATACGCATGTAAAAAACGAGCCTATAAAGGCTCGTTTCAGCGTGCAGACAAACCCTCGCATCCGGTGTCAGGCCTGCGTGCCGGTGCTCACAAATGTCAAATTCGCTCCGCGCCGGTACTCGTCCTCCCTAGACTTCAAAGGTTTTCTATCACGCTGAAAAAGAAGACAAAGGGCTAAAATCAAAATCATTTTAGCCCTTTGTCAACAATTTGAATCGAGCCTATAAGGGCTCGTTTTTTTATACAGATTCTTTCTGTGTGAAGCGGTATAGATACGTCAGCGTGCGGAAGGCATTTTCGATTTTCGATAGGAATTCTTCATTATTCATTTGAACGACTTCCTCTCTAGGCAGCTGAATGCCGCACAGAAGCTCGGCTTTCTTGACTGTTTGAACACGTTCAAAAAGCGTTTTCAGCTGTTCGGAATCTAGTTCGCTGTGACGCATGACATCTGGTTTCATATGATCTTTAGACCAAACAAAATCTTGCGGTATTTTCTGCTGGATGGTGTCTAGCTCTTTTTCAAATAGCTGACCGTACTCACCCTTAACTGGAGATTCATAAATGAGCGCAAACCATACAAAGACATGTGTTTTCCAAAGTCCAATTTGAAAGTGAGGAAGTTTTTTATATCCGCGCTTACTGTTTGCAAAAGCAACCCATGTATCATTTGGCGGGTTGACAGATCTTCTAGCATGCTTTGCGACGTGTACAAACATTTCGTCTCCTGTAATAGAAGAAAGAAGTGGTGCAAAATGTTCGCCAAGTGCCTCAAGCTTTGGACGGACTCTTTCTTTTAATAAAGTCATTCGTTCATCTAAACCATCAACTGTGAATGTTTCAAAATCTTCATCTCTAAAACGCATTTCACTCATGTTATGCCTCCTGTATCTTTTCGCTGATCATATTTTATCATAGCTTGGGTCAAGCTCAAAAAAAGATGCACCGGCAGATAAAAGGGCGTGGTGCAGCGTTTAAAACCTTTCATTTTGTGGTACATCATTAATAGGTAAAGACACAATTTTCAGAATGTCGTTGCGGTTATGCGATCGCTTCATACGATATAAGCAAGAACCATTTCTCTTATCGATTGAATTTTTATCAATGAAAACTGACAAGGAATGAATCATTCTCTGGAAGGGGCGTTGACCAATGAAGCAAATCGTGAAGCAGGGCTATAGACAGGAGAAGAAAAATCGCATCGCTGTGTGGAGATTAGAGGTTGATTATGAGCTTTCTACGCTTCATGAAGCCATCGAACAAAAAGATGACATCCAAATCGAACGCAGCAAACGAAAGCTTGAGCGCCTAAGAAAAGAATGGGAGCAGCTTCAAGGGTAAAACAGCGTGAGGTAAAAACGAACCAATTCATCGGTTCGTTTTTGTATGAAGCTGCTTTTTTCTTGCTTTTACGTACATAATATCAGTATGCTATTACAAATAGGTCCTACATAGAAAAGAGGTTTACAATCTGATGACAAACTGGGTGGAAATTGACCGTCTTGCAAAGCTCTGGGTAAAAGAAGCAGGGAGCCGTATTAAAGCGTCCATGCAGGAAGGTCTATCAATTGAAACAAAATCAAATCCAAATGATCTAGTCACGAATATCGATAAAGAAACAGAACGTTTTTTTATTGAAAAAATACAGTCGACATTTTCAGATCATCACATTTTAGGAGAAGAGGGACAAGGGGAAGAGGTCACCTCACTCGATGGAATTGTGTGGATCATTGATCCGATCGATGGCACAATGAACTTTGTCCATCAAAAACGCAACTTTGCCATTTCAATCGGGATATTTGAAAATGGTGTGGGGAAAATCGGTCTTATTTATGACGTCATTCATGACGAGCTCTACCATGCCATTAAAGGAGAAGGAGCCTATATGAACGATATCCTGCTTCCTCCATTAAAAGATGTGGAGATTGAAAAAGCCATTGTAGGTATTAATCCGACATGGGCGATCGAAAGCCCTTATTTTGACGCCAAACCATTTGCCCGTCTTGTGCGTGACGTGAGAGGGACACGAACGATTGGATCAGCTGCCCTTGAGCTTGCTTATATTGCAAGCGGCAGAAGTGACGCATATGTCACCTTAAGGCTTGCGCCGTGGGATTATGCAGCGGGCTGCGTACTGCTTGATGAAGTAGGGGCCGTTTACTCAAATATTCACGGAGAACGTCTTACGTTCCTAGACAAAAACAGTATAGTGGCTGGAAATCGATCCATTTGTGAAAAAATCTTGCATGATTACATAAAAGGAAGCGGAAATAAAAAATAAACGACATCACTTCATGAGAATGAAGTGATTTTTTGTTTTTCCTGAAACTTTTTGGTAAGGCGGATGTCTATACGAATGAGGCCTTAATTTCATGTAAAGGATTGTGTATCAATGTTTGATTTGTTTAGTGATTTATCGCTCCATTTTGAAAGGTATTTTATTTTAAATGAGTACAGTATCCACATCATTCAATGGTGTGTACTTGGACTATTTGTCCTGTTCGTGACACTCACCATATGGAAAGAAAAGAGGAGTAGTTATGTATTTTATGCTGGAATCGTATTAAGAGTTGTTCTGCTTGGCGGTATGACAGTTGAAATGATCCACCAAGTCCTGTCTAGACAGTATACGATCGAAACATTCGAGGTGCTGACAGATTTCATGCAATTTCTCATTTATGGGTATGTCTTGCTTGCATCACTGTACTATGTGATTACTCTTCCTTATTTAAAAAATAAAGGTATGTTCTTTGTTTTTGATTTATCTGTATTACTTCTACCTTTATGTCAAACAGTGTTTATTGTGTTTGCTGAAAGCAAAAAGTTCTTTCTTAGCGGTGATACGGGGCTAGTATGGAGAGATATGATCACCATTTTGGCTATGGCTTGCTTTGCCGCTTTGCTGTTGCACCTTTTCTTTCGCTTGTTTTGGCACCGAAAGTGGAAGGAATTGCTTTTGTTCTATGGCTTGATTTTCGCAGCCTTGCTTTATATATTTTATCCTTCTATCTCGAAGCATGAGCTCCAATCTACATTTAAATCGATTGTTATTTTAATAGCAGCAGCAGGAAGCTTTATGACGATTGATTTTTTATCTGCTTTACTACGGGACAAGCTGAGATTAAGGCAGTGGGGCGCTGGTTGTATAACTGTCTTTTTTCTGCTGTTACTCAACCCGGTTGTCAATATTCCTCATACCATGTTCCAATTTACCAAAACGGAACTGGTAGATACTTTTTCACAAGAATATCGCCCCTTATCTGAAGCAAGTGCAAAAGCATTCGCTTCAAAATTTGTACCAGAGCATCAATCGCTGTATTTAAATGCTAGTCATCAGCCTATCCCTTATCATTACGTGTTTGCAGATGATCAGTATGAAGTGAATATTTCTCCGTTTACAGGTGAATTAAGCGGATATTCTTATCGAGGTCGTGTAGAGGGAAAGGAACTGACCGATAAAGAATATAGGAAAAAAACCATTGAATTTTTCGAAAGAAGCGGAAGGTCAATAGATCTTAATCGCATTCAATTGACTGTACAAAAAGAGGACGGAGAAACGGACGTTCTTCTTCTGCCAAAAATGTCTCAGAATGAAGAGGACAGTTTAGCGTCTGCCACCTGGAAAAAAGGGACGCTTCGACAAGCGCAATACGTAAACGCCATCTTTCAATTAAAGGATATTGACGGAATCCATTTAACAGAAACGGAGATAAAAAACAGGATCAACAGCATTTATAAACACTTAAACCTCAAGCCGCCAGCTTATCAAATCACAGGCATTGATGAATTTTATTTTAATTGGCAGCATGAAGTGAGGGTTACAACAAAAGATCAATCGGAGTTTCTGTTTAATGGCTCAACAAAAGAAGTTATCAGCTTTAAGCTGTCAAAAGCGATTCTTCAACAGAAAAAAGGGAACGTCAGCGATGAAGATTTGTTAAAAATCATAGGGGAAACGCCAAAAGACATAAGAAAAGAAACAGGCACTAGTGAAAGCAAACAATTTACATTTAACCACTCATCTCATGTCGTCAATCTATTTAAAGGGGATGATGGAATTGAGTTGAGAGTGCAATCGCAATCAGCTTCTTCTATCCCGCACGCAGTATCTAATCAAGATCGGGAGGACGTCTATCAGCAAGTACTTAAAAGGTATAAACCATCTACGATCTATAAAAAGCAAATAAAACCTGTGAAGATGATCGACAAAGAAGGGAATATCGACATTTCATGGCTTGTCATCATACAAACCTTCGGATCAAATGAGCATAAAATCTATGAAGTGAATGGACGAACAAAAGAGGTGCATCGTTTTGACAGATAAAGAAAAACAAGCCATCTTTCAAGACTTATATGAACTGTATCAAGAAGGGGATCTGGGAGCCGAGGCAGCGAGCTGGATGAAGGCACACGAGCAGCAATATCAGCATGTGGACGCGGATAAAAAGCAGTCTTCAGCGTCGATGAAAGGTCAGAATGACTATGACGAGTTAAAACGTATGAAAGGGTTTATTTACTCGTTATATTTCTTTTTTATCGTTTTATCGATTTGGATGACTGTGTGGTTTTATTTTTGATGTCCAGACCAGCCGACCAAATTGAAAAAATCTATGAAGATTATTTTCAGGAAATCACTAAATATTTATATCGCCGGACGGGAAATATGGAAACGGCCAAGGACCTTGCGCAAGACGTATTTATAAAGGCACTGCATGGATTGTCCTCCTTTAAGGGACATTCTAGTATGAAAACATGGCTTTATACCATTGCGTATCACACATTTGTGAATGATTATCGCCGAAAAGTAAAATGGACTTTTACAAACGTAGAGGAAATAGATTTCTTAGAGCAGCAGTCGTTCACGACACCAGAAGATCACATTGAAAAACAAGCTGATATAGAAAGGCTGTGGCATCATATTTATCAGCTGAAGGATTCCTACCGGGAGGTCCTTATTTTAAGAGATATTCAAGAATTGTCATATGAAGAAGTAGCTGAAATTTTGAATTGGACTTTATCTAAAGTCAAAACAACCCTTCATCGAGCCAGATTAGAGCTGAAGCGAATGCTACATTGTGAGGAGTTCAATAAATGAGCTGTTATTTGATTGAAGAATTGTTACCACTTTATATAGAGGGGGACACAAGTGCAGAAACAAATAAAATTGTAGCAGAGCACTTACAATCCTGCGAGAGCTGCCAACACCTCTATCACGAAATGAAAGAGCCAATTACCTTTATACAGACTCCTGATCTCATGCCATATATAGATGAAAAGGAAGAAAGAAGAAAATTCGAAAAGCGCTACTATGGCAAGCTGTTATATCGAGCAAGTATCGCATTTGGTATAGGATACGCCATGATGATCATTCTTTATTGGCTGAAATAAAAAACCCCCATCTGGATAAACCAGGTGGGGGTTTTTTCTAGCTTAGCTTAATTTTTCTTTCGCAATTTGAACTGCATCATAGAACGTTTTCAATTGCTCTTGAGGAATTTTCTTAAGCATTTGGTTGAAAACAAGTAATTCAGTAGAGCTGAATCCAAGACCTTTTGCGATTTTTGAATCAATCACAACGTTTCCTTTTTTGTCTAGAACAAGGGCATCACCAGCAAGATCAGCAATTCTGATCACTGATTTGAAAAGTTTTTCGAATTTAGCCGCTTCTTCTTTTGTAAGACCAAGTTCAACAGCTTTTGCTGCATCAAAAACCAATTTCCCTTTTTCGTTTTTAGTGATGCTTTCACTGAAAACGATTGTAAGAACAGCTGCGCGATCTAAGAATTTCTCAGCAGTCGCCGCTTCTTCTTCAGTTAGTCCGAGCTCAACAGCTTTTTTCACATCAAATGTGTAGTTGTTGTCTTCCTCAACAAATGAATTGATGAGAATGTTGATGACACGCTCGTTTTTCTCCAATAATTCTTTAATGATTTGCTGCTGTTCAAAAGGAATTCCTTTGAAAGTTGCAGCGCTTGCTTGCCCAGGAGCTACTGTTGTGAAAGTAAGAATGATAGCTAAAGCGAAAAATACAACAGAGCTGAGCGATTTGCTCAAAAACTTCTTCATGCTTCTTTTCTCTCCCTTTTCTGTTAAATTTTGTTGCAAGAAAAGCATACCATGAGAAACTTTGTGGAAGAATAGGAAAATTGTAACTTTATGTTTGATTTTGGAGAACTATAAAAGTTCTTGTCGAAAAATGGAGGGGTTCAGATTGCTTACTTTTGTCAATTCTTCAAGATACGTTCCGTCTGCAAAATGGAGCTTTCATAGGTGATTTGTCTTGTTTTTACTCAAAATAAAAAGCCTTCTACATGTAGAATGTAAAAGGCTTTTACCTAATTTTATGATTGCACGTTTAATTTTCTTTTTAATGTAAATCCTGTACCCATGAAAATCATGGCGAATACAATGCTTAGACATATACCCAGTATGTTTTTTTCTGCAAGAGTTACCCCAATAAACGCCATACTGACAACTGCAAGTAATGCACATAATAATAGAAGCCATTTGATTTGTTTCATATGTCCCCATCCCTTTTTTTAGAGTTAATATAAGTTTACAGAAAAACGATCGGCATTTAAAGGGGATTGTGATATAATATGAAAGTTATCTAATTATTTTAGGAGATGAAAATGTGAAACTTCGAAAAGACCTTCGCAACATCGCAATTATTGCCCACGTTGACCATGGTAAAACGACGCTTGTTGACCAATTGCTCCATCAAGCTGGTACTTTCCGTGCGAATGAAAATATCGCTGAGAGAGCCATGGATTCAAATGATTTAGAGCGAGAGCGCGGTATTACGATTTTAGCTAAAAATACTGCGATAAATTATAAAGATACACGCATTAATATTTTAGATACACCAGGACACGCCGATTTCGGTGGTGAAGTTGAGCGTATCATGAAAATGGTAGATGGTGTACTCCTTGTTGTGGATGCTTATGAAGGCTGTATGCCTCAAACACGCTTTGTGCTGAAAAAAGCACTTGAGCAAAACTTAACACCAATCGTTGTCGTCAATAAAATTGATCGCGACTTTGCTCGTCCGGCTGAAGTAGTCGATGAAGTGATCGACTTGTTCATTGAATTGGATGCAACAGAAGAACAGCTTGAATTCCCAGTTGTCTATGCATCAGCAATCAATGGTACAGCAAGTAACGATGCGAGCAAGCAAGATGAAAACATGGAATCATTGTTTGAAGCCATTGTGAACCATATTCCTTGCCCAGTTGATAACCATGAAGAGCCGCTTCAATTCCAAGTGGCACTACTTGATTACAATGATTATGTTGGCAGAATTGGAATTGGCCGTGTGTTCAGAGGAACAATGCAAGTAGGACAGCAGGTAGCCTTGATGAAAGTCGACGGCACTGTGAAACAATTCCGCGTGACAAAGATCTTTGGTTTCCAAGGGTTAAAACGAGTGGAAATCAACGAAGCGAAAGCGGGAGATCTTGTCGCTGTATCTGGAATGGAAGACATCAACGTAGGTGAAACGGTTTGTCCGGTAGAACACCAAGAAGCACTTCCAATCCTTCGTATTGATGAGCCAACACTTCAAATGACGTTTGTTGTAAACAACAGCCCATTTGCAGGCCGTGAAGGAAAATACGTGACATCACGTAAAATTGAAGAGCGTTTAGAGCAGCAGCTTCAAACAGACGTCAGTCTTCGTGTAGATCCAACTGATTCACCTGATGCTTGGGTTGTTTCTGGACGCGGAGAGCTTCACTTATCCATTCTCATTGAGAATATGAGACGTGAAGGTTTTGAATTACAAGTATCGAAGCCAGAAGTTATTGTAAAAGAAGTTGATGGTGTTCGATGTGAGCCTGTAGAGCGCGTTCAAATTGATGTACCAGAAGAGCATACTGGCTCTGTTATGGAATCAATGGGTGCAAGAAAAGGTGAAATGATTGACATGATCAATAATGGTAACGGTCAAGTTCGCCTGATCTTTACAGTGCCATCACGTGGTTTAATTGGATATACAACTGAATTTCTTTCATTAACTCGTGGTTTTGGTATTTTGAACCATACGTTTGACAGCTACCAGCCAATGCAGTCTGGTCAAGTCGGCGGACGCCGTCAAGGTGTACTTGTTTCAATGGAAACAGGTAAAGCGACTGCTTACGGAATCCAAGGTGTTGAAGAGCGCGGTGTGATCTTCGTTGAGCCAGGTACTGAAGTATACCAAGGGATGATCGTTGGGGAGCATAACCGTGAGAACGACCTTGTTGTAAACGTAAGCCGTATGAAACAACAAACAAACGTACGTTCAGCGACGAAAGATCAAACAGTTAGCATGAAAAAACCTCGCATTATGTCACTTGAGGAATCTCTTGAGTACTTGAATGAAGACGAATACTGTGAGGTTACACCTGAATCCATTCGTCTTAGAAAGAAAATTTTAGACAAAAACGAACGTGAGAAAGCAGCGAAGAAGAAAAAGCTAGCAGGATTATCTTAATTCCATGAAGAATTAAAAAGATAGAACCCTGAAAGATAAGGGGAGGGAATCTTTTTGAATGATCAGGAAGTAAGTGAAAATCTATCCTTTTTCGCGATGCTGTTTCGTGTCGATGAAAATCCGCAAACAGGGATGTGGCTCCTATATGGCACCATCCTTGTTTTAGCGATTATTGTTTTTAAGCTCGGCTTTGCAAGACGTTTACCGATTTTAAAAGCGCTCGTGATTTATTTGTTTTTGATTTTTGGCTGCACGTTTCTCACATTTCTAGGTATCTTCCTGCCAGTAGCGGAAGGACTGGTTGTGGCAGCTGCCATTTTGATTATTTATAAAATACGGCTGCATCGTGCGAAAAAAGAAGGAACAGTCAATACGTAAAAAAAGACCTGAACATGTGTCAGGTCTTTTTTATGTCTTTTGTTCTTTCTTTCCTTTTTTCTTCTTTTTCTCTTTCGTCGCAGGATCCTGATAAAGAGAGAATCTGCCAGTTTTGATGCGAGCTTCAGTCTTTATTTTAATGCGTTCTTGGCAGTCATCGCACATATATGTATGAATAGGCCGGTTTCTTAACCGTTTAGCAACAAGTGTATCATCATCAATGGTTTCAAGCTTTTCACATAATGAGCACTTCACTCTCATCATTTTCACCTCACTTTATTGCATTTATTATAGCATGTTTTCCAGCTACTTAAAATCAGCGTAGAAAAAGGCTTATATCACAGGAGATATAAGCCGTTCTCATTAGTTCTTCTGATTCATATGATGGTTTGATTGGTCGTTTTGATTTTTTTCTAACTGCTTTTGATCCTGTTCTTTGAGCTGATTATTCGGATCATTTGTCGGATCCTTTTCGTTACGGTCGATC
This sequence comes from Bacillus sp. BK450, assembly GCF_004364885.1. Lineage (NCBI taxonomy): Bacteria > Bacillati > Bacillota > Bacilli > Caryophanales > Bacillaceae > Bacillus > Bacillus sp. BK450. The sequence goes on along the minus strand of NZ_SOBQ01000001.1, from coordinate 403,484 downwards.
TCATTTCTCGGCATCTCTGGCATCACGCGGCCGACAATGGCAGCCAGTTCATCCATAATACCGCTTACCGGACGGCCTGCTTGGATTTCTTTGCCCATTTCTTTTAATCGGCTGACTGTATCCGGATCAGCAACCACAACAGCATTTGCGCCTTCCGGGTCATTTCTCAGCGCTTTTGCAACTGAATATTTAATGGTTTCTACTTTGCTTCTATCTAAATCATCTTTTACATCAATACCAACAACAGCATAACGGCCGATGACGATTGCCGTTGCATCATTGACATCTGCTACGTGCTCTGTCACATTGACAAGATGCTGCGCAACATCTGTGGATGGGCGGGCTTGATTGGTCTCTTTCTTGGATGAGTCAGACACCCTTACTAAGTGCTGGCGTCCATCTTGCTTGTCCAGCGCTTCTGGCTTTTCCTGCTGCTGGCAAGCGCCTAACAGAATGATCGATTGAATCATGAATAATGTTAAAAATAGTCGCATCTAAATTCCCTCCTTCACAAACTGCATGATTTATTTTATTGTTGAATTAACCTTCTAACTTTATTCATGAAAACATATATTTTAACAATCGTTTTGGGAAAGACAAGGATGAATGAAACCCCGATCAGGAGGCGAAGGACCTGAGTAAAATTTATGTATTAGACACAAATGTGTTATTACAGGATCCGAATTCAATCTTTTCATTTGAAGACAACGAGGTCGTCATTCCGGCCGTTGTGTTAGAAGAAGTAGACTCGAAAAAGAGATACATGGACGAGGTTGGGCAAAACGCCCGGCGTGTCTCACGTTTAATCGACGGTTTGAGATCGAAAGGGAAACTGCATGAAAAAATTACGCTAGAGTCAAAAGGGACGCTGCGAATTGAGCTGAATCACCGCTCTTTCCATGAGCTTCAAGAAATTTTTATTGAAAAAACAAATGATAATCGAATTTTGGCTGTCGCGAAAAATTTGAGCTTAGAGGAAGAAACAAAGCCTCACGGACGGCCTGTTATTTTGGTCAGCAAGGATGTCTTAGTCAGGGTAAAGGCAGATGCCATAGGTCTCCAGGCAGAGGATTTCTTAAGTGATCGCGTGCTGCAAAATGAAGACATTGATAACGGCTATCATGAGCTCTATATTCCGACGGAGCAATTGAATACATTTTATAAGCAAAGTCAATTGCTGGTAAAAGAAGTCACAAGTGCACCATTAAACCCTCATCAATTTGTCATTATGAAGGGGAATGAAGGCGGCTCTGCTTTAGGAATGCTTGATCAAAAAGCAGAGAACGTGAAACGGCTTATTTATGATCAAGAGCATGTTTGGGGAATCCGTCCGAAAAATGTTCAGCAGACGATGGCCCTAGAGCTGCTATTGCGCCGTGATATTCCGCTCGTGACATTGATCGGAAAAGCAGGAACTGGTAAAACACTGCTTGCACTGGCTGCCGGATTAATGCAGACAGAGGATCTCGGCATGTTTAAAAAACTGATTGTAGCCCGTTCCATTGTTCCTGTTGGCAAGGACTTAGGCTACTTGCCAGGTGAAAAGGAAGAGAAACTCAGACCATGGATGCAGCCGATTTATGACAACCTGGAATTTTTATTTAATACAAAAAAACCTGGTGAACTTGATGCGATTTTGGCGGGAATTGGTTCTATTCAAGTGGAAGCTTTAACGTATATCCGTGGAAGAAGTATTCCTGATCAATTTATTATCATTGATGAGGCGCAGAATTTAACGAAACACGAGGTAAAAACATTATTAACGCGCGTCGGAGAGGGAAGTAAAATCGTGCTGATGGGGGACCCGGAGCAGATCGATCATCCTTATTTAGACAGCTTAAATAATGGGCTTACGTATGTCATTGAGCGGTTCAAAGGTCAGCAAATATCTGGACATGTCAAGCTTGTCAAAGGAGAAAGGTCTGGACTTGCACAGCTTGCAGCTGATTTGCTGTAGTCCAGACCCTCTGTCTTATGTAATGATGAGCTCTTTGACACCTTTTATCGGCTGAGTGAGGTTGGACTGATCTGCGAAATAAACGTGGATTGGTCCTTCTTCTGTCATCGGCTTCCCATTTTGGCTGAAGTGTGCAATGCTTTCCATTGCCTGAGAAAGCGGAACAGCAATTGTCTCTGTTTCTGTGACAAATTTGCATGTGTCTGCATGTTCAAGCGGTTCTGCATTTTTCAGCATATCACCCAGCTTCATTCCGAAGCTGCCTGTGATGAGTCTTTCCTTTTCGTACTTCTTCTCTGTTTTTAAAGTGGGTGGAAGTGTTTGTCCTTCTCTGATCACCCGCTCTTGGTCAAGCTCCTGATCCAGCTGACTTTCTTCATTTGCCGTGCTTTTTTCAAAAAATGAATCCATTAAAAATTTGCGGTCATCAAAAATCCATACACTTGGATCAATGGTGATCTTGTATTTTACGTTCCCCTTAATTTGAATGATGCTCATGTTCAAGACAACCCCTTTCCAACATAAATTATAGAAGTTTTCGTCTGCTTTGTCACTTTCATAAACATGCTTTTCCTTGTACACACTAATCGTACATGAAAGATAGGGAGGATGTTGGGCATGGCATGTCGTGACAATGAAGAGCTTCAGCGATTTGTAGAAGAAGCAAAAAAAGTGGCCAAAGATGGCAAAGTAGCATCCTATATTCCCGCTCTCGCCAAAGCGGATCAGACGGATTTATCTGTGGCTGTGTACCATGTGAGTAATACTTGCCACTCGGCAGGAGATGTAGATAAACGCTTTACCCTGCAAAGTATTTCTAAAGTATTAGCTCTTGCGCTCGTGCTTTCAGAAGAAGGGCCAAAAAAAGTCTTTCAATTTGTTGGACAAGAGCCTACAGGTGACCCATTTAATTCAATGATAAAGCTGGAAACAGCAAGTCCGAATAAGCCGCTGAATCCAATGATTAATGCAGGAGCGCTTGCAGTCACAAGCTTAATAAGAGGAGCCACTCCGCAAGATCAGCTGAACCGCCTGCTTGGCTTTATTAGAGAGCTCGCAAATGATAAAAGCATTACATACTGCAAAGAGACAGCCGCATCCGAATTTGAGACATCGATGATTAACCGGGCTATGTGCTATTATATGAAGCAATATCATATTATTAGAGGGAACGTAGAAGAGGTCATGGACGTGTATACGAAACAATGCGCCATCATGATGAACAGCTTAGATTTGGCGAAAATTGCTTGTGTTTTTTCATTAGATGGCAGACATCCAGAGACGGGCAAGCAAATTCTTTCAAAAGATGTCGCTAGAATTTGTAAAACCTTTATGGTGACGTGCGGCATGTATAATGCAAGCGGGGAATTTGCCATTAATATCGGCATACCTGCTAAAAGCGGTGTTTCAGGCGGAATTATGGGAGCGGCACCATATGATTTTGGAATCGGAATTTTCGGTCCTGCCCTGGATGAAAAAGGGAATAGTATTGCTGGGATTAAGCTGCTTGAGCTCATGAGTGAAAAATATGAGATGAGTATCTTTTAATGAGAAATGTCTTCTTTTTATTTTCACAAAGCGAACTGTACAAATCTGCTTGCAATTTTGGGCGTTTCGCTTTATGATAAATAGAAGAATTAGGTACTCGCCTGGGGAACGGAGGGATACTTTTGGCGTCAGAAATTTTAGTCGATCATCGGCAAAAAGCACTGGCTTTATTAAAATTGGATGCAGATAAAATTTTAAAATTGATCCAAGTGCAAATGGACAACTTAACGATGCCGCAATGTCCTCTTTATGAAGAGGTTTTAGATACTCAAATGTTCGGATTATCGAGAGAGATTGATTTTGCTGTCCGGCTTGGATTAGTTGATCAACATGAAGGCAAGAAACTACTCGATAAACTTGAGAGAGAGCTTTCCGCACTTCATGATGCGTTCACAAAAAAATAACGATTGAAAACTCAAACTTCCACAACATAAGTTTGAGTTTTTTTGTCCCCTATTTTCTTTTGATGGATTGACGGCAAACGGACTTGATTCTTTCATGAATGACGAACAATATAAAAGAGGTAAAACGGGATCAAACGGAGAAAATGTAGTAGAATAAGAACAGCTAAGAAGATATCAAGCAGTAGAAACAGACGTTAGGAAGAGGATTATATGTTAAAGAGAATGCTAAAATCGTATGACTACTCATTATTGTTCGCCATTATCTTAATCAGCGCATTTGGTTTGGTTATGGTGTATAGCTCAAGTATGATTACATCTGTTATCAGATACGATGCCGCGCCAGATAACTTTTTTAAGAAACAGCTCTTATTTATGATTGTTGGAGCAGTCATCTTGATCTTTACAGCATTAGTTCCATATCAGCTGTTTTCAAATAAGAAATTCCAGATTGGTATGCTGCTGATTTCAGTTTTTTCCCTCATCTATGTGTACTTTGGCGGTCATATTGCAGGGAACGCAAGAAGCTGGATCAAATTAGGCCCTTTTAGTCTTCAGCCAGCTGAATTTGTAAAGATTGTCGTCATCATCTATCTTGCTGCGGTGTATGCCAAAAAGCAGCATTATATTGATCATATTTTAAGAGGTGTCACGCCTCCAATCGTGATTGTCTCTATCCTGTGCGGATTTATCATTTTGCAGCCAGACTATGGGACAGCCTTTATCATTGGCATGATTGCCCTTGCGATGATTTTATGCTCAGGCTTTAGCGGCAAAACGCTTGCGAAGCTGCTGGCGCTATTTAGTGCAGTAATGGTCGTCGTGACCCCGTTTATTATTCTTTTTTGGGATAAAATTTTCACGCAAAATCGTCTCGGACGTTTTGAGAGTTTCCAAGATCCATTTAAAGATGCAGGGGCTACTGGGCATCAATTGATTAATTCATATTATGCGATTGGATCAGGCGGCTTTTTTGGACTCGGTCTAGGAGAAAGCGTTCAAAAGTACGGGTATCTTCCAGAACCGCACACAGACTTTATCATGGCAATTATCTCAGAAGAGCTTGGTTTTTTCGGCGTGTTTTTTGTTCTCGCTCTTCTTGGTTTCATCGTCGTGAAAGGTTTTTATATTGCGAGAAAGTGTGAAGATCCGTTTGGAAGTTTGCTTGCAATAGGAATTTCCTCCATGATTGCGATCCAAACTTGTATCAATTTAGGCGGTGTTTCAGGTCTTATTCCAATTACTGGGGTGACACTTCCGTTTATCAGCTACGGGGGATCGTCTATCATTTTACTTAGCATCTGTATGGGAATGCTGCTGAATATCAGCATGTTTACTGAATATAAAGAGCGTTACAAAAAGAAAAAATCAATGAGCAAACCATCAGTTGAAAAAAATGGATTGCAGAAAACTTTGAATCTTTAGAAAACAAAAGTGTACAGTTTTCATTTCTTCCTTTATTATAGAGTACATATAAAATTTTAAGGGATATGGAGGAGTGAGAATGTCACAGAGAACAATTCAAAAGGTTCTAGTTGCAAACAGAGGGGAAATCGCTATCAGAGTCTTCAGGGCCTGTACGGAGCTCAATTTACGTACAGTGGCCATTTATTCCAAAGAAGACTCGGGCTCTTATCATCGCTATAAAGCTGATGAAGCATATCTAGTTGGAGAAGGGAAGAAACCGATTGATGCCTACCTCGATATCGAGGGGATCATCGAAATTGCAAAACGAAATGACGTGGATGCGATTCATCCAGGCTACGGATTTTTATCCGAAAACATTCATTTTGCAAGACGATGCGAAGAGGAAGGCATTCAATTTATCGGTCCAACTTCTCAGCATTTAGATATGTTTGGAGATAAAGTAAAGGCGAGAGATGAAGCGAAAAAAGCTGGTATTCCAGTCATTCCAGGAAGTGACGGACCAGTTGATTCGGTCGAAGAAGTCGAAAAATTCGGTGAAGAATACGGTTACCCGTTTATTATTAAAGCTTCACTAGGCGGCGGCGGCCGGGGTATGCGGATTGTTAGATCAAAAGAAGAGCTGAAGGAAGCCTATGACCGTGCGAAGTCAGAGGCAAAAGCTGCTTTTGGAAATGACGAAGTATACGTTGAAAAGCTGATTGAAAATCCAAAACATATTGAAGTGCAGGTGATTGGAGACAATCACGGCAATATCATTCATTTATATGAGCGTGACTGCTCTGTCCAAAGGCGGCATCAAAAGGTCATTGAAGTGGCGCCAAGTGTGTCTCTAACAGATCAATTGCGTGAAGATATTTGCGAAGCGGCTGTCCAGCTGGCCCAGAATGTATCGTACATTAATGCAGGGACTGTAGAATTCCTAGTTGCAAATGGAGAGTTTTACTTCATTGAAGTCAATCCAAGGGTGCAGGTAGAACACACGATCACAGAAATGATCACAGGTGTCGATATCGTTCAAACTCAAATTCTTGTTGCAAAGGGGCATAACCTTCACAGCAAAGAAGTTGGTATTCCAAAGCAAGAAGATATCTTTACACACGGCTTTGCCATTCAATCAAGGGTCACAACAGAAGATCCTTTAAATGACTTTATGCCAGACACAGGAAAAATTATGGCCTACCGCTCAGGTGGGGGATTTGGTGTACGTCTTGATACAGGGAACAGCTTCCAAGGTGCGGTCATTACACCTTATTACGACTCACTATTGGTCAAGCTGTCTACATGGGCGCTCACGTTTGATCAAGCGGCTGCTAAAATGGTTCGAAATTTACAAGAATTCAGGATTCGCGGAATTAAAACTAACATCCCATTTCTTGAAAATGTGGCTAAGCATGAGAAGTTCCTAAAAGGGGAGTACGATACATCGTTTATCGACTCAACGCCAGAGCTATTTAATTTCCCTAAGCAAAAAGACCGCGGAACGAAGATGTTGACTTATATTGGTAACGTTACCATTAATGGGTTCCCGGGTATTGCGAAGAAAAAGAAGCCTCATTTTGACAAGCCAGACGTACCGAAGCTTCCTCTCAATCAAGAGATTCCGTCTGGGACAAAACAATTGTTAGATACGCATGGACCTGAGGGGCTTGCCAACTGGGTGAAAGAACAAAGTAGCGTCCTTTTAACTGACACAACCTTTAGGGATGCGCATCAGTCTCTGCTTGCGACACGCTTTAGAACACATGATTTAAAGAAAGTTGCCCAGCCGACAGCAGGTTTATGGCCAGAGCTGTTTAGTATGGAAATGTGGGGCGGGGCTACATTTGATGTTGCGTACCGTTTCTTAAAAGAAGATCCTTGGGAACGATTGAAAGAGCTTCGTCAAGAAGTGCCAAACACGCTGTTCCAAATGCTATTAAGATCATCAAACGCTGTCGGATATACAAACTATCCAGATAATGTGATCAAAGCATTTGTAAAAGAATCAGCCGAGGCAGGCATTGATGTGTTCCGTATTTTCGACAGCTTAAACTGGGTCAAAGGCATGACGCTTGCCATTGATTCTGTTCGGGAATCAGGCAAAGTGGCAGAGGCGGCGATTTGTTATACGGGGGATATTCTTGATCCATCTCGTCCAAAATATGATCTTGGGTACTATTTATCTCTTGCAAAAGAGCTTGAATCTGCCGGCGCACATATTTTAGGTATTAAAGATATGGCGGGGCTATTAAAACCGCAGGCAGCCTACGAGCTAGTCTCTGCTTTAAAAGATGAGCTTACGATCCCTATCCATCTTCATACGCATGACACGAGTGGAAATGGACTGTTCACCTATGCAAGAGCGATTGATGCAGGTGTTGATATTGTGGATGTTGCCGTCAGCTCTATGGCAGGACTCACATCGCAGCCAAGTGCAAGCTCACTTTATTATGCTTTAGATGGACATGAAAGAAAGCCAGACATGAATGTCCAATCTGTCGAACGCCTTTCTCAATACTGGGATTCCGTCAGAAAATACTATCATGAATTTGAAAGCGGCATGAATTCGCCTCATACAGAAATTTATGAGCATGAAATGCCCGGCGGTCAATATAGTAACTTGCAGCAGCAGGCGAAAGGTGTCGGTCTTGGCGAGCGCTGGAATGAAGTAAAGGAAATGTACAGACGTGTGAATGACATGTTTGGTGATATTGTAAAGGTAACACCATCCTCTAAAGTAGTTGGAGATATGGCACTTTATATGGTGCAAAATGATCTAACAGAAGAAGATGTTTATGAAAAAGGCGCAACACTAGACTTCCCGGATTCTGTTGTGGAATTATTTAAAGGCTATTTAGGCCAGCCGCATGGCGGATTCCCAGAAAAGCTGCAAAAACTGATTTTAAAAGGGGAAGAGCCTCTTACTGTCAGACCTGGTGAGAAGCTGAAGCCAGTGGACTTTGAAGACATTAAGAAGCAGTTCAAAGAATCTCATGACCTGACGTTAACAGAGCAAGACGCAATTGCGTATGCCTTATATCCGAAAGTCTTTTCTGAATTTGTCCAAACAGCAGAAAGCTATGGTGACATCTCTGTTCTTGATACACCAACGTTCTTCTACGGGATGAGGCTTGGAGAAGAGATTGAGGTAGAAATCGAAAAAGGAAAAACTCTGATTGTCAAACTCGTATCAATTGGTGAACCGAATCCAGATGCCACAAGAGTTCTTTACTTTGAGTTAAATGGCCAGCCGCGTGAAGTAGTGATTAAGGATGAAAGCATCAAATCCTCTGTTCAAGAAAAAATGAAGGCGGACCGCTCGAATCCAAATCACATCGCCGCATCAATGCCAGGCACTGTCATTAAAGTACTCGTGGAAAAAGGGCAGAAAATTTCTCAAGGTGAGCATTTGATGATCAATGAAGCCATGAAAATGGAAACGACTGTACAAGCTCCATTTTCTGCGGTCGTAGATGAAATACATGTGACAAATGGAGAACCGATTCAAACCGGTGATCTATTAATTGTATTAAAGCCTGAATAAGAAGTGAGACACATCCATCGTGATGTGTCTTTTCTTTGAGCGCATTAAAATGTGCAGCAGCCAGTGAGAGTGATTACACTATAGAGTGAGGTGAAGAAGGTTGGACAACATTGTTGTGATTTGGTTTCGCCGGGATATGCGATTAGATGATCATATCGCCTTATCAAAAGCGATCACATATGCAAAAAAACACGAGTACAAATTATTTGCTCTTTATCATCTAGATCCATTTTTTACTGAAATGGACCTCGATTTAAACAACGAACATTTTTTTCAAAACTTGGCGCATTTCGTCAAGGAAGCAAGAGAATCTCAAATGTATATTCACCTTCTCTATGGAGATGTTTTGCGTGCCTTTCAGCAAGTTATTGATGTATATGACATCAAAGCTGTCTTTTTTAATGAAGTTCAAGTGGGAATCGGTCAAAAGCGTGACCATCATGTAACCGATTTTTTAGAAAAGAAGGGCATTCATGTGTCAAAATGGCAAGATACACACCTTCACGGGGCGCAAGATATTTTAAAAGCGGATGGCACTCATTATCAAGTGTTTACTCCATACTATCAATCATGGCGAAAGCAAGAGAAGCAGCCTGTGATAAAAGTTGACAAATCATTTCTTAGCAGCGCTCATACGATCTGTGATGACTCACTTTCACACAAAGGGAATGACAAACTGCGCAGCATAATCATGAGATGTTCAAGGAAATTTGATCAAATCGGCTCACGCAAAGCGATGAACACGCTGCATGATTTTATCCAAAAAAGACTAACACGTTACCATGAAAAACGAGATATGCCATCTGTTTTTGGAACGAGTAAGCTGTCACGTTTCTTGAAAACAGGGGCCATCTCAATTCGAACGATCTTTCATGCGGTACATGAGGAAGCACTGTTTGAAGACGAGGGCAGAGAAACCTTTATCAAAGAGCTGGCGTGGCGAGATTTTTACCATATGATTTATGCTCATTATCCAGAGATGAAAGAAAAAGAAATCAATTCGGCGTTTCAAGGGATGAAATGGAATGAAGATGAGACGCTGTTTGAAGCATGGTGTAAAGGTGAAACAGGCTTTCCCCTCGTTGATGCAGGGATGAGACAGTTAAATGAGGAAGGCTGGATGCATAATCGTTTAAGGATGGTCACCGCCTCATTTTTAACAAAGGATTATTTGATTGATTGGAGAAAGGGAGAAGCGTATTTTGCAAAAAAGCTTGTGGATTATGATGAGGCTTCGAATATCGGAGGATTTCAGTGGGCAGCTTCTGTTGGGACAGATGCCGTGCCGTACTTCCGTATTTTTAACCCAACGACCCAGTCGAAGCGGTTTGATCCAAGCGGGGAATATATTAGAAAATATGTACCAGAGCTAGAGCATGTTGATGAAAAATGGATTCATGAACCAAGTAAAATGCCGACCGATGAACAACTGAAATCGAGCTGTGTACTAGGGGATACATACCCGCTGCCAACAGTTGATCACAAGGAAAGACGCAAAAAGGCCATTTCACTATTCGAAGAAGCAAAACAACAATAAAAAATCCCCCTCTTCACATGATAGGGGGATACAATTCTTATCTAAATGGCTCTTTGCTTTCATATTTAAACCGGGCAATGAGTAAGCAGAAGTAGCATAGTACCCCAAACAAACAAGAAATAAAGAATGAATGAGCCAGCGCATAACCAAGTGCAAGATGAGAATAAACAGACATCACACCTGAAATGGCTTGAAGTGTAATCAGAATGGCTGAGATAATCCACCCATAATAAAGCTGCTTCTGTTCTTTATAATGTTTCATGGCATGGAACATTGCGACAAATATCCAGACGAATAAAAGAAGTGCTGCTGCTCGGTGAGACATTTGAACCCACTGATTAAAATACGTTGGAAGTGCACCGTCTTTTGAACAAAACGGGAACACAGAGCAAGCAAGACTTGACTTTGTATGTCTCACATAAGCACCCGTATATACCACGATATACGTATACGTGATCACTCCATAAATATGGAACTGCATTTTTTTGCCGATATGAAGCGGCTTCACAAGCTTTGTTTCAGATCTGGTTGCTTCAAAGACAAGAAGGGCAAGCAGTAATACTGAAGCAAATGAAATGAGTGAAATACCGAAGTGCAGTGCCATTATAAGTGCGTTAGAGCCAAATACGACGGCAAGAGCTCCTAACAGCGCTTGAAGCATTAAGAATATAATGGACATGATGACCAAGAATTTGGTTTCACGGAATACTGGACTAATTTTTTTCCAGCATAAGACCGCCAGTGCCAGAACAAGAATGGTGGAAACCCCTGTTGACATGCGGTGACTCCATTCGATGATGGAAGCGGGGTTCATTTCAGGAAAGAAACGACCGTGGCAAAGGGGCCACTGTCTACCGCAGCCAAGACCCGAACCGGTTTTCGTCACAAGCGCACCGCCAATCAGTACGATCAGCATCACAAACGTTGTGATCACGCTCAATAGCCTTAAAGCAAATTTCATCAAATTATTTCACCTTCTCTAAAAAACTTCTGATGTAAATGAAAACCTCACATGCTCTCAAGTTTAAGCCAAATGCGTGTTCTGTTGCAATTCATAATGACCAAAGTTCACAAAAAAATGATATGTTAGTTCACAAAGTTTACAGATTTAGAGTGCTTGATCTTTCTTTGACAGTCTGATAGAAATAGAGGAGAGAATATTTCATTTTGCACCGCCTTCTGAAACACACATATATCCTAATAAATTCACGAAAAGTTCACAAATAACTTCAAGTTTGTCGTTTATTATTTAATAGGATGTTTTTTTACAGCTGTTTATCTTGTATGATAGAGTTGTAATGATTTTACGTGTCATTCGTTCGTTTGAAGGTTTGGGCAAGGGAGGTTATACACATTGGCAAATTCCAAAACAGCCGCGGAAGCAGCTATTCATGGACAAATAGAAGAAACAACAGCTTGGAAAGATTTTCTTGCTCTTATTAAAATGGGCATCGTCAATTCCAATTTCATTACGACATTTACTGGAATGTGGCTTGCTTTTTATTTTACAGATATGAGTTTTCTTGGAAATCTTGATATTGTGCTGTTAACAATGATTGGTTCTTCTCTTATTATTGCCGGTTCATGCGCAATTAATAATGCGTTTGACCGTGATATTGATATATTAATGGAAAGAACAAAAACAAGACCGACGGTTACAGGTAAAATTCAGCCGGGGCAAGCGTATGCATTTGGCATTCTGCTTGTTGTATTAGGACTCATTATGCTTCTGATGACAACCATTACATCAGCAGTGATTGGATTTATTGGAGTCTTTACTTATGCGGTTCTTTACACCATGTGGTCTAAACGCCATTACACCATCAATACAGTTATCGGAAGTGTATCTGGCGCGGTTCCGCCATTAATCGGCTGGACAGCTGTCACAGGTACAATCGACACAACGGCTTGGGTTTTGTTTATGATTATGTTCATTTGGCAAATCCCGCACTTCCTGTCACTTGCGATTAAGAAAACGGAAGATTACCGTAAGGCGGGCATTCCAATGCTGCCAGTTGTTTACGGCTTTGAAGTCACAAAACGCCAGATCATCATTTGGACAGCATGTCTTCTTCCGCTTCCATTTTTCTTAGGTGGATTAGGATGGCCGATTGTCGCACTTGGTACATTGCTTAATATTGGATGGCTTGTTATTGGCCTTATGGGCTTTAAAATGAAAGACATCATGAAGTGGTCAACGCTCATGTTCGTTTATTCATTAAACTACTTAACCATCTTTTTCGTAGCGATGATTATTATTACACTATTCTAGAGTGAAATACACTTTGATCACATCAAAACAATGGCTATATCTTATAACACAACATTTTCTAACAACTATGAAAGCCGCCTGATATTCAGTTCTATTTAGGCGGCTTTCTGTTTATACATAGATGGTATTTTGAGTAAAAACATCATTTTTTTATGAAAAGAGGAAATGTAAGTGCTTTTATAAGAGGCGGGGGTTATGCATGGGTGAGAAGTGATTTTATAAAATAAGAGGTAAAAAGCGAAAGGCAAAGGAGATCAAGCAAAAGGGGTTGGGACAAATTATGATAAGAAAATGGCGTGTTTATTCACTGTTTCTCTTACTGACGCTCGTTTTGGCGGGCTGTGGTGAACCATACTTATCAACACTCAAGCCTGTTGGGGAAGTAGCAGATAAACAGTTTTTCCTAACGGTACTGAGTACACTCATTATGGTTCTTGTCGTCATTGTTGTATCGATCATTTTCTTTTACGTCATCATTAAATTCAAACGTTCTAAAGTGGGAGAAGATACGATTCCAAAGCAGGTGGAAGGGAACCGCAACCTGGAAATCACATGGACAGCGATTCCGATTCTTCTACTCATTATTCTCGTTGTACCTGTTGTGGCATACACGCTTGAACTAGGGGATACAAGCGCTATGGATAAGAAAAAACGAGATCCTGAAAAGACACTTGTTGTCAATGTAAGAGCCAGCTTATATTGGTGGGAATTTGAATACCCTGATTATGGGATTGTCACAAGTCAGGAATTGATCGTACCAACAGATCAGAAGGTATATTTTAAGCTGAAAGCGTCCGATGTCAAACACTCATTCTGGATTCCATCGGCTGGCGGTAAAATTGATACAAACACAGATAATGAGAACAAATTTTATTTAACCTTTGACTCGAAACGAACGAAAGATGCAGGGGAATATTTCTACGGGAAATGTGCGGAGCTGTGCGGGCCGTCACATGCTTTAATGGACTTTAAAGTTAAAACGCTTTCTCAAGATGAGTTTTTAGGATGGACGAAAAAAATGGCTGATTACAAGAAGCCTGAATCCACAAAAGATCTCGCTTTAGAGGGTGAAAAGCTATTTAAAGAGAAAAACTGCTTAAGCTGTCACGCAGTAGAGCCTGGTGACGAACGGCCGGAAGCAGCAAGGACTGCACCAAACCTTGCGACCTTCGGAGAGCGGACGAAAGTAGCTGGAATTAAAGACATGAACAAAGAAAATGTGAAAGCATGGCTGAAAGATCCAGAAAGCTTTAAACCAGGTAATAAGATGACAGGAACGTACCCTAAATTAAATGACTCAGAGGCAGATGCACTTTACGAGTATTTAAAAGGTCTTAAAATCGAGTAACAACTAGAGCAGATATTCAAGAGGGTATGTGATCGATGTGAAGTTTTTGTTAAGAGCTCCCGAATATGTCTCTACAACCGAGAAGTCGTCATCTGTCAGACATAGTCTGCTTAAAGGATCGTGAAGAAAGACATCTATATGAAAAGGGGCAAATGGGAGATAAGAGGGGGATTTCATGGTGAGTACAATAGCTAAAAAGCGGGGGTTTGGTGCTGTCTTATGGGATTACTTGACAACGGTTGACCACAAAAAAATTGCCATATTATATTTAGTGGCAGGGGGATTTTTCTTTTTGGTTGGCGGCCTAGAAGCGATGTTTATCCGTATTCAGCTAGCCATCCCTGAAAATGATTTTGTCAGTGCAGGGGTTTACAATGAAATCATGACGATGCATGGAACGACAATGATTTTCCTTGCAGCTATGCCGCTGTTATTTGCATTAATGAATGCGGTAGTACCAATTCAAATTGGTGCACGTGACGTAGCATTTCCGTTTGTGAATTCACTTGGTTTTTGGTTATTCTTTTTCGGAGGAATTTTCTTAAACCTTGGATGGTTTATGGGCGGAGCACCTGATGCAGGCTGGACTGCATACGCTTCGCTCACGCTGAATTCAGAAGGTCATGGAATGGATTTCTACATTTTAGGTTTACAGATCGCGGGTATTGGTACGCTGATTGCAGGAATTAACTTTCTTGCAACGATTATTAATATGAGAGCGCCTGGTATGACGTATATGAGAATGCCGCTCTTTACTTGGACGACATTTGTCGCCTCCGCACTTATTTTATTCGCATTCCCTCCGCTGACAGCAGGGCTTGCGATGCTGATGCTTGATAGAATGTTTGACACGAGCTTTTTCAATCCAGAGCTTGGAGGAAATACAATCATCTGGGAGCATTTGTTCTGGATTTTCGGACACCCGGAAGTATATATCTTGATCCTGCCGGCATTCGGAATCTTCTCAGAGATCATTCCAGTGTTTGCAAGAAAAAGATTGTTTGGTTACTCGTCCATGGTGTTTGCTACTGTATTGATTGGTTTCCTTGGATTCATGGTGTGGGCGCATCACATGTTCACAACGGGGCTCGGACCTATCGCCAATGCGATCTTTGCTGTAGCGACCATGGCAATAGCAGTGCCAACAGGAATTAAAGTATTCAACTGGCTGCTCACGATATGGGGCGGTAATGTGAAGTTTACAACGCCGATGCTTTATTCTGTTGCCTTTATTCCGTCGTTCTTACTTGGCGGGGTAACTGGGGTCATGCTTGCGGCAGCTGCAGCAGATTATCAGTTCCATGATACGTATTTTGTTGTGGCGCATTTCCATTACGTCATTATCGGCGGGGTTGTATTCGGTATTCTAGCAGGTGTGCATTACTGGTGGCCGAAGATGTTTGGAAAAATACTGAATGAGAAGCTTGGAAAAATTGGCTTTGTGCTGTTTTTCATCGGTTTCCATTTAACTTTCTTTATCCAGCATTTTCTCGGTTTATGGGGCATGCCGCGCCGGGTCTTTACGTTCCTGCCAGGTCAGGGTCTCGAGCTTGGGAACTTAGTCAGTACGATTGGGGCACTGTTTATGTTTGTAGCTGTTGTGATCATGCTGATTAACATCATCTGGACAACAGCAAAAGGAGAGCGGGTATCGAGCGATCCTTGGGGAGATGGAAGAACACTTGAATGGGCAGTTTCTTCGCCTCCGCCAGAATACAACTTTAAACAGCTCCCGCTTGTGAGAGGACTAGATCCATTATGGATTGAAAAAATGGATGGTAAAAAAGGAATGACAGCATCTGAACCGCTCGATGATATTCACATGCCGAATAACTCCATTTTGCCTGTCATTATCTCATTCGGTCTATTTGTGTCAGCGTTTGGTTTCATGTATCGTCAAGAGCACAGCTGGGGGCTTCCGGTGATCTTCATTGGTCTTGGTATTACGTTTGCGACCATGCTGGTTAGGTCTTTGAAAGATGATCATGGATACCATATTCACAAAGAAGATTTGACTGACGACGATGATAAAGGGGTGAAAGCATAATGGAACCACAAAAAATGACGGCGGAAACCTTTCCGGCTTCTCCCGAGAAGGCCACGTTAGAAGGGAAGAATAAGTTTGTCGGGTTCTGGCTGTTTCTTGGAGGAGAAACCGTTCTGTTTGCATCGCTTTTTGCCACTTATTTGGCGCTGAAAAACTCAAATGCAGGCGGAGCAAAAACAACTGATATGTTTGACCTCACACTTGTCTTTATTGCCACAATGCTTCTATTAACGAGCAGTTTAACGAGTGTGTATGCCATGTATCATATGAAAAACTTTGCCTTTAAAAAGATGCAGCTTTGGCTTGGTATCACGGTCCTTTTAGGTGCTGGATTTTTAGGGGTTGAGATTTATGAGTTTTATCACTATGTGCATGCGTATGAATTTACGATTACCAGCTCTGCTCTTGGTTCTTCCTTCTATACACTTGTAGGAACTCACGGAGCGCACGTCGCCTTCGGACTTTGCTGGATTACCGCTCTTATGATTCGAAATATGAGACGCGGACTCGATTTATACAATGCGCCGAAATATTATGTGGCAAGTCTCTATTGGCACTTCATTGATGTTGTGTGGGTCTTCATCTTTACCGTTGTATATTTAATGGGAATGGTGGGATAAGAATGGGAAATAAAAACACAAATCAGTCCAAAGTCGACCTTGTATATCGTAAAAAGAAAAATGCCGAAGAAATGAAGCATCAGCTCATTTCTTTCGGCTTGATGATTGGATTAACATTTGTTGCGTTTTTAACGATCGCCTCAGAAGACGTTGGGAATTGGTTCGCAGTACCATTTATTTTACTGCTTGCAGGCATTCAGGTGGCTTTTCAGCTTTATTATTTTATGCACATGAACCAAAAAGGGCATGAAACACCCGCCTTGTTTCTATACTCAGGTATGTTTGTTGCTTTTATTACCGTATTAGCCTTTTTGACCATTATATGGTGGTAAACCCGCTTTGCCCTTGAAGGAGGCGCAGCAATGGAGAACTTAGAAATTTTCGGATTTCGGGCTTTATGGAGCCCTTATTATTTGACTTGTATTGTGATAGCAGCTGCTCTTTATTTGCTTCTTGTGACAAAGGGAAAGCACCGTGCGACGGTGAAAGAGAAAACGTTATTTCTGACGGGGCTTGTTCTGTTATATGCTGTGAAAGGAAGCCCAATTGATTTAATGGGGCATATTATGTTTAGTGCACATATGGCGCAAATGGCGGTGCTGTACTTAGTCATCCCGCCTCTCCTTATTACAGGATTGCCTCCAGCTATTTGGGAGCGGATCATTCAAACACCAGGTATTCAAGCTGTTTTCCGTTTGTTTTCCAAACCTTTAATTGCACTGCTTGGGTTTAACGGCTTGTTTTCGCTGTATCACATTCCGCTTGTGTTTGATTTTGTGAAAACAGATCCGTTTTACCACGCAGTGATGACGGTGGTTATTTTTATCGCTGCCTTTTTCATGTGGTGGCCGCTTGTCCATAAAGTTCAAAGTCAGCCGCAGATCACAGGCATTTTGAAGCTTGGATATATCATGGCAGACGGGATATTGATGACACCGGCCTGTGCACTCATCATGTTTAGTGAAGCACCGATCTATGCAACCTATTCAGATGCCGGCGCATGGATACAAGCACTGCATTTATGTGTGCCAAGTGATATGCTTGCAGGCCTTGCCCTCACTGGCCCTGATATGTTCCACACCTTGCCGCTGCTAGAGGACCAGCAGCTAGGTGCGATTTTGATGAAAATTATTCAGGAGATTGTGTACGGCTCTATTCTTGCTGTTGTCTTCTTTGACTGGGCAAGAAAAGAAAGAGCAAAAGATGCCGTACCAGATGCGCTTATTCCGAAATATGAATAAAAAAAGCACAGCCATCTGGCTGTGCTTTAATCTTAGAAAAAGGGCTAAAATTAAGATCATTTTAGCCCTTTGTTTTATGCTTCAGCCGTCATGGCTTCTAGTTTTTCCTTCAGCTGTGCAAGTGTTTTTTTGCTTGATTGGATGAGAGACTTAGGGAATTCTTCGCCTTCGCCGTATTCAACGCCATGTGGATAGTAGTGTTTTCCAAGTAACGGTGTTAGAAGCTGAATGTGTGCTTTTTTGGAACCGACATCTCCTTCAGTGGCGTAGCCGGAAATCCGTAAATAAAAGGTTCCCTCTACCATGCTGTACTTTCTGTCGTATGTCACACGCTCATAATCCCATTGATCGGCTCGTACAAATCCTTCACTTTCCATAATGAAATCTAATTTATTTAAGTCAGCTGATACCTTTTCAATCCCCGTACCTTCAAACTTCACCCAAAACCCCTCCTTATAAAATTTCCCTTTACTGACAATCATAGTATGAAAGCGTTAAACTTTCAACTGTGAAAGGTATGTTCTTTTATAAGCTGGTTACAGTAATAAAGAAAATAACGGATGGAGGAATCAACGTGAAAACGAAAAAAATCAAAGATATTATGACCAAAAAAGTAGTGACATGTAATCAAGATGACAATACGTATGAAGCAGCAGTCAAAATGAGAGATGCTGATATTGGTGCCATTCCAGTGGTTGATGGAGATCAGCTCGTAGGAATAGTGACAGACCGTGACCTTGTGCTTAGAGGCATTGCAGAAAAAAAGCCAAACTCACAGGAAGTGGGCTCACTGATGACAAAAGAAGTATTAACAGCTGAAGAAGATGCAACACTTGAAGAAATTGTCCGGCTCATGTCAGAGCATCAGCTCCGCCGCATTCCTGTTGTAAAAAACGGCGCATTAACAGGGATTGTCGCTCTTGGAGATTTATCAGTCGAAGATTTATCAAATGATCGCGCGGGAGAGGCACTGACAGAAATCTCTCAACAGGATCAAGATCATGGACAAGGATTTCTTCATTAAGAGGGGCATATTTTAAATTCGTGTTAAATAGGCTGTATTGTCGTTGATAAATGGAGCAAGTTTTGTTTAAATGACAGTAGAAGGTACTTTTTGTACCTTGCCAATTTAACGGAGGTGTTTATTTGAAAACTGTGCTCAAAACACTCCTCATCCTCCTGATTATATCTGGAACGTACGTTCTGTTTATTCAATATGGATCTTCACCAGAAAAAGAAAACAGCAATGAACCGAAGGTGTCTAATGAAGAAACATCTAGCGATAAGCCGATCAACATCCCAAAAAAAGGGCTCATGTCCTTTATGGGGAAATCTTCAAACGAAGTGCTTAAACAGCTGGGAGAACCAGATCGAATTGATCCTTCCGCATATGATTATGACTGGTGGATTTACAACCAATCGAAGAAGCACTATATTCAAGTAGGGGTAAAGGATAGTAAAGTGGTGACCTTGTTTGCTACAGGAGACGGTCTGAATGTAGAACCGTTTAAAATCGGTCAAGCCACGAGTGAAGTATTTAAGAAAACACAAATTGCACCTTACATTCATGTGGAGGATGAACAAAATTCATACCGCTTTGAATTCTCAGAAGATGATATGAATACAAGACCCACTGTAAAAGTGGGAGATGATGTGTATGTTCAGCTTTACATGGATAAGTTTGAAAGCACCCTTTCAAGTATCAGGGCCTTCAACGCAGATACATTTGTGAAACAAAAGCCGTATGAGGTGGTCTACCGAGGTCAATTGGTAGAACCTGAGGCGATATCAGGCGAAAAGTGGAAAGATATCGAAGCTTCCAGTCAAAAACAAATTTTTGATATGACCAATATTATCCGCCATAAGTACAACCTGCCGATCTTAAAGTGGGATGATGAAACCTCTGAAGTGGCCTTCATGCATAGTGAGGACATGAAAGAGAATCATTATTTCTCCCATGAATCTAAAAAATACGGTACGCTGAAAGACCGGTTAGAAAGAGGCGAGGTGGGCTTTCAGCTCGCAGGTGAAAACATTGCCTATAACTATGTCGATGGACCTGCAGCGGTAGAGGGCTGGCTCAATAGTGAAGGTCACAGGAAGGCGTTATTAAATAAAGATTACACGCATCTTGGCGTAGGGGTGAAAGAAAAATATTACACCCAAAATTTCATCAAGAAAACTTCTTAAACGAAAGCAGCTGCATGGTCGCAGCTGTTTTTTTTGATGGTTAAAAAGAGGCTCACCAAAACAGATGCTGGTGTATATAGTATAGTAGGCATTTGTATGGGGGGTGAGGATATGACAAACAAGCAAAAACAAACATCCATTGATGAATTTAAACAATTCGTCAGACGCCATCCGAAGTTAATTCAAGAAGTGCAAACGCAAGAAAAAAGCTGGCAAAGTGTATACGAGAATTGGGTCATGTTTGGTGAGGAAGATGAGATGTGGTCACCTTACCGGCAATCGAAATCTGAAGATGCGAAAGAAGAAAAAGCCTCTAAGCCAAGTGAAGCAGGAAAAGCAGATTTTATGTCTAAAATGGTTTCTGCTGTGAAAAAAATGGACGCTGATCAAATGAATGAACAGATTAACAAAATGAGCCAGTCTATTTCCTCTTTACAAAGCTTGCTCGGCCAATTTTCATCCAATGGTTCAAAGAAAGGTTCATCTGGAGGCAGTCAGCACCCATTCTCCTTCAGGAAAGATTAAGTGAAAGGGGATGCTTCTGGTGCGAAAAGAAGTACAGGAATTTGTCATGGCCGAAGAGGAGCGAATCAAATTCATAAGGCAGCGTCCTATCTGGTACAGACAGCTGACGCGACATCCTGAAAATCTAACGTCCTTTGAATTAGATAAAATGAACTTTTACGAAAAAACCATTCCTCATCGTGTGAGTCAGTTGAGCAATAGCGTCCAAATGGCTGAAATGATGATTCAAATGTTCCAAGCAATGCGCAATCAAAATGGAGCCGGTTGAGGCTTTTTTTGAGTTGATTAAGATGTCTATTTCCTGAGCATCCTATAAACGTAGATGAAAGGAGAATCAGATGATGAAATGGATGCTGTCAATAGGCGCATTGCTTTTTCTTGTCACCGGGTGTCAAAGTCAACATGGAGAAGAGCAAGTGATTAAGCAAGACCGAGCAGTACCAGTCATGCAGCAAGCCCAAAGCGAAATGAAGCAGCAAGGCTTTTTGAAATACAAAGTGCAAGGGTCGTCTGTCTATATAGAAAGTACACTTCAAGATTTTCATCTTCAGCCAGAGCGTCTGAAAAAGAACGAGAAGGCGGGATATTTTACAGTGTATGTAGACGGGAAACGTGCAGGGAATGAGTATACTGCGGCATTTGTGGTCAAGCATCTTTCAAAAGGAAAGCATAAAATGACTGTTGTGCTGAATTCCCGTCATCCAGAATATAAACAGAAAAGAGAAACATGGGATGTATTTGTCACGTAAAAGCATTTTCTGATCCATAGGTTTCGTGGTAAACTATGAATTGGAGGTGCAACATTTATGTATGCGACAATCGAATCTGTGGAGCTCCAAGAGGAAGCAAATCAATTGGCTGCCATGATTCTTCAGTCGGAGGAGGCTGAACATTACCGCAACTGCTTTAAGCGTCTCCAGCAAGACGAAGAAGCCCAACAAATTATTGCCCATTTTACAAAAGTAAAAGAGCAGTATGAGGATGTGCAGCGGTTCGGCAAATATCATCCGGACTATAGAACGATCTCAAAGGAAATGCGTGAGGTCAAAAGAAAGCTAGATCTTCACGATACAGTGGTTGATTTCAAAAAAGCAGAAACAGCGATTCAATCCATCTTAGATGAGATTAGTATTGAAATCGGTCAAGCTGTATCAGCATATATTAAAGTTCCAACAGGGAACCCATATTTTGATGGTCTATCATCATGCGGCGGTGGCTGTGGATCAGGTGGCAGCTGCGGCTGTAAAGTATCTTGACGAGACTTGAATGTCTCGTCTTTTACATAATGAATGAAAAGAATTGAAAAGCGGCAGGTGAAAAGATGGAAACCAAACGTCAAGGGATGGTCGTCTGGCTGCATTCGTTAAAGCAGTCAAAAGCGCTAAGAAAATTCGGAAATGTTCACTATATTTCAAGGAAAATGAAATATGCTGTGATCTATTGTGATATGGATGATCTTGAGCGCCATATGGCTAAACTCAGCTCGTTACCATTTGTGAAACGTGTTGAGCCTTCATATAAACCTTTTATTAAATTAGAGTACGAATCCAAATTGGACAAAGCAAAAGAGTATGATTATAAGGTGGGCTTTTAAAGACACAAAAAAATCCCCGCGGCATCACCCGCGGGGTCCTTCTATTCTTAATGATTCATTAAGGAGAAGGCAAAGGGAGAGGAGAAACCGGAGGAAGAACTTATGGGGAAACGTAAGTCTTCTCCGCGGTTGGCAACAGCACCACATCAGATGCTGTTATAAGTAGTATGACCCCGTATTTCTTGATCTATACATAGAAAATGAATGAATATCATTGCATTGTTCCTTGAGGAGTGATGTGGTAAGATAATGTTGAATTTTTTGTCATAAACAATGACGAATAGAAGCAAGTAGAAAAAGTGGTGGAAAAATGAGAGTCATCTCTGGAACGAGAAAAGGCCGCACACTTAAAGCGGTACCAGGTCAATCAACAAGACCGACGACAGATAAAGTAAAAGAATCAATATTTAATATGATCGGCCCGTATTTTGATGGCGGATGGGCTCTTGATTTATTTGCAGGAAGCGGTGGTTTAGGGATTGAAGCGCTTTCTAGAGGATTCGATCATTGCATATTCGTTGATCGAGATATGAAGGCGATTCAGACGATTAAAGGCAACCTGAATCAATTGTCGCTAATGGATCAAAGTGAAGTGTTTCGAAATGAAGCAAAGCGTGCACTTGCAGCTGTTGTGAAACGAGAGGAATCCTTTCAAGCCATTTTCCTTGATCCGCCCTATAAAGATCAACAGCTAAAAGCACTTCTTGAAATGATTGACGAGCACGCCTTGTTAACAGATGACGGCGTGATCGTGTGTGAGCATGATAGAGATGTGAAGCTGCCAGAAGAAGCAGGGCAGCTCCACATCACAAGACAGGAACTGTACGGATTGACTGGTATTACGATCTATAGAAAGCGGGGAAATTAGCATGGGGAACATAGCCGTTTGTCCGGGCAGCTTCGATCCAGTTACATTGGGGCATTTGGATATCATCAAAAGAGGTGCAAAGATTTTTGATGAAGTGTATGTATGTGTACTAAATAATTCATCTAAAAAACCGTTATTTACTGTTGAAGAACGGTGTGAGCTTATTCGCCAAGCAACAAAGGAGCTGCCAAATATCAAAGTTGAATCGTTTCACGGCCTGCTTGTTGATTATGCGAAGCAAAAAGAAGCCAAAGTCATTTTACGCGGACTAAGAGCTGTGACGGACTTTGAGTATGAGATGCAAGGCACCTCAATGAACAAAGTGTTAGACGATGAAATTGAAACGTTTTTTATGATGACCAACAATCAATATTCCTTCTTAAGCTCCAGCATCGTCAAAGAAGTAGCGAAATATCATGGGGCAGTCAACGATCTTGTACCAAAAGAGGTAGAAGCAGCGCTGAAGGAAAAATTTAATGGATGAGTGCACCCGGCACTCATCCATTTTTTAATTTCCGATAGTATAGCGCGATATACACTATCATACTGCAAAGTGTGATGAAGGGACCGGCTTTCACAAGCTGATTCCAAAGCACGCTGCTGAACATGACGACCTGCTGGCTTGCATCAAAGGCACCCGCTGGGAGAGCCATATCTGATCGAGAGACATAAAGAGGCTTGAATAATAAAAAGGCAAAAACAGCTGCATAAATTCCGTGAAGCAAACGGGCGAAGAAAAACGGTTTAAAGCGGATATCGGTTGCCGCTAAAATGCCGGCTACTTGGGCTTGAACAGAAAATCCGCTGAATCCTAAAATAAAGCTGACGACAATGGTTTTAGCGAGAAGGGTGACTTCTTGTGACCCCGTCATCTGGCTTCCTAATGTGATTTCAAATAAACCGGCAATCATGGCAAGGTCTAATTCTGGCGGAAGATGCATCGTTTGCAGCATATATCCGAGCCCGATAGATAAAAGGTCTGTCACATGGACAACTGACAACATTTTGCTAAACACAGAAAATAAGATAATAAAGCCGCCAATCATAAAGAGTGTTTGGACTGATGACATGACTGCATCACTTAAAATTTGGCCGAGCGGTCTTTTCTCTGCGAGTCTTGCTGTATGAAGAGCATTGAATGCCTCTTTAAACGGCGGGAATAAAAACTTCTTTCGGCTTCTTAGGTGTGCATCATGCCGCGCTTTATATGTCCGCATCGTCACACCAACAGCGAGATTCCCTAAATAATGAGCGCTGGCCAATACAATGCCTAAAGCTGGATGATGAAAAAAACCAACAGCCACTGCACCGAAAATAAACAATGGATTCGATGAATTTGTAAAGGAAACGAGACGCTCTGCTTCGATCCGCGTCAGCTGCCTTTCCTGCCTCAGTCTTGTCGTTAATTTCGCACCAGAAGGAAACCCTGAAGCCATTCCCATAGCCAGTACAAATCCCCCTACACCCGGCACCCGGAAGATGGGGCGCATAAATGGCTCTAATAATACCCCGACAAATCTGACAATCCCAAAACTAATTAATAGCTCGGACAAAATAAAAAAAGGAAGCAATGATGGAAATACAACCTCCCACCACATTGCAAGTCCATTTTTCGATGCTTGCAAAGAGGCTTGTGGGTGTGTAATCACAGTGGCTGTTAAGAAAATAAAAAAAGCAGCGATGAACAGAGTGTTCCATTTTTTCATGGAGATTTCGCCCCTTGCCGTATGATCTATTGGCGAGCTCGTGATTATAGAAAAAGAAACTAGCCGAGCCTGTCTTCTATTACTATACGAGCAGTAGGGGCATGTTTAGACCTATAGATTCGTATATATGCATAGAAAGAGGAGGGTGGATTTTCATGAAGCGACCGATCATCGGGCTTGCACTAGGCTCCGGGGGTGCGAGGGGAATGGCGCATATCGGGGTTTTGTCTAGTCTTGAGAAGCAAGGGATACAGGTAGATATGATCGCTGGAAGCAGTATTGGCGCACTTGTCGGGAGCTTTTATGCGGCAGGACAAGACGTAGAAAAAATGAAAAAACTTGCACTTGTCTTCAGAAGAAAGTATTATGCTGACTATACACTGCCAAAAATCGGTCTTTTAAAAGGAAATCGAATTTTGCAGCTGATTCACACGTTTACATATGGGAAAAAATTCGAAGAATTAAGAATGCCCCTTGCGGTGGTTGCCTGTGACCTCGAAACAGGGGAGAAGGTTGTGTTTAAAGAAGGGTCTGTCTCACAAGCAGTCAGAGCAAGCATCAGCATTCCAGGCGTGTTTGTTCCTCACGAAATGGGCGGCAGACAGCTAGTGGATGGAGCGGTTGTTGACCGCATTCCTGTGTCTGTTTTAAAAGAAATGGGCGCAGACCTTATTATCGCCTCTGATGTATCTAGGGTGAAAAAAACAGAAAAGGCGACGAGATTATCGGATGTGATTATGCAAAGTTTGGACATCCTTCAAAATGAATTGGTCCGTCACCAAACCATTCATGCAGATCTCATGATTCGGCCGAGGCTTGAAACATTTAGCTCCAGTTCATTCACTCAGGTTCAGGAGATGATTGAGGCTGGTGAGCTCGCCGCTGACCAATTAACAGGTAAACTGAAAGATGTCATTGATAAATGGGAGTGTTAATCAAATGAAAAAATTGAATATTCGCTGGCTCAGCTTTTTTGTTATTGTTCTTGTCTTATTTGGCTTAACTTTTGTTAAACTGCCGTATTACGTGACAAAGCCGGGTGATGCAACAGAGATTGCCCCTCACATTCAAGTGGATGGTGGATACGGCGAGAAGGGCAGCTTCTCTCTTATGACGATAAAAGTAGGCCCAGCCAATCCGTATACGTATTTGCTTGCGAAAATGAATAAATATGACGAGATCGTCCCAGAAGAAAATATTAAAGCGGACGGAGAGTCTGATGAAGATTATATGAAAAGACAGCTTCAGCTGATGAAAAGCTCTCAAGAAAATGCCATGATTGCAGCGTATACAAAAGCAGGCAAAAAAGTAGATTATACGTTTAATGGGGTATATGCGAGCTACGTTATGAAAGGCATGCCTGCTTATGGCAAAATTGAAGTGGGCGACCGGATTAAAAGCGTTGATGGCAAGACGTATGATTCTGCTGATAAAATGGTGTCGTATATCAGCCGTCAAAAAGCTGGTACATCTGTCCGTTTTGTCCTTGAACGAAACGGCAAGGATATCACGCAGAAAGTGAAGTTGAAGCCTTTTAAAGAAGAGCCGAACCGAGTCGGAATTGGCGTATCTTTATTTACAGATCGAAATGTGAAGGTGTCGCCTTCTATTAAGGTGGATATTGAAAATATCGGCGGTCCGTCGGCAGGTTTAATGATGTCACTTGAAATTTATAATCAGCTGACAAAAGAAGACGAAACACATGGCTATGCGATTGCAGGGACTGGAACGATAGACGCTGATGGTACGGTCGGGCCAATTGGCGGAATAGATCAAAAGGTTGTTGCAGCAGATAAAGCAGGAAAAGATATCTTCTTTGCACCAAACGATAAAGGTGATCCAAATTCAGACTACAAAAATGCAGTGAAAACAGCGAAAGATATTAAAAGTAATATGAAAATCGTTCCTGTGGACACAATGCAGGACGCACTGAACTATTTAAACAAGTTAAAAGAGAAAGCATCTTAAGTGAAAAAAGAGCAGCCTTCATCAAAGGCTGCTCTTTTTATCAAGATTGGAAGAGACCAGTCTCTTCATCATAGCGGATCGGTGAGGTTTTAAATTCTGCTTCTGTTAGCTTTGTTTGCATTGGTTCGCTGATGGGAAGGCTGAAGACGCGGGAAGCGCGAATGTCAAGATCAAGGGCAGGATGTGAAAAGGAAGACAGCTTGCTGACAAGCGGTACGTCCAATTCCTTTTTGACAAGAGATAAGTATTGCTGCCCTTTCTTTGACATACCAAGTAAACGAATGTATGGCGCGTGTTTCTCCTTTAGCAGCTCATGCATAACAGTTTTCTTCACCCTCATTAAAAGGTGCGTATTCATCCGCTGCAGCCTTGTCCACGTATATCGTTTTGTTTTCACAAGTGATAGATATTCCTCGTAGGTGGACGTATGTGTGATCGCCTTTTGCATGCGGTGTTCGATGCCTTCTTCAATTTCATAGATGCCTTCTAATTCTGCTGTATCCATTGTGTGAAACACATGTTTTAAGAAGCTGAAATAGTCTTCTTGCGTATGTAAAAGACCATAAGAAGAATAATAGTCATGTAATTGCTTAAGCGAAGCTTCCGGGAGATAAGAGGCGACAGTTTCAAATGACCCGTTCTCTTTTAAGGCTTTTCGGATGCTTGTCGCGCTTGCGATTTTCTGATGTTTAGGAAGCTCTTGATCATGATAACCGGATGCAATTCTTTGAGAGGTAAAGGGCTCTATGTGAGGAGATCTCTCTAAGATGGCTTTGACATAGTGGAAGCCTAAAATGTTATTGGGCTTAGACAGATCCAGTAAGTGTTTAGGATCAATGATCTTTTGAAACGCAGCGGCAGAGGCTGCCGGATAACTAAGCCCTTCTTTGACCTTTGCTTTTGTGAAAAGATCAATTTCTTCTTTTTTTTCATGCCAAGCGTGAGCTGTTCGCTCAAATGTTTTAATGTCCCCATCCTCGCTTCCGAAAAAAAGGGAGCGGCATTTTAAAGCGTCTAAAATAGACACAGCGCCATTTGCAAAGGTTTCTGCCTTTTGCACTGCATAGATGTATGGAAGCTCACATACGATGTCTACACCGTTTTGCAATGCCATTTTTGTACGTGCCCATTTGGAGACGATAGCAGGTTCTCCGCGCTGGAGGAAAGATCCGCTCATGACGGCAATGGCTACATCTGAGGAGGTATGTGTTTTCGCCTGGCGAACATGATAGGCATGTCCATAATGAAATGGATTGTACTCGACAACGACTCCTGTTGCTTTCAATTGATGTTCCGCCTTTCTTGCTATGGTTAAATGGTCTATGCTACAGTAGCATAAGGGAAAAATGAAGCCCATTTTTTTCAGTGTAGGCATTCCGTGAACTGATGTCAAACAACGCTCTGACATCACAAAGGACTGTAAAGAAAAAATATTGACAAATAGCATGATGAAAGCTATAATCATGTTTGTTGCTCTTAGAGGTGATACAATTGAAATGGACAGTTTATCAGTTACATCAAAAAGCTAAAAACAGCTTCGATTTTCATGAGACGGTTGACTTAAATGAACTTACTAGCCTTCATTCAGATATACGTCGCATTTCACCAGTAGAGGTGAAAGGGACTGGAGTGATCGAATCAAAGCAAGTCGCATTTGATTTAACCATCACAGGTGAAATGACATTGCCTTGTTCAAGAACGCTTGTTGATGTAAATTATCCATTTGCGATTTCAACGAAAGAACTATTTGTACTTCATAAGACAGACGATATAGAAGATGAAGACGTATCTGTTGTAGAAGACGATATCATCGACTTAACGCCTATAGTCAAGGAAGAAATTCTTCTTGAAGTGCCGATGCAAATCTTTTGCGACCAAACAGACGTAAAAGGTGCTGCACCACAGGAAGGGAATGACTGGGCGGTCATTTCGGAAGATGCACATCAAAACCGAATTGATCCGCGTCTGGAAGGCTTGAAGAAGCTCTTAGAAGAAAATAATGAATCTTAACTCTTTAAGGAGGTGGGAATAATGGCTGTACCTTTTAGAAGAACTTCTAAAATGAAAAAAAGATTGCGTCGTACGCATTTCAAACTACAAGTACCTGGTATGGTAGCTTGCCCAGAATGCGGTGAAATGAAAATTTCTCATCGTGTCTGCAAATCTTGCGGAACATACAAAGGCAAAGACGTAAAAAGCAACTAATGCTTGATAAAAAAGCGTAAGGGAATCTTCCCTTGCGTTTTTTTATTTGTCTATTTTTTAGGTTTCTCTCCTGCAAATAGTCTATCTACTCTAGTAAGCGCATATGATGTGGTATTCAGATTCAGGGGGGATGATCAATTGACGATTACAAGGCAGGACGCATGGACGCAAGATGAAGATTTACTTTTAGCAGAAGTCGTCTTAAGACACATTCGAGATGGAGGAACGCAGCTTTCCGCATTTGAAGAAGTCGGAAAAGCGTTGTCAAGAACGGCTGCAGCATGTGGATTCAGGTGGAATTCATACGTCAGAAAACAATATCAGGCAGGCATTGAGCTGGCGAAAAAACAGCGGAAAGAACTGCGTAAAAAGATTGGGATTCATTCCTCGGGTTTACCACAAAATACGTTAACAATAGAAGAAAAGGCAACTTCAGATCAGGCTGAATTGACCTTGCGAGAAGTGATTCAGTTCTTAGAGCAGCTTGAAAAAGAACCTGCTGGCTCTGCTGATTTACGCGAAGAACTAGCGGACACGCAGCATCAATTGAAGTCGCTCACGGAAGAAAATGAACACCTGAAGCGGCAATTAAAAATGACAGAAGAAGATTACCGGGCACTCATTGGGATTGTTGAAAGAGTCAAACAGAATATCAACTTAAAAGAATATGCTAAATAAGAAAGCGCCCCTCACAGAGAAAGGAGGGGCGTTTTGCCATCAGTATTAAGCAGATTCACCTGTATTTTTTTGGATATGGGCAGGTTCCCAGATGAGTGGATTTTCCCCTTTGTCGCGTTCCATATCATATTTGACTGCTTCAAAGCCCATTTTACCCCAAAAACCGGCAGATTTGACGCGAGGATTGGTCCGGATTGGCAATCCGAAAGATTTGGCGAAATCAACAAGTGCCTCGCCGTACCCTTTACGCTGATACCCAGGAAGCACTTCCAGCTTCCACAGCTCTAAATAATCATGATTGTGGTCAAAGTACGTTGTCGTCGAGCCGTCCACTTGATAAAGGCTCATACGTGCGACCAGCTTATCTCCAAAATAAATCCCGTAAAATGGAGAGTTGCTGTCATTTTCAATCATATTACTTTCAAGGTCTTCAAGCATGGATAGTTCTTGTATACCATATTCCTTAAATTGTTTAAATTCCTCTAAAGTTTTGTAATTGATTAGAAGTCGTTTTACTTGTGTCATATGATCTTCCCCCTTACACACATAATGTCGACAGTGATGTCATTGAAGGCGTTTTCATCCCATCCGCCTTAAAAAGTTTTTACACTTATTATTATAGTTTTTAAATTAAAAAAATTCAATCGCGGCGCGCTATCTGCTTTTTGCATCGCGGCTTGAAACTGTTAAAATGGTTGATATGATGAAGTAAACAGAAAAAGGGAAGTGCGGCAGTTGAACATTGGAATCATTGGCGGCGGTGCGATTGGTCTGCTTTGTGCCAGTTATTTATCACAGCATCATGACATCACTGTTTTGACAAGAAGAAAAGAACAAGCAGAGGAGATTCGAACATCAGGAATTAAGCGAACGGTAAAAGGAGAGACATTCCGGGCGTCTGCGGAGGCAAGGGCAGGGATTACAGGAGGATTTGATCTGCTGATTGTGACAGTGAAATATCACCATCTGCAAGAGGTGCTTGATGAACTATCAACATTACCTCGTCAGCGAATCCTATTTTTACAAAATGGCATGGGCCACTTATTAGATTTAGAAAAATGGGACACGTCGCATTCGATATATATAGGTGTCGTAGAGCACGGCGCCATGAAGGTATCAGACCATGCAGTGAACCATACAGGGATCGGTGTCATCAAGTGGGGAGCTTTTCATCCTGAGGATACAGCTGATGTGAGAAATGCTTTGTATGAAACGCCGGCCCATTTTCAGATGATTTATACGGATGAATGGAAAAGAGTGCTGGAAGAAAAACTGCTAGTTAATGTTTGCATTAACCCGCTCACGGCTTTATTGCATGTGAAAAATGGAGAATTGATCGCAAATCCTGCATATGAATACATGATGAAATGTGCATTTGAAGAAGCATTGTCCATTTTAGGTCTGGCTGAAGAAGAGCGTCTCTGGTCACACGTCGTTTCAATTTGTAAAAAAACGGCCGCCAATCAATCGTCAATGCTTCAAGATATCGTCAAAGGCCGTGAAACCGAAAGAAAAGCCATCGTTGGCTATCTTTTAAAAAAGGCTCAAGCTCAAGAGATGATGGCGCCACATCTTACTTTCTTCAATCGAAGCTTGGAAGTATTGGAAAAAAAGCAAACAAAATCTTTTGAGTGAGCTCATTTACATGCTATACTTTTTTCGGGAAACTAACTATTTATTTTATTGAAGAAAGGAAGTTCTAAACATGCAATTGACTGAACTTTCCATCCGAAGTCAGAATTTATTCATACGTGATTATATAGAAGAAAAAAAAGAGATGACTGCTTTTTTTGATTATGATATACATTCTGAGCACACATGGAAAAAGAGATACGACGATCTCATGGAAATGAGCTTCCCGCGCGAGGCTTTAGCGGATTATATGAGCGCATACCACGCAAAGTTTGAATCGGCAGCGATGCGTCAGAACATTGAAAAGATCCGTGATGAACGGAGTGTCATGGTGGTTGGAGGACAGCAGGCAGGCCTACTGGCAGGACCGCTTTATACCATACATAAAATCATATCCATTATTCAGTTCGCAAAAGAAAAAGAATCAGCGCTTGGTGTTCCTGTGATTCCAGTCTTTTGGGTAGCAGGTGAGGATCATGACGTAGATGAAATTAATTTTGTCTACACATCCGGCGAAAAAGGTCCAGTCAAGCAAAAGCTGCCATTACATAACGTCAAAAAAACTGCGGCCAAAAGAACACCTCTGCATCAAGAAAAAACAGAAAAATGGCTCCGCGATGTGTTTTCAACGTATGAAGAATCTGCGTATACTAATGACTTGCTTGATCAGCTTCTTCGATGTTTACGCAAATCACAAACGTTTACGGATTTCTTTGAATGGATTGTATGCGACCTTTTTGAAGAAGATGGACTGCTTCTATTTAATTCAGGAGACTTAGGCGTTAAACCACTTGAGCGTACGTTATTCAAGCACATTGTCGAGACAAATGATGCAGTCACAGCTCGTTTGAATGAAACGCAGGCTGCCATGAAACGAGCGGGATATCAGCCAATCATTGAAGCTGGTGACAATCAGGCGAACCTGTTTTACGAATATGATGAAGAGCGTTTCCTTATTGAAAAAGAAAACGGCCAGTTTTCTATATCAGAAGTGGGGCTTACGTGGACAAAAGAAGAGCTTTTGCAGGAAATTGAGGAGCACCCAGAACGGTTCAGCAACAATGTGGTGACGCGTCCCTTAATGCAGGAAACCCTTCTCCCGACACTTGCTTTTATGGCAGGACACGGTGAAGTCAACTATTGGGGAGAGCTGAAAGGAATTTTTGAGCATTTTAAATTAAAGATGGCACCTGTTCTTCCAAGACTGCACGTGACCATCCTTGAAAGACACATCGACAAGAAGCTGCCTGTCAGAGAACTTTCTCTAGAAGAAGTGCTCACAAACGGAGTAAAAGAAAAGAAAGAGGCTCACTTTGAGCAAAGCCTTCCAGACAGCTTTGTTCAAGCCGTTGATCAAGCGAAACGTGAATTAGCGAATGTTCATGGTGTATTGAGGCAAGAAGCACTGAAGGTTGAACCAAACTTCGAGCAGCTGCTAGATAAAAATGCCAAATTTATCGAAGATCAGCTTCAATTTGTTTATCAAAAGGTGGCGCAGCGTGTGGAAGAGAAGGAAGGATATATCCTTCGAGATTTTGAACGGATTGAAAACAGCTTAAAACCATTAGATGCCCCGCAAGAAAGAATTTGGAATATCATGTACTTTTTAAACAAATATGGTCCAGAATTCTTCAAAACGTTCAAAAATCTGCCATTTTCATTTCAAAACAAGCAGCAAATTGTCAAACTTTGAAATAAAGTTTTAATGAACCCTGACTAGTTCAGGGTTTTTTTTTATGTAGAAACAGTGTAAAATAAGTTTTGTGGAGAGAAGTGGTGGATAGTGGAGAGTAAGGGTGAGAAAGTGGGGCTCTGATTATCATGTTCATGGGTGAATACCAACATACGATTGATACAAAAGGGCGCATGATCATCCCTGCTAAATTTAGAGACGGTCTCGGAGAACAGTTTGTGCTGACGAGAGGGCTTGATCAATGTTTATTTGGCTACCCTATGAGTGAGTGGAAACTAATTGAAGAGAAACTCAAAGCACTGCCGCTAACGAAAAAAGATGCACGTGCGTTTACCCGGTTCTTCTTCTCCGGCGCAGTTGAATGCGATCTGGACAAGCAGGGGCGCATTAACATCGCATCAAACCTACTCCAATATGCAAAACTCGAAAAAGAATGTGTGGTCATCGGCGTTTCAAATCGAATTGAGTTGTGGAGTAAGTCGATCTGGGAACAATATACAGAAGAGCAAGAAGATTCTTTTGCTGAAATTGCTGAAAACATGATTGGGTTTGATATATAATAATCCCTTGTGCAGCAAGCTTTCTACACATTCATTTCTATTTGAAAAAGGTGGGACCATAACATCATGTTTCAACATGAGACAGTATTATTAAAAGAAACAGTTGACGGTTTAAACGTCAAAGAAGACGGTACATATGTAGACTGCACGCTGGGCGGAGCAGGTCATAGCTCATATTTACTATCTCAACTATCAGAAAAAGGTACATTGATTGGATTTGACCAAGACGATGCTGCACTGGATCATGCACGAGAGAAGCTCGCGGATTCAAAAGCGAACATTCTTTTCATAAAGAGCAACTTCCGATATTTAAAAGAACGTCTGAATGAACAAGGCATTACAAGCGTAGACGGTGTGATTTTTGACCTTGGGGTTTCATCTCCTCAGCTCGACACACCAGAGAGAGGCTTTAGTTATCACCATGATGCACCTCTTGACATGCGAATGGATCAAACAGCCGCATTGTCGGCAAAACAAGTGGTGAATGAATGGCCATTTGAAGATCTAGTTCGGATTTTCTACAAATATGGGGAAGAAAAATTCAGCAAGCAAATCGCACGCAAAATTGAAGAAGCTAGAAAAAAAGCAACAATTGAAACAACAGGTGAGCTTGTCGACATTATCAAAGAAGGAATTCCCGCACCTGCAAGACGAACTGGCGGACATCCAGCAAAAAGAGTGTTTCAAGCGATCCGAATTGCAGTAAATGATGAATTGAAAGTTTTTGAAGAAGCACTAGAACAAGCAATAGAGTTACTCAATCCGAAGGGGAGAATTTCTGTCATTACATTCCATTCACTTGAAGACCGGATTTGTAAAAGTACATTTAAAGAAATGTCTTCTCTTCCAGAACTTCCGCACGGACTACCAGTGATTCCAGAAGGACTTGAACCAAAGCTGAAGCTGATCACGAGAAAACCAATCGTTGCATCAGAACAAGAGCTGGAACATAACAACCGTGCCCGTTCAGCGAAGCTCCGAATTGCAGAAAAAAAGTAAAACGACACCATAGATGATGATAAAAAGGAGGTTTCTTATGAGTAATTTGGCTTACCAAAGAGAAGTAAAACAATATCAAACAGAGCAGCAAGGCCAATCGGTTGTTATTAAAAGAAGAGGTTCTATCACACTTGGTGAAAAAATCTTACTTGTCATGTTTGTCATGGCTCTTATGTGTAGCTCCATTCTCATCATTTCTAAGGCCTTTGCTGTCTATCACGCCAATATCGAAGTCCAGAAATTAGAGCAGCAAGTATCTTTAGAATCGAAGAAGATCACTGAGCTTCAAAAAGAAAAAGACTTGCTGAGTGAACCAGAGAGAGTCATTGATACTGCGAAAAAAGCAGGCTTAAGCATTTCGAAAGATGTTAAGAAGGTCGATTAAGATGGCGATGCCTAAAAAGAATAAAATGATGAACAGAGGCGCGGCAATTGCGAGTATTTGCTTCGCCCTGTTTTTCTTTATCATCCTTGCACGTTTTATCTATATTCAGATTACAGGAACGGTCGATGGCCAAGTGTTAGCCGCAAAGGCAAATGAACAATATCAATCGAAGAAAACACTTGAAGCGAAAAGAGGGTCTATTTTAGACCGAAATGGGAATGTGATTGCCGAGGATACATCTGTCTATAAGCTCATTGCAATCATGAGCAAGAAAATGACGGTCGATCCAAAGCACCCGATGCATGTCGTCGACAAAGAAAAGACAGCAAAAGAGCTGTCAAAAGTCATTGATATGAGCGAAAGCGAAATTTTAAAGCGTCTGAATACAAAAGATGCGTTCCAAGTGGAGTTTGGTAAAGCTGGGAAAGACATCAGTTTTTCAACAAAGGAAAAAATTGAAAAGCTAAAGCTTCCAGGGATCGCATTTGAAAAAGACACGAAGCGATATTATCCAAACGGCATGTTTGCGTCGAATCTGATCGGTTATGCTAGATTAGATGAGGCAACGAAGGACATGTCAGGCGCGATGGGACTTGAGAAGGCGCTGAACAAATTTTTAAAAGAAAAAGACGGCTATGTGACATATAACAGTGACAGAAGCGGATGGGCTCTTCCAAATAGTAAAGAAGACATTGTCGCTCCGAAGGATGGAAAAAATGTCACGTTGACCATCGATCAAAAAATCCAAGCGTTCCTTGAAGAAAGTATGACGCAGGTTGCCAAAAAATATAAACCGAAGAAAATCATTGCCACAGTCGTTGACCCAAAAACGGGAAAGGTGCTCGCGATGGGACAGCGGCCAAGCTTTAATTTAAATGAATTAGACATTACGAATTATAACAATGATGTCATTTCATATGCGTTTGAACCAGGTTCAACGATGAAAATCTTTACACTTGCTGCGGCAATCCAAGAAGGAGTCTACCAAGGCAATGATAAATATCAATCTGGTACTTATAAAGTAGGCGGCGGCCTTGTAAGAGATCACAACAATGGAAATGGCTGGGGGAAAATTGACTTTCATGAAGGTGTCCTCCGTTCGTCTAACGTAGCTTTTGCAAAGCTGGCAAAAGAAAAATTAGGCTTCACGCGCTACGAACAATATTTGCAGAAGTTCCATTTCTATGACAAAACAGGTATTGACTTACCGAACGAAGCGTCTAGTAAAATCAATTACAGATACGAATATGACAAAGCATCGACGGCTTACGGTCAAGCGTCTGCCATTACACCGATTCAACAAATCGAAGCAGCGACAGCGATAGCAAACGGCGGAACGATGATGAAGCCATATGTCATTGATCATATTACAGACCCGAACACAAACAAAACGATTTTACAGCACGAACCAACAGTAGCTGGAAAACCAATTTCCTCTGATACAGCAAAGCAAGTCCGTGACATTTTAGGTGAGGTGGTTTCCTCGAAGATTGGAACAGGCCAGCCTTACCAAATCAAAGGATTTGATGTTGCTGGGAAAACAGGAACAGGACAAATTGGCGGTGCCGGCGGTTATCTCAAAGGAAGAAACGATTACGTCTTTTCATTTATGGGAATGGCGCCAAAAGATGATCCGAAGCTGCTCGTTTATGTAGCTGTACAGCAGCCGCAGCTGTCTGATACAGAAACTGGCTCTGCCCCAGTTGCACAAATCTTTAACCCAGTGATGAAAAATAGTCTGCTATATTTAAATATTGCACCAACAAAAACAGACGATAAAAAATCAGGCGAACAAAAAGTGAAACAAGAAACAATGCCTTCATTCTTAGATTTAGAAGTGAAGCAGGCGGAAACAGAAGCCCAAAACAAAAACTTAACGCCTGTTGTCATCGGTGACGGTCTCTCCATTAAACGACAGTGGCCAAGTGCAGGCTCTGAATTCTCTGAAAGCCAGAAAGTTTTCTTGAAAACAGCAGGAAAAACGATAAAAATGCCTGATATGACAGGCTGGTCGAGACGGGAAGTCCTTCAATATGCATCCATTTCCGGTGTGCATATCGAAACAAAAGGACAAGGATATGCTGTCAAACAAAGTGTGAAAAATGGAGCGGAGATTTCAGATAAAGTCGTCACTGTGACATTTAAAAGCCCGAATTAACTGCAAAACCTAGCAAACCACTTGCTAGGTTTTTTCTTTTGCCTGCGGGATAGACGAGACGTTCTACATAAGGACGGGCCTGCATATGATGGAAACAAGCCATATGTATGTAAGGAGTGAACCGGGCGTGCGAGTATCAAGTGTAACAGTGAGAAAACGATTGCTTTTCGTGCTGCTGTTTGGGGTGATCATTTTTTTCATCATAGATACTAGATTAGGATATGTACAGTTTATTATGGGCGAGAAGCTCACAAGCTTAGCAAAAGATTCATGGAGCCGGAATCTCCCGTTCGAACCAGAAAGGGGAGATATTTTGGACCGAAATGGGGTAGAGCTTGCGACGAACAAAAGTGCCCCATCTATATTGGTCGTCCCGCGGCAAATTAAAGATCCCGCAGAAACAAGCAAAAAACTGGCGGCAGTACTGAATATGTCTGAAGAGAAAGCGTACAAGCACGTCACAAAGAAAACATCCATCGAACGAATTTCTCCAGAAGGCAGAAAAGTATCTCATGAAAAAGCAAAAGAAGTCAGAGAGCTTGATCTAGATGGCGTTTATGTTGCGGAAGACAGCATCAGACACTATCCGTTTGGCAGTTTTCTTTCTCATGTGCTGGGCTTCGCCGGAATTGATAATCAAGGGTTACTTGGACTGGAAGCCTATTATGACGATGACCTAAAAGGTGAAAAAGGCTCTGTCAAGTTCTATTCCGATGCAAAAGGGCAGAAAATGCCAGATGAAGCAGATGATTATACACCGCCTAAAGATGGTCTTGATATGAAGTTAACTGTCGATGCGAAGGTGCAAACCATTATAGAACGGGAATTAGACAATGCGCAGGCAAAATATAACCCAGATGGGATGATTGCAATTGCGATGAACCCGAAGAACGGTGAAGTGCTTGGGATGTCGAGCAGACCGGATTTTGATCCAGCGGATTATCAATCAGTTGACTCGAAAGTGTTTAACCGAAATTTACCGGTGTGGAGCACATATGAGCCAGGTTCGACGTTTAAAATTATTACGCTTGCAGCAGCACTAGAAGAGAAAAAAGTCAATTTAAAACGAGATCATTTTTTTGACAGCGGTTCTGTGACAGTTGATGGTGCAAGACTTAGGTGCTGGAAAAAAGGCGGCCACGGATCACAGTCATTTTTAGAAGTGGTTCAAAACTCCTGTAACCCCGGTTTTGTTGAACTAGGCGATCGTCTAGGAAAGGATAAATTATTTTCCTATATTAAAAATTTCGGGTTTGGCCAAAAAACAGGAATCGATCTTCAAGGGGAAGGGCGAGGCATTTTGTTCCCGCTGGACCGAGTTGGCCCTGTAGAGCAGGCGACAACTGCCTTTGGTCAAGGTGTATCTGTTACGCCGATACAGCAAGTAGCTGCCGTAGCAGCTGCGGTAAATGGCGGAACACTTTACACGCCTTACATTGCAAAAGAATGGATAGATCCAATCACAAAAGAGGTAGTGAAAAAGCAATCACCGATTGCCAAAAAGAAAGTGATTTCAGCAGAAACATCCAAAGAAATCAGATATGCGCTTGAAAGTGTAGTCGCTCAAGGAACTGGCCGAAATGCATTTGTTGAAGGATATCGAGTTGGCGGAAAAACAGGGACAGCACAGAAGGTAAAAGACGGCAAGTACATGGAAAATAACCACATTGTGTCATTTATCGGGTTTGCGCCTGCTGATGATCCGAGTATCGTTGTATATGTGGCTGTAGATAATCCGAAAGGCACTATTCAATTTGGCGGGACAGTTGCTGCACCAATTGTGGGTCATATTATGCGGGACAGCCTGCCTGAGATGGGTGTGAAAAAAAGAAAAGGACAAATTGAAAAGAAGTACCAGTGGCTGGACACAAAAACCATTGAAGTACCGAATCTTGTAGGGGGATCTGTTTCAGACCTTGAATCCTTACTGATTAACCTTAAGATCGATGCTTCTGGAACTGGCAGTAAAGTGGTGAAGCAATCGCCTGCTGCCGGGACAAAAGTCAAAGAAGGCTCCACCATCAGATTATACTTAAACGATGAATAATAAAGAATGAACAGAGGGTAGCCGCACTCATTCGGCTGCCTCTTTTTGTTGAAAGAGAAGTTCTGTTTGAAAAAAAGAGCCTAAAGTGTGTTTTTTCCAAGAGAAACTTAAGGAATACGCTGGATGTATCCCTTTTTTTACGATAAAATATAGACTGTGTGTTTTTTTCACAAGACATGCACGTGAACGAATTTGAGAGGTTTGATATGAAATGAAATTACAAGAACTCCTTACATATTTTAAAAGTGAAAACAACGAACTAATAAACGAAAATCCTGATATCACTTCCATTGAAATGGATTCAAGAGAGGTGAAAAAAGGAAGCCTTTTTGTCTGTATAAAAGGCTATACAGTAGATGGACACGATTATGCTGAAAAAGCGGTGAAAAGCGGGGCTGCAGCGATTGTAGCAGAACACCCTCTTAACATATCAGATGTACCAGTCATTATTGTAAAACACTCTCAAAGAGCTCTTGCAAGAATAGCTGATGCGTTTTACGAGCAGCCAACTCATAAGCTGAATCTCATCGGGATCACAGGAACAAACGGAAAAACTTCGACAACACACATGATTGAACAAATGATGAGAAAAGCCGAAAAGAAAACTGGCTTAATCGGTACGATGTATATGAAGGTGAATGATGACATTCTCGATGTGAAAAACACCACACCTGAAAGTGTCACACTTCAGAAAACTTTTAAACAGATGCTTGACCAAGATGTAGACACAGCCATTATGGAAGTATCATCACATGCACTGCATCTTGGCAGGGTACATGGATGTGATTATGATATTGCCGTTTTCACAAACCTTTCGCAGGACCATCTTGATTACCACAACACAATGGAAGAATATAAACATGCGAAAAGCTTGCTATTCTCACAGCTTGGCAGTGCCTTTCATCACGATAAGCCGAAGCATGCAATTTTAAATGCAGATGATGACGCTTCGAGTTATTATGAAAAAGTGACAGCTGCTGAAGTCATGACATATGGCTTAGAGCAAAAAGCAGATGTGATGGCAAAGAATATTCAAATCAAACCGAAGGGAACTCAATTTGATTTGATCACTCCAATTGGCACAAAAAATGTGACAGTTGCCCTCATCGGTAAGTTTAATGTGTACAACATCCTAGCAGCTGTATCAGTAGGGATCGTATCTGGCTTAACATTTGAAACGATTGTAAGTGCTATTGAAGAGCTGGAGGGAGTCAAAGGCCGATTTGAACTTGTGAACTGTGATCAAGATTTCCCTGTTATCGTCGATTACGCCCATACACCTGACAGCTTAGAAAATGTCCTGACAACGTGTAGAGAATTAACAGAGGGCAAAATTTTCTGTGTGATAGGCTGCGGCGGCGACCGTGATAAAACAAAGCGTCCTCAAATGGCCCAAATCGCAGTGAAGTATGCAGATGAACCTGTATTTACTTCAGACAACCCAAGAAGCGAAGATCCTTCAGCTATTTTAAAGGATATGGAAAATGGGGTTCCAGACGCATATTATCATAGTTTTGTGAATCGCAAACAAGCCATCTTTTTTGCAATTGCCAATGCGAAAAAAGGCGATACAGTCTTAATAGCGGGTAAAGGTCATGAGACATATCAAATCGTCGGCGATCAAGTTTACGATTTTGATGATGCAAAGGTTGCTATGGACGCTATTTTAGATCTAAACAAATCTTAAAATGATGAAAAGAGTGTAATGAAATGAAGCATTTTGTACAAAAACAACATACGAAGAACGCGAATGAATACCTTAATAATGAATGTGATTTTCTGATGGAAAACGGCTTTGGAAATTCGGAAGGAGTAAAGAACGATGCTTGAACAGGTGATATTGTTTACAATCATAATGGGATTTTTAATCAGTGTTCTTTTATCCCCGATTTTTATTCCGTTTTTAAGAAGGCTTAAATTTGGTCAAAGTATTAGAGAAGAAGGACCACAGTCTCACCAAAAGAAATCAGGTACTCCGACAATGGGCGGAATTATGATTATCTTTTCTATTACCATTACAACGATTGTGATGATCAACAAATTTTCTGACATTAGTCCAGAAATGTTTTTATTGTTATTTGTCACGCTTGGCTACGGTCTATTAGGGTTTTTAGATGATTATATTAAAGTAGCGATGAAACGAAACTTAGGTTTAACATCGAAACAGAAATTAATTGGTCAAATTGTGATCGCAGTGATTTTTTATGCAGTCTTCCATTATTATCAGTTTGCAACGACGATTCGCATTCCAGGAACAGATGTGAGCTTCGATTTAGGATGGGCTTACTTTATCCTTGTCGTTTTCATGCTTGTCGGAGGTTCTAATGCCGTGAACTTAACGGATGGACTGGATGGTCTATTATCTGGAACCGCGGCTATTGCCTTTGGAGCCTTTGCTATATTGGCTTGGAATCAATCACAGTACGATGTAGCGATCTTTTCAGTAGCTGTTGCTGGAGCCGTTCTTGGGTTTCTTGTGTTTAACGCGCATCCTGCAAAAGTATTTATGGGTGATACAGGGTCGCTTGCTTTAGGCGGAGCGATTGTAGCAATTGCGATTTTAACAAAGCTTGAAATTTTACTTGTCATTATTGGAGGAGTATTTGTTGTCGAAACGTTATCCGTTATTCTTCAAGTGATCTCCTTTAAAACAACTGGAAAAAGAATCTTTAAGATGAGTCCGCTTCACCACCACTATGAGTTAGTTGGCTGGTCTGAGTGGAGAGTAGTTGTCACCTTCTGGACAGCTGGTTTATTACTTGCTGTTTTAGGAATTTACATCGAGGTGTGGTTATAATTGAATAAGATGCAAATGTTAAAAAACGAACATGTACTAGTATTAGGTCTTGCAAAAAGCGGATATGCGGCAGCTTCAATTCTTCATGAGCATGGAGTAAATGTCACAGTAAATGACCAAAAGCCGTTTGAAGAAAATGAACCTGCTCAGCTTCTTTCTGAAAAGGGGATTGATGTCATTTGCGGCAGCCATCCTCTTCGTATGTTCGAAGATAAAGAAATTACGATTTTAATTAAAAATCCAGGAATTCCATATGAAAATGTGATGGTTCAAGAAGCGCTTCGCTGCGGAATTCCAGTTTGGACGGAAATAGAATTAGCTTATCATTTAACCTCAGCTCCTTTTATTGGGATCACTGGATCAAATGGAAAAACCACTACCACGACTTTGATTTATGAAATGTTGAAACAAGACAGTCAAAAAACTTTAGTGGCAGGTAATATTGGCACGGTTGCCAGCGAAGTCGCTGCAAAAGCAGCTGGCGATGAGTGGATCGTAACTGAACTCTCTTCTTTTCAGTTAATGGGAACAGTTGATTTCAGACCTAAAATCAGCTTAATATTAAATATTTTTGATGCACATTTAGACTATCACCACACTCGTGATGAATATGAAAAAGCAAAGCAGAAAGTATACGCACATCAACTT
Source organism: Bacillus sp. BK450 (assembly GCF_004364885.1). Lineage (NCBI taxonomy): Bacteria > Bacillati > Bacillota > Bacilli > Caryophanales > Bacillaceae > Bacillus > Bacillus sp. BK450. The sequence goes on along the minus strand of NZ_SOBQ01000001.1, from coordinate 360,909 downwards.
GAAGATGACATAGCTGTTATTAACCTCGATGATCCATCAGTCGTAAAACTGGCTGAAGCTTCAAAAGCAAAAAAAGTGTTTTTCTCAGTGAAAGAGCAAGTAGAACATGGTGCGTATATTAAAAATGGTGCGATCTACTACATGAATGAACATATCATCGATTTAAAGGATGTTGTTCTTCCTGGTGAGCATAACCAAGAAAATATTTTGGCAGCTATTTGTGTCGTGAAAAATGCAGGCTGTTCAAATGAAGCAATCGCACACGTTCTCACGACATTTAGTGGAGTGAAGCATCGTCTGCAGTTTGTAGATACAATTCAAAGCAGAAAATTCTATAACGACAGTAAAGCCACCAATATACTGGCAACAAGTAAAGCATTGTCAGCTTTTAATCAGCCGACCATTTTACTAGCTGGCGGGCTTGATCGCGGCAATGAATTTGATGAATTGAAACCTTTTATGAAAAATGTAAAAGGAATTATCACATTTGGTGAGACGGCACCTAAGTTTGTGAAGCTTGGTGAAGAACTGGGAATACATCACGTAAAACATGTCGATAATGTTGAACAAGCAGTACCTGCGGCGTTTAACATTTCTGAAGAAGAAGACGTGATTTTATTATCCCCGGCTTGTGCAAGCTGGGATCAACATAAAACATTTGAAGAACGTGGAGACATGTTTGTAAACGCCGTGCATATGCTTAAATAAGGGCTTGTCTCTCGTATGACTGACAGCCCAAATGAAATTATGCTTGGGGTGTCGGTCTCTTGACGAATAAGAAAACTTCTCCGGACTTTTTGCTTGTTGTCATTACGTTACTTTTATTGACGATTGGTTTAATTATGGTGTACAGCGCTAGTGCTGTGTGGGCATCGTATAAATTTGATGATTCGTTTTATTTTGCAAAAAGACAGCTTTTGTTTGCCGGAATCGGAGTTATCGCGATGTTTTTCATAATGCGAGTCGATTATTGGACGTGGCGGACTTGGTCAAAGATATTGATTGCTGTTTGTTTTCTCCTTTTGCTGCTTGTACTTATTCCTGGTATCGGTATGGAGAGAAATGGATCAAGAAGCTGGATCGGTGTCGGTGCGTTTAGTATTCAGCCCTCTGAATTTATGAAGCTTGCGATGATTGCGTTTCTTGCAAAATTCTTATCTGAAAAACAAAAAAATATCACATCCTTTCGTAAAGGTTTCGCACCAGCATTAGGCATTGTGTTTTCTGCATTTGCCATCATCATGCTGCAGCCAGATTTGGGAACAGGGACGGTAATGGTTGGAACCTGTATTATTATGATATTTGTTTCAGGTGCGAGAATTGCTCACTTTATATTTCTCGGTCTTTTAGGGCTCAGCGGATTTGCTGCACTAGTCTTATCAGCGCCCTACCGCATAAAACGAATTACATCGTACTTAAATCCTTGGGAAGATCCACTAGGCAGTGGGTTTCAAATTATTCAATCCTTATACGCTGTTGGTCCAGGCGGTCTGTTCGGAATGGGTCTCGGTCAAAGTAGACAAAAATTCTTTTATTTACCTGAGCCTCAAACAGACTTCATCTTTGCAATATTGTCTGAAGAGCTTGGCTTTATAGGAGGATCACTCATTTTGCTGCTCTTTAGTGTTCTATTATGGAGAGGCATACGAATAGCACTTGGAGCCCCAGACTTATATGGAAGTTTCCTAGCAGTTGGTATTATTTCAATGGTTGCCATTCAAGTGATGATTAATATCGCAGTTGTTACTGGACTTATCCCTGTGACAGGTATCACGCTCCCATTCCTAAGTTATGGCGGCTCATCACTGACATTAATGCTGATGGCAATTGGCGTACTTTTGAATGTAAGCAGGTACGCTAGATATTAATGCTACTAGTTCATGAAACCATGATGACATTTATTTTGCAAAAGTACAAAAAAATGATTTGAAGAGTAGAAATGACAGATTTTGTATTGGAAACATGTTTTTCGACTCTTCTTTACAGGTTTTAACGGAGCCCTGTTGTTTAAAACAGGGTTTATACTTTGTTCAGAGCAGAAAAAAATTGAGGGGAAATGGTATAATGCGTATAGTAATCAGTGGAGGCGGAACAGGCGGACATATTTATCCAGCCTTAGCTTTTATTAAAGAAGTGAAAAGACTGCATCCTGATGTAGAATTTTTATATATTGGTACTGAAAATGGACTTGAAAAGAAAATTGTAGAAAGAGAAAATATCCCTTTCAAGTCCATAGAAATTTCAGGTTTTAAAAGAAAGCTTTCCTTTGATAACGTAAAAACGGTGATGAGATTTCTAAAAGGCGTTCAAAAAAGCAAATCTTACTTAAAGGAATTTAAGCCAGATGCGGTCATTGGAACAGGTGGTTATGTGTGTGGCCCTGTCGTTTATGCAGCTTCTAAGCTGAAAATCCCGACCATTATTCACGAACAGAACAGCCTGCCTGGTATCACAAATAAGTTTCTAGCAAGATATGTTGATAAGGTAGCCATCTGCTTTGAAGAAGCAAAGGCACATTTTCCTTCTGAAAAGGTTGTATTTACGGGAAACCCTAGAGCCTCTGAAGTCGTCTCTATAAAAGAGGGGAAATCTCTGAAGGAGTTTAGACTGGATGAAACGAAAAAAACGGTTCTTATTTTTGGCGGGAGCCGGGGGGCTGCGCCGATTAATAGAGCAGTTATTGACATGCAAGATGCATTAAAGGCTAAGAACTATCAGCTTTTATATATCACGGGTGAGGTTCATTATGAAAAAGTGCTGAACGAACTAAAGGAAAAAGGTGCAGCACCTAATATGATCACAAAGCCTTTCTTGCATCAAATGCCGGAGTACTTGAAATCGATTGATGTGATTGTTGCAAGAGCCGGTGCCACAACGATTGCTGAAGTAACAGCCCTTGGAATTCCAACTATTTTTATTCCAAGCCCATACGTGACGGCAAATCACCAGGAAATCAATGCAAGATCACTAGAAAAGCATGACGCTGCAATCGTTTTAAGAGAATCAGAGCTTTCTGGAGAAAGCCTCCTTCATGCCATTGATGAAATTGCTGGTAATGAAGAAAAATTAAACGAAATGAGCCGTTTAACAAAAGAACTTGGAGTACCAGATGCGGCTGGACGTTTATATAATGTATTAAAAGAAATTACGACTACATGATGGAATGATATTAGGTAAGGCGGAGGGTAATATGGAGAACTTGAAGAATGAATTATTAGAAGCGCAAGTCGGTAAAGTGCTTGAAAATGAGCCGCTTGCAAATCATACGACAATGAAAATAGGCGGGCCGGCAGATCTATTGATCATTCCTAAAGATATCGATTCAGTTAAAACGATCATGGATCAGATAAAAAAACACCACGCGGACTGGACGGTTATTGGAAGAGGGTCAAATTTACTCGTACTTGATAAAGGAATACGTGGCGTCGTCCTGAAGTTAGGCGCTGGACTTGATCACTTAACTGTAAATGATGAAGAAATTACAGTTGGCGGCGGCTATTCTGTTGTAAGGCTTGCAACGTCTCTTAGTAAGCAGGGTCTTTCAGGGTTGGAATTTGCAGCTGGTATCCCAGGGTCTATTGGCGGCGCTGTTTATATGAACGCAGGTGCGCACGGATCTGATATCAGTAAGATTCTTGTGAAAGCGAGAATCTTATTTGAAGATGGAAGCATCGAGTGGCTAACAAATGAGCAGATGAACTTTAGCTATAGAACGTCTGTCCTTCAAAAGGAACGACCAGGCATTGTTCTCGAGGCCGTGTTTAAGCTCAAACAGGATGATCGCGAGAAAATCACAAAGAAAATGCAGCAAAATAAAGACTATCGCAAGGAAACACAGCCTTATAATCGACCATGTGCCGGAAGTATTTTTCGAAATCCGCTGCCTGAATATGCAGGACAGCTTGTAGAAAAAGCGAATTTAAAAGGGTACCAAATTGGCGGAGCAAGAATCTCTGATATGCATGGCAACTTTATTGTGAACGCTGGCGGGGCTACTGCTCAAGACGTGCTGGACTTAATCCAGTACATCCAAAAGAAAATTAAAGATGACTACAATGTAGAAATGCATACAGAAGTAGAAATTATCGGTGAAGCAAATTAAAAGCAAGTTTTATGAATGATGGCATCACAGGAAAACAAACGGCATGAAAAATGCCGTTTGTTTTCTCATCAAAAGATGACCCAAAGGTGTGGACAAGCAGCTTTGAATGGGGTGAAGAATATATATGCGGCCTGATCATGAAAATGAAAAGATCGTCAATATAGAAGAACGAATTCCTAAAATTAAAGAACAAAGGAAGCAGAAAGCAAATCGGAGACTAATCTCTTTTATTCTACTGTTTTTTATCATGGTTTTAATCATTATTTATTTGCAGACACCAATCAGTAAAATTTCTTCTTTAACTATTACGGGTAATGAGCATGTCCCTACAAAACAGCTTGTGAAACTTTCCCAGATTAAAGAAGGCGAAACGGAGTTTTGGAATTTAAATAAAGATTTAACAGCAGATCATATTAAACAAAACAAACTGATTAAAAGTGTCAGTATCAAAAAACATTTTCCAAATAAGGTTAGTATTGCTGTCAAGGAATATGCCAATATAGCGTATCTTCAAAAAGGAAATTTATACTATGAGCTTCTTGAAAATGGGACAGCATTACCAGAAGAAGTCACACCAAGTCATGCAGGACCTATTTTTGTTGATTGGGACAATAAAGAGAAGCTGAAGCAAACGGTTAGATCTTTAAATCAGCTGCCAGCCTCTATTCAGGAACTCATCTCAGAAATATATTATGTGCCAACAAGCTCAAACCAGTGGCTCGTTAAATTTTATATGAATGACGGGAACACCGTGATTGCATCAATTAAAACATTCGCTGATAAAATGAAAACCTATCCTGCCATTGTAAAAGAACTTTCGCCATCTGAAAAAGGCACAATCCATATGGAAGTCGCGACGTATTTTGAAGCGTTTAAATCTAAGAAAAAGGAAGATGAACGTTGAGAGGCAAAACAGTTATATTCTCAATTGTCATGCTTGTTCTTGGTTTTCTGATTTCTTTTTCATACCAATATACTAAGCAGCATCAGGCAGATGTCATTCGAACAGAGCAATGGAAAAAAGAATACTCCTTGAAAAGTCAGCTGACAAAGCAAGAAAAGGCGAATCAGAAACTTGAAAAAGAATTATACAGTCTTCAATCACAGGTTCAAGCCACTGAGTCCAATTTGAAAAATGAAAAAGAGCAGTATTTTAATGTATTGGAAGATGTTGAGAAATACAGGATGTTTACAGGAGAGATCGGTGTAAAAGGAAAAGGGGTAAAAGTATCCCTTGAAGATGCATCTTATATCCCGAGTGGACAAAATGTCAATAATTACATTGTTCATGAGAGCCACATTTTTCATGTGATAAACGAACTGTTTATATCAGGGGCCTCTGCCGTATCTATTAATGGACAAAGAATTACACACCAATCATACATACATTGTAACGGCCCAGTTGTCACAGTTGACGGTGTTCAGCATCCAGCGCCATTTGTTATTTCTGCTATTGGTGATCCGGCTGTGTTAATACCTGCATTAAATATTGCAGGAGGAGTGGTCGATCAGCTGACAAGTGATCACATTTCGATGACGATTGAAAAAAAGGATATTCGTATGAATCCTCTTTTAAAACACAAAGATTAAAAGTGAAAAGGTGAGTGGTGTTGAGGAAAAAGAAGCCTTTACTTAGTTTGACAGCCTTAATGGTGATATTCGGCATCATGGTCTCCATCCAATTTAATTCATTGCAAAAGCCCAAAGTTCGTGATACTCGCGATGTGTGGGAGCTAAGAGAGGATTTATCTGCATCTAAAAGTAAAGAATTGGATTTACTAAAAGAAATTGATAAATACGATGAAATGCTGAAAAAGTATGGTCATCAAGGAGATCAATCAAAAGAAGCTCAACTAACTAAAACATTAAAAGATTTAAAAGAAAAGGCTGGTTTTACAGAAGTGACAGGGGAGGGAATTGAAGTTGACATCTCTCAGCTCTTCTCCAAGGATCTGACCGGAGAAGAAGTGAAAAATATCCCGCCTGATCTTCTGAAAAAGCTAATCAACGAAGCCAATATGTATGGGGCAAAACATATTTCCATTAATGACCACCGTGTGATTAATACAAGTGTGATTCGAGATATTAATGGCACGACGAAAATGGATGGCTACAGCTTAGATGGTGATGAAGTGACCATCAAAATGATCAGCGACCAGGCCGACAAATTATACAGCCGTTTAAATGTATCAGATATTGGTGATTTGTTTGCTCAGGAAAATTTCGGCTTAAGTATTAGCCAGCCGAAGCAGCAAATTCAATTAAAAGCATATGACGGTGCAATTCAGTTAAACGAGTTGAAGCCTCTTGACGATGTAAAGGAGGGAAAATCTTAATGTGGCTTCCTGTACTTGGCTTAATCATAGGAGTTGCGATCGGTTTCTTAACAAATTTTACGATACCGAATGAGTATTCTAATTATCTTTCCCTCGCTGTACTTGCTGCGCTTGATACATTGATTGGTGGAATCAGGGCACATCTGCAAGGGGCATACGATGAACTAGTGTTTGTATCAGGCTTTTTCTTTAATATTATACTTGCAATAAGTTTAGCTTTTCTGGGCGTCCATCTTGGTGTAGACTTGTATTTAGTCGGAATGTTTGCTTTCGGCGTTAGATTGTTTCAAAATATAGCAGTTATTCGAAGAATTCTACTAACAAAATGGACAATTTCTAGAGAAAAAAAGAAAAAAAGTGAGTCATAAAAAAGGATATACATATGATGTAACGAATATTTTCAGTAATCCTAATAAAAAATGTTGATTTTTTAAGTTTTGTTACACACTTGTAAAAACACATTCATTGTATTGTTGTTCAGCAAATAATAGAATAGAAAGTATTGATATGTGAGGAGGTGCCATAGAATGAACAACAATGAAATTTACGTCAGCCTTGACATCGGTACATCCAATATAAAAGTCATCGTCGGAGAAATGGCGGATGATTCGCTTAACATTATAGGTGTTGGAAATGTCCCTTCAGAAGGGTTAAAAAAAGGATCGATTGTTGATATAGATGAGACAGTTCATTCTATTAGACAAGCATTTGAACAGGCTGAGAGAATGGTAGGTTTTCCTTTACAAAAGGCGATTGTCGGAATTAACGGAAACCACATTCATATTCAGAATACGAGCGGCGTGGTCGCAGTATCTAGTGAAAACAAAGAAATACATGCTGAAGATGTGAGACGTGTCTTAGATGCTGCACAGGTAGTATCTATTCCTCAAGAACATCTCGTCGTAGACGTCATCCCGAGACAATTTATCGTCGACGGAAGAGATGAGATCACTGATCCGAAAAAAATGCTTGGTGTTCGGCTAGAGGTGGATGGATCGTTAATTACAGGTTCTAAAACGATTCTACATAACTGGCTCCGATGTGTAGAAAGAGCTGGAATTGAAATTATGGATATTTGCTTGCAGCCGCTCGCATCGGGCTCAGCAGCATTATCGAAAGATGAAAAAAATCTAGGGGTAGCTCTCGTCGATATTGGCGGCGGATCTACAACGATTTCCGTATTTGAAAACGGGCATCTCTATTCTACTCACAGTATCCCTTTGGGCGGAGAGAACATTACAAAAGATTTGTCTATAGGACTTAGAACTTCTACTGAAGAAGCTGAACGAATCAAAAAACAATTTGGACATGCGTTTTATGATGAGGCATCGTCTGAAGAAACATTTGAAGTTTCTGTCATCGGTACCGATCAGAAACAGACGTATACACAGCTTGAGGCGGCTAATATCATCGAGGCTCGGCTGGAAGAAATCTTGCTCTTTGTAGCAGAGGAATTAAGAAATATGGGTGTCCATGATTTGCCTGGCGGATTCGTTCTAACAGGTGGACAGGCAGCTATACCAGGTATCCTTTCTCTTGCACAAACGGTCTTGCAAAACAATGTTAGAATTGCAAGTCCGAATTATATTGGGGTGAGAGAACCTCAGTATATGACAGGAGTGGGTCTGATCCACTTTGCTTATCGCAATGCAAAGATTCAGGGCAGACAAGTTGGATTCCAAATGCCGGATGAGGCGTTTCATGAAGTAGGCGCATCCATGGAGCCGGTTTCTTCTGCACCACAAGTGAAAGAAGCGCAGCCAAGACCGAAAGTAAAACAAAAAGCACAAGAAGAGACAAATAAAAAACCGGGCAAAATGAAAAAACTATTTAATATGTTCTGGGAATAGAATTAGATTTTCGACGGATTAGGAGGATTCAGCATGTTGGAGTTTGAAACAAATATAGACGGCCTAGCATCAATTAAAGTAATCGGAGTAGGTGGAGGCGGAAATAACGCTGTCAACCGAATGATCGAAAATGACGTACAAGGTGTCGATTTCATTGCAGTCAACACAGATGCACAGGCGTTAAATCTATCAAAAGCAGAAACGAAAATGCAAATCGGTGCTAAGCTGACAAGAGGACTTGGAGCAGGTGCGAATCCTGAAGTCGGTAAAAAAGCTGCTGAGGAAAGCAAAGAACAGATTGAAGAAGTATTAAAAGGCGCAGACATGGTCTTTGTTACTGCTGGTATGGGCGGTGGAACTGGTACGGGTGCTGCACCTGTCATTGCAAAAATCGCAAAAGATTCTGGTGCATTGACAGTTGGAGTCGTGACTCGTCCTTTCACATTTGAAGGAAGAAAGCGTCAGCTTCAAGCAGTCGAAGGAATTGCTTCTATGAAAGAAGCAGTTGACACTTTAATTGTGATTCCAAACGATCGCTTGCTTGAAATTGTTGATAAAAACACGCCAATGCTTGAAGCATTCCGTGCAGCAGATAACGTACTACGACAAGGTGTTCAAGGGATCTCAGATCTTATTGCTACACCAGGTTTAATCAACCTTGACTTTGCTGACGTGAAAACGATCATGTCCAATAAAGGTTCTGCTCTTATGGGTATCGGTGTTGCGACTGGTGAAAATCGTGCCGCTGAAGCTGCGAAGAAAGCTATTTCTTCACCACTTCTAGAAACGGCAATCGACGGTGCACAAGGTGTCATCATGAATATTACTGGTGGTACGAACCTAAGTCTTTATGAGGTACAAGAAGCAGCGGACATTGTGGCTTCTGCATCTGATGAAGATGTAAACATGATTTTCGGTTCTGTCATTAATGATAACTTGAAGGATGAAATTGTGGTAACCGTGATCGCAACTGGATTTATTGAGCAAGAGCCAGAGGTGTCAAAACCACAAAGAAATCCATTAGGGCAAGGATTAAAGCAAAATCAATCCATTCCTCAAAAACGTGAAGTAAAACGTGAGGAACATCAGCAGTCATCATCTCAGCCGAGACAAAATACACAATCAAGTGATGATACGCTGGATATCCCAACGTTCTTGCGCAACCGTAATAAACGCTAATCGAGTATCACTCATCCCCTTCCACCGGAAGGGGATTTTTTCATGTTCAATATATAAAGAAACCCGCATCACTACTAATCAAAAAGTCTTAAATGTGTCTGGATTACTTTATCCAACATATGTATTTCGACTTAGAGTGATTAAGTAAAAAGAATCATTTTTAAATCCTATTACAAAAAGCGACAAAATGATGAACTTTATTTGACTACATTAAATAGAACACCATGAATCTTGTCATGAACTAAGGAAAGGGAGGAGTTAAACCCATATACTGTTTGACCATTTGAGGAGGAGGGATTTGATTGAAAGTGAAGTTTCGCAAAACCGCCGGCTATCGTTTGATGAGTCTTTTGGTGATTGGTACTTTAACGATGACAAGCTTTGGGATGGTTCAAGCAAAATCGACTTCTACCTCATATCAAGAGGAAGCTGTTTCCTCCAAGAAAACAAAAGCAAAGATCTCATCTAGATTAATGAAACAGTTTCAACAAGAAGACACGGTGACCTTTTTAGTCAAAATGAAGGAACAAACCAATGTCAAAAAAGTGGCGAAGGATGCTGTGTCAAAAGCCAAAAAACAAAAGTTAACAGCAGCTAAAACGCAGTACACAAAAAGATCAGCTGTCGTATCAGAACTAAGAGCGACGTCTGAAGAGACGCAGGAAGCGCTGCTTGCTTATTTACAAAAAGCCCAAAAGAAAAAGCAAGTGAAGGATATTCATTCGTACTATATTGTGAATGGTCTCGCTGTGACGGGAACGAAAGAAGTCATGGAAAAGGTGGCTTCCTTCCCAGAAGTAGATCAAGTGCTGCCAAATGAAATCCGTCAAATCCATCGTCCTGTTGATTTGAAGACTTCGAAGAAAAACAAACAAATCAAAGCAGCAGAAGGAATCGAGTGGAATATTTCTCAAGTTCATGCCCCAGAAGCGTGGGCTTTAGGCTATGACGGAACTGGTACCGTTGTGGCAAGTATTGATACAGGTGTGGAATGGGATCATCCTGCATTAAAAGAAAAATACCGCGGATTTGATCCTGCACGTCCGAATGAACCTTCTCATGAATTCAATTGGTACGATGCAACGACAGGTTCTAAAGCGCCATACGATGATTTAGAGCATGGTACACATGTAACGGGAACGATGGTTGGCTCTGAGCCAAATGGAGAGAATCAAATTGGAGTCGCACCAGGTGCAAAATGGATCGCGGTGAAAGCTTTCTCAGAAGATGGTGGATCAGATGCTGATCTGCTTGACGCAGGTGAATGGATTTTAGCTCCAAAAGATGAAAACGGAACCCCTCATCCAGAAAAGGCGCCAGATGTGGTCAATAATTCTTGGGGCGGTGGGCCTGGTCTTGATGATTGGTATAAAGATGTGGTCAATGCTTGGAGAGCAGCGGACATCTTCCCAGAGTTTTCAGCTGGTAATACGGATTTATTTAACCCTGGCGGTGAGGGATCTATTGCAAATCCTGCGAACTATCCCGAAGCCTTTGCGACGGGTGCAACAGATCAAAACAATAAACTGGGTTCTTTCTCTTTGCAAGGTCCCTCTCCATATGGGGTCATGAAACCAGATATTGCGGCCCCAGGGGTAAATATTCGTTCTTCTATTCCTGGGAAAGGGTATGAAGATGGCTGGAATGGGACCTCGATGGCAGGTCCGCATGTTTCAGCTGTTGTGGCTCTTCTGCGCCAAGTACAGTCAGATCTGTCTGTTGAAGAGATCGAAGAAATTCTCATTGATACTGCAAAACCGCTGACAGATCAGCAATTCCCGGAATCTCCTAACAATGGCTATGGGGCAGGATTAGTTGATGCAAAAGAAGCCATCACAGCATTAACAGATGGAATTGGCAAGATTGAAGGACAGGTAACAAAAGAAGGAGAAGATACAGAACCACCTGTTTTTTCTCATAAAGAACCGAATGAAATTTTTGCCTCTACGCCAACACCTCTAAGTATTACAGCAGAAGATGAAGTAGCTGTGACAAATGTCTCCTTGAGCTATCAAGTGGATCAAGAGAAAAGGGAGACGCTGCAAGCAAAACGAACGGATGGAAATCATTTAAAAGGGACATATGTTGTTCAGCTCCCAGAACTTGAGGGAGAAAACGTCACGTACCGATGGATTGTGAAAGATTTTGGAGAAAATGAAGCTGCATCAGAACCGTATACGCTTCCGATTAAAACATCCATCACGACTGGCTACTCGCAAGACTTTGAAGCTTGGCCAAGTGGATGGTTCAGTGGTGGAACAAAAGATCCTTGGCAGTGGGGGAAGCCGACCACAGGTCCGAAACAGGCCTTTACTGGAGATCATGTCTACGCTACAAACCTAGACAGTCCTTATGAAAATCAAACAGATGCTCATTTATCTATGCCGATAATTGCTGTACCTGAGTCAGGCTCCGCCTTTTTACAATATCAATACTGGCATGACCTTGAAGCAAATTATGACTATGTGCATATTCATGTGCAGCCTGAGGGGGAAGATGCTGTCCAAGTGGCAGCCTACACAGGCAAAACAAGTGGATGGACAAAAGGAGAAGTAGATTTATCTGCTTACAAAGGTCAGAACGTGAGAGTTATTTTTCAGCTAAGAACGGATGGCAGTGTGACAAAAGACGGTTTTTATTTAGATGATGTGAAAATAACAGATCAAGCCTTGCCTCAAAAGGCAAAGAAACAGCTTGGCGTCATCAAAAAAGAAAAGTCAGCACAGGAGCAGAAGAAACCCGTCGATCCGAAAAGCGCAAAGCCTGCTAAAATAAAAGAAAAACATGTCCAGATGAAAAAGGAAAAAAGCTTAGATGCCCCATCTATCAAAGCTCTTCCGATGAAGGCAGAAATCAGTGTTCTTGAAAGCGGCAAGTCCACGTACACAGATGAAGCGACAGGGAGATATCAGCTTTCTCATGGTGCAGGGGAATTTACAGTGAAAGCTGAAGCATATGGCTTTGAATCACTCACACAAAAAGTCAATATTTCTGCAAATGATCAGGCAGAGGCAAATTTCTCGTTACAGCCACTAGAAAAACGAACGATATCTGGCACAATTGTCAATGAAACAACGGGTGAAAAAGTAAGAGATGCTACGGTTTACCTTGTAGAGGATGCGAAAATTGAGCCGGTGAAAACAGATGAATCTGGCGAGTTTTCTCTAGAGGCATTGAGCGGTGTGTATACAGTCAAAGTATTTGCGAAAGGGTTTAAAGGATATTCGTTTACAGCCGATGTGACAGAAAAGCCGCTTGAAAAAGCAATCAAGCTGGAACCTTTCATCGGTTTTGCTGGCGAAATTGGCTACGATGACGGAACACCCGAAAATGCACGGGCATTCTATGATCCTGGTAATGGCTGGGCGGTGAAATTTTCATTAGAAAAAGGGAAGAAACAAGCACAGGTCACAGGGGGACTTTTCCGTTTCTGGACAACAGAGTGGCCAGCCCCTGGCGGGAATGAATTTGCGGTTGAAGTGTATGATGCTTCTGGGAAGGACGGCGCTCCAGGTGAGAAAATTGCGGGACCTTTTAAAGCGAATGCGCTGCGTAATGGTGAATGGACAAAAGTAGATTTAGAAGATCAAGCCATTACGGTGGATGGAGATTTCTATCTTGTCTATATTCAAACGAAAAAAAATACGGAATCTCCAGGCCTTGCAACAGATGAAGATGGACCAAATGCTGAAAGAAGCTGGCAGCTGACAAGCGGTGCCTTTTCTCCTTCTCCAAAAGAAGAGGGAAATTATATGATTCGTGCGCTTGTTCAATATGAAGCAGATGTGCCAGAAATAACATCTCCAAAGGCTGGAACGATAACGAACAAAGATGAACTGGAGATTGAAGGTAAAGCCTCTCCAGGGCTTGATGTAGCGATCTATCAAAACGATAAAGAGATTGCCAAAGTGAAAGCAGATCAGTCGGGTGCTTTCAAAGAGAAGATTACAGTGTCAAGCGGAGAGCATGTATTCACGGCTGCTACTGTTACGGATAAAGGCGCAACGAAAAAATCCAAATCAGTCAAGGTGATCATTGATCAAACAGCCCCATTGTTAACGATAGATACACCAATAAAAGGGGAAAAGTCTAACAAAGAATCACTCACTGTAGAAGGAAAGGTAACGGATGATCATCTTGATCAAGTCACTGTGAATGGAAAAAGAGCAGCAATAAAAGATGGGAAATATTCTGCAAGAATCCTGCTTGAAAACGGGAAAAATACGATCAAAGTAACAGCAAAAGATGCAGCAGGAAACAAAACGACTAAAAAAGTCGATATCGATGTTCAATACGAAGCGCCTGAGATTTCTAAGCTGACACCAGCAGAGAATGTCAATCTATCATCAGGTGAGTCTGTTAAAATTTCATTTAACAGCAGAGAAAAGCTAGACGCAACGTTTGTCATTCACATGCCGCTGACAAACGCGAGATCAAAGCTGCAAAATACAACAGAACTTCCGCTTCGCGAGGTAGCCAAGGGAACATATGAAGGTTACTGGACAGCTACTTCTACCGCCAAAGCAAAAGGTGCAGTCATTGAAGTGATTGTGCGGGATGATTATGGAAATGTCACACGACAAAAAGCCCCAGGCACATTAAATATCAATGTAAAATAATCCTTAAAAAAGGCACGACTCCTTGGAGCGTGTCTTTTTCGTTTCGAATGATTATTTGTAAGCTTGTCCGGAAGCACACTCTCTTGCTTTGCGCTCTCATTCCTCGACAAAAACAATAACAATCCACCAAAAGTTCTCTATCATCCCCAACAAGAATTGACAGACTTCCATCTCTTGGCTGTTTTATACTGGTACAAACAAGTGCAAGTACTGCTTTTGATTCTTTGTTTCAGATGAAAGGAGCAGAAGGTGGTCATTTATTTAGATGTGATTTGGCTGTTAAACTTTTGTTTTGATCTATTGCTTCTCTTACTCACTGCATTTATTCTCAAACGACAAGTAAAAAAACGGCGATATATGTTAGGAGCTCTGATTGGATCGAGCATTGTTCTCTTGCTCTTTACACCATTTGCAATGTTTGTGTCACACCCTCTAGGCAAACTGCTTTTTTCTGTCTTGATCGTGCTTGCAACTTTTGGATTTCAAAGATTTCGATTCTTTTTTCAAAACCTGTTTGCTTTTTACTTTGTCACATTTTTGATGGGAGGAGGCATGATCGGGGTTCATTCGTTTTTACAAACCAATACTGTTATTCAAGACGGGTTGCTGATTTCACAAAATGATGGCTTTGGTGATCCCATTAGCTGGCTTTTCGTTTTAACCGGCTTTCCTGCGATTTGGCTGTTTTCAAAGAAACGATTAGGAGAGGTCGGTGCGAAAAAAAGACAGTTTGATGAACAAGTCCTTGCGGAGATACACATTCAAGGAGAGACCATCCGCTTAAAGGGACTCGTCGATTCTGGCAATCAGCTGTATGATCCTATGACGAAAACACCTGTGATGATCGTTCAAGCAGATCAACTCATGTCCATTTGCGGAGAGCCATTTATAGAGCTTATGAAGCAGTCTCATCCTGTTGAAGTGATGCAAAAGCTCGATGATCAATTTCCGCTTCTTGATCGTTTAAGACTTGTTCCATATCGAGCGGTCGGTCATGATCACGGGTTTCTTCTATGCTTAAAACCAGATACGGTCATCATATATTCAAAAACGCAAATGATCCAGCCAGCCAAGTGTTTTGTAGGCATGAGTCTGAGCGGTTTATCAGCAGATCAGGAATTTCAATCCATCATTCATCCAGATATGTTAGACGGAAAAATCATCCAAGGGGTGTCTTAAGTTTTGGTGATGTCTTTTATCTTACGAGATTAACTTGACATTTAGAAGGGAGAAGAAGATGAAAAAATTAAAATTTAAACTCACTTACTACTGGTATAAACTCCTCATGAAGCTAGGTCTTAAGAGTGATGAGATTTATTATATTGGTGGTAGTGAGGCGCTGCCGCCGCCATTATCAAAGGATGAAGAGCAGGAACTGCTTGTCAAATTACCAAAAGGTGATCAAACAGCAAGGGCTATCCTGATTGAAAGAAATTTGCGGTTGGTGGTCTACATCGCAAGAAAATTTGAAAACACAGGGATTAATATTGAGGATTTAATTAGTATTGGAACTATTGGTCTAATTAAGGCAGTCAATACATTTAACCCAGAAAAAAAGATCAAGCTTGCGACATATGCTTCGAGATGTATTGAAAATGAGATTTTGATGTATTTGCGCCGAAATAATAAAATTCGTTCAGAAGTGTCGTTTGATGAGCCGCTCAACATTGATTGGGACGGAAATGAACTGCTTTTATCAGACGTACTTGGAACAGATGATGATATTATCACACGGGATATTGAAGCAAATGTAGATAAAAAACTTTTGAAAAAAGCGCTGGAGCAATTAAATGACCGTGAAAAACAGATCATGGAGCTCAGATTCGGCTTGGTTGGCGGTGAGGAAAAAACCCAAAAAGATGTCGCTGATATGCTAGGCATTTCCCAGTCGTATATTTCAAGACTTGAAAAAAGAATTATTAAACGATTACAAAAAGAATTTAACAAAATGGTCTAAAAAATTTTTTTGAAAAGCTCTGTCCCTTTGCTGTCAAAGGAATCAACTTCTTTTCTCATGATTCTCGTCATCACTCGTGCATATTTTTCCATCCCAAGGAGATACTGAACTTTGTACAACAGCTCCTGTAGGGAGGGAAAAAAGTGTCCAGAAATAAAGTGGAAATCTGCGGAGTCGACACCTCCAAACTGCCTGTTCTGAAAAACGAAGAGATGAGAAAATTGTTCAGACAGCTGCAAGATGAGGGTGACGATACAGCAAGAGAAAAGCTAGTCAATGGCAATTTGCGGTTGGTTTTAAGTGTGATTCAGCGTTTTAACAACAGAGGCGAGTATGTGGATGATCTCTTCCAAGTAGGCTGTATCGGATTAATGAAATCAATTGATAATTTTGATTTAAGCCACAATGTCAGATTTTCAACTTATGCGGTCCCTATGATCATAGGAGAAATCCGTCGATACTTGCGTGATAACAACCCAATTCGGGTGTCTCGTTCACTAAGAGATATTGCCTACAAAGCGCTTCAGGTTCGTGAGAGGCTGATTAGTGAGACAAGCAAGGAGCCAACGGCAGAAGACATTGCCAAAGTGTTGGAAGTGCCTCATGAGGAAATTGTCTTTGCCCTAGATGCGATTCAAGATCCTGTTTCTTTGTTTGAACCGATCTATAATGACGGAGGAGATCCGATTTATGTGATGGATCAAATTAGTGATGATCGGAACAAAGACACACAATGGGTAGAGGAATTGGCCTTAAAAGAGGGAATGCGCCGATTGAATGATCGAGAAAAAATGATTCTCCGCAAACGCTTCTTCCAAGGAAAAACGCAAATGGAAGTCGCTGAAGAGATCGGGATTTCTCAAGCACAAGTCTCAAGACTTGAAAAAGCAGCCATCAAACAAATGAATAAAAACATCTTTTAAAGCCGCCGCTTCATGTGCGGCTTTTTTCATTTTGGGAAAGAGCGCGTCTCTAGTATTGACTCTGTTATTTTTTTCATTTAATCTGTTTTTAACAAATGTTATTTTAGATATCATTTGTTAGGGAACACTTAAGCGGAAAGAAGGGTTATTATGACATTCCATGATGAAAGAAGGCTGCTCATTAAGGTTGCGCATATGTATTATGAAGAAGGCGCCACTCAATCTAAAATAGCAGATGCTGTTGGGGTTAGCCGTTCGCTCATATCGAAATATTTGGCAAAAGCACGTGAAGCAGGAATCGTGGAAATCATTATTCATGATGAAATGAATCAACAATATGGATCTTTAGAAAGAAAAATAGAGCGGAAATACGGGCTGCGAGAAGTCGTCTGTGTGGAAACGCTCAGCCAAGAAACAACAAAAAGCCGAATCGGCGCTGCGGCGGCAGGCTTTTTATTAAAAGTCATGAAGGATGGACAAGTCATCGGTTTTTCCTCAGGAACGACTTTGCATGAAATGGCGAAAGCGCTTACGTCAGTTCAGCACTACCCATCCGTGACATTTGTTCCGCTTGTCGGGGGTGTGGGAAACGAAGATGTTGATATCCATGCCAATTATATTATTGCGAGATGCACAGAGGCACTCAAATCTAAATGTGAGTTTTTACATGTGCCTGTCATGCTTGATACGAAAGAAGCGAAAGATGTACTGATACGGCAGCCGTCAATCAAAAAAGTGATTGAATTAGGAGAAACATCAAATATTGCGGTTGTCGGGATTGGCGGAGTTCCGCAGCATTCAACGATGGTGAAATCTTATATGACAAGCGGTGAGGAGGATATTCTTCAAGCGAAGGATGTAGCGGGTGACATTTGCTATAACTTTATTGATCACCAAGGGGAAGTGTATCCTCACCCATGGAACGACAGGGTAATGGGCATAAGCCCGCAAAAGTTGAAAGAAATCCCGCTAGTCATTGGTGTCGCTGGAGGAGAAGAAAAAGTTGAAGCGATCCGGGCAGCATTAGAAGGTGGATTAATTCATGTATTAATTACGGATGAACGAACAGGAGATGCCTTATTAAAGTAACTACCTAATATGATTAGGTAGTTTTTTTGAGTCTTTAGACTCAAAAAGATTGAAAATTTTATCGATTTTATCTTGACACAAAGTTGACACATCATATAAACTAAGTTCATAACAAATGATAAATAAAATAACAAATGTTACAAGAAACAGATTTTTGTTAATTTTTATAACATTTGTTAAAAGTTTCAGATTATTTTTCTAGCAATCTACCCGAGAAGCAAGAAAACCTGAAAGGATGATTTAGATGTCAATCTATCAACAGTTGTTAGCTCGAGAACGCAGTGGAGATCCGATCAAAGTAGGAATTATTGGGGCAGGCCAAATGGGCTTTGGACTTATTTCACAAATTTCTAAAATTCCAGGCATGATTGTAGCAGGTGTTTGTGATATTCACCTTAGTGCAGCAGAGAAGGCAGCGAATTTTTACAAGCAGCATGCGAAGCCGCATCAAATGGTCGTCACAAATGATTATAGAGAAGTGATTCAATCAGATTTTGTGGAAGTTGTCGTAGATGCAACAGGAGTGCCAGAGGTCGGAGCAAACATATCTTTGGAAGCGCTTAATTCAAAGAAACATCTCGTTCTTTTAAATGTAGAAGTTGATATTACCATCGGTTTGGTGATGCATAAATTATTCACAAATGCAGGACTTGTTTACTCTGGATCAGCTGGAGACGAGCCGGCAGCAACACTAGAATTATATGAATTTGCAAAAACAATGGGACTTGAGGTGCTCGTTGCTGGGAAAGGCAAGAACAACCCATTCTTCCCAGAAGCAAATCCAGATACGTGTAAAGCAGAAGCAGATAGTAAACATATGAGTGCACATATGCTCGCTGCCTTCCAAGACGGAACAAAAACAATGGCAGAAATGAACTTATTAAGTAACGCGACAGGGCTTTTGCCAGATAAAGTCGGTATGCACGGAGTCGAAGCAAATTTAGAGAATGTAGCAGATAAATTGAATCAAAAACAACAAGGCGGCGTGCTCGATAACTTCGGAGTCGTTGAATATGTAAATGGACTTGCTCCAGGCGTATTCGTTATCGTCAAGAGTGATCTAGAGCCAGTAGATGAAGAGCTTCGTTACTTAAAAGTTGGAAAAGGTCCTCACTACACGCTTTACCGTCCTTTCCACTTAGCGAGTCTTGAAACACCCGTTACTATCGCAAAAGCGGTCTTACAGCATGATTCATCGATCCACCCGATTGGTGTACCAGTGTCAGAAACAGTCGCTGTTGCGAAAAGAGATATTAAAGCAGGGGAATCACTTGACGGAATTGGCGGATACTCCGTAAGAGGTGTACTTGAAACGCATCAAGACATGAAAACGAACGGTCACATTCCAATTGGCTTAATCAGCGGAAAAGTCGTAGCGAAAAAAGACATCAAATTAGGACAGTTCCTGACTCATGATGATGTAGAGCTTGATTCAAACACAACCGTCTGGAAGCTGCGTTCATTACAAGATCACTTATTTCAATCATAAGGACGTGAAGCTATGGAAAAATTAGCAATCGTACTTTGTATCATTCTCATCGTGCAGTATGGGTTATCTTTTATTCAAATCAAGTATTACCGCAAAAGCATGGACTCACTGATTGATGACTACAGAGGGAAACAGGGCTATCACTTATTTTCAGGAATGGAACGGCGCAAAGTTGGCCCTGGGGCCATTGCGCTCATCATTGTGGATGAATCGTATATCATTCAAAAATGCCATGTGCTTGGCGGCGTATCGATCTTATCTAAATTTAAAGAAGTCCCTGCATATGAAGGCAAGCATGTAGGGGCTGTGCTGGACGAGCACCACATGATGAAGAAAACGTTGAAAAAGCGCAAAAAAGCGCCAGCTGTCATGCAAGCACTTTCCATGGCGGCTGAACAGGCACTTGTCTCGATTTCGAAAAAAAATATAACAAATGTGAACTAAAGAAAGGGGAGATGAAACATGGAATGGATTCAATGGTTTGGAGAGCACTTTATCGGTATGTTTGAAGCCGGCGGAAAGCAGTTCATGGGTCTGATTACAGGTATCGTTCCAACGCTTGTTGTGTTACTTACTTTCACTTATGCTGTCATGAAATTTATTGGAGAAGAGCGAGTGAATAGAGCCATTCAGTTTGCAGCGAAATATACCATTTTGCGCTACACGTTAATGCCGATCTTATCTGTTCTTATTTTGACAAACCCAATGGCTTATACGTTTGGCCGCTTCTTACCTGAAAAACAAAAACCAGCATTCTATGATTCAGCTGTTTCATTTGTTCATCCGGTGACATCACTGTTCCCGTATGCCAACGCAGGAGAACTATTTGTCTACTTAGGAATTGCGAACGGGATTAAAGAAGCTGGATATTCAATGTCAGAGCTTGCTGTTCGTTACTTCTTAGTTGGGATCGTCGTCATTTTACTACGCGGAATCATTACTGAATGGATTACAAAATATTTAGCAGGAAAAATGAAAGCGAATTCACAATAGGGGAGGGTTAGACATGACAAACCACAAAGTATTTGTTGCAAAAGGTGCTGGCGGATGGGGAGAAGGCTTAGAGCTTGAACCAACTGGTAAAAGAAGAAAGGTCGTTTCCATTACAGGGGGAGGCATTCACCCGGTTGCACGTAAAATTGCAGAAATGACAGGGACAGAAGCATGTGATGGCTTTAAAAACTCTATACCAGAAGATGAAATGATGTGTGTTGTCATTGACTGCGGGGGAACAGCGCGAATCGGACTTTATCCAATGAAACGCATTCCAACTGTAGACGTTTTAGCATCCTCTCCTTCTGGGCCGCTTGCTAAACATATTACAGAAGATATCTTCGTATCAGGCGTAACAGAAAAAGATATTTCCTATGCAGAAGCATCTGATGGTGAGGCGAAAGCAGAAGGTCAGGAAAACAGTGAGTCAATTGACAAAGAGAATTTCAAAGAAACGTATGCAAAGCTGAAAGAGGAAAATATTGAGCGGCAGGAAAAAGGCAATTTCCTGATGAGATTCTCACGCGGAATCGGGAAAGTCACCGGTACGTTCTACCAGGCTGGCCGTGATTCTGTTGATATGCTTTTGAAAAACATTATTCCATTCATGGCATTTGTCAGTATGTTAATTGGAATTATCAATTATACAAAAATCGGTGATCTGATTGCCCATTTTCTATCACCTTTGGCAGGATCTCTTTGGGGGCTCTTACTGCTCGTTGTGGTCTGTACACTGCCGTTCCTATCACCTGTCTTAGGACCTGGAGCAGTCATTGCCCAAGTCATCGGTGTTCTGATTGGTAGTCAAATTGCACTAGGAAACATTCCGCCTCAATTTGCACTTCCTGCACTATTTGCCATCAACGGTCAAGTAGGGTGTGATTTTATTCCAGTGGGGTTGTCACTTGGTGAAGCGAAGCCGGAAACGGTACAATATGGGGTACCAGCTGTTTTGTATAGCCGTCTTATTACAGGGGTTCTATCTGTTGTGATCGCATACGTTGCCAGCTTCGGTATGTATTAAACGTATTAAAGGAGGAATCGAGATACATGGTAACACAATCTGTCGTAAAAGAAATTGGGATCTTAGTCCCGCAATTTAAAGAAGATAAGCTGATTGTTTTATTTGGACCCGCAGCGCCGCAGGAATTAAGAGATATGTCTGTCATTCATGAGTTCGAACATCTAGAAGAAGAGCCGCTGAAGCTAGGCGGAACCATTCAAGTGGGCGATCAAACGTACACGATCACAGCCCTAGGCAATAAAGCAAATGACAACTTTAAAGAGCTCGGCCATATTTCGATCTACTTCCAAGAGCCGTTTGATGAAGTTTTACCAGGAGCTGTATTTGCATCCCCGCACACGTTTCCTGATATAAAAGAAGGCGTACGAATTGAAATTTCGTAACCTTGTAAAAAAGCTGTTCCTAAATTGGAGCAGCTTTTTTATATGAGGTTTACCAGAAAGAGCATTTACGATATGCTGTAAACATTCATTATTTGTATATTCAGAATTTTTACTCAGGAGGAAGTTATGGTGTCACTTGAATTGAAGAATGTTTCATTAAAAAGAAATGGGAAATGGCTGCTGCAGTCTGTAGACTGGCAAGTAAATAAGCAGGAACACTGGGTGCTTTACGGTTTAAATGGTGCGGGAAAAACCGCTTTATTAAATATGCTCTGCTCCTATTATTTCCCCTCGTCAGGCGAGATGACAGTGCTGGGGCATGTCTTTGGCAAGGAAGCTCTTGGTGAAAAGCTCAGGAGGAAAATTGGTCTCATCTCAGCGGGACTTGAAAAGAAATTGCACAGAGACGACAATGCTTTTGAAATTGTTTTGAGCGGCGCATTTGCTTCTATCGGGCTTTATGAAACCCCGACAGATGAAATGAGAGAGAAAGCCATTGATCTATTAAAAGCGTTTGGTTCATTCAAATATGCCAACAGAACATATGAAACCCTCTCACAGGGAGAGAAGCAAAAAGTCTTGATTGCGAGGGCTTTAATGAATGATCCGCAGCTCTTGATTTTAGATGAACCTGTGACGGGTCTTGATTTTTTAGCAAGAGAGCAAGTGCTGGAGACCATCTCATTGATTGCAGCTAAGCCTGATGCGCCTACTTTGCTCTATACGACCCATCATGCAGAGGAGATTCTGCCTGTTTTTCAGCATACCTTATTATTAAAAAATGGATCGGTTTTTGATCAAGGAGAAACAAAAGAGATGATGACAAGCGGCCTGCTTTCTTCTTTTTTTGAATGTCCGGTAGATGTCATGTGGAGAAATGGCCGTCCGCATTTAAGCAAATTGTAGATAAAAGAAACTATTGGTCTGCGTCCCTGCTTTTCCATCATACATATTATAGTAGAAAACGAAAGGCGGGGAAGGACAGATGATCAGTATTTCTGAATTCCAAATCAAGGATGTCGTCGATGTATCCAGCGGGAAAAAACTAGGCACCATTGGGGACATTGATATTAATGTCACAAGCGGTAAAATCCAAGCGATTATTATTGGCGGCACAGGTAAAATGATGGGATTTTTCGGAAAAGAAGAGGAAATGATTGTCCCATGGCGAAATATAGTAAAAATTGGCGAAGATGTGATACTTGTCCGCTTGTCTTCTTAATTCGTATAATTCCTCAATGAATCATTCAATTTTTCCTTAAAACAAACTCTTCATTCTTAGCAAACAATGTCTTTTTCGGGTAAAAAGATTACGTTTTCATATCAATTTGTAAAAAAACCTGCAGAAAGGGCACATTTGAGTGTAATATTTAATGAATCCCACTAACTGTCTATGCATGTCTTGTGGTAAAATAGGAGCGAAATAAAGAGAGATGAATGAAAGGTGGGAGGCAGCTTTGACATACAAATATGACCCCTTTCAGCAGAAATCACCATATGCAATGACCATTCATGATTGGACGAACATGACATGTTCTGGTAAAGAGGTATTGGCCGGGTTTACGACAAAAAACGGCGGCTTCAGCCTACCTCCATATCAATCATTGAACACTGGACTCCATGTAGGAGATGATGCTTCTAGTGTTCAAATGAATCGTCAAGTCATAGCAGATGCTGCTGCTGTGCCGCTCTCTGATTGGGTGTTTGCAGACCAAACACACGAGGATCGCATCCTGAAAGTCACCAAGGAGCAAAGAGGAAGAGGAAGTCTTCATTATGATGAGGCACTGCCTGGTACAGACGGTTTATATACGTCTGAGACGAACATGATGCTCGCTCTTTGTTTCGCTGATTGTGTTCCGCTTTATTTTCTAGCTCCGCAAAACGGATTAATTGGAACGGCTCATGCCGGCTGGAAAGGAACCGTCAAGCAAATTGGTGCAAAGATGGTTGATGTATGGGTCAGCCAAGAAGGTGCCAAGGCCGATCATATTCAAGTCGTCATTGGACCATCCATTGGCAGCTGCTGCTACATAGTCGATGACGCAGTCATGGATCAAGTGAAACAGCTTCCTTTTTCAACAGAGGATGTGTATTCCGAGATTTCACCAGGACAATATAAAATTGATTTGAAAACATTAAACAAAAACGTATTGCTTCATGCAGGAATAAAGGAAGAAAACATACATGTCAGTTCGATGTGCACAAGCTGCAATGATCAGCTTTTCTTCTCACACCGGCGTGATCAAGGGAAAACAGGACGTATGATGTCTTTTGTCGGGTTTAAGGAGGCATAAGTGCAATTGAATGTACGAGAGAATCTCAGACAAATAAATGAACAAATAAACGAAGCATGTAAAAGAGCCGGTAGACAACCAGCAGATGTATCGGTCGTCGCTGTGACAAAGTATGTTTCCATTGAACGAGCACAAGAAGCCAAGGAAGCAGGAATTATGCACTTTGGTGAAAATCGTGACCAAGGGTTACTTGAAAAGCAGGCGGCCATAACCGATGAAAACATTAGCTGGCACTTCATCGGCAGTTTACAGACGCGAAAAGTGAAATCTGTCATTCAGACAATTGATTACTTACATTCGCTTGACAGAATGTCCCTTGCGAATGAAATTGAAAAAAGAGCGGATCACACAGTTCGCTGTTTTGTACAGGTGAACACATCACTTGAGGAGTCAAAACACGGCTTACAAAGCGAAGACGTCATTCCATTTGTGAAACAGCTGGCAGATTTCAAACACATTGAAGTGGCTGGGCTGATGACGATGGCTCCATTTACAGATGATCACACTGTGATTCGCAACTGTTTTAAAACATTAAAAAATCTTCAAGAAGAAGTAAAACATCTTAACCAAGTAAATGCACCTTGTCAGCATTTATCGATGGGCATGTCAAATGATTTTGAAATCGCAATTGAAGAAGGTGCGACATTCGTTCGGATTGGCTCTTCACTTGTTGGAAATGAAACAGGAGGTGCGTGACATGAGCATAAAAAATAAGTTTAAAAGCTTTTTCACTCTCGACGATGAAGAGTATGAGTACGAATATATTGATGAAGAAAGAGAACCCGTTCAAGAAGAAAAAGGAACGAAGGACAAAGCAGCATTTCAAGATCGCCCGCAGACAGGAAAACAAAATGTCGTCAGCTTGCAAAGCGTGCAAAAATCCTCTAAAGTGGTGTTAAGTGAGCCGCGTGTTTATGCAGAAGCGCAGGAGATTGCAGACCATATTAAAAACAGACGTGCAGTCGTCGTGAATTTGCAGCGCATTCAGCATGATCAAGCAAAGCGAATCATTGACTTCTTAAGCGGAACCGTTTATGCAATCGGTGGAGACATCCAGCGTATTGGCTCGAATATATTCCTCTGCACACCTGATAATGTAGATGTATCTGGTACAATATCAGAGCTATTGACAGAGGAAGAACCTCAGAGGTGGTAAATCATAGTGATTTTAAATTTCATTTTTAATATTTTAGGAACGGTATTAACGATTTACTCATTCGCGATTATTATTTACATCTTTATGTCATGGGTGCCATCTGCAAGAGAAACTGTGTTTGGCCGTTTTCTGACAAATATTTGCGAACCGTATTTAGAACCATTTCGTAAAATTATTCCGCCAATCGGCATGATTGACATCTCGCCGATTGTGGCATTGCTTGTGATTCGTTTTGCATCATCATATGGACTAACGGGTCTTTACAATATGATTGTGCGCTTCATGTAAACAGGCTGCCGGGCTTGGCACTGCCAGGCTCTTTTACATAAGAGGGGAACAAAATGAGCGATATCTATCAGCATTTTAGAAAAGACGAACAGCCATTTGTCGACCAAGTGTTAGGCTGGAAAAAAATCGCACTCGACCAATATCGAATGAAATTAACAGATTTCCTTGATCCGCGTGAGCAATTTATTACTGAGTCCGTCATCCAGCATGGCGAAGAACTTGGGATCATGTTTTTTGGCGGGTATGAGGGAGCTGAGCGCAAAAGAGCCCTCATTTATCCTGATTATTTAGAACCTTCAATTCAAGATGTTGAGCTGTCATATTTTCAGGTGAACTATGCGAAAAAGTTTATTTCCTTAGAACACCCGAAGCTTCTCGGCTCATTGATTGGGACAGGCTTGAAGCGTCAAAAATTCGGAGATCTATTATTTTCAGAGGAAGATGTGCAGTTTATTTGTACAAGTGATGTCGCCGATTTTGTGCGGGCGCAGCTGACACATGTCGGCAGAGCAGCCGTTTCATTAGAGGAAATCACGCAGGCAGAAATAAAGCCAGTGATCACGAAGACTGATATCAAAGAAGATACCATTTCTTCACTTCGGCTTGATGCTGTATGTGCTGCTGTCAGCCGTCAGTCTCGGCAAAAAGCACAGCTTTTAGTCAAAAATGGGCTTGTCAAAGTCAATTGGAAAGTCACAGAGGACCCTTCCTTTACAATCGGTGAAGGCGATCAGCTCTCTGTTCGGGGATTTGGCCGCTTTAGCCTCAAAACGATTGATGGGAAGACCAAAAAAGATAAATTCAAAGTAACATTTGAGCTTCTGACATAACGAACTTGAATCTGGAGGTGGCGAGGTTGCCATTAACACCTAATGATATTCATAATAAAACGTTCACAAAAAGCTTTCGCGGCTATGACGAAGACGAAGTAAACGAGTTTTTAAGCCAAGTACGTAAAGACTACGAGATCGTACTTCGTAAAAAGAATGAGCTTGAAGACAAAGTAAACGAGCTTGACGAAAGACTAGGTCATTTCGCAACAATTGAAGAGACATTAAACAAATCGATTCTTGTGGCGCAGGAAGCAGCAGAAGACGTAAAGCGCCATTCGGATAAAGAAGCAAAATTGATTATTCGTGAAGCAGAGAAAAATGCAGACCGTATTATCAACGAAGCGCTGTCAAAATCAAGAAAAATTGCAATGGAAATCGAAGAGCTGAAGAAACAGTCGAAGGTCTTTAGAACTCGTTTCCAAATGCTCATCGAAGCACAGCTTGATCTTCTGAAAAATGACGATTGGGATCATTTACTGGAATATGAAGTAGACGCTGTCTTTGACGAAAAAGAATAAGCGCATCATCTTGACATGACGTGCTCATGTTGCATATAATACCATCATAAATTAACAAGAGATAAACGTTTGAAAGGGACACTCGCAGCTGTCACATGCGTAATAAAGCGAATCAGGGATGGTGGAAGCCTGACATTACGAGACGCTGCAATGAGATCACCCCTTTAGTTCCTTTTCTGAAAAAAACCAGTAAGAAAAGGCGTCTGATCACGTTACGATTTTAGAGTGGATAAGCGGTTCTTTCATATCGCTTGTCTAAAAGGGTGGTACCGCGAGACAAGCCTTCTCGTCCCTTATGGGATGAGAGGGCTTTTTTTATTGTTTTTTAATCAGAATTTGCATGTGGAGGAATGGGTATGAACTACAAAGACACCTTATTAATGCCGAAAACAGAATTCCCGATGAGAGGGAACTTGCCAAACAAAGAGCCTGAAATCCAAGAGGAGTGGGCAGAGAAAGACATCTATCAAATGGTTTTAGAGCGGACTAAAGGACGCCCGACGTTTATTTTGCATGATGGACCTCCATATGCGAATGGTGACATTCATATGGGGCATGCACTCAATAAAATCCTAAAAGATTTTATCGTCCGTTTTAAATCAATGAACGGGTATCATGCACCGTATGTTCCGGGCTGGGATACACACGGCTTGCCAATTGAAACAGCTCTCACTAAAAATAAAAAAGTCAAACGCAAAGAAATGTCTACAGCAGAATTCCGCAAACTATGCGAGGAGTATGCTTGGAAGCAAATTGAAGGTCAGCGCAGCCAGTTTAAGCGATTAGGCGTCAGAGCAGACTGGGACAATCCATATGTCACATTAAAGCCTGAATACGAAGCGCAGCAAATCCTTGTCTTTGGTGAAATGGCGAAGAGAGGCTATATCTATAAAGGATTAAAGCCTGTTAACTGGTCTCCTTCAAGTGAATCAGCCCTCGCTGAAGCGGAAATTGAATATAAAGACAAACGTTCACCATCGATTTACGTTTCGTTTAAAGTAAAAGATGGCAAAGGCGTTCTTGAAAACGGCGAACAATTCATTATCTGGACAACAACACCTTGGACGCTTCCTGCAAACCTTGGCATTTGTGTTCATCCAAACTTAGAGTACAGTGTTCTTCAAGTCGGTGCTGAGCGTTATGTCGTTGCATCTGAACTGGTTGAACAAGTAGTAAAAACACTCGGCTTTGAAGAATACGAAGTTGTGAAAACATTAAAAGGTAAAGAATTAGATAAAATCGTTGCAGCACATCCAATTTACGATAGAGATTCTCTTGTGATGCTTGGCGATCACGTGACAACTGATGCGGGAACTGGCTGTGTTCACACAGCACCAGGCCACGGGGAAGATGACTTTATTGTCGGTATGAAATACGGTCTTGATGTGCTCTGTCCAGTAGATGAAAAAGGTGTGATGACAGATGAGGCGCCTGGTTTTGAAGGACTATTCTACGAGGATGCCAATAAAGCCATCACAGAACAGCTTGAAGCAAAAGGTGCGCTGAAAAAGCTCGACTTTATCACGCACTCCTACCCGCATGACTGGAGAACGAAAAAACCAACGATTTATCGTGCGACAGCTCAGTGGTTTGCATCCATTAAAGATTTTAGAGAAGCGTTATTAGACAATATTAAAGAAACAAAATGGGTTCCAGCATGGGGAGAAACACGCCTGTTCAATATGGTGCGTGACAGAGGTGACTGGTGTATTTCAAGACAGCGTGTATGGGGCGTTCCAATTCCGGTCTTTTATGCGGAAAATGGTGAGCCGATCATCACGGACGAAACCATTCAGCATGTATCTCAATTATTTAGAGAGCATGGCTCGAATATTTGGTTTGAAAAAGAAGCAAAAGAGCTATTGCCAGAAGGCTTTACACATCCAGGCAGCCCGAATGGTGAATTCACAAAAGAGCAGGATATCATGGATGTATGGTTTGATTCCGGTTCTTCTCACCAAGCCGTTTTAGAAGAAAGAGACGACCTAGTCCGTCCGGCAGATCTTTACCTTGAAGGCTCTGACCAATATCGCGGCTGGTTTAACTCCTCTTTATCAACAGCAGTTGCTGTCACTGGAAAAGCACCTTATAAAGGTGTCCTAAGTCATGGCTTTACGCTTGATAAAGAAGGACGTAAGATGAGTAAATCATTAGGCAATACGATTGATCCAACGAAGGTTGCGAAGCAGCTTGGTGCAGAGATTCTAAGACTTTGGGTATCTTCAGTCAACTATCAAGCCGATCATCCAGTATCTGATGATATTTTGAAACAAGTAGCAGAAGTCTATCGTAAAATCCGTAACACCTTCCGCTTCCTGCATGGAAACCTATTTGACTTTGACCCAGCAGTTAATGCCGTGCCAGTAGAAGAGCTTCGCGAAGTGGATCAATACATCATGATCAAATTAAACAAATTGATTGATAAAGTGAAAAAAGCTTATGATGATTACGAATTTGCGGTCGTGTATCATGCGATTCACAATTTCTGTACGATTGAGCTCAGCTCTTTCTACCTCGATTTTGCAAAGGACGTCGTCTACATTGAGCATGCCGATCATCCAGACCGCCGCAGCATGCAGACGGTCTTCTACGAAACATTAATGGCTTTAGTGAAGCTGACTGCACCAATTCTTCCGCATACCGCAGATGAATTATGGAGCCACTTAAGCTTTGTTGAAGAGCCAAGTGTTCAGTTAACAGATATGCCGGAAGGTGTGGCAGTTCCTCAAGCTGAAGCGACAGAAGCGAAGTTTGACCGCTTTATGGAAGTACGTGACGATGTGCTAAAAGCGCTGGAGATTGCGCGTAACGAGAAAGTCATCGGACGTTCACTTGAAGCAAGTGTGACGCTTTATGCGACAGATGAAGTGAAAAACCTTCTTGCATCCATTAAAGAAGATGTGAAGCAGCTCTTTATCATCTCTGAATTAACGGTAGAAGATGAGCAGCATGCAGATACATCAGCGCCTGAATATGCATCAGGACGAATTGTGGTTCAAAAAGCAGAAGGAGAACTGTGCGAACGTTCCCGCATTATTTCAAAAGACGTTGGTGCAAATCCAAAGTACCCAACATTGTCGCTGAAAAATGCTGAAATCGTGGAGAAATATTACCAGAATTAACAATGCGATATCACAAGCTAGCGCCCCGTCATATGCGGGGCGTTTTCTTTTATGAGAAAATGACAGCGTTTAGAACGAAAGGAAAAATCTTATGGCTTTAAAGTAACCAGGCGGGGCAACAATATGATTATCACGACAGGGCAGGAGTTGAAATAGCGACATGAATGGCGATCTAGAGACGATTTACACGGAACTCCTTCAAATGAAAGAAGAGCTGCAATCTAAACTGTTTGAATACGCATCATTTCGTTCACCCGCTGAGCATGTCACATTGAATGAGGTCAAAACGACCACACTTCTTTATCACATCAAAGAAGAGCTGCAAGATGTGTCTCTCGCTATTGCAAAAATCGAACAAGGAACCTATGGGATATGTGAGGCGACAGGAGATGTGATTCCGCTTGAACAAATGAGTATTCTTCCTACCGCCCGCACGGCTGACGACTTTTTATATCATAAGCAATACGAGAAAAAAGCATTCACTCCTTATCCTTACGAATCAAATGATTCTCATTTTGAAGCCTTCCACATGTAGGGAGGTTTTTGTCTGTCAACTAAAGTTTCTTTACTCCTTCCTGTTTTCTTGATAAAATGCTTAAAGATCAAAGTATGAAGATGGAGGAACGTGTGTGTTCTATTACATAATCGCATTCGTTATCATTTGTTTAGACCAATTAACAAAATGGCTCATTGTCAAAAATATGATGCTCGGTGATTCTGTTCCAGTCATTGATGGATTCTTTTATATCACGTCTCACCGTAATTCAGGAGCCGCATGGGGAATTCTCCAAGGGCAAATGTGGTTTTTCTATGTGATCACACTCGTTGTTATTGCGGGAATTGTTTATTACTTACAAAAACATGGACAAAAGGACAAGCTGCTGGGAGTAGCGCTGGCCTTAATGCTTGGCGGAGCGATCGGAAACTTTATCGACCGTATTTTCCGTCAGGAAGTGGTTGATTTTGCTCATTTCGTATTTGGGGATTATCACTACCCAATCTTTAATATTGCAGATTCTTCTCTCTGTGTAGGGGTTATTCTGCTCTTCATTCAAATGCTGTTAGATGGAAAGAAAAATAAGGAGTCAACTACATGAATCAAGTAAATATTGCCGTTTCAGAAGAACAAACGAGTGAACGGCTAGATAAATTTCTAAGCACGACAGAACCAGAATGGTCAAGAACCCAAGTCCAGCAATGGGTAAAAGATGGGCTGATCGAAGTAAACGGGAAACAAGTAAAGGCCAATTACAAAGTACAAGCTGGAGATCAAATCAAAGTGGAGATTCCAGATCCGGAAGCGCTAGATGTAGAAGCAGAACCAATGGATCTTGAAATTTATTATGAGGATGCAGATGTGTTAGTCGTAAATAAACCACGGGGAATGGTCGTTCACCCAGCGCCAGGTCATGTGTCAGGAACGCTTGTAAATGGTCTGATGGCACATTGCAAGGACTTATCAGGGATTAACGGTGTGATGCGTCCTGGAATTGTCCACCGAATTGATAAAGATACGTCTGGGCTGTTAATGGTCGCTAAAAACGATATGGCACATGAGTCACTCGTCAATCAGCTGGTGACTAAAACTGTCACAAGAAAGTATACGGCTGTTGTCCACGGTATTATCCAGCATGATACAGGCACAATTGATGCACCAATTGGCAGAGACAAAAAAGACCGCCAAAGCATGACGGTCACAAAAGAAAATGCAAAACAAGCCGTTACTCACTTTGATGTGATTGAACGCTTTAAAGACTTCACAGTTGTCGAATGCCGCCTTGAAACAGGAAGAACACACCAAATTCGTGTTCATATGAAATATATCGGCTACCCTCTTGCAGGAGATCCGAAATATGGGCCGAGAAAAACAGTCGATTTTAATGGACAGCTGCTGCATGCAGGTGTTTTAGGATTTGATCATCCTAGAACAGGAGAATATATCGAGTTCACAGCACCAATTCCAGCTGATATGCAGGGCTTTATCGATTCATTAAGAAATAACGATTGACAGGCCGTTCTTTTTTTGAAATAATAAACGAAGAAATTGAGATTCTTTAAAACAGTCCAGAGAGGCTGAGAAGGATAACGGATCAATTTGTGCACGCGTACGCACAAATGAACGCCCCTCTCTGCCCTTTGCAGAAGGGGCTTTTTATTTGTCAAAAAGAGGTGTAAAAGATGGAACAAAAAGCAGTCATTCTTGATGAACAAGCGATCAGACGAGCGCTTACCCGAATTGCACATGAAATGATTGAGCGCAACA
This sequence comes from Bacillus sp. BK450, assembly GCF_004364885.1. Lineage (NCBI taxonomy): Bacteria > Bacillati > Bacillota > Bacilli > Caryophanales > Bacillaceae > Bacillus > Bacillus sp. BK450. The sequence continues at coordinate 328,488 of NZ_SOBQ01000001.1, read as the reverse complement.
AAGGGATGAAGGATGTTATCCTTGCCGGGATCAAGACAAGAGGCATACATCTTGCAAAGCGCCTTGCAGAGCGCATCGAGCAAATTGAAGGGAATCCAGTCACTGTAGGTGAACTTGATATTACGCTATACCGTGATGACCTGACAAAAAAGACAGACAACCAAGACCCGCTTGTAAAGGGTGCAGACATACCAGCTGACATTAATGACAAAACACTTATTGTTGTTGACGATGTCCTGTTTACAGGCAGAACCGTGAGAGCAGCTATGGATGCCCTTGTGGATGTAGGAAGACCATCTTCCATTCAGCTGGCTGTGCTCGTCGACCGGGGACACCGGGAGCTGCCGATCCGAGCGGATTATATCGGGAAAAACATCCCGACTTCAAAAGCAGAGACAGTCATGGTTCAGCTCAATGAAGTAGATCAAAACGACCTTGTCGCTATATATGAAAAATAACCTTTTTAAATGCATTCCAGAGAGTTTGCAAAGAGGGCAATAATAGAGACACCGAGCACACGGCCAACATGACGTGTCCGGCTTATCTAGGCCTCTTTGCGCATACTCGCAAAGAGGCTTTTTTAATGAAAAAGGACACATCTAGGAGGAAAATCATGAGTCAGCAAAAAGCCAATTTAGGCATTCGAGATATCCCAAAACCATTCACATGGCTGTCACTTAGCCTGCAGCATTTGTTTGCGATGTTTGGTGCGACCATTCTTGTACCAAAAATCATTGATATGAGTCCAGCCGTCGCACTCATCTCAAGCGGAGTGGGAACGATTGTTTACTTAATCATCACAAGAGGACAAATTCCGGCGTATCTTGGATCGTCCTTTGCCTTCATCGCCCCCATACTGAATGTGAAAGCAACAGGCGGCCCTGGAGCCGCAATGGTTGGCGCCTTCATGGCGGGTGTCGCTTATGCACTCATCGCCCTATTCATTAAATGGCTCGGCACAGGCTGGCTGATGAAGCTTCTGCCGCCGGTGGTCGTAGGACCAGTCATTATGGTCATCGGACTCGGACTCGCTGGAACAGCAGTCAACATGGCGATGTATGTTGATCCGAATGCAACCGAGCTTGTTTACAGCCTCAAGCACTTAATGGTCGCTGGCTTCACACTGGCTGTCACCATTATCAGTATGATTTTCCTAAGAGGATTCCTTAGCTTAATCCCAGTATTAATCGGCATCATCAGCGGCTATCTCTTTGCCTTAACACAAGGCATCGTGAACTTCCAGCCGGTCATTGACGCAAAATGGTTTGCTGTACCAGAATTCGTCGTGCCATTTGTCGACTATACACCTGCTGTGACCTTAAGCATTCTCACAGTGATGGTGCCGGTAGCCTTTGTCACAATGTCTGAGCATATCGGTCACCAAGTGGTGTTAAGTAAGGTCGTAGGACAAGATTTTATTAAAAAACCAGGTCTTCACCGTTCCATTTTAGGAGACAGTGCGGCGACGATCTTCGCTTCACTTATTGGCGGACCACCAACAACAACTTATGGAGAGAACATTGGCGTACTAGCCATCACAAGAGTGTTCAGTATCTTCGTCATCGGCGGAGCAGCCGTGTTTGCGATCTGCTTCGGTTTTGTAGGAAAAATTTCAGCATTAATCAGTACAGTGCCGTCCGCGGTGATGGGGGGCGTTTCGTTCCTGCTCTTTGGAATCATTGCTTCAAGCGGCCTGAGAATTCTGATTGATCATAAAGTGAATTTTGAAGAAAAGCGTAATCTCATTATCGCATCAGTCATCCTAGTCATTGGGATTGGCGGGGCATTCATTGAGGTGAAACAAATCAATCTCACCCTATCTGGAATGGCACTTGCTGCGATTACGGGTGTCCTGTTAAATCTGATCCTGCCGCATCAAAAAGCAGAAGATGACAACTCAAATGAATCAAATACAGAAAACCTTTTAAAAGAAGTCCAGTGAGGCTGACAAGGGTTCTAAATGGAGCAGAATGCACAAAAGTGCCGCTGCTTCTTTTGGAGAACCCTAAGCTGCCGAGGCTTAGGGTTTTTTTGAACCTGAAAGTGATGAAAAACTAGAGGGGGAAGAAAAAATGAATGATTTATCGACAATGAGCAGCTTATCAAAAGAAGAGATTTTACAGCTGATTGAAGAAGCAGCTGCACTCAAAAAGGGGAAACAAGAACATGGATTAGCCGGAGAATTTGTGGCAAACCTTTTCTTTGAACCAAGCACAAGAACACGTTTTAGCTTCGAAGTAGCTGAGAAGAAACTAGGGATGAATGTCCTGAGCTTAGATGCGGCAAGCACCTCCGTTCAAAAAGGCGAAACACTTTACGATACGGTAAAAACACTCGAATCGATCGGAGTAAAGGCATGTGTGATTAGAGACAGCACCGATGAATATTATAACGAGCTGATTGGGAAGGTTGGAATTCCCATCATCAATGCAGGAGATGGCTGCGGACAGCATCCAACCCAATCACTGCTTGACCTCATGACCATCTTTGAAGAGTTTGGCGGCTTTGAAGGCTTAACGATTTCGATTCATGGAGACATCAAACATAGCAGGGTGGCAAGATCAAATGCTGAGGTTCTCACAAGGCTGGGAGCGACAGTCCTCTTTTCAGGGCCTGCTTCCTTCCAGGATGAACAAAACCCTCACGGAACGTATGTCCAAGTAGATGAAGCCATCGCACAATCTGATGTGGTGATGCTGCTTAGAATCCAGCATGAACGGCACGCTGAAAAAATGGGCAGCGAAGATTACTTATCAACTTATGGATTAACAGTAGACAGAGCAAACAAAATGAAAGAACGCGCGATTATTATGCATCCAGCACCAGTAAACAGAGGTGTTGAAATAGATGATTCATTAGTAGAGTCCAAGCAGTCAAGGATTTTTAAACAAATGGAAAATGGTGTTTATATCCGAATGGCCGTATTAAAAAGAGCTTTTCAAAATAGCACACTACATCAAAAAGGGAGAGATTCTGTCTATGTCATATCTCATTAAAAACGGGTTTATCTTAACAAGCACAGGTGAAAGAGTGCAGCAGGATATTAGGGTAAAAAGAAAAGTGATTCAAGCGATTGGTCACCTAGAAAGAGAAGACGGAGAAGAGGTTATTGATGCAGCAGGGCTATTTGTGTCACCAGGCTTGATCGATCTGCATGTGCATTTAAGAGAGCCAGGCGGAGAGAAAAAGGAAACGATTGAAACAGGTTCTAAAGCAGCCGCAAGAGGCGGATATACGACGATTGCAGCGATGCCGAATACAAGGCCGGTTCCAGATACAAAAGAGCAAATGGAATGGCTGATGAATCGAATCGAAGAGACCTCATCTGTGAGAGTGCTGCCATACGCCTCCATCACAACGAGACAAATTGGGGAAGAGATGACGGATTTTGCAGCACTAAAAGAAGCAGGCGCCTTTGCTTTTACAGATGACGGTGTTGGTATCCAAACAGCAGGCATGATGTACGAAGCGATGAAACAGGCAGCAAGTCTTGATCAAGCGATTGTGGCGCACTGTGAAGATAACTCGCTCATTTACGGCGGGTGCGTTCATGAAGGAGAATTTTCAAAAGCAAATGGGTTAAACGGAATACCATCAATCTGTGAATCGGTGCATATTGCAAGAGATGTTCTTTTAGCAGAAGCAGCGAACTGTCATTATCATGTATGTCATATCAGTACGAAAGAATCTGTGCGGGTCGTACGCGATGCAAAAAAAGCAGGCATCCGTGTGACGGCTGAGGTGTCACCGCATCACCTGCTGTTGTGTGATACGGACATTCCAGGTCTTGATACAAATTATAAAATGAACCCGCCGCTCAGAGGAAAAGAGGATCGCGAGGCATTGATCGAGGGACTGTTAGATGGAACGATTGATTTCATCGCAACAGACCATGCGCCGCATACAGAAGAAGAAAAGAACGAAACCATGCAGCGTGCCCCGTTTGGAATTGTGGGACTTGAAACAGCGTTCCCGCTTCTGTATACACGATTTGTCAAAACAGGCGAATGGACATTAAAAGAACTCGTTGATTATATGACAATTAAACCAGCAGAAGCATTTTCTCTTCCATACGGAAAGCTTGAAGAAGGGCACATAGCTGATATCACACTTATTGATTTAAACAAAGAAATGGCAATCGATAAAACAAGCTTCTTATCTAAAGGGCAAAATACACCGTTTGACAAATTGACTGTATCAGGTTGGCCGGTCATGACACTTGCATCTGGGAAAGTCGTTTATGAAGAGGGGAGACTAGTAAAATGAAGAGACGCTTAGTGCTAGAAAACGGAACAGTATTCGAAGGAACAGGCTTTGGCAGCTTAGAACCATCAGTCGGAGAAGTCGTCTTTAATACAGGGATGACGGGCTATCAAGAAATTTTATCTGATCCATCATACTGCGGACAAATTGTCACACTGACTTACCCGCTTATCGGCAACTATGGCATTAACCGTGACGATTTTGAATCGATCACACCGTTTGTGAAAGGGCTGATTGTGAAAGAGCTTTGTGAAAAGCCCTCAAACTGGCGCTCTTCATATTCACTCGATGAATATTTAAAAATGAAAAACATTCCGGGGCTGAGCGGAATCGATACACGGAAGCTGACTAGAATGATTCGAAGTGCAGGGACTTTAAGAGGGGCATTTGCAGGACCTGATGAACAAGTAGAAGACGTTGTCCGCCGCCTTCAAACATTGCAGCTGCCAACAGATCAAGTGAGTCAAGTATCTGTGAAAAATGCGTACCCAAGCCCAGGCAGAGGCAAAAGAATTGTCCTTGTCGATTTCGGCATGAAGCACGGCATTTTGCGCGAGCTCAATAAACGTGACTGCGACGTCATTGTGGTGCCATACAACATCACTGCAGATGAAGTGCTGCAGCTAAAGCCTGATGGCATCATGCTTTCAAACGGACCTGGAGATCCTGTGGATGTACCGGAAGCCGTTGAGATGATTCAGCAATTGATTGGAAAGGTGCCGCTCTTTGGTATATGCCTCGGACATCAATTATTTGCTCTAGCGTGCGGTGCAAGCACAGAAAAAATGAAATTTGGCCACAGAGGATCAAACCATCCGGTGAAAGAACTAGCAACTGGCAAGGTGACACTGACGTCTCAAAACCATGGCTACACGGTTAGCAGTATTAACGAAGATGTGCTCGAAGTCACACATATTGCCCTAAACGACAATACGATTGAAGGATTAAAACATAAAGAAGCACCAGCATTCACTGTTCAGTACCACCCAGAAGCATCACCGGGTCCAGAAGATGCAAACTACTTATTTGACCAGTTCATGGAAATGATTCATACGACTGAGAAAGAAGGGGAAGAAGTATGCCAAAACGCGTAGACATCAAAAAGATTTTAGTAATCGGATCAGGTCCTATCATCATCGGTCAGGCAGCGGAGTTTGACTATGCAGGTACACAGGCTTGCTTAGCGCTAAAAGAAGAGGGCTATGAAGTCGTTCTTGTGAACTCTAACCCTGCGACCATCATGACAGATACAGAAATGGCTGATAAGGTATACATCGAACCACTGACACCAGAATTTTTAACACGAATCATTCGAAAAGAACGCCCTGATGCGATCTTGCCAACACTTGGCGGACAAACTGGATTAAACCTTGCTGTTGAATTGTCAGAGCTTGGCGTATTAGCTGAATGCGGCGTTGAAGTACTCGGTACAAAGCTGTCAGCCATCCAAAAAGCAGAGGATAGAGATTTATTCCGTAATTTAATGAATGAACTAAATGAGCCAGTACCAGAAAGTGAAATCATTCATAACCTGGAAGAAGCGATGGCGTTTACAGATCAAATCGGTTTCCCTGTCATCGTCAGACCAGCCTATACATTAGGCGGAACGGGCGGCGGAATTTGTACAAACGAGCAAGAACTGAAGGAAATCGTTGAAAACGGTCTGAAGCTAAGCCCAGTCACACAATGCTTACTTGAAAAAAGCATTGCAGGCTTTAAAGAAATTGAATATGAAGTCATGCGAGACAGCGGTGACCATGCAATCGTTGTTTGTAACATGGAAAACTTTGACCCTGTCGGCATCCATACTGGTGACAGTATTGTTGTAGCCCCAAGCCAAACGTTAAGTGACCGTGAATATCAGCTGCTTCGAAATGTGTCGCTTAAGCTGATCCGTGCACTTGGCATTGAAGGCGGCTGTAACGTTCAGCTGGCACTTGATCCAAACAGCTTTCAATACTATATCATCGAGGTAAACCCGCGTGTGAGCCGTTCATCTGCGCTTGCGTCGAAAGCGACAGGCTATCCAATAGCCAAATTGGCAGCGAAAATTGCTGTCGGCTTAACGCTTGATGAAATGATGAACCCAGTCACAGGTAAAACCTATGCAGCCTTCGAGCCGGCTCTTGACTATATCGTTTCAAAAATACCGCGCTGGCCGTTCGATAAATTTGAATCTGCGAACAGACGTCTTGGTACGCAAATGAAGGCAACTGGTGAAGTCATGGCGATCGGCCGCACATTAGAAGAGTCTCTTCTAAAGGCTGTACGTTCACTTGAAGCCGATGTGCATCACATTGAATTAAAAGATGAAGCAGACATCACAAATGAAGTGCTTGAAAAACGGATTATTAAAGCGGGAGACGAACGATTATTTTATATCGCTGAGGCGCTTAGAAGAGGCTATACAGTCGAACAAATACATGAATTCTCAAAAATTGATTACTTCTTCCTTCATAAGCTGGAAGGCATCATCGCCTTTGAGAAGACATTAAAAGAAAACAAAGGCAATACAGACGTATTAAAAGAAGCGAAAGAAAAAGGCTTCTCAGATATCTACATTAGCCGCGAGTGGAAGATGAACGAAGCGGATGTCTACAAGCTAAGACAAGAAGCAGGCATTGTACCTGTATACAAAATGGTGGATACATGTGCGGCAGAATTTGAATCAGAGACACCATATTTCTACAGCACATATGAAGATGAAAATGAATCAGAACGTACAGACAAGAAAAGCGTTATCGTATTAGGTTCAGGTCCTATCCGAATTGGACAAGGGGTTGAATTTGATTATGCGACTGTTCACTCAGTGTGGGCAATTAAACAAGCAGGCTATGAAGCGATCATTATAAACAACAACCCTGAAACGGTCTCAACAGACTTTAGTATTTCAGATAAGCTTTACTTTGAACCACTCACTGTAGAAGATGTCATGCATATCATCGACCTTGAACAGCCTGAAGGAGTCGTCGTTCAGTTCGGCGGACAAACGGCGATCAACCTAGCAGATGAATTATCAAATAGAGGGGTTAAAATTCTTGGAACTTCTCTAGAAGACCTAGACCGCGCAGAAAACCGGGACAAGTTTGAACAAACGTTAGAAACACTCGGCGTGCCCCAGCCGAAAGGGAAAACAGCAACGTCTGTGCCTGAAGCTGTAGCGATTGCCAATCAAATCGGCTACCCAGTCCTTGTCCGTCCTTCCTATGTATTAGGCGGCCGCGCGATGGAAATTGTGTATCAAGAAGCTGAGCTTCTTCACTACATGGAGAATGCGGTGAAGGTTAACCCGCAGCATCCAGTGTTAATTGACAAGTATTTGACAGGAAAAGAAATTGAAGTAGATGCCGTGTCTGATGGAGAAACTGTCGTAATCCCAGGCATTATGGAACACATTGAAAGAGCCGGAGTTCACTCTGGTGACTCGATTGCGGTCTATCCGCCGCAAACATTGTCTGAGGACATCAAAGCAAAGATCGCAGAATACACGATCAAGCTTGCAAAAGGACTCAACATTATTGGGCTTTTGAACATTCAGTTTGTCCTATCAAAAGGTGAAGTGTATGTACTTGAAGTGAACCCGAGATCAAGCCGGACGGTTCCTTTCTTAAGTAAAATTACAGGCATTCCGATGGCAAACCTTGCGACAAAAGTCATCTTAGGAGACAAGCTCAAAAATTATGGCTACGAAGAAGGCCTTCATACAGAGCAAGAAGGAGTGTACGTCAAAGTTCCAGTCTTCTCTTTTGCAAAATTAAGAAGAGTGGATATTACACTCGGGCCTGAAATGAAATCAACAGGTGAGGTCATGGGGAAAGATGTCACGATCGAAAAAGCCCTATATAAAGGATTGATTGCATCAGGCATTCAAATCCCTAATGACGGAACAGTTCTTCTGACAGTGGCTGATAAGGATAAAGAAGAAGGACTTGAGATCGCAAGAAGATTCCATTCGATCGGCTATCATATTTTAGCAACAGAAGGAACGGCGAATTATTTAAAACAAGCCTCCATTCCATCAAGTGTGGTCGGCAAAATTGGAGAAGAAGGCAAAAACCTTCTCGATGTCATTCGAAACGGGGAAGCCCAATTTGTGATCAACACATTAACAAAAGGAAAACAGCCGGCAAGAGACGGCTTTAGAATTAGACGTGAATCTGTTGAAAACGGAGTGGCTTGCTTAACGTCACTAGATACAGCAGAAGCCATTTTAAGAGTGCTTGAAAGCATGACATTTAGAGCGGATGAAATGCCAGAAGTGAAAACGAATGCTGAGGTGACAGTAACGATATGAAAAAAGCATACTTGACGGTCGTCTCGAACCGAGAGATCGCTGATCATATTTACGAAATGACATTAAAAGGTGACCTTGTGGACTCCTTTCAAACGGCTGGACAATTTCTTCATCTAAAGGTCAGTGAATCGATGACACCGCTGCTGAGAAGACCGATCAGTATTGCCAACATTCATGCCGAGCAAAAAGAAGCAACCATCATTTACCGCGCAGAGGGAGAGGGCACAAAGCTCCTCTCTCAAAAGCGGGAGGGAGAATCAGTCGATGTATTAGGGCCGCTTGGAAACGGGTATGATCCTTCAGTCGTCAAGCCCGGAGAGACGGCATTACTAGTCGGCGGCGGAATTGGCGTACCGCCTCTATATGAGCTGTCCAAGCGTTTAACGAAAAAAGGCGTCATCGTGAAGCATGTCCTCGGCTTTCAATCGAAAAAGGATGTATTTTACGAGGAAAAATTTCAAGCACTCGGCGATACGTTTATTGCAACGGTTGATGGCACATACGGTGCTAAAGGCTTTGTAACAGATGTGATAAAAGAGCAAAACCTGAGCTTTGATGTGCTGCTTTCCTGTGGTCCAACACCTATGCTAAAAGCGCTGAAAGACACGTATCCTGATAAGCCTGTCTACATTTCGATGGAAGAACGAATGGGCTGCGGGATTGGTGCCTGCTTTGCATGTGTCTGTCATACCGATCAGCTCGACAAACCTTACGTCAAAGTGTGTCTTGATGGACCTGTTTTTAAAGCAGAGGAGGTGGCATTGTCATGCTAAACGTTGAGTTACCGGGATTATCTTTAAAGAATCCAATTATCCCTGCATCAGGCTGCTTTGGATTCGGGAGAGAATTTGCATCCTTATATGACCTATCATTGCTGGGCGGTATCATGATCAAAGCCACAACCCTTGAACCGAGATTTGGCAATCCGACACCAAGGGTTGCTGAGACAGGAGCTGGTATGCTCAATGCAATCGGCCTTCAAAATCCAGGTCTAAAAGGCGTGCTTGAAAATGAATTGCCTTGGCTCGAGCAGTTTGATACGCCTATTATTGCGAATGTTGCTGGCTCACAGGTTGAAGATTATGTTGAAGTAGCCAAGCAAATCAGCCAAGCAAAAAATGTTCATGCCCTTGAGCTGAATATTTCTTGCCCAAATGTTAAAACCGGCGGAATCGCCTTTGGTACAGATCCAAATATGGCAGCATCATTGACAAAAGCAGTCAAGGAAGTCTCTTCCGTACCTGTCTATGTCAAGCTGTCACCTAACGTAGCCAATATTGTAGAAATTGCTCAAGCGATTGAAGCTGCTGGAGCGGATGGACTCACCATGATTAATACATTAATTGGGATGCGTTTAGATTTAAAAACGGGGAAACCCATCCTTGCCAATAAAACAGGCGGATTATCAGGACCAGCTGTCAAACCTGTCGCTGTACGTATGGTGCATGAGGTGAGTCAAGCGGTTTCTATTCCGATTATCGGGATGGGCGGAGTGCAAAGTGCTGAAGATGTACTTGAATTTTTACTAGCAGGTGCAAGTGCAGTAGCTGTCGGTACAGCCAATTTTGTGAATCCATTTATTTGCCCGGAAATCATTGAAGAGCTGCCAAATGTGTTAGCAGCTTATGGTTATTCATCTGTAGAGGAATGTATCGGAAGGAGCTGGAAACATGAAGCACTTGCCCATCATCGCGCTTGATTTTCCGTCAGGGCAGGAGGCGCTTGCCTTTTTAGATCCCTTTGAAGGGACACCATTATTTGTGAAGGTCGGCATGGAGCTGTTTTACCAAGAAGGACCTGCCATCCTTGAAGCGCTGAAAGAAAAAAATTGCCGCATTTTTCTCGATCTAAAATTACATGACATTCCAACAACGGTGCAAAAAGCGATGAACCGGCTTGCCGCACTTGGCGTTGACTTGGTCAATGTGCATGCGGCTGGCGGGAAACGAATGATGCAGGCTGCATTAGAGGGACTTGAAAGCGGGACTCCTGCTGGACAAAGCCGCCCGGGCATTATTGCAGTGACCCAGCTGACTAGTACGTCAGAAGACATGATGAGAAACGAATTACTCATTGACCGTCCGCTGCAAGAGACTGTGATCCGGTACGGACAATTAGCATATGAAAGTGGGCTGGACGGGGTTGTTTGCTCTGTTCATGAATCTAAAGCACTTCATGAACAGATCTCACCCTCCTTTCTCACTGTAACACCAGGGATTCGCTTACCGAATGATCAAACCGATGACCAAAAGCGTGTGGCGACACCTGCCTATGCAAAAGAGCAAGGTGTTTCACAAATTGTTGTCGGAAGATCAATCACAAAAGCTGATAAACCAATAGAAGCCTATCATCAAATTTTGAAAGAGTGGGAGTGACTGCCAGATGAAATCAAAAATCGCGAAACATCTATTACAAATCAAAGCGGTCTCATTAAAACCAGACGAACCGTTTACATGGGCGAGCGGTATAAAATCACCGATCTATTGTGATAACCGCCTCACATTATCATATCCAGAAGTCAGACACGACATTGCGGAAGGTCTAAAAGATTTGATTCTCACTCATTTCAAGGGAGCAGAGGTTGTCGCGGGTACTGCAACAGCAGGCATTCCGCATGCGGCATTAGCAGCAGACCGCTTGAACATCCCGATGTGTTATGTCAGAAGTAAGCCGAAAGCACACGGCAAAGGAAATCAAATTGAAGGGGCCGTATCGAAAGGCCAAAAGGTTGTCGTCGTCGAAGACCTTATTTCCACAGGAGGCAGTGTGCTGGAAGTGGTTGCTGCTCTTCAAGCTGAGGGCTGCGAGGTACTAGGAGTTGCCGCAATCTTCACATACGGACTGCCAAAAGCAGCGGCCGCTTTTCAAGAAAAAAATATTCCATATGTCACCCTGACAGACTATGACACATTGACAGACGTGGCACTTGAACTGAAAGCGATTGAGCCGTCTGCGATGAACAAACTAAAACGCTGGAGACAAGACCCTTCCTCTGAATCTTGGATGGAAGAAACGGTCTGAAAAGTCAAAGTCCATCGTTAACAATTTTAAAGCTGTGCCTGCCCGCACGGCTTTTTTATTTGGGTAAAAATAGTAAAATAGACTCAAATTTTAATAAAAACTAATCCTATCAATAAAGTCGGGTTGACTTTTGTTTGAATTGTGTTAATATTTAAGACAAATTGAAACTCTTATCCAGAGAGGTGGAGGGACTGGCCCGATGAAACCCGGCAACCTGCGATTCGCAAGGTGCTACTTCCTGCAAAATGATTCTATTTTGAAAGATAAGGAAATTGTGAGCTTCCTCATCTTTCTTTCGGACTGAAAGAAAGTTTTTTTATTTTAACGGTGAGGAGGAAGAGGAGATGGAAGTGAAACAAAATCAGGATGAGGACTTAGTAAAGCATATGCAAGAACTGATTGGGGATATGAAATTCGGTTCAATTACGTTAATTGTTCAGGACGGTCAAGTGATTCAAGTGGAAAAAAACGAAAAAATTAGATTAAAGTAGTGCGGAAAATAGCAATATGAGCGGTACTCCGGAAGGGGAGAAATCATGTTAACTTATGAAAATTGGCAAGAGCCGTCCATTACATTTCAAGAGGATGATTTGTATAAAGGAGCCCTGTCTGTACTGAAATGGGCGTACGGTCATTATGGTGACCAGCTCGTATATGCGTGCAGCTTTGGGATTGAGGGCATCGTTCTGATTGATCTGATTGCAAAAGTAAAAAAAGATGCGAGAATTGTCTTTTTAGATACAGGTCTGCATTTTAAAGAAACTTACGACACAATTGATGCGGTAAAGGAAAGATATCCGGGTTTAGATATTGTACTGAAAACGCCTGAGCTGACGGTTGAACAGCAAAATGAGCAGCACGGTGATCAATTATGGAAAACTGATCCTCAAAGCTGCTGTCATATGCGTAAGGTCATTCCTTTGCAAGAAGCCCTTTCTGGTTATCCAGCATGGCTTTCTGGTTTAAGAAGAGAGCAGTCACCAAAACGAGCAGGGACGAATTTCTTAAATAAGGATGAAAAATTCAAATCAGTGAAAGTATGTCCCCTCATCCATTGGACGTGGAAGGACATATGGAGATATGCATCTAGAGAGGAACTTACTTATAATCCGCTGCATGACCAAGGATATCCAAGTATCGGCTGTGCACCGTGTACACAGCCAGCATTTACTGCAGATGATCTGCGTTCTGGCAGATGGTCAGGCACAGCAAAGACAGAGTGCGGATTACATGAGTAAGGGAGCATAATGTATGGAAATCGCCGCAATTTTATTTAGTCTATTCTTTGCTTTAAACATAGGCGCAAGCGGAGCAGCTGCTTCTATGGGCATTGCGTATGGATCAGGTGCCATTCAAAAGCCCATTTATGCGCTCAGTTTTTGTGCAGTTGGGATTTTAGCAGGTTCAGTGATTGGCGGCGGTGAGGTCGTCAAAACGATCAGCTCTGGTATTATGCCAGAATCAGTCATTACACTTGAAATCGTTTGTATTATCATTGGTTCTGCTGCACTATCACTTTTCATAGCGAATCTGATGGCGATTCCTTTATCAACAAGTGAGGTCACAGTAGGGGCTGTGGTTGGTGTGGCAGTCGCATATAAAGTTTTGTTTGTGAAATCCATTTTAATGATTGTGGCATTTTGGGTCATCATCCCGCTTTTCGCCTTTCTTTTTACCTTTGCTGTCGTCAAAATCATCAGAATGTTCCCTAAACGGAAGCTGTCTAAAAAAGGCACAGCTATTTTATCTGTCGTATTAATTCTCAGCGGATTTTTAGAGGCATTTTCAGCCGGTATGAACAATGTGGCAAATGCCGTCGGCCCGCTCGTCGCTTCAGGCGTTTTGTCAGTTGGGCAGGGAACACTTTACGGCGGAATCTTCGTCGCAGCAGGGGCCCTCTTGCTAGGCAGAAGAGTGCTGGAAACAAACGGAAAGAAAATTACCCGCTATCAAACAGGCGAAGGGATTTTACTTTCGAGTACCGGTGCTGGGCTTGTCATCGTCAGCTCTATTTTTGGGCTGCCCGTTCCACTTACGCAAATCACCTCCTCGTCTATTATCGGGCTTGGAATGGCAAAAGGCGGGCCTAACATTTTTCACAAACATGTTGTGAAAAAAATGCTGAAAGTATGGGTGGTCTCACCTTTCTTATCACTCAGCCTATCGTATTTGCTTGTGAGCCTTTTCTTAAAAGGAGACTATTACTCTATCTTTATCATGATGAGTGTACTGCTTGCCTCACTTGGTGCGCTGAGTCTGATGAAAGCAGTCAAAAATGAAAGCAGCTCTATTCATGAACAGGGCGGCGGGATTTAATCATAAATCCGACTATTAACATCTAATAAATATGAACATTGAGAGGAAGATGAACAAATGAGTTTAACACCACATGGTGGCGTATTAATTAATCGAGTAAATGAAGAATATGATCTCAGCACGGCTGCGAAGGAAATTGAACTAGATGCGATTTCCTTCGCAGACCTTGAACTCATTGCAATTGGCGGATATAGTCCAATTGAAGGGTTTTTAACAAAAGCTGATTATGAAGCAGTTGTAAGCAGTATGCGGCTAGCAAGTGGTGTCGTTTGGTCTCTTCCTATTACACTGCCAGTGACAAAAGAAAAGGCGGCGGAAATCCATCAAGGCGATATCGTGCGCTTATCCTACAATGGAACTGTATATGGGGTCATTGAAGTAGAGGATCAATACACACCAGATAAGGAAAAAGAAGCGGTGAATGTCTATAAAACAGATGACCGCAATCATCCAGGCGTGAAAAAATTATTTGAACGCGGCGATACTTACATTGGCGGAAAAATTACACTGACGAAACGCAGTGAAAAACCATTCCCTCAATTTACGTATGAGCCAGAAGAAACAAGACGTCATTTTAAAGAAAACGGCTGGAAAACCATTGTTGGTTTCCAAACGAGAAACCCGGTTCATCGTGCCCATGAATATATTCAAAAAACAGCACTGGAAACAGTCGATGGTTTATTTTTAAATCCGCTTGTCGGTGAAACAAAATCTGACGACATCCCGGCAGATGTAAGAATGAAAAGCTATCAAGTGTTATTGGACGGTTATTATCCAAAAGACCGCGTCTTTTTAGGTGTTTTTCCTGCTGCAATGCGTTATGCTGGACCAAAGGAAGCCATTTTTCATGCGCTCGTACGGAAAAATTATGGCTGCACCCATTTTATTGTCGGAAGAGATCATGCAGGTGTTGGTGACTATTACGGCACATACGAGGCGCAGGAACTATTTGATCAATTTACAAGCGAAGAAATCGGCATTACTCCATTAAAATTTGAACACAGCTTCTACTGTAATACATGTGAAGCGATGGCCACTCCAAAAACGTGTCCTCACGACAAAAGCGAGCATGTCATTCTTTCAGGTACAAAGGTTCGAACAATGCTGAGAAACGGTGAATTACCACCAAGCACGTTCAGCCGAAAAGAAGTCATTGAAACATTAATCGAAGGATTAAAAACGACGGTATCTTAACGGGAGGGTATGACATGAGCAACGAACATATCGTGTGGCATGATTCATCTATTACAAAAAAAGAATATCAACAAAAAAACAATCATACGAGCGGCATTATCTGGCTTACAGGTCTAAGCGGGTCAGGTAAATCAACGATCGCAAATGCAGCCGCTAGAGAGCTGTTTGAACAAGGCTACCAAGTCACAGTGCTTGATGGCGATAATGTGCGGCACGGACTCAATAAAGATCTAGGGTTTTCAGATGATGATAGAAAAGAAAACATCCGCCGAATCGGAGAAGTGGCGAAATTATTTGTGGAGCAAGGAACGATTGTCATCACTGCTTTTATTTCTCCATTTCAAGAAGACCGCCACATTGTTAGACAGTTAGTCGAAGAGGGAGAATTTCACGAAGTGTTTGTCAAATGTGATTTGAACGTGTGTGAAGAGCGTGATCCAAAAGGGTTATATAAAAAGGCGAGAAACGGTGAAATTCCGTTTTTCACTGGAATCGATTCACCGTATGAAGAGCCCGCTGCGCCTGAGCTCGTATTAGATACAGGGGAATTATCCCGTGAGGAATCCAAACAGCGTCTTGTTGATTATGTAAAAGGAACAACGAAATAATCGCCTGATGGCAGGGGGAGAAAAGCAAGATGGGGAAAGTATACATTGTGGGTGCTGGACCCGGTGACCCAGATTTAATCACATTAAAGGCCCATAAGGCGATACAGCAGGCAGATGTCATCTTATATGATCGTCTTGTCAATCAAGAAATTCTCGCCCATGCCAAACCGGAGGCGGAATTGATTTATTGCGGCAAACTGCCAAATCATCATACAATGAGGCAGGAAGCCATCAATGAAGCGCTTGTGGCTCATGCAAAGGAAGGGAACGTTGTCGTTCGGCTGAAAGGCGGCGACCCCTTTGTCTTTGGCCGCGGCGGTGAAGAAATCGAATGCTTAGCTGAGCACGGAATTCCGTATGAGGTCGTCCCGGGAATTACTTCTGGTATTGCAGCAGCTGCTTATGCGGGCATCCCTGTGACGCATCGTGAATTCAGCTCAAATGTGGCTTTTGTCACGGGTCATTATCAAAAGGATGAACATTTTGAAGAAAAGTGGGAGGCGCTGGCTACAGGAATTGATACTCTTGTGATTTACATGGGTGTCAAAAACGTGGAAAGAGTGCAGCGCCTGCTTTTGAAAAATGGACGGGCCCCTGAAACACCCGCTGCATTTATACACTGGGGAACCACAACGAGGCAAAAGACAACTTGCTGCACGGTTGCGACACTGTCTGAAACCGTTGAAAAAGAAGGGATCGAGCATCCAAGTTTAATTGTTGTTGGAGATGTCGTTCATTTTCATCAAAAGCTGAACTGGTTTGAACCCGCATTAATCGAGAATTGAGAATGATAGAGAAAAGACACGTACAAACATCGTGTCTTTTCGTCTGATGAAAACAAGTGAGAGGGGGGGGAGCCGCATGAAACAAGCTGTCCTTTATGTTGGGCATGGAAGCAGGGTGAAAGAAGCACAAGATAAGGCCATTTCTTTTATGAAAAGCTGTATGCCGTTAGTGAAAGCAGATATACAAGAAATTTGTTTTTTAGAGCTGACGGACCCTTCTATAGAAGAAGGATTTGAGGCCTGTGTGAAAAAAGGAGCGACACACATTGCAATCGTCCCGCTCCTCCTATTAACTGCCATGCATGCCAAATCGGATATCCCGGTCGAAATTGAGAAAGTGCGCGCGCGTTTCCCGCAAGTGAAGGTCACATATGGAAAGCCGATCGGGGTGAATCAAGAAGTAACAAAAGCGGTTGCCGCAAGAATTAAAGAAGCAGGATATCAAGGCGAGCGCGCGCGGATTCTTTTAATTGGCCGCGGGAGTTCTGATCCGGATGTGAAGCGAGATGTGTTTGGCATTGCAGACGATGTCCGAAGCCTGCTTCCGCATGCAGAGGTTCTTCCGTGTTTTATTACAGCATGTGAGCCAAATTATCGAGATGTTCTCGCGCATTTATCAGAAGATGACGATGGGCCTGTTTATATCGTTCCTTACTTACTGTTTACGGGGATTTTAATGAAAGAAATTGAAAGTGAGGCTGCTCAGGCGAGAACGCGGCTGAAAGATGTCCGGGTATGCCGGTATATTGGCTTTCATCCGCATGTCAAAGCGGCTTATATTGACCGCGTGCAAGAAACCATTTTAAACAAAGACGATGCGTTTCGTTTCCGAGGAGAAAGCCATGCTTCCAGTCCATCTTGATTTAACCAATAAACAAGTGGTCATCGCCGGCGGCGGATCTGTCGCATTAAGAAGAGCAAAGGCATTGTGTACGGAGTCTTGCCATATAACTGTTGTGAGTCCTGATCTTTCTGAAGAGATGGCGTGCCTCATTGATACATACGCATTGAATTGGAAGGAAAAGAAGGTGGGCGCTGAAGATTTGAAGGATGCGTTTTTCATTGTAGCTGCTACAAACGACCCTTCGGTAAATGAATGGATTGCACAAACAGCGCAGCCTCACCAGCTCGTGAATTGTGTGAGCCAATCTGAGCTCGGCAATGTGATGGTGCCGAAGGTTGTCAAAGCAGGAAAAGTGACGATTTCAGTCTCTACAAGCGGTGCTAGCCCCGCCCGGACAAAACAGCTGGCTGCGGCAATTGAACTCTTGCTTGAACAAGAGGATACAGACGCACTTGATGCCCTTTATATCGAAAGAAAAAAGCGACAAAGAAAAAGCCGATAAAATCCTTACAGGAGATTTTATCGGCTTTTTTTATTTATTTTCTCAGCTTGAGCACAAGATCTTCGTCAGGCGTGACAAATAATGTTTGCTGCTGATCATACGTAACAAAGCCAGGCTTTGCTCCGTTTGGTTTTTTCACATGCCGGATTTTTGTATAGTCGACAGGTACGGAGCTGGACTCTTTTGCCTTTGAAAAATAGGCGGCAATTTGAGCCGCTTCAAGCAGCGTTTGTTCATCAGGTGCTTGGTGACGGATGACGACATGTGATCCAGGAATATCCTTTGTATGCAGCCAAATATCATCACGAGCAGCTGTCTTTGTAGTCAAATACTCGTTTTGTTTGTTGTTTTTTCCGACTAAAATTGGTATGCCTTGGGACGATTCATACGTTTCGAGCTGAATGGCCGCCGTTTTTTTCTTTTTGGCGTGACGCTTTTGTTTGGCGCGCAAATATTTTCCTTCAACAAGCTCTTCTCTCATTTCCTCCAAATCCTTCGGTGAAGCAGAGGACAGCTGCTGAATCAGCTCTTCAAAATAAGCAATTTCTTCATGTGTCCGCTTAATTTGTTCATTTACAGCTTCTACAGCATTTTTTGCCTTTTGATATTTTGTAAAATATGCCTGGGCATTTTCAGAAGGGGTTTTGTTTGTTTTGAGCGGAATCGTGATTTCTCCGCCGTCTTCATCGTAATAATTGATGACAGTCGCTTCTTTATCCCCTTTTTTAATCGCATATAAATTGGCTGTTAACAGCTCACCATAGAGCTGATATTTGTGTGCATCTTGAGATTCTTCAAGGGTTCTTTTTAGCTTTTTCAGCTTGTTTTCATTTTTCTTTTTTTCATTGACGACAAACCGTTCAAGGTCCGCTGCCTGCTGTTTGACTCTATCTCTCTCAGCCTTTCCAAAATAAAAGCGGTCAAGCAGCTGGCTGAGTGAGTCGAATGTCTTCATCTCGCCATGGACATGCTGAAGCTCTAATAAATAGAAATACTCTTTTCCGTCTTTTCTTGTGAGCTGCGGTGTAAAAGAATGCATGCGAATGAGCTGGAACATGTCGAGCAGTGTATTTGGAATCGTTTCTTGATTGGCAAGACCGGCCCGGTGTACAACTTCCTTTGCAAACAGCGGGGAAACCCCAGAGAAGGTATCGACAATTTGATTTGCGATCTTTCCTTCTTGAAAGCGTAAATGCTTCAAAATATCATCCTTTGTCACGTCAAAAGGATTCAATTTTTGCTGCGCAGGCGGCAGAAGGTATTCATGACCAGGGAGCACCGTTCGATAGCTGTTCACAGATGGAGAAAGGTGTTTCAAACCATCAATGATCTGCTGCGTTCCATCCTCTACCAGAATGAAATTACTATGACGTCCCATGATTTCAATGTAAAGCTTACGCGTCTGCTCATCACCAATTTCATTTCGGCTTCTCACATGAAGCACGATCACCCGGTCAAATCCAATCTGTTCAAAACGTTCAATGAAGCCGCCCTCAAGATGCTTTCTAAGGAGCATACAAAACATTGGCGGCTCGCTTGGATTGTCGTATTGATGCTCAGTGAGCTGCACTCTCGCATAGCTCGGATGAGCCGATAAAAGGAGCTTATGATTTTTCCCGTTTGCCCGAATATGAAAAATCAGCTCGTGCTTATATGGCTGATGGATTTTAGAAATCCTCCCGCCAGTTAATGTCTCTTGCAATTCATTTGTCATACCATATGTAAAAATGCCGTCAAATGACATGTTGGATACACCCTCTTCTTTCACACAAATCTACTGAAAGAACCTTCCGTTTTCTCGTTCTTTAGGCAGTCTTATTATTATAGCATGATTTAGGACGAGTCTGAATAAACTGGCTTATAGAACACTGCATATGAGAGAGAACAAAAGAGGAGTGGACGAGGTCAAATGAATTGGCATGAACTGAACCAAACCGATTTATTAAAAACAATGAATACATCGATAGGTGACGGACTGTCAGAAAAAGATGTACAAAAGCGGCTTGAAAAACACGGGCCAAATGAATTGCAGGAAGGAAAAAAGGCGTCGGCTCTGATCATTTTTTTAGCACAATTTAAAGATTTCATGGTGTTAATCTTGCTTGCTGCAACAATCATTTCTGCCTTTTTAGGAGAATACATTGATGCTGTTGCGATTGTAGCCATTGTTTTGATTAATGGTGTACTCGGCTTTTATCAAGAGCGCCGGGCGGAAAAATCCCTTCAAGCGTTAAAAGAATTATCAACTCCGCATGTATATGCAAGGAGAAATAATGAATGGGTCAAGATCCCGTCTAAACATCTCGTGCCAGGGGATATTGTGAAATTTTCAAGCGGAGACCGGATTGGGGCAGATATTAGATTACTAGAAACAAAGAGCTTAGAAATTGAGGAGTCCGCTCTCACTGGTGAGTCCATCCCAGCTGTCAAACACGCAAGTCCTCTTTCAAGCAGCCATGTTTCGCTTGGAGATTTGACGAACATGGCCTTTATGGGGACGCTTGTTACTAGAGGAAGCGGCGTAGGGGTTGTCATTGGTACAGGAATGAATACGGCAATGGGACAAATTGCCGGTATGCTGGATGCAGCAGGTAATATGGAAACGCCGCTGCAAAGGCGTCTCGAGCAGCTTGGGAAAATTCTGATTGTGGCTGCTTTATTTTTAACGGTGCTCGTAGTGGTTCTCGGTGTTGTGCAAGGACATGAATTGTATCATATGTTCCTAGCGGGAGTATCTCTTGCTGTTGCGGCAATTCCAGAAGGACTGCCGGCGATCGTCACTGTTGCACTTTCCCTAGGGGTGCAGCGGATGATCAAACAAAAATCGATTGTCAGAAAGCTCCCGGCTGTGGAAACACTCGGCTGCGCGTCAATCATTTGCTCAGATAAAACAGGAACGATGACGCAAAATAAAATGACCGTGACCCATGTATGGGCAGAGGGGAAAACGTGGAATATTTCTGGCACAGGCTACGAGCCATCCGGTGACTTTACCTTAAACGGAGAAATCGTCCATGCCGACAAGCACCCAAGCCTGCAAAAGGTGTTATTATACGGGGCGCTTTGTAATACATCGACCATCGTTGAAAAAGATGGAGAGATGAGGCTTGATGGCGATCCGACAGAGGGGGCGCTTCTTACCGCAGCACGTAAAGCGGGTTTTACAGAGCAATTCATTGAAGCTGGATTTCATGTCATTGAGGAGTTTCCTTTTGACTCAGAAAGAAAGATGATGTCAGTCGTCGTTGAAACGAATCAAAAAGAGCGGTATGTCATTGCAAAAGGTGCGCCGGATGTACTAATGAACCGTTCAAGTCATATCATGCACGGCGGACGTACAGCTTCTTTTTCAGCGACTCACAGGCAAGAAGCAGAAGCTGCGATTCAAGGGTTAGCAAGACAGGCGCTTAGAACCATTGCCATTGCGTATAAAAAAGTCGGTCTGACAGAAAAAATCACCTCTATAAAGCAGGCTGAAACCGATTTAATATTTATCGGGTTAGAGGGCATGATCGATCCACCGCGTCCTGAAGTCAGACGAGCGATTAAAGAGTGCCGGGATGCCGGGATTAAAACGGTCATGATTACAGGCGACCACGTCGAAACGGCCAAAGCGATCGCCAAAGACTTGAGCCTTTTACCGAAGCAAGGACAGGTGCTCGACGGAAAAGCGCTTGATCAGATGAGCGACAAAGAGCTTGAGCAAACGGCTGAAAATGTATACGTCTTTGCACGGGTTTCCCCTGAGCATAAACTGAGAATTGTCAAAGCCTATCAAAAAAATGGGCATGTTGTGGCGATGACAGGTGATGGGGTCAATGATGCGCCTGCCATTAAACAAGCAGATATCGGCATCTCCATGGGCATCACTGGAACAGACGTAGCCAAAGAAGCGTCTTCTCTTATTTTACTTGACGACAACTTTGCGACCATAAAATCCGCCATTAAAGAGGGCCGGAATATTTATGAAAACATTCGTAAGTTTGTCCGTTATTTGCTGGCATCAAATGTCGGAGAAATTTTGGTCATGCTGTTTGCGATGCTGCTCGCGCTGCCGCTGCCGCTCGTTCCTATACAAATCTTATGGGTAAACCTTGTCACAGATGGTCTGCCGGCTATGGCACTTGGCATGGATAAGCCAGAAGGCGATGTCATGAAGAGAAAGCCGCGGAATATGAAAGAGGGCATTTTTGCAAGAGGGCTTGGCTGGAAGGTCATCTCAAGAGGATTCCTCATCGGGCTTGCAACCCTTTTGGCGTTTATATTTGTGTATCACCGCGATCCAAACAACCTGCAATATGCACAGACTGTCGCATTTAGTACGCTTGTTTTGGCGCAGCTCATTCATGTATTTGACTGCCGCAGTGAACGGTCCATTTTTGAACGTAATCCATTTGGGAACCTCTATTTGATCGGTGCGGTTTTGTCATCACTTTTACTCATGCTTGTGGTCATTTATTACCCGCCGCTTCAGCCGATTTTCAAAACGGTCGCGGTTGCACCGATTGATTGGCTGCTGATCATCGGGATGTCTGCACTGCCAACTTTTTTACTGGCAGGATCACTTTTGACAAGAAAAAAATAATTGATTATGGTATAATTTTGAGGTAATAGTGTCTGCTATTACCTTTTTCATTTTATTAATATGAAAGAATTGGGTGTTTTGACATGATACGCAGTATGACGGGATTCGGCCAAGCGAGTAAAACGGATGGAGAACTGACAGTGTCAGTTGAGCTAAAATCGGTCAATCACCGTTTTAAAGAGGTTCATGCCCGTTTGCCGAGGCCGCTTTTATATTTCGAAGATACATTAAAAAAGATCATTCTTCGTCACGTGCAGCGCGGTAGAATTGAGCTGTTTGTCACGATTGAAGGCGGTAAACTAGCAAGCCGGTCCTTACAGATCGACTGGCCGCTGCTTGATGAATACATGAAAGCCGCAAAAGACCTCGAGAAACGCTATCACATTTCAGGCATTCAGCATGCACATGACTTATTGGGGCTGGAGCTTGCCGTTCAGGTGGAAGAGTCAGCCAGCCGAAATGAACAGTTAGAGCAGCTGCTGATGGAAGCTTGCGAGGCTGCTGTCAAGGAGCTTTGCTTCATGAGAGAGCAAGAGGGAGCATCCCTTCAAAAAGACTGTGAACTGAGGCTTTCTGAACTAGAGGCCTATACAGAAGAAATCAAAGTCTTTGCACCAGAGGTTGTGAGTCAGTACAAAGAACGATTGAATCAGCGATTGCAAGAATGGATCGGAGAGGCGCTTGACGAGAGCAGACTGACTACAGAGGCAGCCATCTTTGCTGACCGGTGTGACATTACAGAAGAGATTACGAGATTAAAAAGTCATTTTCAGCAGTTTCAGCAAATCTTGCTGCAAGGCGGTGCTGCCGGCCGAAAACTTGACTTCCTTGTACAGGAGCTCAACCGTGAAGTGAACACCATTGGATCAAAAGCGAACCATCACCATTTAACAAAGCTGGTGGTTGAAATGAAAAGTGCTATTGAAAAAATAAAAGAACAAGTGCAAAATATAGAATAGTCATTGTGTATGCTGTTTACAGTGCGTCTCTTTCGGCGAGACTAGAGACGTTTATATTACAGGGGGACGAAAGAAGATGACCATAAAGTTGATCAATATCGGATTTGGAAACATCATTTCAGCGAATCGGATGATTTCGATCGTCAGTCCGGAATCAGCACCGATTAAACGAATGATACAAGACGCAAGAGATCGAGGCATGCTCATAGATGCTACATACGGAAGAAGAACCCGTGCTGTTGTCATTATGGACAGTGACCATGTCATCTTATCTGCCGTTCAGCCTGAGACTGTCGCGCAAAGACTTTCTGTAAAAGAAGAAATCATAGATGAAGGGCAGGGGTAATACGCCATTATGAAAGAAAGAGGACTTTTAATCGTTCTCTCTGGACCTTCGGGAGTTGGAAAAGGAACGGTCAGACAAGCCATTTTCTCCCAGGAAGATACGAAATTTGAATACTCTATTTCTGTGACGACACGCAAACCGCGTGAAGGTGAAAGAAATGGTGTCGATTATTTCTTTAAAACCAGGGAAGAATTTGAACATATGATTGAAAACAAAAAGCTGTTAGAATGGGCAGAGTACGTCGGGAATTACTACGGCACGCCTGTTGACTATGTAGAACAGACATTAAGCGAAGGAAAAGATGTTTTCCTTGAAATTGAAGTGCAAGGTGCACTTCAAGTAAGAGAAGCATTCCCGGAAGGTCTTTTTATTTTCCTTGCACCGCCTAGCCTTTCAGAACTTCAAAACCGCATCATTACACGCGGTACAGAATCTGAGGAGCTCATTCGGAACCGAATGGCCGCTGCGAAAGAAGAAATTGAAATGATGGATGCTTACGACTATGTCGTTGAAAACGATGATGTCGAGCTTGCTTGTGAAAGAATCAAAGCGATCGTCCTTGCAGAACACCTGCGCAGAGACAGAGTCGCACCAAGATATAA
Source organism: Bacillus sp. BK450 (assembly GCF_004364885.1). Taxonomy (NCBI): domain Bacteria; kingdom Bacillati; phylum Bacillota; class Bacilli; order Caryophanales; family Bacillaceae; genus Bacillus; species Bacillus sp. BK450. The sequence goes on along the minus strand of NZ_SOBQ01000001.1, from coordinate 304,169 downwards.
AAAAATGCTGGGGGTAGAATAAACCATGTTAGATCCTTCAATTGACTCATTGATGAACAAACTTGATTCAAAATATACACTTGTAACAGTGTCTGCACGCCGTGCACGTGAAATGCAGATCCATCAAGATCAGCAGATTGAAAACACAAAGTCTTACAAATTTGTAGGCAAAGCACTAGAAGAAATCGACGCTGGTCTTTTGACATTTGAAAAAGAGGATCAAGAATAACACATCGCTTCTGCTATGCAGATACGATACGTTCAAAAAAGTCAAAACTATGATTGGTTTTGACTTTTTTGAATTGTAGACGAATTTGTGAAAAAGGCCGTTAAGGGGGACAAACAAATGTTACAGTCAAAAAATATTTTGCTCGGTGTCAGCGGAGGAATCGCCGTATATAAAGCAGCAGCACTTACTAGTAAACTCGTACAATCAGGCGCAAATGTCAGAGTGATTATGACGGAATCTGCTCGTGAGTTTGTGTCTCCGCTTACTTTCCAAGCACTGTCTCGGCATGAGGTATATGTAGATACATTCAAAGAAAACAATCCAAGAGTCATTGCACATATTGACGTAGCTGACTGGGCCGATCTCATTCTTGTTGCCCCTGCAACAGCACATACGATTGGTAAAATGGCCGCTGGACTTGCAGATGATATGCTGACGACGACTTTGCTTGCTTCAACAGCGCCTGTATGGATCGCTCCAGCGATGAATGTGCATATGTACGATCACCCGGCTGTGAAACGGAACATTCGCACATTATATGAAGACGGCTACCGCTTTATTGAGCCAAGTGAAGGTTATTTAGCCTGCGGGTACATTGGAAAAGGGCGATTAGAGGAACCAGAAAAAATTGTTGAACACATCCGTGCTTTTTTTGATGAGCCAAAAAGCTTACCGCTCTCAGGAAAAAAAGTCGTGGTGACAGCAGGTCCTACACGTGAAGTGATCGATCCTGTCCGGTTCTTTTCAAACCGTTCTAGTGGAAAAATGGGCTATGCGATTGCAGAGGCTGCTCAGCAAATGGGGGCTGATGTTACGTTGATTTCCGGACCTGTTTCTTTAACGGCACCTGATCATGTACATGTAGTGCACGTTGAATCAGCTGAAGAGATGTATCAAGCTGCGCTAGATGTATACGGGGAAGCTGACCTTGTTATAAAATCAGCAGCTGTCGCCGATTACACCCCTGTCACGACATATGCTCATAAAATGAAAAAACAGGACGGCGCTTTGGACATTGAATTCACCCGGACAAAAGATATTTTAAAAGAGCTTGGACAAAGAAAAGAGCATCAAGTGCTGGTCGGTTTTGCAGCTGAAACGCAGGATGTAGAATATTATGCGCAAAAGAAAATTGAATCCAAGCATTTAGATATGATTGTGGCCAATAACGTCACAAAAGAGGGTGCAGGCTTTGGCACAGATACAAATGTGGCAGCGATCATCAAAGCAGATGGAACGAAAAAAGAGCTGCCGATGATGAGCAAAAAAGACCTCGCTTTTGAAATTTTAAAGGAGGCAATACAGCTGCTTCCAGAAGAGCGTGATCAAGCATGATTGCTGAAGTCATCGTAGATGTCACAACGAAAGCCATTGACCGGCCATTTGATTACCGTGTACCAGATCGATTCAAAGATCTCGTCAAAGCGGGAATGAGGGTGGTCGTTCCCTTTGGCCCGCGGAAGATTCAAGGGTTTGTGACAAAAGTCAAAGAGGAAACAGACATCAAGACAGGAAGCATCAAAGAGATTGTCGATTTATTTGATTTATCACCTGTTCTGACAGATGAGCTATTGGAGCTTTCCCACTGGCTGACGGAAAAAACATTGTCCTATCATATTACGGCACTTCAATCGATGCTGCCCGCAGCCATGAAGGCAAAGTATGAAAAAGAAATACAGGTGCTATCAGAGGAAGAACTTCCGCAGTCATTGAAAGAGCTTTTCGGTCAGCGAGAAAGCATTCTTTATGCTGACATCCCGGCTGAACAATTAAAACAAATTCAAAAGCATGTCCAAAAAGGTCATCTAGAGGTGAGATACCATGTCTCGCAAAAATCTGGAAAGAAAAAGGTCCGCATGCTTCAGGTGGCTGTATCGAAAGAAAAACTTGAAGAAAAACAGCAGCAGCTAAAGAAAAATGCGGTGAAACAAAAGGCACTGATCTCCTATTTGCTTCAAGCGGGAGAGACGAACTTTTTAGCGAAAGACTTGCAGCAGCAAACAGGTGCAAGTTCTCAAACGCTTAAAACCTTTATTCAAGAAGGGCTGTTAACAGAAAGCTATGAAGAGGTCTACCGGGATCCTTATCGTGACCGGGAGTTTACACCATCTGCTTCACTTGATCTCACGCCTGAGCAAACAGAGGCGGCAAAACATATTCATCAAGCAGTCAGTGAGGACCAGCACGAAACCTTTCTGCTGCACGGAGTGACAGGAAGCGGCAAAACAGAGATTTACTTGCAGACAATTGATCATGTTCTTCAAAAAGGAAAAGAAGCGATCGTTTTAGTTCCTGAAATCTCGTTGACCCCTCAAATGGTACAGCGATTTAAAGAACGGTTTGGCTCAAATGTGGCCGTTCTTCACAGCGGCTTATCGACAGGAGAAAAATATGATGAATGGCGGAAAATCCACCGCAAGGAAGTCAAACTAGTCGTTGGCGCAAGATCTGCTGTTTTCGCACCATTTGAAAACTTAGGCATGATTATTATAGATGAAGAGCACGAATCTTCTTATAAACAAGAAGAAATGCCTCGTTACCATGCCAAGGATGTCGCCATTGAACGAGCAGTGCGGCATCAATGTCCAGTCGTATTAGGCAGTGCAACACCTTCTCTTGAAACCTATGCACGAGCGAAAAAAGGCGTCTATACATTGCTGTCGCTCAAGCACCGCGTCAACCAGCAGCAGCTGCCGCATGTTTCGTTAATTGATATGAGAGAAGAACTGAGAAATGGCAACCGCTCCATGTTTTCAGAAGAATTAATGCTCAGGTTAAAAGAGGTGCTTGAAAGAAAAGAACAAGCCGTTTTATTTCTGAACAAAAGAGGCTATTCATCCTTTGTGATGTGCCGTGATTGCGGATATGTGGAGCAATGTCCTCATTGCGAAATTTCTCTTACCTATCACCGCTATCAAAAACGGCTGAAGTGCCATTATTGTGGTCACGAAGCACCAGTACCTGCTGAATGTCCAGAATGCCACAGCGAGCATATTCGCTATTTTGGAACTGGCACGCAGCGAGTAGAAGAGGAACTGACAAAGGTACTGCCTGAGGCGCGTGTGATCCGAATGGATGTGGATACAACGTCTCGAAAGGGTGCTCACGAAAAGTTTCTCACATCTTTTGGGAATAAAGAAGCGGACATTTTGCTCGGGACGCAAATGATTGCAAAGGGGCTGGATTTCCCAGATGTCACACTTGTTGGTGTTCTCAGTGCGGATACATCCCTTCACATCCCTGATTTTCGTTCAAGTGAAAAAACATTTCAGCTTCTCACGCAGGTCAGCGGCAGGGCAGGACGCCATGAAAAAGCGGGCTCGGTTATTATTCAATCGTATACGCCTTCTCACTATAGTATTGAATTAACGAAGCAGCATGACTACGAAGCCTTTTATGAACAGGAGATGCTGCATCGCCGCCACCAGTCCTATCCGCCGTATTACTTTTTGGCGATGGTGACAGTGTCACACGAAGAAGTGACGAAGGCAGCGCATGTCACTGACCAAATTGTCCAGTTCCTAAAAATGAACTGTGCACCAAATACTCGAATCCTTGGTCCGGCTGCATCGCCAATCGCTAAGATCAAAGATAGATATCGCTATCAATGCGTGATAAAATACAAAAGGGAAAATGAACTGGCAAGTTTACTACGGAAAATACAAGACCATTATCAAAAGGAAATGGAACAAAAACAATTGATGATTTCAATAGATATGAATCCATATATGATGATGTAAAACGGAGGGCTATAAGTGGCAGTAAAACCAATAGTCATACATCCGGCAGAAGTGCTTGAACAAAAGACAGAGCGTGTCGATACGTTCGATAAAAAGCTTAAAAAACTGCTGGATGATATGTATGATACAATGCTTGAGCTGGATGGAGTTGGACTAGCAGCACCACAAATCGGTATTTCAAAAAGAATCGCTGTTGTAGATATCGGAGAAGAATCTGGCAGAATTGATTTAGTGAACCCCGAGGTGCTTGAAGTAGAAGGAAGCCAGACAGATATTGAAGGCTGCCTAAGCTTTCCATCTTTATACGGCACTGTAGAGAGACCGAACTATGTGAAGGTAAAAGCCTTTGATAAGAAAGGCAAACCATTTACAATAGAAGCAGACGGATTTTTAGCAAGAGCTTTATTGCACGAAATTGATCATTTAGACGGTATTTTATTTACATCAAAAATCATTGAAACTTATACAGAAAAAGAACTTGCGGAAATGGAAGGGTGAAGAAAATGGCACGTATCGTATTTATGGGAACCCCTGATTTCTCAGTACCTGTGCTGCAAACACTGATAACAGAAGGATACGAAGTGGTAGGGGTTGTCACGCAGCCAGACCGCCCGAAAGGAAGAAAACGAGTGCTCACACCGCCTCCTGTGAAAGTGGAAGCCTTAAAGCACGGCATTCCTGTGTTGCAGCCTGAAAAGGTACGCCTTGATGAAGAAATTGATAAGGTGCTTGCATTACAGCCGGATTTAATTGTCACAGCGGCATTTGGACAAATCTTACCAAAGCGATTACTCGATGAACCTAAGTTTGGCTGTATCAATGTTCATGCCTCGCTGCTGCCAGAACTAAGAGGCGGTGCGCCGATCCATTATGCGATCCTTCAAGGCAAAAAGAAAACAGGCGTTACCATCATGTACATGGTAGAAAGACTTGATGCAGGTGACATGATCAGTAAAGTAGAAGTAGAAATCGATGAATTAGACAATGTCGGAACATTGCATGACAAATTAAGTGTAGCTGGTGCCACGCTTCTAAAAGATACGGTGCCAAATGTTCTGAGCGGGTCTATTTCTCCGATTCCGCAAAATGAAGAAGCGGCCACATACGCACCAAATATTAAGCGGGAGCAAGAAAGATTAGACTGGACAAAAACCGGCGAAGAGCTTTATAACCAAGTTCGCGGGCTAAATCCTTGGCCAGTTGCCTATACTGAATGGAACGGCGCTCATCTAAAAGTATGGGAAGCGAAAAAGGTTCCGCTTCAAGCGCAAGAAGAACCTGGGAAAGTGATTGAGCTTCAAAAAGAAGGTCCGGTCATTGGAACGGGGAATGAGCAAGGCCTTTTATTAACAGGTGTGCAGCCAGCTGGTAAGAAAAAAATGAGCGGCGAAGACTTCTTAAGAGGCGCAAATATCGAAATTGGACAGAAATTAGGGTTAATGAATGAAGAAAAGTAATGTGAGAGAAGTAGCGCTGGACGCTTTAATCAAACTCGAACAAAACCAAGCTTACAGTAATTTGCTTTTGCAGTCAGTCATGAAAGATAAAGACTTAGCTGATCAGGACAAACCGCTGTTAACAGAGCTTGTATATGGTACACTGCAAAATAAGCTGGCATTAGATTATATGCTGGCACCCTTTGTGAAAAAACCGCAAAAGGTCGCTCCATGGGTGATGCAGCTTTTGCGGATGTCTCTTTATCAAATGGTGTACCTTGAAAAAATACCAGATCGTGCAGCCATTCATGAAGCTGTCGAGCTAACGAAAAAGCGCGGGCACAAAGGCATTTCTTCACTTGTGAACGGTGTTCTTCGTTCCGTGCAAAGAGAAGGCGTTCCGTCATTTGATGCGATCAAAGATCCCGTAAAGCGGCTGTCCATTGAGACAAGCCACCCATTGTGGCTTGTGCAGGAGTGGGTTCAGGCGTACGGGTTTGAAGCGGCAGAAAGCATGTGCCGCATTCATTTAGTTCCGCCAAAGCAAACCCTTCGCGTCAATCGAATGAAAACTGACCGCACGGCACTGCAGCAAAAACTAATGGATGCAGGCATCGAAACGGAGCTTGGCGATTTATCTGAAGATGCACTTAAGCTCATGAAAGGGTCTATCGTCTCAACCCCTTCTTTTCAAGAAGGCTATGTGACGATACAAGACGAAAGCTCCATGCTTGTCGCAAGAGCGCTCGACCCTCAGCCGGGAGAAACGGTGCTTGACGCCTGTGCGGCTCCTGGCGGAAAATCAACACATATTGCAGAACGTATGAATGATGAGGGCAAAATTGTTTCACTTGATTTACATGAACACAAAGTGAAACTCATCAAACAAGCAGCAAAACGTCTGAACCTTACTCACATTGAGGCAAAAGCACTTGATGCAAGGAAAGCGGCAGATTATTACAGCGAAGCTTCGTTTGACCGAATTCTCATTGATGCGCCGTGTTCCGGTTTTGGCGTCATTAGACGAAAACCAGATATGAAATATACAAAGTCACAAGAAGACTCAGCAAGGCTTGCGGCTATCCAGCAGGCCATTTTAAAGGAAGCGGCCCCGCTTTTAAAACCGGGCGGAACCCTTGTATACAGTACATGTACAATGGACCCAACAGAAAATCAACAAGTGATTCATGCGTTTTTACAAGAACACCAAGACTTCGAACCCGATCTATCTCTTAATGAACGGCTGCCTGAGCAGGTTGCTCCGTTTGTTCAAAACGGAAGTGTACAAATTCTTCCTCATTATTTCGGAACAGATGGTTTCTTTATTTGCAGCATGAGAAAGAAGGGATAAAAAATGACAGAACAAAAAGTAAGAAAAGAACTGAAGACAGAAATGCCGTCGATCTACTCATTTGAGCTTCACGAAATGAAAGAATGGTTAAAAGAACAAGGCGAAAAGCCTTTCCGCGCAGCCCAAATTTTCGAGTGGCTTTATGAGAAACGTGTGACATCCTTTGACGATATGTCTAACCTTTCAAAGGATTTAAGAGAAAAATTAAAAAATCAATTTGCGATCACCACATTAAAAACTGTGATCAAACAAACGTCTCAAGACGGAACGATCAAGTTTTTATTTGAATTACATGATGGCTATACGATTGAAACAGTACTGATGCGCCACGAATACGGCAACTCTGTCTGTGTCACAACTCAGGTTGGCTGCCGAATCGGCTGTACATTCTGTGCATCTACACTTGGCGGGTTAAAACGAAACCTTGAAGCAGGAGAAATCGTTGCTCAAGTATTGAAAGTGCAGCAGGCACTTGACGAAACAGATGAGAGAGTCAGCTCGGTTGTCATCATGGGAATTGGCGAACCGTTTGATAACTTTGACGAAATGCTTGCCTTCCTTAAAATCATCAACCATGACAACGGCTTAAACATTGGCGCGCGTCATATTACAGTGTCGACAAGCGGAATCATTCCAAAGATCTATCAATTCGCTGATGAGCAAATGCAAATCAATTTTGCTGTCTCTCTGCATGCACCGAACACAGAGATCAGAAGCCGTCTGATGCCGATCAATAAAGCATATAAGCTGCCAAAATTAATGGAAGCCATTGAATACTACATTCAAAAAACGGGTAGACGTGTCAGCTTTGAATACGGCCTGTTTGGCGGAGTAAATGATCAAGTTCATCATGCAGAAGAGCTTGCAGACTTATTAAAAGGAATCAAGTGCCACGTGAACCTCATTCCGGTGAACTATGTACCGGAAAGGGATTATGTAAGAACACCGAGAGAACAAATCTTCCTATTTGAAAAAACGCTGAAAGAACGCGGCGTAAACGTAACGATTAGACGAGAGCAAGGCCATGATATTGATGCTGCTTGCGGTCAGCTAAGAGCGAAGGAGCGTCAGGAAGAGACGAGGTGACGAATGTTGATAAGGGCAGCCTTTCTAACCGATACAGGAAAAGTCCGTCAGCATAATGAAGATGATGCAGGTATTTTTGAAGCAAAAGAAGATACCCTTCTAGCTGTTGTAGCAGATGGAATGGGAGGTCATCTTGCTGGTGATGTCGCCAGCAGGATGGCCGTCTCTTCTTTAAAAGAATACTGGGAAGAAACATCTTCAATTCCAGCAAAACCAGCAGAGCAAGAAAGCTGGTTAATCTCAAAAATTAGTGACATTAATGATCAAGTATATGAACATGCGAAAAACAATGAGGAGTGCCAAGGAATGGGGACAACCATTGTTTGTGCGCTCGTTCATTTGCAAACGGTCACAATTGCCCATATTGGAGACAGCCGCTGCTACTTGCTAAGAGAAGGAGCATTGACCCAGCTAACAGATGACCATTCACTTGTAAATGAGCTTGTGAAAACAGGTGAAATTTCTAAAGAGGATGCAGAATATCATCCAAGAAAAAATGTGCTTACGAAAGCATTAGGAACAGATAAACACGTTCAAATCGATGCACATACCTTTGAAGTGGACCCAGGAGATCAAATCCTGCTTTGCTCAGATGGTTTATCAAATAAAGTAGAAGAAGAGAATTTGATTCATATTTTAAACCAAACGACCGCACCAGATGAAAAAGTAACAGCATTAATCCAAACAGCGAATGACAACGGCGGTGAAGATAACATTACAGCAGTATTGTTAGAAATCTCCTCCCAGCCAGAGGAGGGTGACAGCAAGTGTTGATCGGAAAACGGATCAGCGGCCGTTATCAGATTCTTCGCGTCATAGGCGGAGGCGGAATGGCAAACGTTTATTTGGCGGAGGATATGATTTTAGATCGCGAAGTCGCGATTAAAATTTTGCGCTTTGACTTTGCAAGCGATGATGATTTTATTAGACGTTTCCGGCGTGAGGCGCAATCAGCCGCAAGTTTAGATCATTCAAATATTGTCAGCATCTACGATGTAGGGGAAGAAGATGACATTTATTATATTGTCATGGAATATGTCGAGGGGATGACGCTGAAAGAATACATACATGCCAATGGCCCGCTTCATCCGAAAGAAGCCGTTCGCATTATGGAGCAAGTGGTTGCGGCAATGGAAGAAGCCCATGCAAAGCAGCTCGTCCACAGGGACATTAAGCCTCACAATATATTAATAGACAACATGGGGAATATTAAAGTCACTGATTTTGGGATTGCCATTGCACTCAGCTCAGCGACCATCACCCACACAAATTCGGTTCTAGGATCCGTGCACTATTTGTCTCCAGAGCAAGCCCGCGGAGGTCTTGCGACGAAAAAGTCAGACATCTATTCACTTGGCATTGTGCTCTATGAACTCATTTCTGGACGCATGCCATTTGAAGGGGAATCAGCTGTCAGTGTTGCGCTGAAGCATTTGCAATCAGAGCCGCCATCTGTAAGAAGGTGGAATCCTTCTGTTCCACAAAGCGTGGAAAACATCATTTTAAAGGCAATGGCCAAAGATCCATTTTATCGATATGAAGATGCATCTGAAATGCAAAAAGATCTGCAAACTGCTTTCGACCCTTCAAGACTAAAAGAAAAACGCTTTGTCATTGAAGAGGATCATGAAGCAACGAAAGCGATCCCAATCATTCAAGATCATCAAGTCGATGAAGACAATGAAAAAACAGCTGTCCATCCGGTGCAAAAACCGAAGAAAAAAGAGAAACAAAAGCCGAAAAAGAAACGAAAAAAATGGCCATGGGTTGTGGCATCCATCCTGTTTATTCTAACTGCTGCGACCATTTTAGCCATCACTGTGTTTCCCGGACTGCTCTTTCCAAAAGATGTTGAGGTCTCTGATGTATCTGGCATGACGATTGAAAAAGCAGAGGACACCTTGAAGAAAGCCGGCTTTACCGTCGCCTCTGAACCAATAGAGATCGCTGATGAGAAAATTGAAAAAGGGCTTGTCGTCAAAACAGACCCGAAAATCGGCACAAAGGTAAAAGAAGGCACCGAGATTCAGCTTTACCAAAGTTCGGGCAAGGAAAAGACCGAATTACCTGATGTAACAGGTGAAAAGGTCGATAAAGCAAAAGAATTATTAGAGAAAAAAGGGTTTAAGCAAGTTGTTGTGGAGGAAGTAAATGATAATGACACCGAATCTGGGATTGTCATGGAACAGAAACCTTCAGCGAGTACTGAGCTTGTGGCAGCAGATGAAGAAGTGACGTTGACGGTCAGCATAGGTCCTGCCGATATTACTTTGCGGGATTTAACGACATATAGTAAACAGGCTGCATCGAATTATTTAGAGGATAACGGATTAAAGCTTGATGAAAAAGAAGCGTATTCTGATGATGTACCAAAAGGTGAGGTCATGAAGCAGGAGCCAGGAGCAGGTACTGCTGTGAAACCAGGGGATACGGTTAAGATCACCTTCTCACTCGGACCGAAGAAAAAACCGGCTAAAACGGTTACTGAGAAGATTGCCATCCCGTATGAGCCAGTCACTGAAGGGCAAGAGATGACCGTTCAGATTTCCATTGACGATGCTGAGCATAGCATTTCTGATTCATATGAAACCTTTAACATCACTGCACCAACTGAACGGACCATTAAATTTAAGATTGAACCAGGTCAAAAAGGATACTATCAAGTGACGGTTGATGATAAAGTCGTAAGCTCTAAAACAATCGAATACCCTGACGATGAATAAAGGAGGGACTTTATGCCTGAGGGCAAAATTATTAAAGCATTAAGCGGATTTTATTATGTGCTCGATGAGTCTCTAGAAAGTGGAAAAGTGATTCAGTGCAGAGCGAGAGGCATTTTTCGAAAAAACAAAATCACACCTCTAGTTGGAGATTATGTCGTATATCAAGCGGATAACGATAAAGAAGGCTATTTATTAGAAGTAAAAGAGCGGACAAACGAACTTGTTCGTCCGCCTATTAGTAACGTCGATCAAGCGGTGCTCGTTTTCTCTGCGACAGAACCGACCTTTAGCACATCGCTTTTAGACAGATTTCTAGTGCTGGTGGAAGCAAATGATATTAAGCCGATTATCTGTATCACAAAAATGGACTTATTGAAAACAGATGAAGAGCGTGAAAGTATTCAAGGCTATGCAGAGGACTATCGGCAAATTGGATATGATGTTCATGTAACATCCACGATCGAGGGAGACGGAATTGAAAAGCTGACCCCGCATTTTCACAATAAAATCACTGTATTTGCCGGTCAGTCTGGTGTAGGTAAGTCCTCCCTTTTAAATGCGATGAGTCCTGATTTGGCGCTGAAAACCAATGATATTTCCTCTCATCTTGGAAGGGGGAAGCATACGACAAGACATGTCGAACTCATTCGTACAGCAGAAGGGCTCGTTGCAGATACACCTGGCTTTAGCTCGCTCGAATTTACCGGCATCGAAGCGGAAGATTTAGGCCTTTACTTTTTAGAAATCAAAGAGCGGAGTGCAGATTGTAAGTTTAGAGGCTGTCTGCACGTGAAAGAGCCTGGCTGTGCGGTAAAAGGCGCGGTCGAACAAGAGCAAATCAGAGCGTATCGCTATCAGCATTATTTAGAGTTTTTAACTGAAATCAAAGACAGAAAGCCGAGGTACTAACTCATGGTTTATATTGCCCCTTCCATTTTATCAGCAGATTTCGCCAATTTGGAGAAAGATATCCGTGATGTGGAACAAGGCGGAGCGGATTACATTCATATCGACGTGATGGACGGCCATTTTGTACCGAATATTACATTTGGTCCGAATGTTGTGGAAGCAATCAGACCGCATACAAAGCTGCCGCTCGATGTTCACTTAATGATTGAGCAGCCAGACCGGTATATTCCTGCATTCGCAAAAGCAGGTGCTGATATTATTTCTGTCCATGTAGAAGCTTGTCCGCACTTGCACCGCACGATACAGCACATAAAAGAACAAGGTGTAAAAGCAGGTGTCGTCTTGAACCCGCACACTCCTGTTTCTCAGATTGAGCATGTATTAGAGGATGTAGACCTTGTCTTATTCATGACGGTGAATCCTGGTTTTGGCGGACAGGCGTTCATTCCCTCTGTCCTCACGAAGGTAAAAGAAGTGAAGACCCTTAGCGAACAAAAGGGCTTATCAGACTTACTCATAGAAATAGACGGCGGTGTCAATGTAGAGACTGCAAAGAGCTGTAAAGAGGCGGGCGCTAACTTACTTGTGGCCGGCTCAGCGGTATACGGTAAAAACAACCGCGCAGCAGCCATTAAGGCCATTCGAGAAGCGTAAAAAAAGGAACCAAAGTCACTCTGATCTTTGGTTCTTTTTACATGGAGAGGAGCGTATATCATGCACATACATATCGTAGCCGGCGGTCCTTTTGAATACATCCCGCCCCTTGAACAGGAAGCATCACAGGACGATATTCTCTGGGTCGGTGTAGACCGGGGGACGCTTTTTTTACTAGAGCACGGTATCATGCCTGCCAAGGCTTTTGGTGATTTTGACAGTGTGACAGAAGAAGAGCTTTGTGAGCTGAAAAAGAAATTGCCTGCCTTGAATGTATTTCAGGCTGAAAAGGATGAAACCGATTTAGAGCTTGCGCTGAACTGGGCCATGCGCCAGCACCCAGCGCATATTCACATCTACGGCATTACAGGAGGAAGGGCTGATCACTTTCTAGGAAATATTCACCTTCTATATCAAGGCATTCAGCACAAGCAGAACATCACTCTTGTAGATAAGCAAAATATCATTCAAATGTTTGGACCTGGTACATACGAAATAAAAGAAGACCCTGATAAAAAATATGTGTCGTTTCTGCCCTTTGGTACATCGGTTGAAAAGCTGACATTAAAAGGTTTCAAATATCCTCTGAAAAATTGTCATATTGAGCCTGGTTCCACACTATGTATTAGTAACGAACTCATCCACTCAAATGGTACTTTTTCTTTTCATGAAGGCATATTAATAATGGTAAGAAGCAAAGATTGACCAACCTATCAATGTGGATGGCTGATTAAGCTCAATTGTGCTGCAAGCGGTACTTTTAGGAGGGGGACAAAATGAAATTTTATACAATCAAACTGCCTAGATTTCTTGGCGGCATTGTCCGTGCGATGCTTGGTTCATTTAAAAAAGATTAATGAGTAATCTCCTTTATTTCCACATAAAAACGCCTGCTACAGTTTATTGTAGCAGGCGTTTACTCTTGCTTATACACGCTCAACTTTACCAGATTTCAAAGCTCGAGCTGATACATATACTCTTTTAGGCTTACCGTCCACTAGAATACGAACTTTTTGAAGGTTCGCGCCCCATGTACGTTTTGTAGAGTTCATTGCGTGAGAACGGTTGTTCCCAGCTTTTGTTTTTCTGCCTGTAATAACGCATTTACGTGCCATTTGTTTCCCTCCTAACTGCGAAAACATCATCATATTCTTCATATACGTACTTAGAGATGCCTCAAGATACTTTAATAATTTACCACAGCTTCAAGGGGTTTGCAAGGATTGTTTACTCCTCTTTCAAGAAAAATACCTTGACATCTTGATAAAAAATCAAGGCTATAGTATAAGTAGGATTGGGTCGGATTGAATGATTTCTTTTAAAAAGAAGGGTCTTATAGTAAAATAGTGATAACTCAGGGCAATTTCTCAAAAAGGGGGAACCAATGTGTCCATTGAACTTAGAACGAAATACGGACAAATTGATATATCAAATGAAGTCATTGCAATGGTGGCAGGAGGCGCTGCGATCGATTGCTATGGTATTGTTGGCATGGCGTCCAAAAATCAAATCAAGGACGGCTTGACGGATATTCTCCGCAAAGAGAACTTCAGCCGGGGTGTTCTTGTGCGTCAAAAAGAAGACCGCATTCATATTGATATGTACATCATCGTCAGCTACGGTACAAAAATATCAGAAGTCGCACATAATGTTCAAACGAAAGTCAAATACACGATTTCTCACACAATTGGACTTTCTGTTGACTCGGTCAACATTTATGTACAAGGAGTAAAAGTTACGAACCCGTAGTAAGGAGGAAATATATTGTCTATTAGAAATCTTGATGGCCGCTCATTTGCAAAAATGATTCTTGCAGGTGCTCACCATCTTTCTCAAAACGCACAAATTGTTGATGCGTTAAATGTTTTTCCAGTGCCAGATGGAGACACGGGGACAAATATGAATTTGTCGATGACTTCAGGGGCAAAAGCAGTTGAAGAAACAAATACCGATCATATTGGGAAGGTCGGCGTGGCCCTGTCAAAAGGGTTATTGATGGGCGCAAGAGGAAACTCTGGCGTGATCCTGTCACAGCTCTTTAGAGGTTTCAGTAAACATATTGAACAAAAAGAAACGATTGATGCAAAAGAATTTGCTCTTGCCTTACAGGCGGGTGTTGATACAGCATATAAAGCCGTGATGAAACCGATTGAAGGAACGATCTTAACAGTTGCAAAGGATGCAGCAAAGAAAGCGGTTGCTGTTTCCGCAGCAGAGGATCAAATTGACCGCGTTCTAGAGTTAACGATTGAGGAAGCAAGAGCATCACTTGATCGAACGCCAGATCTGCTTCCTGTCTTAAAAGAAGTGGGTGTTGTCGATAGTGGAGGTAAAGGACTTCTATGCGTATATGAAGGTTTCCTTGCTTCATTAAGAGGAGAAAAGCTTCCTCCTAAAGCGGCTTCTTTACCTACGCTAAAAGAACTCGTTAGTGCAGAGCATCATAAAAGTGCGCAAAGCCATATGAACACAGAAGATATCGAATTTGGCTACTGTACTGAATTTATGGTGAAATTTGAAGAAGACAAACAGTCCTTTGATGAGAATGCCTTCAGACAAGACTTAAGTGAATTCGGAGATTCACTTCTTGTGGTGTCTGACGATACACTGGCGAAAGTTCATATTCATGCAGAGCAGCCAGGAGATGTCTTATCCTATGCACAGCGCTACGGCAGCTTAATTAATATGAAAATAGAAAACATGAGAGAGCAGCATAGCTCAATCGTGAACGAAGAAAGAGAACACGCACCTGCTGCACCAAAAGCACCTGCTGCTGAAAAACAGCGCTTTGGCGTCGTCAGTGTCGCAATGGGAGAAGGAATTGCTGACTTGTTCAAAAGCATCGGAGCTTCCGTCGTCATTGAAGGCGGGCAGACGATGAATCCGAGCACAGAAGACATTGTCACAGCAATAGAAAGCGTACATGCCGAAACCGTCTTTATCTTACCTAATAATTCTAATATTGTCATGGCAGCTAAACAGGCGGCAACTGTCTCAAACCGTGAGGTCGTTGTCATTCCAACGAAGACCGTTCCTCAAGGAATGTCGGCACTTCTTTCTCTCAATGAAGCAGCTTCAAATGAAGACAACGAAAGAGCGATGCTAGAAGCGATCGACCATGTGAAAAGCGGGCAAATTACCTTTGCAGTGAGAGATACTCAAATTGATGGCATCGACATTGCCAAAGGTGACTATATGGGTCTGTTCAACGGAAAAATCACGTTAACAGCGAAAAATCAATTAGATGCAGCAAAAGAACTTCTCACCAAAATGGTGTCAGAAGATGATGAGATCGTCACCATCATTAAAGGGGAAGATGCACCATCTGATGAGCTGGATGCACTGCAAGCCTTTATTGAAGAAACATTTGAAGATGTAGAAGTTGAAGTCCACGATGGAAAACAGCCGCTTTATTCATATATTTTGGCGGTTGAATAACGAAAGAAGGGCAAATAAAGCCCTTCTTCTTCTTTTGCAATTTTTTACTAGCCATTCCACGGTGAAATGAGTTGCGGGAAACGAATGAATCCATTAGTCTAAAGAAAGAACCAAACCATACGCGAGTGGTGATGAGAGGGGAAGACCTATGAAATTTAGAAGTGTGTTTGATATTATTGGACCTGTCATGATTGGGCCATCAAGTTCGCACACAGCGGGTGCGGCTCGTATAGGGAGAGTAGCTCGCAGCTTATTTGGAAGAGAACCGAAACGAATTGTCGTTTCATTTTATGGTTCTTTTAAAGATACGTATAAAGGACACGGTACAGATGTCGCCATTATTGGCGGTGTTCTTGACTTTGATACATTTGATGAACGAATCAAAACAGCGATCGATATTGCAAAAAGCAAAGAGATCGACATTGAATTTAAAGAAGAAGAGGCGGTGCCGGCGCATCCGAATACAGCAAAAGTAGAGATTTCAGATGCGAACGGAAGCCTTGAACTAATCGGGATTTCCATCGGCGGAGGTAAAATTGAAATCACAGAATTAAATGGCTTTGAGCTCAGGCTTTCAGGGAATCACCCTGCCATTCTTGTGGTTCATAACGATCGCTACGGGACGATTGCGGCAGTTGCTAATGTCCTAGCGAAATTCGCCATCAACATCGGTCATATGGAAGTGGCGCGTAAAGATGTCGGGCAAGAGGCACTGATGACCATTGAAGTGGATCAAAATATTGACCCAGCTGTCCTATCAGAGCTTGAAACGCTGCCAAACATTATTCAAGTCACACAAATTGCAGAGTAACAACAAGGAGGTTATGAATGATGTTTAAAAACGTCAAAGAACTCGTGCAGCTAACAGAAGAACGGAATACCTCCATTTCAGAAATTATGATTGTGCAAGAAATGGAAGTGACAGGGAAGTCACGTGAAGAAATTTTCTCCCAGATGTACCGCAACCTAGAAGTGATGGAGCAGGCCGTTGAAAACGGGCTGAAGGGTGTGAAATCATTATCAGGGTTAACAGGCGGAGATGCGGTCAAACTTCAAGCCTATATCGCATCAGGCAAAACGCTGTCTGGTCATACGATATTAGATGCTGTCAGTAAAGCAGTTGCAACAAATGAAGTCAATGCCGCAATGGGAACCATTTGTGCCACGCCTACAGCAGGCTCAGCAGGTGTTGTACCAGGTACGTTATTTGCAGTAAAAGAAACATTAAAGCCAACAAAGGAACAAATGGTCAGATTTCTATTTACTTCTGGCGCATTTGGTTTTGTTGTGGCGAATAACGCGAGCATTTCCGGTGCAGCAGGCGGCTGTCAGGCAGAGGTAGGTTCTGCATCAGGTATGGCGGCAGCAGCGATTGTCGAGATGGCAGGCGGTACACCGCAGCAATCTGCAGAAGCAATGGCGATTACACTGAAAAATATGCTTGGACTTGTTTGCGATCCAGTAGCGGGACTTGTCGAGGTACCTTGCGTGAAACGAAACGCAATGGGTGCATCTAACGCCATGATCGCAGCAGACATGGCTCTTGCTGGCATCACAAGCCGCATTCCTTGTGATGAAGTCATTGATGCGATGTACAAAATCGGTCAAACGATGCCAACAGCTCTTCGCGAAACTGCACAAGGCGGTCTCGCTGCGACACCGACAGCAAGAGAGCTTGAAAAGAAGATTTTCGGAGGTGTGACCTCATCTCGTGATACAGAAACTGCAAGATAATGTCTCTGTCCTGAAGGGGATTGGAGAGGAAACCGAAAAAACACTCAATGAACTTGGAATCTACACAGTAGCCGATTTACTTGGCTACTTTCCTTATCGATATGACGACTATGAGCTTCGTAACTTAGAAGAAGTCAAGCATGACGAACGTGTCACAGTTGAAGGAAAAGTACATAGTGAGCCCGTTCTCACCTATTATGGAAAAAAACGAAGCAGGCTGACATTCAGGCTGCTTGTCGGGCGTTTTCTCATTACAGCGATTTGTTTCAATCGCCCATATTTAAAACGAAGCCTTGTGTTAGGTGATACAGTTTCCGTTACAGGAAAATGGGATAAAAACCGTCAATCTATCATGGTGCAGGAATTTAAAAAAGGGACGCACGAGCAAGATGGCAGTATAGAGCCCGTTTATTCAGTAAAAGAAAATGTGACCGTGAAAATGATGAGGCGCTTTGTAAAGCAGGCCTTGTCACTTTATGCAGACAAAGCTGAAGATCCATTGCCAAAGCAGCTTGTCTCTGCCTATAAACTCATGTCCTATCAGGAAGCATTAAAAGCCATTCATCTTCCAGAAACAAGGGACTCGCTCAAGCAAGCAAGACGCCGTTTTGTGTACGAGGAATTTCTCATTTTTCAGCTGAAGATGCAGGCGATTAGAAAGAAAGAACGAGAGAGAACATCAGGCATCCAGCATCCGTTTTCCAAAGAGGCTGTTTTTGAGTTTGTTAACAGCCTGCCATTTCCGCTGACGAAGGCACAATCAAGAGTACTTGATGAAATCATGTCGGACATGGCGTCTCCATATCGAATGAACCGGCTGCTTCAAGGAGATGTAGGTTCAGGGAAAACAGCTGTTGCAGCCATTGCGCTTTATGCCGCTCATTTATCAGGTTTTCAAGGTGCATTAATGGTCCCAACAGAAATTTTGGCAGAGCAGCATGCCGATTCACTTTACCAGCTGTTTGAAAAATGGGGGCTGAATATCGCCCTTTTGACAAGCTCTGTGAAAGGAAAAAGACGCAGAGAATTGCTTGAACGTTTAAAAGAAGGCGAGATTGACATATTAGTCGGCACGCACGCCCTCATTCAAGACGAAGTCGAATTTCAGCAGCTCGGTCTTGTCATCACAGATGAACAGCACCGGTTTGGCGTAGAGCAGCGGAAAAAACTGCGAAGTAAAGGGCAGGACCCAGATGTCTTGTTTATGACGGCCACACCTATTCCGCGAACACTTGCGATCACTGTCTTTGGAGAAATGGACGTATCCGTCATTGATGAATTGCCAGCTGGCAGAAAACAAATCGAAACGTATTGGGTGAAGCATGACATGCTTGAGAGAATTCTTGCATTTGTGGATAAAGAGCTGAGAAAAGGCAGACAGGCATATATCATTTGTCCGCTCATTGAAGAATCAGACAAGCTTGATGTGCAAAATGCGCTTGATGTCCATAGCATGCTCACTGAGGCATACCGCGGCAAGTGGTCAATCGGCTTAATGCACGGGAAGCTGGCGAGTGATGAAAAAGATCAGGTCATGAGAGCCTTTACCGCAAATGAAGTGCAAATTCTCGTTTCAACCACAGTTGTTGAAGTCGGGGTCAACGTGCCGAATGCAACCATCATGGTCATTTATGATGCAGACCGTTTCGGACTGTCTCAGCTTCATCAGTTAAGAGGCCGGGTCGGACGAGGAGAGCATCAATCATTTTGTATTTTAATGGCTGATCCGAAGTCAGAAACGGGGAAAGAGCGGATGCGGATCATGTCCGAAACAACCGATGGCTTTGAGCTGTCTGAAAAGGACTTAGAACTAAGAGGACCCGGCGATTTCTTCGGTAAAAAACAAAGCGGGATGCCAGAATTTAAGGTAGCAGATATGGTTCACGACTATAGAGCGCTGGAAACGGCTAGAAAAGATGCAGCAGATCTTGTCCAATCGGACGCCTTTTGGACTGATCCCGAATACAAAGAACTCCGGCAAACGCTGATAGACAGCGGTGTGCTGGGTGGAGATAAATTAAGCTGATCAAACGCTGGAGGAATTTTCTTGTCTTTTTGAAACAAGGATTGATTTATCATCTATGAGATTATATACTACTATTAGTACCTAGTCATAAATGTACGGATGGTGTCTGCATATGAAACTAAATAAAAAAGAACGTCAAAAGCTTCTCCAGCAAACGATCAGCTCGACTCCATTCATTACTGATGAAGAATTGGCAAGTAAATTCGGTGTCAGCATACAAACGGTTCGTCTTGATCGTTTAGAGCTGTCGATCCCTGAATTACGCGAAAGAATTAAGCATGTGGCCGAAAAGACATTAGAGGATGAAGTAAAGTCACTTCCACTGGATGAAGTGATTGGAGAAATGATTGATGTAGAGCTTGATGATCAAGCCATTTCCATTTTAGAAGTGAGAAAAGAGCATGTATTCAGCCGAAACCAAATTGCCAGGGGACATCATCTCTTCGCCCAGGCAAATTCGCTGGCAGTTGCCGTCATTGACGATGAACTGGCTTTGACAGCAAAAGCGAATATCAGGTTTACAAGGCAGGTGAAACAAGGCGAAAGAGTCGTTTCTAAAGCCAAAGTAGCCTCACATGATAAAGAAAAAGGAAGAACCGTAGTTGAAGTAAACAGCTATGTTGGTGAGGAAGTTGTCTTCTCAGGTGACTTCGTCATGTATCGCTCAAAACAAAAGTAAAAGGTGGCACGTAATATGAGAATTGCAGTCGATGCAATGGGGGGAGATCATGCCCCTAAAGCCATTATTGACGGTGTGCAAAAAAGCTTAACAGCATTTTCAGATATCGAGATTACACTTGTCGGCGATGAAAACAAAATCAAACCATACATAACAAACAACGACCGCATCACGATTTTAGATGCAAAAGAAGTCATTGAACCGACAGATGAACCAGTGCGTGCAGTCAGACGTAAAAAGGATTCATCTATGGTGAAAATGGCGCAGGAAGTGTCTGAAGGACGAGCAGATGCCTGCATCTCAGCAGGAAATACTGGCGCCCTCATGACAGCGGGACTGTTTATCGTAGGCAGAATTGCCGGTATTGACAGACCAGCCCTTGCCCCAACTTTGCCAACACTGGATGGCAGCGGCTTCTTATTACTAGATGTTGGTGCCAACGTTGATGCTAAACCAGAACATCTCGTGCAATATGCCATGATGGGATCCATCTACGCAGAGCGTGTTTTCCCAAAGAGCAATCCGCGTGTTGGACTGTTAAATGTAGGAACAGAAGATAAAAAAGGCAACGATTTAACGAAAAAAACCTTTGAATTATTAAAAGCTTCCGACTTGAATTTCGTAGGAAATGTAGAGTCCCGTGACTTATTAGAAGGTGTTGCTGACGTTGTTGTCACAGATGGTTTCACAGGAAATATTGCGCTTAAAACAATTGAAGGCACAGCCCTTTCTGTTTTTAAAATGCTGAAAGAAACTTTAACATCCAGCTTCACAGCAAAAATAGCAGCAGGCATGATGAAGCCGAAATTGATGCAGATGAAATCTAAAATGGATTACTCCGAATATGGCGGTGCCGCTTTATTTGGTTTAAAGGCACCTGTTATTAAAGCGCACGGCTCTTCTGATGAAAATGCCATTTTCCATGCAATTCGTCAGGCGCGTGATATTGTAGAAAAAGATGTTTCAGCTATCATTCATCAAGAAGTCCAAAAAGAAACGACGAAAGAGTCTTAATTGGAGGTAAAGCAGCATGACTAAAATTGCATTTTTATTCCCTGGCCAAGGCTCTCAAAAAATTGGCATGGGAAAAGATTTATTTGACCAAGAAGCAGTATCTAAAGCTGTTTTTGAAGAAGCAGACAGTACCCTCGGGTTTGACTTATCTTCTATGATTTTTGAAGGGGATACAGAAGAACTGACGCTCACCTTTAACGCGCAGCCAGCTCTTTTAACGACAAGTATCGCCATCTTAAAGAAATTTGAAGAGAGCGGAATCAAAGCAGATTATGCAGCAGGACACAGTCTTGGTGAATACACTGCCCTCGTTGCAGCAGGCGCACTTTCGTTTAAAGATGCTGTTTATGCAGTCAGAAAGCGCGGAGAATTAATGAATGAAGCTGTTCCAGCAGGAGAAGGCGCCATGGCAGCAATTCTTGGCTTAGACAAAGCGGCACTTGAAGAAGTGACAAAAGAAGTGACAGAGAGCGGTCACCTTGTAGAGCTCGCTAACTTAAACTGTCCTGGTCAAATCGTGATCTCAGGTACAGCAAAAGGAGTAGAACTTGCTTCAGAGAAAGCGAAAGAAAAAGGCGCAAAACGTGCAATTGCCCTTGAAGTAAGCGGACCTTTCCATTCTGCATTAATGAAACCAGCCGCTGAAAAATTTACAGATGTTTTGTCAAAGCTGGACATTGCAGATGCGAAAACTCCGGTCATCTCAAACGTAACAGCAGACATCGTAACTTCTCGTGATGAAATTGAGACAAAGCTCATTGAACAACTGTATTCTCCAGTTCGTTTTGAAGAAAGTGTGGAACGCCTCATTGATTTAGGTGTGACAACATTTATTGAAATTGGTCCTGGCAAAGTGCTTTCAGGTCTTGTGAAAAAAGTGAATCGCCGTCTGACGACGATTTCCGTTTCAGATCAAGAAACAATTGAAGCAGCCATTCAAACACTCAAGGGGGATTCTTGATGCTTACAAATAAAACAGCCGTTGTAACAGGAGCATCACGCGGGATTGGCCGTTCCATCGCGATTGATTTAGCGAAAAGTGGTGCAAATGTTGTCGTGAACTATTCTGGAAACGAAGCAAAAGCAAATGAAGTCGTAGATGAAATCAAAGCACTCGGCCAGCAGGCATTTGCTGTGAAAGCTGATGTCTCAAATGCTGAAGAAGTACAAGCCATGATGAAACAAGCAATTGATACCTTTGGTTCAATTGACATTCTTGTGAATAATGCAGGGATCACAAAGGACAACCTGCTCATGAGAATGAAAGAGAATGAATGGGATGATGTCATTAACATAAACTTAAAAGGTGTCTTTAACTGTACAAAAGCCGTGACACGTCAAATGATGAAGCAAAGAAGCGGAAGAATCATCAATTTGGCTTCAGTCGTTGGTGTGTGTGGAAACCCTGGACAAGCAAACTATGTTGCAGCAAAAGCTGGCGTCATCGGATTAACGAAAACAACAGCAAAAGAGCTGGCAACCCGTCATATTACTGTTAATGCAGTAGCACCAGGCTTTATTTCAACAGATATGACAGACAAGCTTGATGAAAATGTACAGACGGAAATGCTCAAGCAAATTCCGCTCGCACGCTTTGGTGCACCTGAAGATATTAGCAACGTCGTTGTCTTTTTAGCTTCAGAAGGAGCAGGTTATATTACAGGCCAAACCATCCAAGTAGATGGCGGAATGGTCATGTCCTAAGAAATATCAAAATTTCATTAGGTTTTCTCTAGTTTTTTAAAAACAATTCAACTATAATACTTTGAGGGGAGGTGAAAGGCAATGGCAGACGTATTAGAGCGTGTATCAAAAATTATTGTAGACCGCCTTGGCGTTGATGAGGCTGACGTGAAAATGGAAGCTTCATTTAAAGAAGATTTAGGCGCTGATTCCCTTGATGTAGTTGAGCTAGTTATGGAACTTGAAGATGAGTTCGATATGGAAATTTCTGACGAAGATGCTGAAAAAATTGCAACAGTCGGTGACGCTGTGAACTACATAAATAGCCAGCAATAAGCGTAACAAAGTCCCGTCTACTTTCGACGGGACTTTGAAAATTTATGTTAGTTTCAACACATTCAGCTGATCAATTGTCAGCCTTTTTCAGATGCTGGGAGCAATGTTTCCCTGCATGTAGAAAGAGAGACTCCATATAATCAGTATCCTTAAAGGCGATTACGCCTACCTGGAGGTTGCTATGCCAAAACAATATAAAGACAAACAGAAACAGAGCAAAAAACTAGAGCAATTTAGAGAATTCCAGCAGCGCATTTCTGTACACTTTAAAAATGAAAAGCTTCTATATCAAGCCTTTACCCATTCCTCTTATGTGAATGAACACCGGAAAAAGCCATACGAGGATAATGAAAGACTTGAATTTTTAGGAGATGCTGTTTTAGAGTTGACCATCTCTCAATTCTTATTTGCGAAATATCCAGCGATGAGCGAGGGAGATTTAACGAAACTAAGAGCGGCGATCGTATGTGAACCGTCACTTGTATCACTGGCGCATGAGCTGTCCTTCGGAGACCTTGTTCTTCTAGGAAAAGGCGAAGAAATGACAGGTGGCAGAAAACGCCCAGCACTCTTAGCGGACGTATTCGAGGCGTTTATCGGTGCGCTTTATTTAGATCAGGGGCTGGAGCCAGTTGAACGGTTCCTAGAAGCGTACGTTTATCCGAAAATTAATGATGGAGCGTTCTCACACGTCATGGATTTTAAAAGCCAGCTGCAAGAATTTGTGCAGCGCGATGGAAAAGGTGTGCTTGAATACCGTATCCTGCATGAAAAAGGGCCTGCACATAACCGGGAATTTGAAGCAAATGTATCCCTTCGAGGTGAAGTACTCGGAATTGGAAATGGACGCTCTAAAAAAGAAGCAGAACAGCACGCTGCACAGGAAGCACTTGCTAAATTGCAGAAACATCATATGAACCAATAAAATCCCCCTCGTTATTCAGGGGGATTTCACTCTGTTTTCCATCATCTTTTTTCACTTCATATGGTAAGATGATAGTACTTTAAATACATAAGGAGGATCACTCTCATGTTCCTCAAACGTTTAGACGTGATAGGATTCAAATCATTTGCACAGCGAGTAACCGTGGACTTTGTTAAAGGGGTCACAGCTGTTGTTGGACCAAACGGAAGCGGCAAAAGTAATATTACCGATGCCATCCGCTGGGTACTTGGAGAACAATCAGCGAAAAGCCTCCGCGGAGGAAAAATGGAAGATATCATTTTTGCAGGAAGTGACTCAAGAAAAAGAGTCAATCTAGCAGAGGTGACTTTAACGTTAGATAACGAAGATCATTTTTTACCGATCGATTTTCATGAAGTCAGTGTGACAAGAAGGGTTTATCGTTCAGGTGAAAGTGAATTTCTCATAAACAATCAATCTGTCCGCTTAAAGGATATTATTGATCTTTTCATGGATTCAGGTCTTGGAAAGGAAGCTTTTTCAATCATCAGCCAAGGAAAGGTAGAGGAAATTCTATCAAGCAAGGCAGAAGAGAGAAGAAGTATTTTTGAAGAAGCGGCTGGCGTTTTAAAATATAAAACAAGAAAGAAAAAAGCCGAAAATAAACTGTTTGAAACGCAGGACAACTTAAACCGAGTAGAAGATATTCTGCATGAACTAGAAGATCAAGTAGAACCATTAAGAATGCAAGCATCCATTGCAAAGGACTATTTGCAAAAAAAAGAAGAGCTTGAAAATGTCGAAATCGCCCTAACTGTCCATGACATCGAAGCACTTCATGAAAAATGGACAACACTTGGTGAAGCAGTCGAGCGCTTCAAACAAGATGAAATGAAGCAGTCTACAGATATCCAAGCAAAAGAAGCCAAAATTGAAGAGTCGAGAGACCGCATTCAAGCGCTTGACGAATCAATTAATGACCTGCAAGAAGTTCTTCTTTTCACAAGTGAAGAATTAGAAAAGCTTGAAGGAAAAAAAGAAGTGCTAAAAGAACGGAAAAAAAATGCGGCCGCAAACCAAGGACAGCTTGAAGAAACGCTCGTTCGCTTAACTGAAAAGCAGGCGCTGTTAACCGAAAAGATTGAGCAGCAGAAAATCACGCGGGACAGCCTGCAAAAAGAAGTGCACCAGCTAAAAGATGAAGTGAAAACAAAGCAGCATCAACTGTCGCTTCATAGTGAAGATGTGGAAGGTCAAATTGAACAGCTGAAAAGCGATTATTTTGATCTGCTCAATGAACAGGCTTCCATCCGAAATGAACGTAAATTACTAGAAGAACAGCAGCGCCAAGCAGCGATGCAGCTAGAGCGGCTGACGCAAAATAACCAAAAACATATCGAAGAACGAGTGTCTGTCAAAGAAAAGAAAACAGAAGCTGAGCAGCAGCTTTCAGCACTGGAAGAAGACATTCTGGCTCAAGTCAAACGCTTTAGAGAAGCAGAACAAAAGCTTGAGCAAATAAAACGTCAATACGAGAAAAAAGAAACGGCTCTTTACCAAGCCTATCAATACGTTCAGCAGGCAAAATCCAAAAAAGAAATGCTTGAATCCATGCAGGAAGACTTCTCAGGCTTTTTCCAAGGAGTGAAAGAGGTCTTAAAGGCAAAAGAACGGTTAGGCGGTATTCATGGTGCCATTGCAGAGCTGGTTCAAACGGATCAGCAGTATGAGACAGCGATTGAAATTGCGCTGGGTGCAGCCACGCAGCACGTCGTTACAGAAAATGAAGCAGCTGCGAGACAAGCGATTGGATATTTAAAGCAGCACTCCTTTGGACGTGCAACCTTCCTGCCAATGAACGTGATCAAAGAAAGAACCATTCAGCTCAGAGATGTTCAAACAGCAGAGCAGCATGCTGCATTTATCGGCGTCGCGAGTCACCTCGTTTCCTTTGACGAAAAGTATCAAAAGGTGATTCAGAATTTGCTTGGAACTGTGCTGATCGTTAGAGACTTAAAAGGCGCCAATGAACTGGCGAAAATGCTTGGACATCGTTACCGCATCGTGACCCTTGATGGAGATGTCGTAAACCCCGGCGGTTCAATGACTGGTGGCGGCGTAAAGAAAAAGAACAACTCTCTTCTTTCAAGAAACCGGGAGATCGAAACGTTAACAAAGCAGCTCGTTGAAATGGAAGAGAAAACAACGATCCTTGAAAAAGAAACAAAAGAAACAAAGCAATTGATCGGAGTAAACGAAAGCCAATTAAACGAACTGCGTCAGCGCGGCGAAACGCTTCGTGAAAAGCAGCAAGATCTCAAAGGGAAGCTATACGAACTGCAAGTTGCAGAAAAAAATATCAATGCTCATCTTGAACTCTATGATCAAGAAAAAGAAGAATTGCAGCAGCGTTCTACTGAACTTGCGGATAAGGACAAAAAGCAGGTCGCTCTAGAAGCCTCTATAGGTGAGAAACTGACGGCTCTTGATCAAGAAATCAATACATTAACAAAGCGTAAGCAGACGCAAAGCTCAACGAAGGAAACCATTTCAGCTGAATTAACAGAGCTGAAAATCTCGCTTGCCAAAAAAGAGCAGTCCTTAGCGAATGAACAAGAAAAGCTTTCGAGCTTAATGGCTGAATTAGAAGAAGCGGAACAGACGCTGATGGAAACAAAAGAAGATCTGTCACTCTTAACAAATGAAATGTCATCTAGTTCAAGCGGAGCCGAACAGCTGGAAGAAGCGGCGAAAGAGAAGCTGGAAAACAAAAACAAAACAACCGCACTCATTTCAGAGCGTCGTAAGCAGCGTCTCGCTCTTTCTGAAACATTAGAATTCGCTGAACGTGAGCTTAAAGAACAAAAACGTTTGTATAAGCAGCTCACCACAAGCTTAAAAGATGAAGAGATTAAGCTTGGCCGTATGGAAGTCGAGCTCGACAACCTGATCGCTTATTTGAACGAAGAATATGCCCTTTCGTTTGAAGGAGCAAAAGAGATGTATCAGTTGACGTTATCGCCAGATGAAGCAAGAAAACGAGTGAAGCTGATCAAACTAGCGATTGAAGAGCTTGGAACAGTGAACTTAGGCAGCATTGACGAGTATGAACGTGTGAATGAACGCTATCTCTTCTTAACAGAACAGCGAAATGATCTGACAGAAGCGAAAAATACATTATTCCAAGTCATCGAAGAAATGGATCAAGAGATGACAAAGCGTTTCTCTGAGACATTCTCTCAAATCCGCGGTCACTTTGAATCTGTTTTCCAAGCATTATTTGGCGGTGGAAGAGCAGATCTTAAGCTGACAGATCCAAATGATTTACTCAACTCTGGCGTTGATATTGTCGCGCAGCCGCCAGGGAAAAAACTGCAAAACTTAAGCCTTCTTTCAGGCGGAGAGAGAGCCTTAACAGCGATCGCTTTACTATTCTCTATTTTAAAAGTGAGACCTGTTCCATTCTGCGTGTTAGATGAGGTAGAAGCGGCACTTGATGAAGCAAATGTTCTCCGTTTTGCGCAATATTTAAAGAAATACAGCCAGGAAACACAGTTCATTGTCATTACGCACCGCAAGGGAACAATGGAAGAAGCCGATGTGCTCTACGGCGTGACCATGCAGGAATCAGGTGTTTCTAAGCTTGTATCTGTCAAACTAGAAGAAACGAAAGAGCTTGTCCAGTAATTAAAGGAGGTTTTTGAACCAATGAGCTTTTTTAAGAAATTAAAAGAAAAATTTACGCAGCAAACTGATTCAGTATCAGAAAAGTTTAAAGATGGACTCGAAAAAACGAGAAACTCCTTCCAAGGAAAAGTAAATGAACTGATTTCCCGCTACCGCAAAGTCGACGAAGACTTTTTTGAAGAGCTGGAAGAGGTTCTGATTGGCGCTGATGTCGGTTTCACAACTGTGATGGAACTGATTGATGAGCTGAAAAAAGAAGTGAAATTAAGAAACATTCAAGACCCAAGTGAAGTACAAGCGGTCATTTCTGAAAAACTGGTTGATATCTACAATAGCGGAGAGGAACAAATCTCTGCACTGAATATTGAAGACGGGCGTTTGAATATCATTTTATTTGTAGGCGTCAACGGTGTTGGGAAAACAACGACGATCGGCAAGCTTGCAAACAAGCTGAAAAATGAAGGGAAATCCGTCATTTTAGCAGCAGGTGATACGTTCCGTGCTGGTGCGATCGAGCAGCTTGAAGTGTGGGGAGAGCGTTCAGGTGTCCCTGTCGTCAAACAAACGGCAGGCTCTGATCCAGCAGCGGTGATCTATGATGCCGTTCAATCAGCAAAAGCGAAAAATGCGGATGTCCTCATCTGCGATACAGCAGGAAGACTTCAAAACAAAGTCAACTTGATGAAAGAGCTGGAGAAAGTCAAGAGAGTCATTGAGCGTGAGGTTCCAGATGCACCTCATGAAGTATTGCTCGCTCTTGATGCGACAACGGGTCAAAACGCGATGGCACAAGCCAAGGAATTTTCTAAAGCGACAAATGTGACAGGGATTGCTTTAACAAAGCTTGACGGTACTGCAAAAGGCGGAATTGTTCTTGCGATTCGAAATGAGCTGAACATTCCCGTGAAGCTTGTTGGTTTAGGTGAAAAGGTGGACGATCTGCAAGAGTTTGATGCAGAATCGTATGTGTATGGATTATTCTCAGACGTAATTGATCAACAAGACTAACAAAAAAATGCCGGCGAAACTGCTGGCATTTTTATTTATACGCCGCTTCATGAAGTGACAAGATAAAAACTTGACACACAGAAGAGAACCGTGTAAACTTAGTTGATGTAAAGGGAATGAACTTAACAAAGGGGAGAGAGCCCATGACGCTTGAAAAAACAACGAGAATGAACTACTTGTTTGACTTCTATCAATCGTTGTTGACCGCAAAGCAAAAGAGCTACATGTCGCTTTACTACCTAGACGATTTTTCCCTCGGTGAAATTGCGGATGAATATGAAGTATCAAGGCAGGCTGTTTATGATAATATTAAACGGACTGAAGCGATGCTTGAACAATATGAAGAAAAGCTGCTCTTGTTTAAGAAATTTAAAGAGCGTAAAGAACTTCTCAAAAAAATGAGAGAGCTTGTAGCTGATTCTGCGCAAACAGAAGAAGCAGAAGCTTTAATTGAATCGCTTGAGAAATTAGATTAGGAGGCGGCACAGTATGGCATTTGAAGGATTAGCCGACCGACTGCAGCAGACGATTTCAAAAATCCGCGGCAAAGGAAAAGTGTCAGAACAAGATGTAAAAGAAATGATGCGCGAGGTACGCCTTGCCCTTCTTGAAGCTGACGTCAATTTTAAAGTAGTCAAAGACTTTGTGAAAAAAGTAAGTGAGCGGGCAGTTGGACAAGAGGTCATGAAAAGCCTTACCCCTGGACAGCAGGTCATTAAAGTTGTAAAAGAAGAACTCACTGAATTAATGGGCGGAGAAGAGAGTAAGATCGCTGTAGCGAAAAAATCTCCGACCGTCATTATGATGGTTGGTCTTCAAGGGGCAGGTAAAACAACCACAACTGGGAAGCTTGCCAATTTACTTCGCAAAAAACATAATCGCAAGCCGATGATGGTAGCTGCTGATATTTACAGACCAGCAGCGATCCAGCAGCTTCAAACGCTCGGGAAACAGCTTGATATGCCGGTGTTTTCATTAGGTGATCAAGTCAGCCCTGTCGAAATTGCTAAACAGGCAATTGAAAAAGCGAAAGAAGAACACCATGATTATGTCATTTTAGATACAGCAGGACGTCTTCATATCGATGAAGAATTAATGGATGAACTTCAGAAAGTAAAAGAAGTAGCGAATCCAGAAGAAATTTTCCTAGTTGTTGACTCTATGACAGGTCAAGATGCGGTCAATGTCGCGAAAAGCTTTAATGAACAGCTTGGTTTAACGGGTGTCGTTCTAACAAAACTAGACGGTGATACAAGAGGCGGTGCAGCACTTTCTATTCGAGCTGTCACCAACACGCCGATTAAATTCGC
Source organism: Bacillus sp. BK450 (assembly GCF_004364885.1). NCBI lineage: Bacteria > Bacillati > Bacillota > Bacilli > Caryophanales > Bacillaceae > Bacillus > Bacillus sp. BK450. The sequence goes on along the minus strand of NZ_SOBQ01000001.1, from coordinate 274,222 downwards.
TGCACTAGGAGAAAAGCTTGACGCAATTGAACCATTCCATCCAGAGCGGATGGCATCAAGAATTCTTGGCATGGGAGATGTGCTCACGCTGATTGAAAAAGCACAGGCAAACGTCGACCAAGATAAAGCGAAAGAGCTTGAGCAAAAAATGCGGACAATGAGCTTCACGCTCGATGATTTCCTCGAGCAGCTTGGCCAAGTTCGGAATATGGGTCCGCTTGATGAACTGATCCAAATGATGCCGGGAGCCGGTAAAATGAAAGGGCTCAAAAACGTCCAAGTGGACGAAAAGCAGCTCAATCACATCGAAGCGATCATTAAATCAATGACGACTCAGGAAAAAGAACAGCCAGAGGTCATCAATGCAAGCCGCAGAAAACGGATTGCAAAAGGAAGCGGAACATCTGTACAGGAAGTCAATCGCCTTTTAAAGCAATTTGATGAAATGAAAAAGATGATGAAGCAAATGACCAACATGTCCAAAGGAAAGAAAAAGGGCTTTAAATTACCATTTATGTAATTGGTTATACATGATAAAACCGTTGTTAAGAAAAAACACTTTACAAACCCTTTTATCATTGTTAATATACTATCTTGTTGAAATATTTTCGGAGGTGCTAGTAAAATGGCAGTAAAAATTCGTTTAAAACGTATGGGAGCAAAAAAATCTCCTTTCTATCGTATTGTTGTAGCAGATTCTCGTTCACCACGTGACGGTCGTTTCATCGAAACAGTTGGAACTTACAACCCAGTGGTATCACCAGCTGAGGTGAAAATCAACGAAGAATTAGCGCTTAAATGGCTTCAAAATGGTGCGAAACCATCTGATACAGTTCGCAACCTTTTCTCAAGCCAAGGAATTCTTGAAAAATTTCATAATGCGAAAAACAGCAAATAATGAATGAGCTGTCCTTGGAAGAATTGATTGTGTCCATCGTCGAGCCACTTGTTGATTTCCCTGAAGATATTCACGTATCTTCATTAGAAAAAGATGAGCAGGTGATTTACACACTGTCTGTCAATGCTGAAGATACCGGAAAAGTGATCGGAAAGCAGGGACGTACAGCAAAAGCGATACGAACAGTCATTTTTGCAGCAAGTGCAGAGTCTTCTAAGAAAGTTCAACTTGAGATTGCTGACTAAAAAGGGAGAGGGCTTAGGACCTCCCCTTTTTTTACACGTTTAAATCTATTTTTCGTTATACTGTAGAGGACAAATGCCTTCGGATAGGGGGACAAAAAGGAAGATGCAGATCATTCAACATGTCACCGTGATGCAAGTATTAACTGAAAGCAGTAAGGACAAACTGTTAACGACTTTTTTGGAGAAAAAAGAAAGACTAGAACGTGAATGCAATCAACTATATTTTCAACTAAAAAAACATGAAAAAGAACCACATCAGCAAGAAGCCATCCCTCAATTTCAAAAAGCGATCGATAAAAGGCAAGAGAAGATCCGGCAAATTGATTTTCAAGTAGAGCAGCTGCATATTTTGCCGCTTGGAAGTGAAATGAAAGAAACAGAAGTGGATGCATTGGTTGAAGTAAAAATAGGTGATAAATGGGATGACAAGATGCAAGATAATGTCATCGTCGTGAAAGACGGCACCATTGTGGAAATACGTCAGGGGTGATTGAGAACATGGAGCTAGAATGGTTGAATGTTGGAAAGATCGTCAATACACACGGAGTGCGCGGAGAAGTACGCGTCGTATCAAAGACGGATTTTCCAGAAGAACGCTACAAAAAGGGAAGCGTCCTCTATATTTTTAAGCAAGGTCAAAGCGAGCCGCTGAAAGTGACTGTCGCATCACATCGCCAGCACAAACAGTTTGATTTGCTCACATTTGAAGAAATCAGCTCATTAAATGAAGCAGAGCATTTGAAAGAATCAATCTTAAAGGTAGAAAAAGAACATCTTGGGTCATTAGATGAAGGAGAATTTTATTTCCACCAAATCATTGGCTGTGAAGTATACGATGAAGAGGACAAGCTGATCGGCCAAATCAAAGAAATCCTTACGCCAGGGGCAAATGATGTGTGGGTGGTTGGAAGAAAAGGCAAAAAAGATGCCCTCATTCCATATATACCATCTGTCGTCAAAAAGATCGATATCTCATCCAAAACTGTTCACATTGAAGTGATGGAAGGACTTATTGACGAATGAAAATCGATTTCTTAACCCTTTTTCCTGAAATGTTCGAAGGTGTACTTCACTCATCGATCTTAAAAAAAGCACAGGAGAAAGAAGCTGTCTCATTTCAAGTCGTCAATTTTAGAGAGTATTCGGATCATAAGCATAAAACAGTGGATGACTATCCGTATGGCGGCGGTGCTGGTATGGTACTGAAAGCGCAGCCCGTATTTGATGCGGTAGAAGATTTAACGAAAAAAGCAAGCACGAAACCACGAATCATTCTTGTCTGTCCTCAAGGGGAAAGGTATACACAAAAGAAAGCAGAAGAACTTGCAAAAGAAGAGCATCTTATGTTCATTTGCGGCCACTATGAAGGCTACGATGAGCGCATCAGGGAGCATCTTGTCACAGATGAGATCTCAATCGGAGATTTCGTCCTCACAGGCGGAGAGCTGCCAGCGATGATGATTGCAGACAGTGTGGTCAGGCTTTTGCCTCATGTGCTTGGAAAAGAAGCGTCTCACATCGAAGATTCATTCAGTACAGGTCTGCTTGAGCACCCGCACTATACAAGGCCAGCTGATTATAAAGGACTAAAAGTGCCGGACGTGCTTCTCTCTGGAAATCATGCCAAAATTGAAGAGTGGCGGCGCAAAGAATCCTTGAAGCGAACCTATACAAGAAGACCAGATTTGATCGATTCTTGCAAAACATTAACGGATGAAGAAAAAAGATGGCTTTGGCAGCTTCATAATGACTAGATTGTATTGCACACGGCATAGAGGTATGGTATGATACTACTTGTGACTTGGACGGCTTGCTGATCCAAGTTTGAAAACGATGTTCCGCTGCAATGAAGAAAGAGGACATGAGCATCTGTTGGAAGGAGTTGAAAACGATGCAACATTTGATTGAAGAAATCACAAAAGAACAATTACGCACTGATCTTCCTGCGTTCCGTCCTGGTGACACTTTACGTGTACACGTTAAAGTTGTCGAGGGTACTCGTGAGCGTATCCAGATCTTTGAAGGTGTTGTAATTAAGCGTCGTGGTGGTGGAATCAGCGAAACTTTCACAGTTCGTAAGATCTCTTACGGTGTAGGCGTTGAGCGTACATTCCCTGTACACACACCAAAAATCGCTAAGATCGAAGTTGTACGTCACGGTAAGGTACGTCGTGCGAAACTTTACTACCTACGTGAACTTCGCGGTAAAGCGGCTCGTATCAAAGAAATCAGACGATAATGATATCAAAGGAAAGAGCTTGTTACCTGTAACAGGCTCTTTTTTTGTACAATGTATAAAGATAATGGTAAAAGAAAGAAGGTGCACATATGACGATTCAATGGTTTCCAGGCCATATGGCAAAAGCAAGACGTGAAGTCACAGAAAAATTAAAGCTCATCGACATCGTATTTGAATTAACCGATGCAAGAATTCCGATGTCCTCTAGAAACCCAATGATCGAAGAAATCCTTCAAAACAAACCCAAAATCATGCTCTTAAACAAAGCAGATAAAGCAGATCCTCGTATGACAAAGGAGTGGCAGGCGCATTTTGAGCAGCAAGGCGTTCGGTCACTTGCCATTAACTCTGTCGATGGACAAGGTTTAAATCAGATCATTACGACTTCAAAAGAAATTTTAAAAGAAAAATTCGACCGCATGAAAGCAAAAGGCGTCAAACCACGTGCCATTCGAGCACTGATTATCGGGATTCCCAACGTCGGCAAATCGACCTTAATCAATCGTTTAGCAAAAAAGAACATTGCCAAAACAGGAGACCGACCTGGTATTACGACATCACAGCAATGGGTAAAGGTAGGGAAAGAACTAGAACTGCTCGATACCCCTGGAATCCTCTGGCCGAAGTTTGAAGATGAGCAAGTAGGACTCAGACTTGCGGTGACTGGAGCGATCAAAGATTCGATCATCAACTTACAGGATGTCGCTGTGTACGCACTTCGTTTTCTAGAAGAGAACTACCCAGAGCGATTAAAAAAACGCTATGACCTAGCGGAGATACCTGAAGATACGGTTGAGCTGTTTGATGCAATTGGCACTAAGCGCGGCTGTCTAATGAGCGGGGGATTCATAAACTATGACAAAACCACCGAAATCATTATTCGGGATATTCGAACAGAAAAATTTGGTCCCCTCACTTTTGAGAAGCCTGAAAGCTAAAGACACGCAGCTCATGCGGGTCTTTATTTTTTGCGAAAAACTGCCGATATAAAGAAGGAGGCTGCGAAAAAGCCTATGTACACGGTGAAACAAATAAAAGAACTTATAGAAAAGCATGAAGGCGACGAGTCATACATTCGCGAGCTTGTGAAAGATGATACGAGAAAAAGTGTCCAAAAACTGATAGAAAAGTGGCACAAAGAGAGAGAAAAGCAGCAAGCACTTCGCGCGGCATGGGATGACATGCTGCAATTTGAAAACAAAGCAAAGGTGCAAGGATACACATGTATTGCTGGAATAGATGAAGCAGGAAGAGGACCGCTTGCCGGCCCAGTTGTGGCAGCAGCTGTTATATTAAAGGAAAATACAGTCCTGCTCGGTTTAAACGACTCAAAGCAATTATCTGAGAAAAAAAGATTGGCTTATTATGATTTAATTCAAAAAGAAGCACTTGATATCGGAATTGGCATTGTTGATGCGGCTACGATTGATGAAATCAATATTTATGAAGCATCAAGACTGGCGATGGTAAGAGCTGTAGAGCAGTTAACTCATACACCTGATTATTTACTCATAGATGCCATGACACTCCCGCTTTCTACTCACCAAGAGAATATCATCAAAGGAGATGCAAAAAGTGCATCCATTGCAGCAGGTGCATGTATTGCAAAGGTGACAAGAGATCAGATGATGGAAGAGTACGGGCGTAAGTATCCTGAGTATCAATTTGAAAAACATAAAGGGTACGGAACGAAAGAGCACCTGGCTGCGATTCAAACACACGGTGCTACCCCCATCCACCGGTTATCGTTTGCGCCAGTGAAATCTGTTATATCATAAATTTTAATCTAAGGAGGCTGCCTGTGATGACAAGAGTTGAGGACATACATACAGCACTGAATAGCCGGCTGAATACGGCCGAATCGGTTCCATTAAACACCGAAGGGAAGGATAATGTTCATCGGCTGATTCTCGGTAAAGTACTAAAAATGCTTGGAGATGATACAGCCCTTGTTCAAATAGGTTCAACGAAAATAAAAGCACAGCTGGCGGCTCAGCTTAAAGCAGACGCATTTTATTGGTTCCAATTTGAACAAGAGGGTGGAGGCAGCCTCAATAAACTAAGACCCGTTCAGCAATTTGATCAAGATCCTAAGACATTAAAGGATGCAGCAGCCAAACTATTAGAAGGTCTCTCACTGAAAAATGGGCTTGAAAACATGCTGACAGCTACAGCTTTTTTAAAGGAAAAGTCCGTCATCAACGAAGGAGAGTTAAAAACGGCAGTGAAGTGGATCGAACAGCTTCAAGGAGCTGATGTGAAGAAAGGGCTCCAAGCCCTCCTCTTTGCTTTAAAGAAAGATTTACCGATCCAGCAAGGGGTGCTTCAATCTATTTTAGCCGTTAAATCATCCTCTGCCCTTCATCAGGATATAACAGCGCTATTAAATCAATTAACACAGCTGCCGAAGCACACAGATGCCACACAGACCCTTATACAAGCCGTTCGGTCAGTTGTAGATGCAGAGACAGCCGTCCATTCAGAAAAGCTCTTATCGGTCCTTCTAGCAGCGAGAGAAGGCGAGGCGAAGCAAGGTGGCAATTCACCAGTAACGACTCAGCTCAATCCTTCTCAGCAAAAAGAAAATAGCCATGCCGCAATCGTTCAAGAGCGTCAGCCGTCCCAAGTTCCTCAGACAAACGTGCAGCAGTCAACAAGTCCAAAAGAAGAGCTGCAAATCCCGCCTCAGCAAATTGAGCGGATACTGGCAAGTTTGATGAAACAAGGTGCAGACGGTCAGCAAGAACCTAACTTAAAACAGCTCACAGCATTGCTGCACGGGCTCCAGCAGGCAGGATCTCAGCCTGACGCAAAAGCAGCTGTGCTTCAAAAAGAGTTTCCCTTCCTGTCAAAAAGAGAGGCGAAAGCTTTGGCCCAAGTAGTGCAGCAGACAGAACCAACATTAAGTAATAAAACCGATGTGCTCGATTTACTTATGACGATGAAAAAGGCAATAGGTGTACGTGATGAAATTGGTATGCTGAAACTGCTTGAAAAAGGCAGCCAGGATGTCAAAAGTCAGGAGCTGCACCAATTAAAGCTCACCTTAAATGATGTGAGACAGGCGGATTTACCAGAGCCCGTTAAAAAAGAAGTGGATCAATTGTTTCATAGATTGAATGGACAGTTATTTGTGCAGCAGGAGAACCAAACCGTCAGTCAAATGATGGTTTCCTATCCGCTTTTCTCAAAACATAGTGTTCAAGATTTAACCTTTATTTTAAAAGGACATAAGAAAAAGGATGGCTCTATTGATATTTCTCAGTGCCGACTCATGTTTTACTTAAACATGGAAAACCTTGAAGAAACCTTAATAGACTGTACGATTCAGCAAAAGGTCATGTCCATTACAGTCGAGACAGCCCATGAACTGCAAGGCACCATTAATCCAATGATTCCGGCTGTTCGAGAGAATTTAAATGCGCTAGGATACAGCTTAACGGGAATTACAGCAAAAAAGAGACAAGAGCCAGTAGATTCGTCTCAATTTCTAGATGAACACTTTCATAAAATCAGCGAGAAAGGGCTGGACTTACGAGTATGAAGGATTCAAAACCGCTTAGAAGAGCGGTCGCTCTACATTACGATGAAGAAAAACAAAAAGCGCCAAAAGTCGTTGCAACAGGCAGCGGCTATGTGGCAGATCATATTATTGAAGAAGCCAAAAAGTCGGGAGTCCCAATCCAGGAAGACCGTAATCTAGTTGAACTCATGCGCCACTTAACATTAGATGAGGAGATCCCTGAAGCGTTATACGATACTGTAGCAGAAATTTTTTCGTTTATCTACAGGTTAGATCAAAAAATGAAAAAATAAGGTAAAATAAGTGATTTGGCTGAAAAATTTATATTTTTAATAAAATAAAAGTTTGAATGTTTAGAAGGATTTTACGATTTTACATAGAACCCTAGACATTCTCTTTTTTATTCTTTAAAATGAAAGCGCAGTCTATTTTATAATTTTTGTTTCTACATATGTTGGGAGGATGGGAAATGAATATCCATGAGTACCAAGGAAAAGAAATCCTAAGAAAATATGGGGTTTCAGTTCCAAATGGTAAAGTAGCATTTACACCTGATGAAGCAGTGAAAGCATCAGAAGAGCTAGGGAGCTCTGTATATGTCGTAAAAGCACAGATTCATGCAGGCGGCCGTGGTAAAGCAGGCGGGGTAAAAATTGCAAAAACGAAAGATGAAGTGAAAGGGTTTGCAGAGGAATTGCTCGGCAAGACACTTGTCACACATCAAACAGGGCCTGAAGGGCGCGAAATAAAACGCTTACTTATTGAAGAAGGCTGCGATATTCAAAAGGAATACTATGTTGGACTAGTTTTGGACAGAGCGACATCAAGAATTGTATTGATGGCATCTGAAGAAGGCGGTACTGAAATTGAAGAAGTAGCAGAAAAAACGCCAGAAAAAATCGTCAAAGTGGTCATCGATCCAGCGATTGGTCTGCAAGGCTATCAGGCGAGAGAAGTGGCATTTAAAATTAATATTCCAACAAAATTAGTTGGCCAAGCTGTTAAGTTTATGACAAGCCTTTACAATGCGTTTATTGAAAAAGATTGTTCAATTGCTGAGATTAATCCACTTGTTGTAACAGGCGATGGAAAAGTCATGGCACTTGATGCAAAATTAAACTTTGATAGTAATGCCTTATATAGACAAAAAGATATATTAGAATACCGTGACCTTGATGAAGAGGATCCAAAAGAAATTGAAGCATCTAAATATGACTTAAGCTACATTTCTTTAGATGGAAATATTGGCTGTATGGTCAATGGAGCAGGTCTTGCGATGTCTACAATGGATATCATCAAGCATTACGGCGGGGACCCTGCAAACTTCCTAGATGTTGGCGGCGGTGCAACAGCTGAAAAAGTAACGGAAGCATTTAAAATCATTTTATCTGATCAAAATGTCAAAGGGATTTTCGTGAACATTTTTGGCGGCATCATGAAATGTGATGTGATTGCAGAAGGTGTTGTTGAAGCGACGAAACAAGTCGGCTTAACATTACCACTCGTTGTACGTCTTGAAGGAACAAACGTTGAATTAGGGAAGAAAATCCTGAGTGATTCAGGCTTAAATATCACTTCTGCTGAGTCTATGGCTGACGGGGCAGAAAAGATTGTATCTTTAGTCAAGTAGAGCAGAAAGGCAGGGAACCTAAATGAGTGTATTTATTAATAAAAATACGAGAGTAATTGTTCAGGGGATTACCGGTTCAACCGCATTGTTCCATACAAAACAAATGATTGAGTACGGGACAAATATTGTTGGCGGTGTCACACCTGGAAAAGGTGGAACTGAAGTAGAAGGAGTTCCTGTATTTAATACTGTATCTGAAGCAGTGCAGACAACTGGAGCGAACGCTTCTGTTATCTATGTACCAGCACCATTTGCGGCAGATGCCATCTTAGAGGCTGTTGACGCAGAAGTTGATCTCGTCATTTGTATCACAGAACATATTCCAGTGCTTGACATGGTCAAAGTGAAACGGTATATGGAAGGGAAAAAGACAAGACTAGTTGGACCAAACTGCCCTGGTGTCATCACACCTGAAGAATGTAAAATTGGTATCATGCCTGGCTACATTCATAAAAAAGGTCATGTGGGTGTTGTTTCTCGTTCTGGAACGCTTACATATGAAGCGGTACATCAGCTTTCAGAAGCTGGCGTTGGTCAATCGACAGCTGTAGGAATCGGGGGGGACCCGGTAAATGGGACAAACTTTATTGATGTGTTAAAAGCATTCAATGAAGACCCTGAAACACATGCTGTAATAATGATCGGTGAAATCGGCGGTACGGCTGAAGAAGAAGCAGCTGAATGGGTAAAAGCAAATATGACTAAACCAGTCGTTGGCTTTATTGGCGGTAAAACGGCGCCTCCAGGAAAACGTATGGGACATGCTGGTGCCATTATTTCTGGTGGTAAAGGAACAGCTGATGAAAAAGTAAAAACAATGCGTGAATGTGGAATTGAAGTGGCAGAAACACCATCTGTCATGGGAGAAACATTGATTAAAGTATTAAAAGAGAAGAATCTCTTCGAAGCTTGTAAAACGCATTAATGACACAAGAAGACTTGTTCTTTGACAAGTCTTCTTCTTTCTATCTTAAACAGGAGGAATGGTATGTATAACGTGTCCGAAAGAATGATTTTTCACCGCTTAAAAGGCCTCATCTCACCCTCATTATTAACAAAATGGTGGAAAGTCGATCCTGAACTATATATAAATGAAGAAACACATCATTTTAAACAGGATCGAGCATTACAAACGATCGACTTTACCCGCTTAAAACAAGCTGAAGAAAATGAATTCCCCATTTTTCAACACATCGTTCAAGCCTATTTAAAGCAAAACATTCACATGATTCCCATCACATCACCCTTATATCCCAGCACACTAAAAAATATTTATGATCCTCCCCCTGTGTTATTCCTAAAAGGAAACGTATCATATTTAAATGAAGAAAAAAGTTTAGGTGTAGTCGGCACGCGAGTTCCATCGTCTTATGGAGAAGCATGTGTGAAGAAAATTGTTGGTGAGCTTGTCAAGGAAGAGTGGATGATTGTCAGTGGTTTAGCTAAAGGAATCGATGGACTGGCACATAAAGAGTGCATCAGGAAAAAAGGGAAAACAATCGGCATTATAGCAGGCGGCTTTCAGCATGTATACCCAAAAGAACATGCGCAAATGGCTCAATACATGGGTGAACATCATTTGCTTTTGTCAGAGCACCCGCCTTATGTCAAACCAGAAAAGTGGCATTTTCCAATGAGAAATCGTTTAATTAGTGCATTGACGAAAGGGACCATCGTGATTCAGTGCAAAGAAAAGAGCGGTTCTCTTATTACAGCCTATCAAGCGCTTGAGCAAGGCAAAGAAGTATTTGCGGTTGCTGGATCCATCTTTGATTCTAATTCCACAGGTCCGGCAAGACTCATTCAGCAGGGGGCAAAGCTTGTTCATTCCACAAAGGATATTTTAGAGGAATTCTCCTTCCACAGCGTTCAATATACTGAACTCTCATAAAAATATCGTTTGACAAAAGACATCGGAATATTTAATAATAGTGAGGATTTAAGTTTACACTTTGTTTTTCGTGTTTATAATGATGTTCATCATAAAGAATTTTTAATGATTGCCTGTTAGATAGGTGCAATTAACATAAATATGAATTGTGAAATGTATAAAGAGAGAACACCTCTTAAGGGGGATTTTGAGTATGGCTGATTATTTAGTCATCGTTGAGTCGCCAGCAAAGGCGAAAACGATTGAGCGTTATTTAGGAAAAAAGTATAAAGTAAAAGCTTCAATGGGGCACGTAAGGGATTTACCGAAAAGTCAGCTCGGTGTTGACACTGAGCATGACTTTGAACCGAGATATATTACGATTCGCGGGAAAGGCCCAGTTTTAAAAGAATTAAAAACAGCAGCGAAAAAAGCAAAGAAAGTCTATCTCGCAGCTGACCCCGATAGAGAGGGAGAAGCGATTGCTTGGCATTTAGCACACAGCCTTGACCTTGACCTCTCTTCTGACTGCCGCGTTGTTTTTAACGAGATTACAAAGGATGCGATTAAAGATTCCTTTAAGCATCCACGTATGATCAATATGGACTTAGTTGATGCGCAGCAGGCAAGACGGATCTTAGATCGTCTCGTTGGGTATAAAATCAGTCCGATTTTATGGAAGAAAGTGAAAAAGGGCTTAAGTGCCGGACGTGTTCAATCAGTTGCACTCCGCCTGATTATTGATCGCGAGAATGAAATTAATGAATTTAAACCAGAAGAATACTGGACAATTGACGGTACATTCCTAAAAGGAAAAGAAAGCTTCGAAGCGAGTTTCTTTGGCCTCAATGGCAAAAAACATCCATTGAAAACAAAAGAAGATGTAAAAGAAATCCTTTCGAAATTAAAGGGAAGCAAATTCTCTGTAGAGAAAGTAACGAAAAAAGAGCGTAAACGTAATCCAGCCGTTCCGTTTACGACTTCTACTTTACAGCAGGAGGCTGCAAGAAAATTAAACTTCCGTGCGAAAAAGACAATGATGATTGCACAGCAATTATATGAAGGAATTGATCTTGGTAAAGAAGGTACAGTCGGTCTCATTACATATATGAGAACGGACTCAACACGTATTTCCAATACAGCGATTGAAGAAGTATCTGCCTTCATTGATCAGACGTACGGCAAGAATTTCTTAAACACAACAAAACGAACAGCTAAAAAGAATGAAAATGCACAAGATGCTCACGAAGCCATTCGCCCGACTTCGACGTTAAGAAAACCGGCAGATGTCAAGCACGTGCTAAGCCGCGATCAGCTTCGTCTGTATAAATTGATTTGGGAACGATTCGTGGCAAGCCAAATGGCGCCGGCTGTTCTTGATACAATGAGTGTGGACCTTGATCATAACGGTCTTACTTTCCGTGCGAATGGCAGTAAAGTAAAATTCCCTGGGTTTATGAAGGTTTATGTGGAAGGAAAGGACGACCAGCTAGAGGAAAAGGACAAAATGCTTCCTGATCTGAAAGAAGGGGACACAGTTCTTTCAAAAGATATCGAACCTGAACAGCACTTCACACAGCCGCCTCCGCGTTACACTGAGGCAAGATTGGTCAAAACACTTGAAGAGCTCGGTATAGGCCGTCCATCTACGTATGCACCAACATTAGATACAATTCAAAAGCGCGGCTATGTCGCACTTGATAATAAACGATTTACTCCGACAGAGCTTGGAGAGATTGTACTCAACTTAATCATTGAATTTTTCCCTGAAATCATTAACGTTGAATTTACAGCGAAAATGGAAAAGGAACTTGATAGTGTTGAAGAAGGTACGATCGAATGGGTTCGTATTATCGACAGCTTCTATCAAGACTTTGCAAAACGGGTAGAAAAAGCTGAAGCAGAGATGCAAGAAGTTGAGATTGAGCCGGAATACGCAGGTGTTGATTGTGAAGAGTGCGGACATCCGATGGTGTACAAAATGGGTAGATACGGCAAGTTCATGGCGTGCTCTAACTTTCCTGACTGCCGCAATACAAAACCAATTGTCAAAGATATCGGGGTCAAATGCCCGTCATGTCATGAAGGAAACATTGTTGAACGAAAATCGAAAAAACGCCGCATTTTTTACGGCTGTGATCGTTTTCCAGAGTGTGAATTCGTCTCTTGGGACAAACCAATTGAAAGAAAGTGTCCAAAATGCGAAAATATGCTTGTAGAGAAAAAGCTGAAAAAAGGCGTTCAAGTTCAATGTGTCAACTGTGATTATAAAGAGGAACAACAAAAATAGCGGTGAGCAGCCTTGTTCACCTGCTTTTTTATGTCATCAAACAGACCTTACGAAATAGGAGAGTTGTACAATGAGTCAATTTGTAAATGTGATCGGAGCCGGTTTAGCTGGAAGTGAAGCTGCATGGCAAATCGCTAAACGAGGGATTAAAGTCAATTTATATGAAATGAGACCTGTGAAACAAACGCCGGCTCACCACACAGATAAATTTGCGGAGCTTGTATGCAGCAACTCACTGCGTGCGAATGCTTTAACGAATGCAGTAGGTGTATTAAAGGAAGAAATGCGTCATTTAGATTCAGCCATTATCGCAGCAGCAGATGAAAGCTCAGTTCCTGCTGGCGGCGCGCTTGCAGTAGACCGTCATGAATTTGCAGCAAACGTGACAGACCGCGTGAAAAATCATCCGAATGTTACTGTCTTTCAAGAAGAAGTGCAAAGCATACCAGAAGGTCCGACAATTATCGCAACTGGCCCGCTGACATCAGAAGCACTTTCAAAAGAATTAAAATCGTTAACAGGAGAAGAATATCTCTATTTCTACGATGCAGCGGCACCTATTCTAGAGAAAGACAGCATTGATATGGATAAGGTGTACTTGAAATCACGCTATGACAAAGGAGAAGCCGCTTATTTAAACTGTCCAATGACAGAAGAAGAATTCGATCGTTTTTATGAGGCACTCATTTCTGCTGAAACTGTGCCATTAAAAGAATTTGAAAAAGAAATCTTCTTTGAAGGCTGTATGCCAATTGAAGTCATGGCGAAAAGAGGAAAGAAAACGATGCTGTTTGGTCCGATGAAGCCAGTAGGACTGGAAGATCCGAAAACAGGAAAAAGACCTTACGCTGTTGTTCAATTAAGACAGGATGATGCAGCAGGTACTTTATATAACATCGTTGGCTTCCAGACACATCTGAAGTGGGGCGATCAAAAGGAAGTATTCCGTTTGATTCCAGGCCTTGAAGAAGCAGAGATTGTTCGTTACGGCGTGATGCACCGTAATACATTTATTAACTCGCCAAGTCTTTTAAGACCGACTTATCAGTTTAAAAATAGAGATGACCTATTCTTTGCCGGACAAATGACAGGCGTTGAAGGGTATGTCGAGTCCGCAGCGTCCGGACTTGTGGCTGGCATTAACGCCGCTCGTTTTGTCAAAGGAGAAGAGCTTGTGACACTTCCTGAGGAGACGGCGATTGGCAGTATGGCTCACTACATCACATCGACAAACAAGAAAAGCTTCCAGCCGATGAATGCGAATTTTGGTTTGCTGAAAGATCTAGGTGTTCGAATTAAGAACAAACAAGAACGTTATGCAGAGTACGCTAAGCGCGCAATCGAAACTATTCAAACTATTTCGAAATCTCTGTAGTAAAACATTGCACGGAAAGCAAGATATGTGATACCATTTAAAAGCCTTAAAGAGGTGTAAAAATGACGAATAAACAGCGTCTTGTCCACTTATTCATTGAATATCTGCAAATTGAAAAAAACTATTCAGCTTTAACGATCTCAGGATATACAGAAGCCATTGAAGAGTTTGTCAGATTTATGAACATTCAAGGAATAGACGGTTTTGAAGAGGTATCCTATCAAGATACGAGAATTTATTTAACAGAAGCTTATGAAAAAGGCCTGACAAGAAGAACGATTAGTAAGAAAGTCTCTGCGCTTCGCAGCTTTTATAAATTTTTATTAAGAGAACAGCTTGTGAAAGAAAATCCTTTTTTACTCGTTAGCTTACCAAAGCAGGATAAGCGGATTCCTTCATTTTTGTATGAAGAGGAACTAAAAGAGCTTTTTACAGTTTCTGATGTCAGCACACCGCTTGGGCAAAGAAATCAAGCCATTTTAGAACTTCTTTATGCAACAGGTATGAGGGTCAGTGAGTTATGTTCATTAAAAGAATCTGATCTTGATTTATCGATGGATACAGTGCTTGTTCATGGGAAAGGCAGCAAGCAGCGGTATGTTCCTTTCGGGTCATATGCTCATGAAGCGCTCATTACTTATTTAGAGGATGGAAGGCAGAAGCTGAAATCTAAAGGGAAAGACCGCGCTGATACTCATGTGTTTTTGAATCAGCGCGGGACGCCTCTTACAGACCGAGGTGTACGATTCATTCTCACTGAATTAATGAAAAAGGCGTCAGGTACATTACATATCCATCCTCACATGTTAAGGCACACCTTTGCCACGCATCTCTTAAACGAGGGGGCGGATTTGAGAAGTGTTCAAGAACTTCTCGGTCATTCAAATTTATCATCTACACAGGTGTACACGCATGTATCAAAAGATTCTTTAAGAAACACGTACATGTCTCATCACCCAAGGGCTTTTAAACGATCCTAAAAGGAGGTTTTTTCATGTCATCATTTCATGCAACAACCATCTTTGCCGTTCAGCATAAAGGAAAAAGTGCAATGGCTGGCGACGGTCAAGTCACTTTCGGGCAGGCTGTCGTGATGAAACACACAGCAAAAAAAGTGCGCCGTCTTTTCGGAGGCAAGGTGCTTGCAGGTTTTGCAGGTTCAGTAGCCGATGCTTTTACACTCTTTGAAAAGTTTGAAACAAAGCTTGAAGAATATGGTGGTAATTTAAAGCGGGCAGCCGTAGAACTAGCGAAGGAATGGCGAAGTGACAAGATGCTCAGGCAGCTTGAGGCTATGCTCATCGTCATGAACAAAGAAAGCATCCTGCTTGTCTCTGGAACTGGAGAGGTCATCGAACCAGATGATGGGATTTTGGCCATTGGCTCAGGCGGCAACTATGCGCTTAGCGCCGGGAGAGCACTCAAAACCCATGCAGGTGATCATCTCTCAGCGAGAGAAATTGCAAAGGCCGCTCTTGAAACGGCCGGAGAAATCTGTGTCTACACGAACGATCAAATCACTTTAGAAGAGCTTGAATAGAAAGGACATGAGACGTATGGAGAAAAAGCCGTTCACCCCAAGAGAGATAGTTGAAAAGCTTGATCAATACATCATTGGTCAGCTTGATGCGAAAAAAGCAGTGGCGGTGGCTTTAAGAAACCGTTACAGAAGAAGTCTTTTGCATGATAAGCTAAAGGATGAAGTCGTTCCTAAAAACATTTTAATGATCGGTCCAACAGGTGTGGGGAAAACAGAAATTGCCCGCAGAATTGCTCGAATTTCTGGTGCGCCTTTTATTAAAGTGGAAGCGACGAAATTTACTGAAGTGGGTTATGTCGGCCGTGACGTAGAGTCCATGGTGAGAGATTTAGTTGAAACAGCGATTAGACTCGTCAAAGAAGAAAAGATGAAAGATGTTCAAGAGGAAGCAGAAAAACAAGCAAATAAACGTCTTGTTCATTTACTTGTTCCTGGCAAGAAAAAAAGCCAGTCTGTGAAAAATCCGTTTGAGATGCTGTTTGGCGGTTCTGATGAAGATGACCGTGATCGAGATCATTCAAATGAAGAAGTGGAACTCGAATCGACAAGAAAGCGAATCGCTCATCAGCTGGCGATGGGAGAACTTGAAGATCATTACGTTACGATTGAAGTAGAAGAACAGCAGCCTTCCATGTTTGATATGCTTCAAGGCTCGGGTATGGAGCAAATGGGTATGAACATGCAGGATGCGCTCGGCAATCTCATGCCTAAAAAGAAAAAACGCAGAAAGCTGACTGTCAGAGAAGCAAGAAAGGCGTTAACGGCTGAGGAAGCTTCAAAACTGATTGATATGGATGAAGTCAGTCAGGAAGCGGTCTACAAAGCAGAGCAGCAAGGAATTATTTTTATCGATGAAATCGACAAAATCGCCAAAAGCGGTGGTGCATCATCTGCAGATGTTTCTCGTGAAGGGGTTCAGCGTGATATTTTACCGATTGTAGAAGGTTCAACTGTGATGACGAAATATGGTGCCGTTAAAACTGATCATGTGCTGTTTGTTGCAGCAGGTGCATTTCATATGGCAAAGCCTTCAGATTTGATTCCAGAGCTTCAGGGACGCTTCCCAATCCGTGTAGAATTAGATAAATTAAGTATAGAAGACTTTGTGAAAATCTTAACGGAACCAGATAATGCATTATTAAAGCAATATAAAGCTTTACTTGAAACAGAAGGTATATCTCTTGAATTTTCTGACGATGCTATTCATAAGATTGCCGAAGTGGCTTATCATGTCAATCAGGAGACAGATAACATCGGTGCAAGAAGGCTTCATACCATACTTGAGAAGCTGCTTGAAGAGCTTTCATTTGAGGCGCCTGATATTACGATGGAGACAGTGACCATTACACCTCAGTATGTCGAAGAGAAGCTAGGAAAGATTGCAAATAACAAAGATTTAAGTCAATTTATACTTTAACAAATGAATAAAGTAATCTAGGAGGATCATTATTATGGCGTTACTACAAAAAACAAGGATTATTAACTCAATGCTGCAAGATGCAGCGGGGAAACCAGTTAATTTCAAAGAAATGGCAGAAACACTGAGAGATGTCATTGATTCAAACATTTTCGTATTAAGCAGAAGGGGAAAGCTTCTTGGCTACTCCATTAATCAACAGATCGAAAATGCACGTATGAAAAAAATGCTTGAAGATCGTCAGTTCCCTGAAGAATATACAAAGAGTCTATTCAATGTCCCTGAAACGTCTTCAAACCTTGATATTAACAGTGAATATACAGCTTTCCCGATTGAAAACCGGGACTTATTCCAATCAGGTTTAACAACAATTGTTCCAATTATCGGCGGAGGAGATCGTTTAGGTACGTTAATCCTGTCCCGCTTACAAGATACATTCACAGATGATGATTTAATTCTTGCTGAATACGGGGCAACAGTTGTTGGAATGGAGATTCTTCGCGAGAAAGCAGAGGAAATCGAAGAAGAAGCAAGAAGTAAAGCGGTTGTTCAAATGGCGATTAGCTCTCTTTCCTACAGTGAGCTTGAAGCGATTGAGCACATTTTTGAAGAGCTGGATGGAAACGAAGGTCTTCTCGTTGCAAGTAAAATTGCAGACCGTGTAGGGATCACGCGCTCAGTGATCGTAAACGCCTTACGTAAGTTAGAAAGTGCAGGCGTGATTGAATCTCGTTCTCTTGGAATGAAGGGAACGTACATCAAAGTGTTAAACAACAAATTTTTAATTGAACTCGAAAATTTAAAATCTCATTAATCAAAAACCCTTTTTGGCCGAAATAAATGCTGAAAAGGGTTTTTTTATGTGAAAAAATGAGGATTTGTCCGAAAAATGTCACTCTTTTTTCCAAGAAACCCCTTACAAATCTGTAGTGCTTTGAATCTAGGTCTTTATACCTATTCGTAAAATAGATATATATTACGAGTTTTTTTTACATATACATCATAGACTTTAATCCTATTATTTCTTACAATGAACATATGGTTTTACAAATCTCGACATGATTAAATGGAATGAAATACATATGATTGGAGGTATATGGTTTTGGATATATTTTCTGGAACGATAAGCAACCTTGAGAATGCCTTGGGCAGAGCGAATGTTAAGCAAAAAGTCATAAGCAATAATATCGCAAATATAGACACACCGAACTACAAGTCGAAAAACGTCGCATTCCATGACATGCTAAATGATGCGTCAATCAAATTAGATGCCAAAAAAACATACCAAGGTCACATTGATTTTTCAAAAACAGGGTCCAATTATTCAGTTGTTTCGAGCAACCGTACTTCTTATCAAGAAAACGGAAATAATGTCGATATTGATCAAGAGATGAGTGAACTCGCTAAAAACCAAATTCAGTATAATGCGCTGGTGGAAAGAATGAGCGGGAAATTCAATTCTCTTAAAACAGTTTTGACAGGAGGTAAGTGATGTCGATTTTTTCAGGAGTGAACGCTTCGGCCTCAGCATTAACGGCACAGAGGCTCAGAATGGACGTTGTATCCTCAAACCTTGCAAATATGGATACAACAAGAGCTAAACAGGTTGATGGCAACTGGGAGCCTTATAGACGTAAGCTTGTCACATTACAGCCGTCAGGTGAATCGTTTTCATCTATATTGAACTCAAGTATGAATTCAAGCGGCAAATTAGGAAACGGCGTCAAAGTAACAAAGATTACTGAAGACGAAACTCCATTCAACCTTCAATATGATCCTACAAATCCCGATGCCAATGAAAATGGATATGTTCAAACACCAAATGTCGATCCATTAAAAGAAATGGTCGACCTCATCAGCAGCTCAAGATCGTATGAAGCAAACGTGACTGCTCTAAATGCGAATAAAAGCATGCTGATGAAAGCTTTAGAAATAGGAAAGTAAGGTGAAAATAATTGGTTAATGCAATATCTCCTTTCCAGCTTCAAACTGCTCAGCAAGCAAGTGAATTGACGAATGCAACGCCCGTTCAGGCGGCTGCACCTAAAAGTCAAACGAATTTCTCTGATGTGCTGAAGAATTCCATTGAGGCATTAAATCAATCACAGCTGAAATCAGACCAGTATACAAATGCGCTTGCACAAGGAAAAGATGTCAATCTCGATGAAGTCATGATTGCCGCGCAAAAAGCGAGTGTTACACTCACAGCTGCAACAGAGTTTCGAAATAAAGCAGTCGAAGCGTACCAAGAGATTATGAGAATGCAGATGTAGGAGGTGCTGGTGGACAAAAAAAGACTGAATGGAATGACCGGGGGTTAAGATGAATCGTACTTTAATGCAATTAAGAACAAAAACAGTTGAGTTTTGGCGAAATCGATCAAAATTACAAAAAATACTCATGATTGGCGGCGTTGCTGCCCTAGCAATCATTATTACGGTTGTTAGCATCTTTGCTTCTTCTGAAAAAATGGTTCCGCTCTTTAGAGACTTGTCTGAGGCAGAAGCTGGACAAATCAAACAGGAACTAGATGGCAAAAACGTTAAATCGGAACTTGCAAACAATGGAACAACGATTCTCGTTCCAGAAAAGCAAGCAGATTCTTTAAAAGTAACACTTGCATCTGAAGGGCTCCCTAAGACAGGCAACATTGATTATTCCTTCTTTGCAAACAATTCAGGCTTCGGTTTAACAGATAATGAATTTGATGTTCTGAAAGTAGACGCAACTCAGACAGAACTATCCAATCTGATCAACACGATTGATGGGATTAAAGATTCAAAAGTGATGATTAACCTGCCAAAAGATTCCGTTTTTGTTGGAGAAGAGCAAAGTAATGCATCAGCATCCATTGTGCTGCAAGTTGAGCCAGGCTACACGCTCACACCGCAGCAAGTAAAAGGCCTTTATCATCTTATTTCAAAAAGTGTGCCGAATTTAAAAACAGAAAACATTGTCATTATGGACCAAGATTCCAACTACTACGACTTAAACACCAGCTCCGATTCCTATGCAAGTGGAATGGATGCACAGCAGCAGAAAAAAGAGGAAATCGAAAAGAATCTTCAAAGAAAAATTCAGCAGCTGCTCGGAACAATGATGGGTCAAGATAAAGTGGCTGTATCGGTCACAACAGACATTGATTTTACTGAAGAAAAAAGAAAAGAAGACCTTGTAGAACCTGTTGATAAAGAAAACATGCAGGGGATTGCTGTCAGCGCTGAAAAGATTGCTGAAACTTATTCAGGTAATGGCGCAGCAGCTGGAGGCACTGCTGGAACAGGTGACGATGATGTCACAAATTATCAAGGTGCCGATGGAGCGAATGGAAGCGGAGATTACGAAAAGAGCGAAGATCGTATCAATTATGAAGTCAACCGCATTCATAAAGATATCAAAGAAAGTCCTTATAAAATTAGAGATGTTGGCATTCAAGCATTGGTCGAACCACCAACTGCAAACGATGCAAACTCTTTAACAGCAGAAAGACAAGATGATATCAAAAAGATTCTTTCAACGATCATTAGCACATCGATTGATAAAGAATACACAAATGGTCAAGCGCTCACTCAAGCAGACTTAGATAACAAAATCGTTTTATCTGTATCAAAATTAGACGGTAAACAGCAAACTGCGGCAGATAACCCTTCAAACAATATTCCAATCTGGGTTTATATTGTAGGCGGTGTGCTCCTACTTGCAATTATCGCTCTTATCATTCTTCTTGTACGCAAGCGTAGAAAAGATGAGGAAGAAGAGTTTGAGTTTGATGAACGTACACCAATCGATGTTCCTGATATTGACACTGAACCAGAAACAGAAGAAATGGTGAGAAAAAATCAGCTTGAAAAAATGGCAAAAGAAAAACCAGAAGACTTTGCTAAATTGCTACGCAGCTGGCTGTCCGAGGATTAGGAGGAATACACATGTCGAGAAAAGATCCAAATCGACTAACAGGCAGACAAAAAGCAGCAATCCTAATGATTTCCTTAGGGCTAGACGTGTCAGCATCTGTATACAAACATCTGTCTGAAGACGAAATAGAAAAATTAACATTAGAAATTTCCAATGTACGAAGTGTAGATACTGCTAAAAAAGATGAAGTCATCGAAGAGTTTCACAGCATTGCCATCGCGCAGGACTACATATCGCAGGGCGGTCTTATGTACGCAAGACAAGTGCTTGAAAAAGCGCTTGGTGAGGATAAAGCGGACAGCATCTTAAACAGGCTGACATCCTCTCTTCAAGTGAAACCATTTGATTTTGCTCGAAAGGCTGAGCCAGAACAAATTTTAAACTTTATCCAGCATGAGCATCCACAAACGATTGCACTTATCCTTTCCTACCTGGATCCAGTGCAGGCTGGGCAAATTTTATCTGAGCTAGGCGAGGAAGTACAAACTGAGGTTGCGAGACGTATTGCCTTAATGGACCGCACATCTCCAGAGATCATCAATGAGGTGGAACGTATTCTTGAACAAAAGCTTTCTTCAACCTTTACGCAGGACTATACGCAAACGGGCGGAGTCGAAGCGGTTGTAGAAGTGCTAAATGGTGTAGACCGTGCTACTGAGAAGACCATTTTAGACACACTTGAAATTCAAGATCCAGAGCTTGCGGATGAAATTAAGAAACGTATGTTTGTCTTTGAAGATATTGTCACTCTTGACAGCAGAGCGATTCAGCGCGTCATCAGAGATGTTGAAAATGATGACTTATTGCTCGCACTCAAAGTGGCAAGCGAAGAGGTCAAAGAAATTGTCTTCCGCAACATGTCACAGCGGATGGTCGAAACATTCAAAGAAGAAATGGAGTTTATGGGGCCTGTCCGGCTTAGAGATGTCGAGGAAGCACAAACCCGTATTGTCAGCATCGTAAGACGACTTGAGGAAGCTGGAGAAATCGTCATAGCTCGAGGCGGAGGAGACGATATCATTGTCTAGGATTATCAAACATGAAACATCTGTTATTCCTGAACAAGGACGGCAAACGATTCCGTTACAGCAAGTAAACTTTAAAAGAGAACATCACGAAGAAGAGCTTGTCAATGAAACCGAAGCATCGCAGCTAGTACTCAGTGATGCAGAAGATCAAGCGAGCCGCATATTAGAACAAGCAAACAGTGAGCTGGAAAAAACAATGGCTGATATCAATCAGCGCAGAACTGATTTTGAAGAAGAAAGAATGCAGCTCATTGAAGAAGCGAAACAAGCAGGTTATCAAGACGGCTTCCAAAAGGGCGAAGCAGATGCGAATTTGCAGTACCAAGCTATTCTTGATCAAGCAAATGACATCGTTCGTCTTGCAAGGCAGGACTACGAAGAAAAAATTGAAAGCTCTGCTGAGCAAATTGTGGAACTCGCTTTTGAACTCGCCAAACGCGTTTGGAATGCAGCTGAGGACACGAAAGATCCATTTTTGGCTCTTGTGAAGCAGGTCATTTCAGAAGTGAAAGAATATGATGATATTTCCATCTATGTTGACCCTGAACATTACGAGCATGTGATGGAATATAAAGACGAATTGATTAGAATCCTTCAAAAGGATACACACCTTGCCATTTACTCGGATGAAAAAGCGCCAAAAGGAACTTGTTACGTAGAAACAAGTTTTGGAAAAGTGGAAGCGAGTGTTGATACCCAAATGAATCAGTTGAAAGAAAAATTATTAGAAGTCATTGATTCAGGTGATCACAAATGAAAATGGATGTGCTAAAAGAAACGATTGAAACCGCTGATCCTTATAAACGATTTGGTAAAGTCAATCGAGTGGTTGGGCTGATGATTGAATCTAAGGGACCGGAGAGTTCGATCGGTGATGTATGTCTCATTCATAAAAAAGGGAGCAAGCACCATCCGATAAAAGCAGAGGTCGTAGGGTTTAGAGATGAAAACATTCTGCTCATGCCTTATGTAGAAGCATCCAATATTTCACCAGGAAGTCTTGTTGAAGCGACGGGTGAGTCGCTGAAGGTCAAAGTAGGGACTGGATTAATTGGTGAAGTCGTTGATGCCTTCGGTGATCCGCTTGATGGCAGTATGCTTCCAAAAGGACTTGCACCTGTTTCGACAGATCAGTCACCCCCAAATCCAATGGACAGGCCACCTATTCGAGAAAAGATGGGTGTCGGTGTTAGAGTCATTGACAGTCTGCTCACAGTTGGCACTGGTCAAAGGATCGGGATTTTTGCCGGAAGCGGTGTTGGAAAAAGTACCTTAATGGGGATGATTGCAAAGCAGACAGAAGCAGACCTGAATGTCATTGCTCTTGTT
The DNA here is from genome assembly GCF_004364885.1 of Bacillus sp. BK450. NCBI lineage: Bacteria > Bacillati > Bacillota > Bacilli > Caryophanales > Bacillaceae > Bacillus > Bacillus sp. BK450. The sequence continues at coordinate 250,923 of NZ_SOBQ01000001.1, read as the reverse complement.
GGAGAGCGTGGCCGTGAAGTTCGTGAGTTTATTGAAAAGGATTTAGGTGCTGAAGGACTGAAGCGATCCATTGTTGTCGTTGCAACTTCTGACCAGCCTGCACTGACGAGACTGAAAGCTGCGTATACAGCAACAGCTATTGCGGAGTATTTCAGGGACAGAGGCAAAAATGTCATGTTCATGATGGATTCTGTTACAAGGGTCGCCATGGCGCAAAGGGAAATAGGACTCGCAACTGGCGAGCCGCCAACAACAAAAGGATATACACCTTCAGTGTTCGCTATACTGCCAAAATTGCTCGAACGAACTGGGACAAATCAACTTGGTTCCATCACAGCGTTTTACACAGTGCTTGTTGATGGGGACGATATGAACGAGCCCATCGCTGATACAGTGAGGGGGATCCTTGACGGGCACATTGTACTTGATCGTGCTTTAGCCAACAAAGGACAATTTCCCGCTGTTAACATTTTGAAAAGTATCAGCCGTGTCATGAGCAATATCGCAAGTCATGATCACAAGGAAGCGGCTAACCGGTTCCGCCAGCTTTTATCCACTTATCAAAACGCTGAAGATCTCATTAATATTGGAGCATATAAAAAAGGCTCCTCCAAAGATATTGATGAGGCCATGCAGGCTTACCCTCACCTGATTTCTTTTTTGAAGCAGGATGTAGAAGAGGCTGTATCTATTGAAGACAGTGTGAGTTTATTGCTCAGTTTGATGAATAGAGAGGATTGACAAAAACAGTGAGATATCAATACAAATTTCAAAAGCTCTTAGAACTGAAAGAAAGTGAAAAAGACAAGTCACTCGCAGCATACCAACAATCCGTTTCGGCATTTGAGCAAGTTGCTGAAAAACTCTATGAAAATATGAGTAAAAAAGAACTAATGGAAAAAAGTAAAGAAGAAAAGCTGAGAAGTGGAATGAGTGTTCAAGAAATGCGTCATTACCAGCAATTTGTGACCAATTTAGATAACACCATCCAGCATTATCAGCAGCTTGTGATCATGAAACGCCATCAAATGAATGAAAAACAATCTGATTTAACTGAAAAAAACATTGAGTTTAAAAAGTTTGAAAAAATGAAAGAAAAGCAATTTGAAAAGTTCTCCCTTGAACATAAGGCAATTGAAATGAAAGAAATGGATGATATCTCTATCAGCCAATTCATGTTTCAAGGACATTAGGAGTCGAGATGAATGCCTAAGAAGGAAAAAACGAAGGAATCAGGTGGCGGGAAATTTCAATGGATCTTGTTTATTGTCATCATCCCATTGATTGTGCTTGTGATTGTCACTGGCACGATCCTTTATATGGCAGGTTTTGATCTAAAAAAACCGCTCCAAAACATTCCGGTGATTAGCAGCTTAGTTGGTTCAGATGACACCTCAAAAACGTCATCTTCACCTAATGATCAAAGCGATGCAGAGTTGAAAGAACTGAAAAAGACCATTAAAGAGCAAAAAAATGAACTCGAAATTGCACAAAAAGATTTGAAAACAAGTGATGAAGAGATTAAAAGACTGAATCAAAAAATCAACTCACTTGAAAAAACATCTGAAAATGATGCAAAGAATACGTCAGCCAATGACAGTTCATCGAATAACAGCTCATCAAATAACACGTCAGATAATAACTCGGCAGGGACGTCCTCTGATGCAGCGGCATCCTCTAATCAGCAGACAAAAGGAAAGGTCGCCAGCATTTATGAAAGCATGGACCCAGGAAAATCCGCCAAAATTTTATCAGAATTAAGTGATAAAGAGGCGTTAAAAATTCTTGAAGAGCTGAGCAAAAATAAACTGACAGACATATTAGCAAAACTGACACCTCAGAAGGCAGCAACGTTTACAAAAGAGCTTGCCAAAAAAGAAGAAAGTGAAAATGGGGGTGGACAATAAGTGAAGCTATTGGATATTGGAGCCTTACAGCAATCTTCTCAAGGTCTTTCAGGGCTAAAAGGAGACGGCGCGGCATCTGCACGAGGTTTGTTTAAACAATTGCTTAGCGGAGCAGGCGCTCAAAGCGGTCCTGTTCATGCTGAGACAGCCGCTGCAGCCTCTCTTTCTATCAATGATGCGATGCAAATTGTTGAAAAATGGATGCAATCACCTGAAGAAGGAATGAGCGCAGACCTACTAAGTGCGCTTCAAACACTACAAGGTCAAACGCTTGAATCATCTGATCTCAAATCACTTGAAGAATTATTCCAAAAAATGGAATCTTCCATTTACGGTGATCAAGCGGAAAAGCCAGGTTCTGAACATAGTGAACAGCTCATACAAGTCCACTTCTTCATCTATCAATTGCTTAATCAACAGCCGCTCAGCTTTGATTCGAAACTTGTGCAGGATATTGAAGGAAAAGGTCAAGACTTTATCCACTTTCTTTCGAAAAACGGGGTAGATGAAAAACTCATTCAGCAAGTAAAAGAGCAGTTCTTCTCGCAGGGATCAGCGCCAAAGCTGAATTCGATGACTCAAAGTGAGCTAAAGCACTTTAATCAGTTAATCGACCATATGATGGCGAATGCGAAAGGATCTGACAAAGAGTGGAAAATTTCACTAGGAGAGTTGAAGGAACTAGTCTCTCCAAAGCAAGAATCTACTCTCGCTTCTCCTGCAAAAGGGAATGCATCTCTTGAGTGGCTTCTCAAAAAAGAAGTCGTTAAAGGACAAAGCGCTGCTGCACCAGCTTCTGAAAAAATAATGACCCATACACTTTTGCCAGGTCATAAGCAGTTTTTCCAACTGCAGTCAGCGGCTCCTGTTCAGCAGACACAAACGACTGATGAAAAGCCGGGAACAGTTGATCAGCAAATTCTAAACACGTGGAAGCAAATGAAATTCACGCCGTTTGGCAATTCAAGCGGACGCTTTACCGTTCGATTAAATCCAGAAAATCTTGGATTCATTACCATTCAGCTAACGAAGCAAAACGGTATGTATGCGAGTAAAATTACAGCCTCGACGCAAGCAGCGAAAGAGCTGTTAGAGCATCATCTGCCGCAGCTCAAGCAGGCGCTTCCGAATATGTCGGTTCAAGTGGACCGTTTCCATATACCGCTTCAATCAAATGAGCAGCCGTTATTTGGACAGTTTAGTGAAGAAAACAAGCAGCAGCAGCCAAAAGGACAGAATTTCCAGCAGACTGATGAACAGGAAGCAGAATTTCAAGATGTACTGGACGCTCTTGTTGGGTCAGATGAAGAAGAGGAGGAGATCTAATGGCAACAGTTGATGCTACGAATAGAACAGCCGCACAAGCAGACACTTCTTCAAAAGCAGAAAAGAAAACAGATACGCTTGGCAAAGATCAATTCTTGAAAATTTTGCTCACGCAGCTTCAAAACCAAGATCCGACAAATCCGCTTGATGACCGTGAGTTTGTCACGCAGCTTGCGACATTTTCATCTTTAGAACAGCAAACCAATATGAACGATTCGATCACCAAGCTGAATCAGCTCATGTCTACATTTGTTGCACACCAAGATCCGTTTACGACGTATGTAGGCTGGATTGGTAAAGAAGTATCGGGCAAATTGGATGATAAAGAGATATCGGGCACTGTGAAGTCTGTTAAAAACATAGACAATGAATACTTACTTGTTTTAGAAGATGGAACGAAAATCAGCCCTTGGGATGTTACAGCAGTTGGAGAAAAAACGAAGTAATTCGAGGAGGAAAATAAATGTTACGCTCACTTTACTCAGGAATTAGCGGGATGAAAAACTTCCAAACAAAATTAGATGTGGTAGCCAACAACGTAGCCAACGTCAATACACACGGATACAAAAAAAGCCGTATCACATTTAAAGATATGGTCAGCCAAACCATTTCAAGCTCAGGTGGACCGACGAACAACTCTGGTTCAATAAACTCAAAACAAGTTGGTTTAGGATCATCTTTATCTTCTATTGATAAAATCATGAAACCAGGCTCTTCTCAAAATACAGACGAACCATATGATTTCTATATTAATGGAGATGGATTTTTCCGTATTCAAAAGCAAGGTGAAATCCTATTTACAAGAACAGGGAACTTCAAACCTGATTCAAATGGGGATTTGGCAACACCTGATGGAAACTATCTACTTGGCATGGATGGGCAAAGAATCAACATTCCAAGCGACAATGTGTCAAGTGTCAGTGTTGGGCCGGATGGGACAGTTTCTGTTGTTGAGAACAACGTTTCTCGTACTGTTGGGCAAATATCACTTGTGTCATTCAGTAATGCAGGAGGATTAGATAAGATTGGGGATAACCTATACCGCCAAACGCTCAGTTCCGGTGCGCCAAGTAATGCCATCGCTCCTGGAAGTCAAGGAACAGGTGAACTTCAAACAGGGAAACTTGAAATGTCAAACGTTGATTTAACAGACGAGTTTACCGAAATGATTATCGCGCAGCGTGGATTCCAATCGAATGCAAAGACGATCACAACATCTGATGAAATTCTGCAAGAGCTTGTGAATCTGAAACGATAGGAGGTAGGGGGAGCGGATGCTCGCTTCTCTGCTTAATATGATTGAAGTGACAAGATTAAATGGCAAAGGATTTATGCTGAACGCTCTCCATATCGAGCAAATCGAAAGCTTTCCAGACACGACCATTACTTTGGCCAATGGAAAGAAATTCGTTGTGAAAGAAGATGAAGAGCAGCTTCAAGAGAAAATCATTTCTTTCTACAGAAAAATCCAAGTCATTTCATTGAATCAAGGAATAGAGGAGTTTGAATGAAGAAGAAATTAGTCGTAGTAATGCTAATCATGATTATTGCCATCGTCGGAATTGGAGTAGGCATCTTTTTTCTGCTGAATGGGTCAGACGAAGCAAAAGCCGAAAAAGAGCCAACAGCAGATGAAGTTGTAAAAGCTTCTGTTGAAATTCCTGAGATTATCACCAATTTAAAATCTGAAGGAAATGCTGTCAAACTTGTCCTGAATATTGAAACGGACTCTGAAAAAGCAAAATCAGAGCTTGAAAAAAGAAGTTTCCAGGTAAAAGATGCTGTCATTGACATTTTATCAGACACGAATGCAGATGAACTTGATGGCAAAAAAGGCAGAGAACATTTTAAAACACAAGTCAAAAACAAAGTGAATAACTATTTGCAAGATGGCAAGGTGAAAGAAGTATATATAACCTCCTTTAATCTGCAATAGAGGCGATTAATTAACGCGATGGAGGTGAAGAAATGTCAGGAGAAGTGCTTTCCCAGAATGAGATCGACGCATTATTATCCGCCATCTCAACAGGCGAAATGGATGCAGAAGAGCTGAAAAAAGAGGAAACGACGAAAAAAGTGAAGGTGTATGACTTTAAACGTGCACTGCGCTTTTCAAAAGACCAGATTCGAAGTTTAACAAGGATTCACGATAACTTCGCTAGACTGCTCACCACGCATTTTTCAGCGCAGCTAAGATCATATATTCAAATTACTGTCAGCTCGGTTGACCAAGTACCATACGAAGAATTTATTCGTTCGATTCCTAATATGACATTATTAAACTTATTTTATGTCAGCCCGCTTGAAGGAAGAATCATGCTTGAAGTAAACCCAACAATCGGCTATGCGATGATGGACAGGCTGATGGGCGGGATTGGCATTAGTCATAATAAGACAGAATCACTTACAGAAATTGAAACAAAGATTATCTCAAACATGTTTGAGGGAGCTTTGGAAAATTACAGAGAAGCGTGGCAGTCCATAACCGACATCGAGCCTGAAATGGCAGATTTCGAGGTAAATCCCCAGTTTGTTCAAATGGTGTCACCAAACGAAACAGTTGTCGTCATTTCTCTTAATACACAAATTGGCGAGGTAAGCGGGGTTATTAACCTATGTATTCCTCACGTTGTATTAGAGCCTATTATTCCGAAGCTGTCTGTACACTACTGGATGCAGTCTGAACGAAATGAACCAAAACAGCAAGAAACAAAGGCCATTGAAAAACGGATTATGAAGGCAAAAATACCGGTAGTCGCAGAGCTGGGACAATCGGAAATGACGGTGGAAGAGTTTTTGAATTTGGAAATTGGTGATTGTATTGCCTTGGACAAACCAGTAAATGCGCCTCTTACTGTTATGGTCGGAAATAAACCGAAATTCTTGGGACAGGCCGGCCGCGTGAATCGGAAACAGGCGATTCAAATTCTAGATCACGACATAAGAGGTGAAGAAGATGGAGAATAACGGAAGTAAATTATCACAAGACGAAATCGATGCGCTCCTTAAAGGAGGCAGCAATGACGATATAGAGCCTGATACAATCCTTTCTGCAATGGAGCAAGATGCCATTGGAGAAATCGGAAATATTTCATTTGGCAGCTCTGCAACAGCACTTTCAACCCTATTAAATCAAAAAGTGGAGATTACAACTCCAACTGTTACAGTGATTCAAAAAAGTATGCTGAATGAGGAATTTCCTCATCCGTATGTCGCTATTGAAGTGAATTATACGGAAGGTTTCAGCGCAAGTAACCTGCTTGTCGTCCAGCAAACAGATGCAGCAGTTATTGCGGACTTAATGATGGGCGGAGACGGGACAAATGCTGACCCTTCTTTAAGTGAGATTCACTTAAGTGCAGTACAAGAAGCAATGAACCAAATGATGGGTTCTGCTGCGACATCCATGTCGACTGTCTTTAATAAAAAGATTGATATTTCTCCGCCGCGCGTCGAATTACTTGATGTGAAAGAAGGAGAAGGGACAGACCGCATTCCAGCTGAAGAAATGCTTGTCAAAGTATCCTTCAGATTAAAAATAGGTGAACTCATCGATTCAAATATTATGCAGCTTTATCCTATTACATTTGCGAAGGATTTAATTGCAGAATTAACAGATCCTGCGCAAGAAGAAGAGCCGGTTCAAGAAGAAGTGAGTGCACCTGAACCTCAGCCGGTAGCTCCGCAAACGCAGTCTGCCCCAGCGCAGCAAGCAGCACCGCCGAAAAGACAGGCGAAGCCAAAGCCGGCAGCACCTGTAAATGTGGCGCCGGTTGAATTTGAATCGTTCAGTGAGCCTCAGCATACAACAAGCCAGCTTGGAAACCTTGATATGCTGATGGACATTCCGCTTTCCATTACGGTGGAACTTGGAAGAACTCAGCGCAGTGTGAAAGAAGTTCTTGAGCTTTCAGCTGGAAGTATCATTGAACTGGACAAACTTGCTGGTGAGCCAGTAGACATTCTAGTGAACAAACGAATCGTCGCCAAAGGGGAAGTCGTTGTCATTGATGAGAACTTTGGTGTTCGTGTGACTGATATTTTAAGTCAGTCAGAAAGACTTTCTAATTTAAAATAAACAAACATATAGGGAGAGAATAAGTAAATGGCTACTAAGGTATTAATCGTAGATGATGCAGCATTCATGAGAATGATGATCAAGGATATTCTTGTAAAAAACGGATTTGATGTAGTAGGAGAAGCAGAAAACGGCGCACAAGCAGTTGAAAAATACAAAGAAACATCTCCTGATCTTGTCACAATGGATATCACCATGCCAGAAATGGACGGAATCACTGCACTAAAAGAAATTAAACAAATCGATGCTTCTGCAAAAATCATCATGTGTTCTGCTATGGGACAGCAGTCAATGGTTATTGACGCGATCCAAGCAGGTGCAAAAGACTTTATCGTGAAGCCATTCCAGGCAGACCGCGTACTTGAAGCAATTAATAAAACGTTAGGCTAAAAAAGGGTGTAAGATTTGTTGAAAAAACGTTTGATATGTATAGCAATGATCAGTTTTATGCTTTTCTTGACGATGCAGCCTGCCTCACTGTTTGCCGAAACGAAAGATCCTGAGAATGGCACAGTGAATGACTGGCTCAAAGGTGAGAAAGAAAGCAAAAAGGATACAGAGAAGAAAACCACTGACAATCAAACGAATCCGGCAGAAGAAGTTCCCTCTTCTTCTGTCTCCATTATGGATTTTGTCAAAATGATTGGTGCCTTACTTTTTGTCATCCTGCTTATTTATGGATTGGTGAGATTTGTTGGTAAGCAAAACCGCTTACTCAAACCATTTCGATATGTTGAAAATATTGGCGGAACGACAGTCGGACAAAACCGTTCAGTCCAGCTGATCAAAGTGGGCAAAAGAGTATTAGTTGTCGGCGTAGCAGACTCAATCCAGCTGCTAAAAGAGATTGATGATGAACAAGAATGTGAAGCAATCGTGAAACAATATGAAGAAGCGATGGAAAGCAAAACCGATTTACCAAAAATGGTTCAAAAATTCACATCGCAGATAAAGAAACATGATCAGACGACCACTTCTTCTTTTTCAGCCAATTTAAAGGCGCAGCTAGCCGAATTGAAAAAGACCCAATCAGAAGTCAGAAAGAAAGGCCCGAAACAAAATGAATGAGTTTATCGATTTATTTAATTCCAGCGGTGCAGGAAATATCAGCACATCTGTCCGTCTTCTTTTACTTTTAACTGTATTTTCGGTTGCACCGGGCATTCTCATTTTGATGACGTGTTTTACACGGATTGTGATTGTTCTTTCATTCGTCAGAACATCGCTTGCAACCAACTCAATGCCGCCAAACCAAGTGCTTGTTGGACTTGCTTTGTTTCTCACATTTTTTATCATGGCACCCACGTTCTCACAGATTAATAAAGAGGCGCTGACGCCGCTTTTAAATGATGACATCACGTTAAATCAGGCGTATGAAAAAGCCGAAGTGCCTATTAAAGAGTTTATGAGTAAACATACGAGACAGAAAGATTTGGCTTTATTTCTTAATTACGCAAAAATGGATAAACCTGAATCGATTAAAGATATTCCGTTAACGACGATGGTTCCCGCTTTTGCCATTTCAGAATTAAAGACGGCATTTCAAATTGGTTTTATGATCTTTATTCCATTTTTAATTATTGACATGGTGGTCGCAAGTGTTCTGATGTCAATGGGGATGATGATGCTTCCGCCGGTTATGATATCGCTCCCTTTCAAAATATTGTTATTTGTTTTAGTCGATGGATGGTATTTGATAGTTAAATCTTTGCTGCAAAGCTTTTAGAGTAGGTGCTTAAAACATGAGTTCAGAATTTGTCATTACGATGGCTGAAAGATCAGTGTATGTAGTATTGCTTGTGAGTGGGCCGCTTCTAGCGCTCGCACTTATTGTGGGACTGATTGTCAGTGTGTTTCAGGCGACAACCCAAATTCAAGAACAGACGCTTGCGTTTATTCCTAAGATTGTTGCTGTACTCATTGGGCTTGTTGTGTTTGGTCCATGGATGCTTTCAACAATCGTGTCCTTTACGACAGAGCTGTTCTCGAATTTAGATCGATTTGCAGGTTAACAAGCGATGTCAATCATAGAATTATTCCCTGCTTTTCTTTTAGTTTTTATCCGGATCACCGCTTTTTTTGTGACAGTACCGCTTTTAGCGCATAGAACGATCCCAGCTGTACACAGAGTTGGATTCTCCCTGTTTTTAGCTGTCATTAGTTTTAGCACCATAAAAGAACCGCCAGCACTCGACATAGACGGTCTTTATATGATGCTTGCGGTGAAAGAAGCAATGGTCGGACTTCTGCTTGGACTGATTGCATACATCATGGTGTCCGCTGTTCAGATTGCCGGCTCATTCATTGATTTTCAAATGGGTTTTGCGATTGCCAATATTATTGACCCGCAAACAGGGGCGCAGACACCGCTGATGGGACAGTTTTTTTATACGGTCACATTGCTGTTGATGCTGGCAACAAACGCACATCACTTGCTGCTTGATGGAATCTATTACAGCTTTCAATACATTGCAGTTGATCAATACGCGCTGAATTTCGGCAGTGAATCCTTTGCTTACTTTATCGCAAAGAGCTTCAACCAAATGTTTATCATCGCCTTTCAAATCTCGGCACCTGTCGTGGCAAGTCTGTTTTTAGTCGATTTGGCGCTGGGGATTGTGGCACGTACAGTTCCGCAAATGAACGTATTTGTGGTTGGACTTCCTATTAAAATGGGTGTGAGTTTTATTATGATCATCATCTGTATGGGCGTCATCTTCGGTGTTGTCCAAAATACATTTGAAACGATTGTACTCACCATGAGGAATTTCTTAGCATTGGTCGGTGGTTCGTCATGATGACAAGGCTTAGACTAGACTTGCAATTTTTCGCAGGTGAAAAAACAGAAAAAGCAACGCCGAAAAAAAGGCGGGATTCACGTAAAAAAGGACAGGTTGCCAAAAGTACCGACGTCAATACAGCCATCTCATTTCTATTAATCTTTTTATCATTCTTTTTTATTGGGCCTTTTATGAAAGAGCGGATTATCGCGCTCATAGAACGTTTTTATTCAACAACCATGCTAATGAAGGTTAGCACATCTAATATTCATCAACTATTCTTGGAATTGCTTCAGGAAACAGGGCTCCTCCTCATGCCAATCCTTGGTGTTGGCATGCTGGCGGGGATTATCAGTAACTATTTACAAGTCGGCTTTCTCTTTTCAGCAGAAGTGATCAAACCGAAATTAGAAAAGCTTGACCCAATCAAAGGGTTTAAACGGATATACAGTATTCGAGCCCTCGTAGAGCTATTAAAATCCATTTTGAAAATTGGCTTTGTTGGCTTTGCGACATTTATTGCTCTTTGGATGCACTTTGACGAAATTCTGCGGCTTCCTTTATTAACAGCAGAGGAAACCCTTCATTTCGTTGCAAATATGACCTTAATTATGGGGCTGTATGCTGCTGGTGCTCTTTTGATTTTGGCAGGGCTTGATTATATGTATCAGAAATTTGATTATGAAAAAAACTTGCGGATGTCCAAACAAGACATCAAAGATGAGTATAAAAAATCAGAGGGTGACCCGCTCATCAAATCAAAGATTAAACAGCGTCAGCGGGAAATGGCCATGAGACGGATGATGCAGGAAGTCCCAAAAGCGGACGTCATCATTACAAACCCAACCCACTATGCCATTGCTTTAAAGTATGATGAAGAAAAAATGGACGCGCCCTATGTTGTGGCGAAGGGAACGGATATTTTGGCTTTGAAAATTAGAACGATTGCGAAAGAACATGATGTCATGACTGTAGAGAACCGCCCGCTTGCCCGTGCGCTCTATGATCAGGTCGACATCGACCAAGCGGTGCCGGAAGAATACTTTAAGGCCATCGCAGAAATTTTAGCTTACGTCTATAAAACGAAACAAAAGATTTTATGAATTTTTGGTTTTAAAAGGAGAGAACAGGCATGTCAGCAAGAGATTTATCTGTTTTATTCAGTGTTATTTTAATTGTGGCGATGCTGGTCATACCGTTTCCGCCCATTTTGTTAAGTATTTTAATCATTATTAATATTTCTCTTGCGCTTATCGTGCTTCTCACCACAATGAACATGCAAGAACCACTGCAATTTTCAATTTTTCCATCGTTGCTTTTGCTCTTAACGCTGTTTCGTTTAGGGCTAAACATCTCTACAACACGTTCTATTCTTTCAACAGGAGATGCTGGAAAGGTTGTCGAAACGTTCGGTTCATTTGTTGTTGGAGGAAATGTCCTCGTTGGTCTTGTTGTTTTCCTTATCCTGATCATCATTCAGTTTATTGTTATCACAAAAGGGGCAGAGCGTGTATCAGAGGTTGCGGCAAGATTTACACTCGATGCGATGCCAGGTAAACAAATGAGTATTGACGCAGATTTAAATGCAGGAATGCTGACCGAAAGTGAAGCAAGAAACCGCCGTGAAAAAGTAGCGAGAGAAGCAGACTTTTATGGAGCGATGGATGGTGCCAGTAAGTTCGTTAAAGGGGACGCCATCGCAGGTATTATCATCGTCATCATCAATATTATATTTGGAATCATTATCGGGATGCTTCAGCAAGGAATGTCGATTCAAGAATCAGCTTCTCACTTTACCCTATTAACGGTAGGGGACGGAATCGTTTCGCAAATTCCGGCACTCCTCATCTCAACGGCAACAGGGATTGTCGTGACGAGAGCCGCTTCTAACGGAAACCTTGGATCAGACATTACAGGGCAGCTCTTTGCATTCCCAGCCATGCTTTATGTGACAGCAGGCACGATCTTCCTTCTTGGGCTGTTTACACCAATCGGCATCCTTTTGACAGGGCCGATCGCAGGTTTACTTGCCCTTGGCGCATACCTGATGTCGAAAAACAAACAAGACCATGAAGAAATCGAAGAGGTACTGGAGGAACAAGCAGAGGTAGAAGAGATGAAAAGTCCAGAAAGTGTTATTCATCTTCTGCAAATGGATGCCATTGAATTTGAATTTGGCTACGGCCTCATCCCGCTCGCTGATGCAAATCAGGGCGGTGACCTGTTAGACCGAATTGTGATGATCCGAAGGCAGCTTGCCCTCGAACTTGGTCTTGTCATTCCAGTCGTCCGGATCAGGGACAATATTGCACTGAACCCAAATGAATACCGGTTAAAAATTAAAGGGAACGAAGTAGCAAAAGGTGAGCTGCTGCTTGATCACTACTTAGCGATGTCCCCAACGCCTGATGATGATCCGATTGAAGGAATTGAAACAATCGAACCATCCTTTGGCCTGCCGGCTAAATGGATATCAGAAGCAGAAAAAGATCAGGCTGAGATGCTAGGCTATACGGTTGTGGACCCAGCGTCTGTTGTGTCTACTCACATCACAGAGAAGATTAGACAAAACACACACGAGCTGCTCGGACGCCAAGAAACGAAGCAATTAATCGATCATCTGAAAGAAAGTTATCCTGTCTTAGTGGATGAGGTAACACCAAATCCGCTGGCAGTCGGTGATATTCAAAAAGTACTGGCGAAGCTGCTGAAAGAAAAGGTCTCTATCCGAAACCTTGTCACCATTTTTGAGACGCTTGCAGACTACGGAAAATTAACGACTGATACAGATTTATTAACAGAGTATGTTAGACAGGCGCTCGCAAGACAGATTACCGCACAGTATGCAAGAGAAAATGAATCACTCAAAGTCGTGACATGCTCAGGCCGAGTAGAAAAGGTGATTGCAGACAGCGTTCAGCAGACAGAGCATGGAAACTACTTATCGTTAGATCCAGAATCCTCTGAAAGTGTGATTCAATCAGTGGCGAGAGAAATTGAACAGCTTTCGCTTCGTCAGGAAACGCCGGTTCTATTATGCTCACCTCCTATAAGAATGTACGTTAAGCAGTTGTTAGAAAGATATTTCCCAGATTTACCGGTACTATCTTATAACGAACTAGAAGCAAATGTGGAAGTACAGAGCATCGGAGTGGTGGATATCTAATGAAAATGAAAAAAATCACAGCAAATTCTATGCAGGAGGCAACGATTCAAATCAGGCAGCAGCTTGGGAAAGATGCCGTTATTTTAAATTCTAAAACCGTTGTCAAACGCAAACTGTTCGGTTTGAAGAAACAGCAAATGGTCGAAGTGATTGCAGTGCTGGATCAAGATTTCGAGGAAAGAGCTGGTAAAGGGTTAAACCCTGCGCCGCCTCTTCCAGTATTACCAAAAAAGGAACAAGTTCAAAAGCTGCCCGAAGAGCCTTCATTTGCTCCCAAGGCGGCGAAACCAGCGCCTTCTCATCCCCAGCCTTTAGAATATGTGAGGAATGAACGGCATGCGGGTATTCTGCCTGATCCTCTCATAGCAATCGATCAAAAGCTAAAGGATCAAGGACTTGATGATGCCATTCGAGACGAATGCCTGAAGGGTCTTTTAACAAAGGGTGCGGTTAAAGAAAATCACATAAAAAAAGAACTTGAACAACTGCTGACAGATATGCTGCCAGCTAAAACCTCTGATGAGCCGATGATTTCTTCAAAATACATTGTTTTGTTCGGTTCAACTGGAGCTGGTAAAACGACAACGATTGCAAAGCTGGCTGCTAAAACGGCCATTCAGCAGCAAAAGAAAATTGCTTTTATTACAACCGATACGTACCGGATTGCAGCGATCGAACAGCTGAAAACATATGCTGAACTGCTGAATGCACCGCTTGAGGTTTGTTATTCAAGAGAGGATTTTGTAAAAGCCCAAGAGACCTTTAAAGAGTATGATCATATCTTCATCGATACAGCAGGTCGTAACTTTAAAGAAGAAGCGTATATTAAAGAGCTGACCGACATTATTCCATTTGATGAGAGCATTCAAAGTTTTCTCGTGATGAGTGCTACATCGAAGTATCAAGACATGAAAGCCATGGTCAAACGCTTTGAACAAGTTCCAATCAATCAATTCATTTTTACAAAAGTAGATGAAACGGACACGATGGGAACCATTTTTCAAATCATTGCTGACTCTCAAATCAAACTTGGTTTTTTAACAAATGGTCAAAATGTGCCTGAGGATATTCTTGAAGGCTCGCCTCTTGAACTAACAAGGATGGTTTTACAATCATGAAGCCCGACCAAGCAGAAGGGTTAAGAAAACTAGTTCAGCAGAGTCAAATGATCACACCGGCTCCTCTTAACGCCAGCGGACAGGCAAAAACCATTGCCGTCATGAGCGGTAAAGGCGGGGTAGGTAAATCGAATTTGACCCTGAATATGGCACTGTCTATCGCAAGTACAGAGAGAAGAGTGTTAGTGATTGATCTTGATTTTGGGATGGGGAATATTGATATTTTACTAGGGAAAACATCGACTAGTTCTATATTAGATGTTCTCGTTAGAAAAAAATCCTTCCAAGCAGCCATGACAAAAGGAACGGATAACCTATATTACATTTCTGGCGGAAGCGGGCTTGAACAGCTGTTTTCTTTAGATAAAGATCAATGGTCGTTCTTTTTGGAAGAGATGGAAAGAATGATGCAGGACTTCGATTGTATTTTCTTTGATATGGGAGCCGGCTTGTCAAAAGATCAGCTGCCTTTTGTCTTATCGGCAGGAGAAGTGGTCGTTGTGACTACGCCAGAGCCAACATCCATCATGGATGCCTACAGCGCGATTAAACACTTAGCCATTCATCAGTTTGAACGGTCTGTGCAAATCATTGTTAACCGGTGCAAAACCCCGTCAGAAGGGTCTGAAACCTACCGGAAATTAGCAGGAGTGGTCACATCTTTTCTTCACAGAAAACTTGTATTTGCTGGCGCTGTGCCTGATGATCCTGCGGTTCCTAAAGCAGTATCAGAACAAATTCCATTCTATATGAAGCAGCCTCATTCAAGGCTGAGTAAAACCATTAAGATGCTGGCAGAAACACTATATCATCAGCAGATAAGAGAGGCACGGAGAGAACAGCATACGTTTATAGATAAGTTGTCCTCTTTTTTTAAAAGGAGGAAGGTGGACTCATGATTAGAGTGCTAGTAGTAGATGACTCGGCCTTTATGAGAAAGCTCATTAGTGATTTTCTAAGTGCCGAGCAAGAAATAGAAGTCGTCGGAACGGCGCGAAATGGGGAAGATGCCTTAAAACGGATCAAGGAACTGAATCCAGATGTTGTCACATTAGATGTGGAAATGCCTGTTTTAAATGGGACAGAAGCATTAAAGCAAATTCTGGCTGAACACGACCTTGCCGTGATTATGGTGTCAAGCCAGACAAAGCAAGGAAAAGATTTAACCATCCATTGCTTAGAACTCGGTGCTTTTGACTTTGTGACAAAGCCTTCGGGAAGTATTTCGCTCGATTTGCACAAAGTGAGGGGGCAAATTGTAGAGCGGGTACTTGCGGCAGGACTGTCAAGGAAACGCACTGAAGAGAAGATGTCTCCTAAGCCGGTGATAAAGCCGCCAAGTCCAGTGGCTGCACCCCGGCTGCCATCTGTAAAAGGCAGCTCACTCCGAAAGATTATTACTATCGGAACATCTACAGGAGGGCCAAGGGCACTTCAACGAGTCGTCACGAAGCTGCCTAAGGACATCGAGGCACCTATATTGATTGTGCAGCATATGCCAGCAGGATTCACGGCATCACTTGCTACTAGGTTAGATCATTTATCACAAATTACGATTAAAGAAGCGCAAGATGGAGACATCGCGAAAAATGGAGTGGCTTACATAGCTCCTGGTGGAATGAATATGTCACTTCATGACCAAGGGGGGTCACTTGTTATCAGGCTGTCCCCTGAAGACACGGAAAGCCGGCACAAGCCATCTGTTAACTATTTATTTGAATCCATCAGCAGCATAAAGGGTTACGAGAAAATCGCTGTCATTATGACAGGTATGGGCAGTGACGGTACTGAAGGTGTCAAAAAAATGGTCGCAAGCGGTCATACGAAAGTCATTGCAGAAAAAGAAGAATCATGTGTTGTTTTCGGAATGCCTAAATCAGTCATTAAAGCAGGCCTTGCACATGAAACAAGGCATGTGGATGACATCGCACATGCAATTATAAGCTCCATGAAAAAAGAGAGGGCGTGAACACGTTGGATGTAAACCAATACTTAGATATCTTTTTAGATGAAAGCAGAGAACACTTACAAACTTGTAATGAAAAACTTCTTGATTTAGAAAAGAACCCAACCGACTTGCAGCTAGTGAATGATATATTCAGAGCGGCTCATACATTGAAAGGCATGAGTGCAACGATGGGCTTTGATGATATGGCTCACTTAACGCATCATTTAGAAAACATGTTTGATGCTATCCGTAATGAACAAATGATTGTCACTCCTGAGTCAATGGATACGATGTTCGAAGCACTCGATCATCTTGAAGCAATGGTTCAATCGATTGCAGAAGGAGGAGACGGGAAACGTGATGTCACAGAGATTAGTAAAAAGCTAGATGTGACAGGAAGCCATGCTGAGGCAGCTTCAAGCGTTGAAACAGCAGATGCATCAGCTGCTGCTAATGACTTAGATTATAACGAGTTTGAACGAACAGTTCTTGATGAAGCGAGAGAGCAAGGCTTCAAATGCTATGAACTCAACGTGACATTAAGTGAAGCGTGCTTACTAAAAGCCGTTCGTGTCTATATGATTTTTGAAAGATTAAATGAAGCAGGCGAGGTTGTCAAAACCGTTCCGAATGCAGAGCTGTTAGAATCAGAAGATTTCGAATCAGAATTCAGCATTTCTTATCTTTCTAAACTGCCGATGGACGAAGTGCAGAAAATCGTCACGGCGATCTCAGAGGTTGAGAAGGTTGAGATCTCTGAAGTCTCCGCATTTGAAGAAGCAGCTCCAGCTGAAAAGCAAGAGGCGCAGCCTGAACAGAAAAAAGAAGAAGTATCCGTTCCTGCTGCGAAAGCGCCAGCAAATGATGCGCCAAAAGCAAATGGCAATAACGGTGCAGCTGCCGGCGGAACGAAAACAATTCGTGTCAACATCGACCGTCTTGATTCTCTTATGAATCTATTTGAAGAACTTGTGATTGATAGAGGCCGATTAGAGCAGATTGCGAAAGAACTAGAAAATAACGAACTCACAGACACAGTCGAAAGAATGACTCGTATTTCTGGAGACCTGCAATCAATCATCCTGAACATGAGAATGGTACCTGTGGAAACTGTCTTTAACAGATTCCCGCGTATGATTCGTCAATTGACGAAAGAGCTTAATAAGAAAATTGAGCTTATTATTGAGGGTGCTGAGACAGAGCTTGATCGAACAGTGATCGACGAGATTGGTGATCCGCTCTTGCACTTACTCAGAAACAGTCTAGATCACGGGATTGAATCACCAGAAGAACGTGTGAAAAAAGGCAAGCCGGAAAAAGGTACGGTTCTATTAAAAGCGTACCATAGCGGAAACCATGTCTTCATTGAAGTAGAAGATGATGGCGGCGGAATTAACCGTAAAAAGGTGCTTGAAAAAGCATTAGAGCGCGGGGTTATCACAGAAAGAGAAGCAGAAACACTTGAAGATCATCAAATTGATTCATTGATCTTTGCAGCAGGATTCTCTACAGCTGATACGATTTCTGACATCTCAGGCCGCGGTGTAGGTCTTGACGTTGTGAAAAACAAGCTGGAATCACTTGGCGGATCTGTAAGCATTAACTCAACAGAAGGACAAGGTTCACTATTTTCGATCCAGCTTCCGCTTACATTATCGATTATTTCCGTTCTTCTTGTAAAACTAGAAGAGGAAACATTTGCGATTCCGATTTCTTCTATTATTGAAACGGCTGTCATTAAGAAAAGTGACATCCTGCAAACGCATGATCGTGAAGTGATTGATTTCCGCGGATTTATCGTACCGGTCGTGTACTTGAAGAAACAATTCCACGTACCAAATGCGAATGAATTAGAGGAAGAACTGCACATCATTGTTGTTCGTAAAGGAGACAAGCTGACAGCATTTGTGGTCGATTCATTTATTGGTCAGCAAGAGGTTGTATTGAAATCACTAGGAGATTATCTGCCAAACGTATTTGCGATATCCGGCGCAACGATCCTAGGTGACGGTCAAGTTGCACTCATCGTTGACTGTAATGCACTGATCAAGTAAAAAACAATAGAGGAGCGGTCTGAAATGAGTACAGATATCAAAACTGGCGAAAAGATGATTGTGTTTATCGTAAACAAAAAAGAATACGCCATTTCAGTATCAGAAGTAAAGTCCATTGAAAAATGGCAGCAGCCGACAAGAGTTCCTGGCGTTGCCCCTTATATATGCGGTGTTATTAATTTACGCGGTGTCGTGACACCTGTCATTGACCTGAGAGTCAGACTTGGTTCTACTGACAACGAAATTACAGATGAAACAAGAATGATCATTGTACAAGTTGGTGACATTGAAGTCGGCTGGATTGTTGATGAAGCAAATGATGTCATAACCGTCCATCAGGAAGAAGTAGAATCTTCTCCTGAATCAGCTGAAAAAGAAGGACAGTCATGGGTGACAGGTATCATTAAGCATGATCAGCGTCTTTTCAATATCATTCATGCCGGTGCTGTCCTCGACAAGAGCGTTCAAGGTGCACCTGTTCATTAAGGGGGATGTGAAATGAGCATTTTCAACGAAATTAAAGATGAACAGCTAGATATTTTAGGAGAGGTTGGGAATATCGGGGCAGGCCACGCAGCGTCTGCTCTTGCCAACCTATTGGATCGCAAAATCGATATGGCTGTTCCTTTTGTCAAGGTTCTCTCGTTTGAAGATTTAATGGATTTCTTTGGCGGTGCAGACCTTCCTGTTGCAAGCATTTTCCTGCGAATGGAAGGGGATTTAACCGGCTCAATCTTTTTCATTATGCCGTTTGAGCAAGCAGAGCAATTTGTAAGAGAGCTTGTCCAGGATCCGGCATTTGATATTGATACGATTCATGAACATGAGATGGGGACGTCAGCACTTCATGAACTTGGAAATATTTTAGCGGGCTCTTATTTATCAGCCCTTGCCGATTTAACCAAATTGCAGCTTTACCCAAGTGTTCCAGATGTCACGCTCGATATGTTCGGGGCTGTCATTAGTGAAGGGTTGATGCAATTCAGTCCTCTTGGGGATCAGGCGATTGTGATTGATACATCTATTTTTGATGATCAAAATAAGCAAGAGCTGAAAGGAAATATGTTTCTATTACCAGACTTTGAATCATTCGAAAAACTATTCAAAGCATTAGGTAACCTATAATGAACGTGCAAATTCCGGCAGTTGTAAAGGTTGGTATTGCGGATGTTCAGCTTGTTAAATCACCGGACCGCATTCGGACATCCGGTCTTGGTTCCTGCGTAGGGCTTGTCTTGTTTGATCAAGACAAAAAGCTGGCAGGCCTTGTCCATGTTATGCTTCCAGATTCCTCTCTTTCAAAAGGGGCGGTGGAGAACTTGGCTAAATATGCAGATACAGGTGTCAAGCATACAATTGATCTGCTCTTAAAAGCAGGCGCACGCAAACATGCGCTAAAGGCAAAACTTGCTGGCGGGGCGGAAATGTTTAAGTTTAAGTCAACCAATGATCTAATGAGAATTGGACCTAGAAACGTTTCAGCTGTAAAAGAACATCTGTCTCTTCATCATATCCCAATTATTAGTGAGGATACAGGCGGAAACAGTGGCCGTACAATCGAATTCGATCCGCTTACGGCAGAGCTTGAGATCCGTACTGTGAAGCAAGGCATTATGAAGATATAACTAAGGAAGTATAGGGGGATAAAGATGCAATCCTTAAATTACGAAGATCAGGCGCTATGGGCTAGATGGAAAGAGTGGAAAGACCCAGCTGCTGGAGATGATCTTATGCGCCGCTATATGCCGCTCGTCACATATCATGTTGGAAGAATTTCCATCGGTCTCCCGAAGTCAGTGCATAAAGAAGACTTGATCAGTCTAGGGATGCTCGGTTTATATGATGCCCTTGAAAAATTTGATCCCGGAAGAGATCTGAAGTTTGATACATATGCATCCTTCAGAATCCGCGGGGCCATTATCGACGGTCTTCGTAAAGAGGACTGGCTGCCTCGTACATCAAGAGAAAAAACAAAAAAAGTAGAAGCGGCTATTGAAAAGCTTGAACAGCGTTATTTGCGTAATGTGACGCCGACAGAGGTGGCTGAGGAACTCGGCATGAGTGAACAGGATGTCGTCACAACGATGAATGAAGGATTCTTTGCAAATCTTCTCTCAATCGATGAGAAGCTGCATGATCAAGAAGACGGAGAGAACGTCCAAGTCATGATTCGCGACGAGAAGTCTGTGACTCCAGAAGAGAAAATGCTGAAAGATGAATTAATTGAACAGCTTTCTGAAAAAATCACAGAGCTTTCAGAAAAAGAAAAGCTTGTGATCAGTCTTTTCTATAAAGAAGAACTGACATTAACGGAAATCGGTCAAGTGCTCAATTTATCTACCTCGCGCATTTCGCAAATTCATTCAAAGGCCTTGTTCAAGCTTAAGCATCTGCTTGATAAAGCCATTCAATCTTAAAGAGTTAGTGAGTGAAAAAATATGTTATGGCTGATTAGCTTCATGCTTCATGCTGCACTTATTTATTTTGTGATTATTTTATATACGAGAATGAATTCGCTGAAGGCAACAGAACAAAAGCAGCGAGAACTTCTAGAAGAAACGGAAAATACCCTGGCTGCATTTTTGATGGAGGTCAAAGAAGAGAATGACAAACTATCAAAAGTGGCAGCCGCTTCCCCTGATTTTTCTGCTGAAGAGCTGAAATCGGATCTTCAGACACCAAAGCAGCCACAACCACCAATTGAATCCCAGCAATCGGTCGAAAGTGAAGATCCCGTACCAGAGCACCTGTCGGCTCTCCTTAGCGAAGTTGAGGTGCAGGAAGAGAAGGTAAACGAACCCGTTCCACAACTTGAAACAGAGTCTTTTCTGCCTTCTAAAAGTGAAATAGAAGAAACATTCGAGGACCAAGTGAAGACCCTATATGATAAAGGGCGGTCACTAGAAGAAATAGCGAAAGAAATGAAAACTGGTAAGACAGAAATCGAGCTTTTATTAAAATTTAGCGGAAAGCTGTAAAGGATTCTTGATTGTCAGTCCATCATGTGTTATATTATTTCTTGGTGTTAAATACACACGCTTAATGATTCGTATAAAGGTGCTGCCGTGGCGCAGTTTTATGTGAACATGACTTAAGCGGAGGAAAAAAAACCATTATATTAGGAGGCAACAAAATGTCAGTTA
This sequence comes from Bacillus sp. BK450, assembly GCF_004364885.1. Classification (NCBI taxonomy): domain Bacteria; kingdom Bacillati; phylum Bacillota; class Bacilli; order Caryophanales; family Bacillaceae; genus Bacillus; species Bacillus sp. BK450. Next base: position 229,403 of record NZ_SOBQ01000001.1, on the reverse strand, counting down.
TTTCTATGAAACAATTGCTAGAAGCTGGTGTTCACTTCGGTCACCAAACTCGCCGTTGGAACCCAAAAATGAAGCGTTACATCTTTACAGAGCGTAACGGTATCTACATCATCGACCTTCAAAAAACGGTGAAAAAAGTAGAGGAAGCTTACAACTTCACGAAAAACCTTGCTGCTGACGGAGGAAAAATCCTTTTCGTTGGTACGAAAAAGCAAGCACAAGATTCAGTGAAAGAAGAAGCAATCCGTTCTGGTATGTTCTATGTGAACCAACGCTGGCTTGGTGGAACTTTAACAAACTTTGAAACAATCCAAAAACGTATTAAACGTTTAAAAGATATTGAAAAAATGCAAGAAAACGGTACATTCGAAGTTCTTCCTAAGAAAGAAGTCGTTCAACTGAAAAAAGAATTAGAGCGTCTTGAAAAATTCCTAGGCGGAATCAAAGACATGAAGAGTCTTCCGGATGCACTTTTCATTATCGACCCTCGTAAAGAGCGTATTGCAGTTGCAGAAGCTCGTAAATTGAATATCCCAATCATCGGTATCGTTGACACAAACTGTGATCCAGACGAAATTGATGTTGTGATCCCTGCAAACGATGATGCAATCCGTGCTGTAAAACTTCTAACTGCTAAAATGGCAGATGCGATTCTTGAGTCTAAACAAGGCGAAGAAGAAGCTGTTGTAGAAGAAACGACAGAAACTGAAACAACAACTGCGTAACCTATTCAAAAGGTGATAAGAGGGAAATGCCTTTTATCACCTTTTTTTCACCTAGTAATCCGTGTTTTAACATAGAAGGAGGAAATGTAAAATGGCAATTACTGCTCAATTAGTTAAAGAACTGCGTCAAAAAACTGGTGCAGGTATGATGGACTGTAAAAAAGCGTTAACAGAAACTGATGGTGACATCGAGAAAGCAATCGACCTTCTAAGAGAAAAAGGAATCGCAAAAGCTGCGAAAAAAGCAGACCGTATTGCGGCAGAAGGATTAACTCTTATCAAAACTGACGGCAACACAGGCGTGATCCTAGAAGTGAACTCTGAGACTGATTTCGTTGCGAAAAACGAAGGATTCCAAGCACTTCTTAACGAACTTGCTGATCATTTGCTTGCTGCTAAACCTGCAACACTTGAAGAAGCTCATGCTTCTAAAATGGAAAACGGTTCAACAGTTGAAGAGCATATCACATCTGCAATTGCGAAAATCGGAGAGAAAATCACTCTACGCCGTTTCTCTGTCATCACAAAAGAAGATAATGCTGCATTCGGTTCTTACCTGCACATGGGCGGACGTATCGGTGTGTTAGCTGTTCTTAACGGAACAACTGACGAAGAGCTTGCAAGAGACATCGCAATGCACGTTGCAGCTGTAAACCCTAAATACATTTCTCGTGACCAAGTGTCAGAAGAAGAAGCAAACCGTGAGCGTGAAGTATTAACACAGCAAGCGCTTCAAGAAGGAAAGCCTGAAAACATCGTAGCTAAAATGGTTGAAGGCCGTCTAAACAAATTCTTCGAAGAAATTTGCTTACTTGACCAAGCGTTCGTTAAAAACCCAGATGAAAAAGTGAAACAAGTTGTAGCTGCGAAAAACGCAACTGTTCAAACTTATGTTCGCTATGAAGTGGGCGAAGGTATCGAAAAACGTCAAGACAACTTTGCTGAAGAAGTTATGAGCCAAGTGAAAAAATAATGTTTGAAAAGCTCTCTGGGGCTTTTTTAGGGAGCACAAGCACTGTGTTCCCTATTTTTTAGAGGATATTGATTTACAAAAGGCAGTTTCTTACGCATAATAAGAGACGGTATAGTATACACTTGGAGGTTATCATGAGCAAACCGAAATATAATCGCATTGTACTGAAGCTAAGTGGCGAAGCACTAGCGGGTGATGCTGGAAATGGAATTAACCCAACTGTCATTCAATCAATTGCAAAGCAAGTAAAAGAAATTGCAGAGCTTGATGTTGAAGTTGCAGTCGTTGTAGGCGGAGGAAACCTTTGGCGCGGGAAGACAGGCAGTGATCTAGGAATGGACCGTGCAACAGCAGACTACATGGGGATGCTGGCAACAGTGATGAACTCACTGGCGTTACAGGACAGCCTAGAAACGCTTGGCATTCAGTCTAGAGTGCAAACCTCTATTGAAATGAGACAGGTTGCAGAACCATACATAAGAAGAAAAGCGATCCGTCATCTTGAGAAGAAACGTGTCGTCATTTTTGCTGCTGGAACAGGGAATCCTTATTTCTCTACAGATACTACAGCAGCACTTCGAGCAGCAGAAATTGAAGCAGATGTCATTTTAATGGCGAAAAATAATGTAGATGGTGTCTACAGTGCTGATCCTCGTACAGATGCGGATGCAGTAAAATATGATAAGCTTTCATATCTTGATGTACTTAAAGAAGGGCTTGCTGTAATGGATTCTACTGCGTCCTCATTATGTATGGACAATGACATTCCATTAATCGTCTTCTCCATTATGGAAGAAGGAAATATTAAACGTGCCGTAAACGGCGAATCAATCGGAACGATCGTGAGGGGGAAATAACGTGTCAAAAGAAGTGTTGAACCAAACGAAAGAAAAAATGGAAAAAGCCGTACAAGCGTACGGACGTGAGCTTGCAACTGTTCGTGCAGGCCGTGCGAATGCTTCACTGCTTGATAAAGTGACAGTGGATTATTACGGTGCACAAACACCGCTTAACCAAATTGCGTCGATTACAGTGCCAGAAGCACGTATGCTGATTATCACACCTTACGATAAAACAGCAATCGGTGATATCGAAAAAGCGATCCAAAAGTCTGATCTTGGCATCACGCCAACAAGTGACGGAAATGTGATCCGTATTGCGATTCCTGCGCTAACTGAAGAAAGACGTAAAGAGCTTGTGAAAGTCGTAAAAAAATACTCAGAAGAAGCAAAAGTAGCTGTTCGTAACGTGCGTCGTGATGCAAACGATGATTTGAAAAAGCTTGAGAAAAATGGGGAGATCACTGAAGATGAATTAAGATCATCGACAGAGGATGTTCAAAAATTGACAGATGAATATGTCGCTAAAATTGATGACGTGACGAAAGATAAAGAAAAAGAAATCATGGAAGTTTAAGAAAAAACTATGTACAATAGATAATAGTGAAAAGACCCTCTTCATGTTTACAGGGGGTTTTTTTGTTAATACTGTTGATGACTATATTATTTAGCGGGAACGCAACCTTTTTGGGTGATGGAGGAATCTCATGCTCAATATACTCAAAAATTGGAAGAATCAGCAAACAGCAGCTTCCAACTTAGAAAGCCTGACAAAAGAAGACATATTAAATGGAGAAATTCCTGAACATATCGCCATTATCATGGATGGGAACGGAAGATGGGCGAAAAAACGTGCTCTTCCACGGGTAGCAGGTCATCATGAAGGAATGAAAGTCGTCAAGCGCATGACAAAGCTTGCAAATGAGCTAAATGTCAAAGTGCTGACTTTGTATGCTTTCTCTACGGAAAATTGGAAACGTCCAAAACTAGAAGTAGACTTTTTAATGAAACTTCCTGAAGAATTTTTAAACATCTACCTGCCTGAACTCATCGAGGAGAATGTCCGTGTGCGTTTAACAGGTGATCCAGACGGCCTCCCGCAGCATACGAAAAAAGCGGTAGAGAACGCAGTAAAGAGTACGGCGAATAACGACGGGCTCGTTTTAAACTTTGCGCTCAACTATGGAGGGCGCACAGAAATCGTCTCCGCATGCAGACAAATTTCTGAAAAGGTCAAAGAAGGTAAGCTTCGAGCAGAAGACATCACAGAAGAGATGTTTTCAGCTTATTTAATGACAGAATCTCTTCAAGATCCGGATTTGCTCATTCGCACGAGTGGAGAAATTAGATTAAGCAACTTTATGCTTTGGCAAATTGCGTACAGCGAGTTTGTCTTTACGGATGTGCTTTGGCCTGACTTTTCTGATGAGCACCTTATAGGCGCTATCGGAGAGTACCAGCGCCGCGGCCGGAGGTTCGGTGGAATTTAGAGGGTGGTGCAGATGAAACAAAGAATTTTGACGGGTGTTTTGGCAGCTGCAGTCTTTTTGCTTGCAGTTATATATGGACAGATGCCATTTACCCTGCTGATTTATTTAATGGGAAGTGTCGCTCTCTTTGAGCTTTTAAGAATGAAAAAGATCTCGATTTTCAGCTTTCCTGGTATTGTCAGCTTAATATTGCTTTGGCTTTTAATGGGCGGAGACAACAGCTTCTTCCCAAACGTGGACGCATCAAAAATGCAGATTGCTTTATTTGCAGTCTTAATACTTTTAACTTATACAGTTTTGAGCAAAAACTCTTTCACTTTCGATGAGGTTGCTTTTGTTGTATTAGCCACATTATATATTGGCGTTAGTTTCTATTATTTTATCCAAATTAGAGGCTTATATGGCATGAGTGCGATCTTCTTCGCAGCAGTAATTATATGGTCTACTGACTCAGGAGCCTATTTTATTGGAAAATCTATGGGGAAACGAAAGCTTTGGCCAGAAATCAGCCCAAACAAAACAGTAGAAGGATTTATCGGCGGAATCGTCACGGCGGTCGTGTTGTCACTTGTGTTTCAGGCGGTTACAGGATTTTTGCCATCATATCTGCTTGTGATGTTTATTACTCTTTTACTCAGTATCTTTGGACAGCTTGGCGACCTTGTGGAATCTGCTTTAAAGCGTCATTATCATGTGAAGGATTCAGGGACAATTCTCCCTGGCCATGGCGGGATTTTGGACAGGTTTGACAGCTTTTTATTCGTTCTGCCGTTTTTATACTTACTGCTCGCAACGTTTGCCAGCTAACCTCATAGAAACTTATTGAACGAGAGAAGGAGTGGCAATTTGAAATATATTTCGCTATTAGGCGCAACAGGATCAATTGGAGAACAAACGTTAGATGTGATCAGTCAGCACCCGGACAAGTTTAAGCTGAAAGCCATGACATTTGGCAGAAATATAGCAAAGGCGATTCCGATCATTGAGCGCTTTCAGCCTGAATTCGTCGGCTGTGTAGACGAAGAAACCTATCACATGCTAAAAAATCATTCATTTGCATACGATGTGAAGCTGGCTGCTGGTGATGAAGCCAACATCGAGGCAGCGACCTATGATGCAGTGGACGTAGTGGTCAATGCACTTGTAGGAAGTGTTGGACTTGTTCCAACATTAAAGGCCATTGAACAAAAAAAGACGATTGCACTCGCAAATAAGGAAACACTTGTGACAGCTGGTCATATAGTAAAAGAGTACGCTAAAACATATGATGTACCTTTACTTCCTGTCGATAGTGAGCATTCCGCTATTTTTCAATGCCTGCAAGGTGAACAAGCTAAAAATATTGAACGCTTAATCGTGACAGCTTCAGGTGGTAGTTTCCGAGATAAAAAACGAACTGAACTTGAAGGTGTTACGGTTGAAGAAGCGCTGAACCACCCGAACTGGTCGATGGGAGCGAAAATCACCATTGATTCAGCGACGATGATGAATAAAGGGCTCGAGGTGATCGAGGCACATTGGTTGTTTGATATCCCTTATGAACAAATTGATGTGCTGCTACATAAAGAGAGCATTATCCATTCGATGGTGGAATTTCACGACAAAAGCGTCATGGCTCAGTTAGGGACACCTGACATGAGAGTGCCTATTCAATATGCACTCACATACCCTGACAGGGCGCCGTTACAAGAAGCGAAATCATTGAACCTTTGGGAGATTGGACAATTGAATTTCCAAAAAGCGGATTTTGACAGGTATCGCTGCTTACATTTTGCTTATGAATCAGGTAAAATAGGAGGGACAATGCCTGCTGTACTTAATGCAGCAAATGAAATGGCAGTCGATGCATTTCTGAAAGGCAAAGTAACGTTCCTGCAAATTGAAGAATTGATTGAAAAGGCACTAATCAGACATCATGTGATTTCAACGCCTAGTTTGCAAGATATCCATGAAGTGGACAAAGATACACGAGACTTTGTTCAATCAATCCTCACATAAGGTGGTATGTTCGTGAATACAGTGATTGCGTTTATTATTATTTTTGGAACGCTCGTTTTTTTCCACGAGCTTGGCCATTTAATTATGGCGCAGCGCGCGGGGATTTTATGCCGCGAGTTCGCAATTGGTTTTGGGCCGAAGATTTTCTCCTTTAAACGAAAAGAAACCGTTTATACCATTAGACTTCTCCCTATTGGCGGATTTGTTAAAATGGCTGGAGAGGACCCTGAAGTTATCGAAATTAAACCAGGTCATACAGTGGGGCTCTTATTCAATGAGCAAAATGAAGTAGAAAAGATCATTTTAAATGATAAAGAAAAATATCCTGATGCACTTGTCATCGAAGTTGAGCAGATTGATTTAGATCATGCTATGAGAATCTCGGGATATGAAGCTGGAAATGAAGATATTCTGACTGGCTACAATGTCAGTCAAACAAGCTTCTATATTGCAGATGGTGAAGAAATTCAAATCGCACCATACAATCGTCAATTTGGTTCAAAAACAGTTTGGCAGCGAATTAAAGCTATCGCAGCTGGACCGATTATGAACTTTATCCTGGCGTATGTAATTTTGGTTGCTTTAGGTTTTATTCAAGGGGTAACCGTTGATGATCCTGTACTCGGTAAGCTGACGAAAGACGGCCGGGCGGCTGAGGCTGGACTCATGCAGGGAGATCACATCGTGTCCATTAACGGCGAGAAAATGAATTCTTGGACAGACGTCGTTCAAACAGTTCAAAAGAACCCTGAGAAAAAAATGAATGTCGTCATTGACCGAGACGGCAAAGAAAGCACTGTGCAGGTTGTACCAGAAGCTGTAAAAGCAGATGGGAAAAGCATTGGCCGTTTCGGATCATATCCGCCAACGGAAAATGGATTTTTGAAAGTTATTTCATCTTCTGGAACAACTGTCATTTCAACGGCAGGTCTGATCTTAACGAACTTGCAAAAAATTGTCACAGGACAATTTTCACTAGACATGTTAGCAGGTCCTGTTGGAATTTATGACATGACAGGAGAAGTAGCCAAACAAGGTGTGTTAACATTAATGCAGTTTGCGGCGTTCCTCAGTATCAACCTAGGCATCGTGAATTTGTTACCGATTCCTGCATTAGACGGAGGACGTTTACTATTCTTATTTGTTGAAGCCATTCGCGGTAAACCAATTAATCGTGAGAAGGAAGCACTCGTTGTCTTTATCGGTGTTGCTTTCCTCATGCTGTTAATGTTAGTGGTCACGTGGAATGACATCCAGCGGTTATTTTTATAAAAACCATTCTCTCTTGTTTCTCATTCCGGGAAACAAGAGTTTTTGTGAGAAGTCCTATTTCATAAATGAGGTGTAACGACATGAGACAATCCCTGACTTTCATTCCAACTCTTCGAGAGGTGCCGGCAGATGCTGAGGCAAAAAGCCATCAACTCTTAGTAAGAGCTGGGTTTATTAGACAAAATACAAGTGGAATCTATCATTATCTGCCGCTTGCGCATAAAGTCATTCAGCATATTCAATCGATCGTCCGCAAGGAAATGGAAAAGGCAGGCGCAGCTGAGCTGTTAATGCCAGTCCTGCAGCAGGCAGAAATGTGGCAAGAGTCAGGAAGATGGTATACATACGGTCCAGAACTGATGCGTATGAAGGATCGCCATGGCCGCGAATTTGCGCTTGGCCCAACCCACGAAGAAGTGATCACATCACTAGTACGCAGCGAAGTGAAATCGTATAAGAAGCTTCCTTTAACGCTATATCAAATTCAATCAAAATTCCGTGATGAACAGAGACCACGCTTTGGACTGCTGCGCGGACGTGAATTTATCATGAAGGATGCATACTCATTCCATTCTTCACCAGAAAGCCTTGATGAGACATACAACAAAATGTTTACAGCTTACTCTAATGTGTTCTCAAAAGTGGGTCTCAATTTTAGACCAGTCATTGCAGATTCTGGGGCAATGGGAGGAAAAGATACGCATGAGTTCATGGCGCTTTCAGAAGTCGGAGAGGATACCATCGCTTATTCTGATACTTCCTCATATGCTGCAAACATTGAAATGGCTGAGGCTGTATATCACGGAGAAGAAGCAAATCCTGCGGACTTCAAAGAACTTGAAAAAGTCCACACACCGCAAGTGAAAACCATTCAAGATGTGGCTGGATTTTTAGAAGTTGACCCTGCTGCTTGCATTAAATCTGTTTTGTTTAAAGCAGACGATGCGTATGTTCTGATCCTTACTAGAGGCGATCATGAAGTAAATGATGTGAAAGTGAAAAACTTGGTAGGAGCACAGCTTGTCGAGCTTGCTTCACGCGAAGAAGTGCTAGAAGTCATTGGAACTGAGCCTGGATTTGTTGGACCTGTTCAACTGGAAGCAGAAGTCGATATTTATGCGGACCTTGCTGTGAAAGGAATGACAAATGCTGTCGCTGGTGCAAACGAAGCGGATTATCATTACGTCAATGTCAATCCTGCACGTGACGTATCAGTAAAAGAATTCACAGATCTTCGCTTGATTCAAGAAGGAGATGTTTCTCCAGATGGGGAAGGCACAATCCAGTTTGCAAAAGGGATTGAAGTAGGACAAGTCTTTAAACTGGGTACTCGTTATTCTGAGTCGATGGATGCAACGTACCTCGATGAGAATGGTCGTGCGCAGCCAATGATTATGGGCTGCTATGGCATCGGCATCTCTAGAACGCTGTCAGCGATTGTTGAACAGCATCACGATGAGAAAGGAATCATTTGGCCGGAAACAGTGGCACCATATGACCTTCACCTCCTTGCATTAAATATGAAAAACGATGCGCAGAAAGAACTGGCTGAAACGTTGTACGAGCGATTAGAAGATGAAGGTTTCGACGTACTTTTCGATGACCGCCAGGAGCGTGCAGGAGTAAAATTTGCAGACAGTGATTTAATTGGACTGCCAATTCGTATTAGCTGCGGAAAACGTTCAGAAGAAGGTATAGTAGAAGTGAAGTTTAGAAAATCAGGTGAATCACATGAAGTATCTGTTGATGATCTGATTTCATTTATACGCCAAGCATAAAACGAACAAAAAAATGAAGGTACCTCCTGTAGAAAAGAGGTACCTTTCTGATTGACAAAAGGAGGGTCCTGTCTTGGATGAACAATTACCGATCACACGGCGGCAATTTCATATATTACTCAATCAGATTCAAATGACAGATGATGACCTCAGTCGTTACTTTGAAGAAGGAGAAATCGTCAAATTGACGGTGCATAAGGCGACGAAAACTTGGCATTTCCTTTTTAAATTTAAGGCGCTTTTGCCTTACAAAGTATACGCCATGTTTCTCAGCAGGCTGACAAATGCATTTTCACATATTGCACAAATCACTTGTACGATTGAAGTGAGTGATCCGCACATATCTGAAGAACTCGTGCAATCGTACTGGTCACATTGTGTGGAAGAACTTCAAGGAATTTCTCCCCCAATCATCAGCTTGCTTCAGCAGCAAAAACCATCGCTGTCTGGACATAAAATCATCATTAAAACGAAAAGCGAAACAGAGGCACTCGCTATTAAGAAGAAGTACAGCCCGATGCTCCAGGCCGCATTTAAACAAGTGGGCTTTCCAGAGCTGCAATTCGATACAGAAATTTTTGTATCAGATCAAGAGATTCAGAAGTTCAGAGAACAAAAGCTTGCTGAAGATCAAGAAAGAGCCATGCAAGCCCTCACTGAGATGGAGAAGAAAGAAAGTGAGGAGCAGAATGAAGCTCCGTCAGGCCCTCTGATGATTGGCTATCAAATCAAAGACAATGAAGAAATTCGTACGCTTGATAGTATCATGGACGAGGAAAGAAGAATTACCGTTCAAGGCTACGTATTCGATGCAGAAACGCGTGAGCTGAAAAGCGGGAGAACGCTTTGTATCTTTAAGATCACAGATTATACAAACAGTATTTTGATCAAAATGTTTGCAAGAGAAAAAGAAGATGCACAGCTGATGAAATCATTGAAAAAAGGCATGTGGGTGAAAGCAAGAGGAAGCATTCAAAATGATACGTTTGTCAGAGATCTTGTCATGATCGCTAATGATGTCAATGAAATGAAACCACAGCTGAAAGAAGATACAGCACCTGAGGGTGAAAAACGTGTGGAGCTTCATTTACATTCTCCTATGAGCCAAATGGATGCTGTCACTGGCATTGGCAGACTTGTTGAACAAGCAAAAAAATGGGGACATGAAGCAATTGCCCTGACAGATCATGCCGTTGTACAATCCTTCCCAGATGCGTATGCAGCAAGTAAAAAGCATGGCATCAAAATGATGTACGGTGTGGAAATCAACTTAGTAGACGACGGGGTACCGATTGCATATAACCCAGAGCACCGCTTGTTAGAGGATGCGACGTATGTCGTATTCGACGTCGAGACAACTGGACTTTCAGCTGTTTATGACACGATCATTGAGCTTGCAGCAGTGAAAATAAAAGGCGGGGAAATCATAGACCGCTTTGAGGCATTTGCAAACCCCCATCACCCGTTATCAGCGACCACCATCGAATTAACAGGTATCACCGATGATATGGTGAGAGATGCACCAGATGTCGTCGACGTCGTACGGGATTTCAAAGAATGGATTGGACAAGATATCCTTGTTGCGCACAATGCGAGCTTTGATATGGGCTTTTTAAATGCAGCGTATAAACGCCTGTTAAAAACAGATAAAGCGTCAAACCCTGTCATTGATACACTTGAACTTGGCCGGTTCCTTTACCCTGAATTTAAAAATCACCGGCTGAACACCCTTTGTAAAAAGTTCGATATTGAACTGACGCAGCATCACCGGGCGATTTATGATGCAGAGGCGACAGGCTATCTCATGCTGAAGATGCTAAAAGATGCGGCTGAAAAAGAAATTGCCTATCACGATCAATTGAATGAAAACATGGGGCAGTCGAATGCTTACCAGCGCTCACGTCCTTACCATGCGACTTTGATTGCTCAAAATGAGACAGGTCTTAAGAATTTATTTAAGCTTGTTTCACTTTCTCATATTCATTATTTCTACCGGGTCCCGCGTATTCCGCGCTCTCAGCTTGAGAAATATCGAGAAGGTTTAATTGTTGGGTCTGCTTGTGATAAGGGTGAGGTATTTGAAGGAATGATGCAAAAGTCCCCTGATGAGGTAGAAGACATTGCAGCATTTTATGACTATTTAGAAGTACATCCGCCAGAAGTGTATCAGCACCTGCTGCAGCTTGAGCTTGTTCGAGATGAACGTGCGTTAAAAGAAATCATCACAAACATTGTCAAGCTTGGTGAAAAGCTGAATAAACCAGTTGTGGCGACTGGAAATGTACATTACCTGCATCCAGAGGACAAAATTTATCGTAAAATCTTAATTTCATCACAGGGTGGAGCGAATCCGCTGAACCGCCATGAACTGCCAAAAGTTCATTTTAGAACGACAGATGAAATGCTCGAAGCCTTCTCCTTCCTAGGAGACGAAAAAGCGAAAGAGATCGTCGTAACAAATACGCAAAAAGTATCTGAGATGGTCGAAAGCATTAAACCTATCAAAGATGATCTTTACACACCAAAAATTGAAGGTGCAGATGAAGAAATACGGGAAATGAGCTATCAAATGGCGCGCAGCATCTACGGAGATGAATTGCCGAAAATCGTAGAAGATCGCATTGAGAAAGAATTAAAAAGTATTATCGGTCATGGCTTTGCCGTTATTTACTTAATCTCTCATAAGCTCGTAAAAAAATCACTTGATGATGGATATCTCGTTGGTTCAAGGGGATCTGTCGGCTCATCTCTTGTTGCGACATTAACAGAGATTACTGAAGTGAATCCACTTGCACCTCATTATGTATGCCCAAGCTGTAAGCACTCTGAGTTCTTTAATGACGGATCTGTTGGTTCAGGCTTTGACCTTCCCGATAAGGACTGTCCAGAATGTGGAGCGCCGTATAAAAAAGATGGACATGATATTCCGTTTGAAACGTTCTTAGGTTTTAAAGGAGACAAAGTCCCTGATATTGATTTGAACTTCTCAGGTGAATATCAGCCGATCGCACATAACTATACGAAAGAGTTGTTCGGTGAAGATTATGTATACCGAGCAGGTACGATTGGTACCGTTGCAGAAAAAACAGCATATGGTTACGTAAAAGGCTATGCAGGAGATCATAACCTTCATATGAGAGGCGCTGAAATCGACCGGCTTGTACAAGGCTGTACAGGAGTAAAACGGACAACAGGCCAGCATCCAGGCGGGATTATCGTTGTGCCTGATTATATGGACATTTACGATTTCTCACCTATTCAATACCCAGCAGATGCGACAGGTTCCGATTGGAAGACGACACATTTTGATTTCCATTCGATCCACGATAACTTGTTGAAGCTGGATATTCTTGGGCACGATGATCCAACGGTCATTCGTATGCTTCAAGATTTAAGCGGAATCGATCCAAAAACGATTCCAACAGATGACCCTGAAGTCATGAAGATTTTCCAAGGGACAGAGCCACTAGGTGTCACAGAAGAGCAAATTGGCTGTAAAACAGGCACACTCGGTATCCCAGAATTTGGGACAAGGTTTGTTCGGCAAATGCTAGAGGATACAAAACCAACGACCTTCTCAGAGCTTGTTCAGATTTCTGGACTATCACACGGTACGGATGTTTGGCTTGGAAATGCGCAAGAGCTCATTCACAATAAAACGTGTGAACTAAGTGAAGTAATTGGGTGCCGTGATGATATTATGGTCTATCTCATCTATCAAGGCTTAGAGCCGTCACTTGCCTTTAAAATCATGGAATCTGTTCGTAAAGGAAAAGGACTTCCTCCTGAATGGGAAGAAGAAATGAAGAATAATAATGTACCAAACTGGTATATTGATTCTTGTAAAAAAATCAAATACATGTTCCCTAAAGCCCACGCGGCTGCTTATGTGTTAATGGCTGTTCGTATTGCTTATTTCAAGGTGCATCATGCACTCCTGTACTATGCGGCTTACTTTACCGTTCGTGCGGATGACTTTGATATTGAAACGATGACAAAAGGATCGAATGCGATTCGAGCTGTTATGGAAGATATTAATTCAAAAGGTTTAGATGCATCACCGAAAGAAAAGAACCTATTAACTGTACTAGAGCTTGCCCTTGAAATGTGTGAAAGAGGCTACCACTTCAAAAAAGTGGACCTTTACCGCTCAAGTGCAACAGAGTTTATCATTGATGGAGACGGATTAATACCGCCATTCAACTCCATCCCCGGCCTCGGTACAAACGTTGCGTTAAATATTGTCCGCGCGCGGCAAGATGGGGAATTCCTCTCAAAAGAAGATTTACAAAAACGCGGAAAAGTGTCGAAGACCATCCTTGAATATTTAGATCGTCAAGGCTGTTTAGAAGCACTTCCTGATCAAAACCAGCTTTCTTTATTTTAATGTGATAAATAAGAGCGCCCTATAAGGGCGTTCTTTTCTCTATATACAATAATTTTATTATGTTAACTAATAAAGATTTCTTATCAATTGGAATTATTTTCTTATCCGTTCATATATCTTGATTTAGCGTGATGTTTTAAGAGAAGAGATTGTATGTCATTCTTTCTACCCAAATAGAGCTCAAAAGAGAATTTCGCCGTCTGAAATGTTCTCAAGCGACATATGATCATTCTGGGTACAGTCAGAAGGAGAATCAAGAGAAAACCTTCGATGAGCGTAAAGCTGATTGCTGTTTACTATGCTTATTTTTGAAACATATTTGATTCTTTTCAAAACTGTACAGATTACGAAACGAAGGATAAAAAGGAGGCGGTTGCGTCTATTGATCAATGTTTCACTAAAAAGAAGGGGTGAGCAATAGAGAAATGGCATCTTACAACTATGTAGAGGTTTTACAAAAATCCATGCTGTTTTATGAAGCGCAGCGGTCAGGCCGGCTTCCAGAAAGCAATCGTCTTAACTGGCGGGGAGATTCTGGACTAGAGGACGGGAAGGATGTTGGGCATGACTTAACTGGCGGCTGGTATGATGCAGGAGATCATGTGAAATTTGGACTTCCGATGGCTTACTCAGCAGCCGTGCTTGCATGGACAGTATATGAATACCGGGAAGCTTATGAAGAAGCAGAATTGCTTGATGAGATCTTAGATCAAATCAAGTGGGCAACAGATTATTTTTTGAAAGCACATACAGGACCGAATGAATTTTGGGCGCAAGTAGGTGATGGAAACGCCGATCATGCTTGGTGGGGGCCAGCAGAAGTGATGCCGATGAACCGGCCACCTTTTAAAATTGATGAACATTGTCCTGGAACAGAAGTAGCTGCACAAACTGCGGCGGCTTTAGCAGCAGGTTCTATCATTTTTAAAGAAACAGATGCGTCCTATGCAGCAAAGCTTTTGACGCACGCCAAACAGCTATATGCATTTGCTGACAGGTATCGCGGCAAATATACAGATTGTGTCACCAATGCGCAGCCATTTTACAACTCCTGGAGCGGCTATGTTGACGAACTTATTTGGGGCGGAATCTGGCTGTACTTGGCGACAAATGAAGAAACCTATTTAAACAAAGCATTAAAAGCGGTAGAGGAATGGCCGAAGGATTGGGATTATACGTTTACCATGTCATGGGACAATACTTTTTTTGCTTCACAAATCTTACTAGCAAGAATCACGAAAGAAACCAGGTTTATAGAATCGACAGAGCGCAATCTTGATTACTGGACCACAGGTCTTGTTCAAAATGGAAAAGTAGAAAGAATCACCTATACGCCTGGCGGTTTGGCATGGCTGGATCAATGGGGTTCACTTCGTTATGCCGCCAATGCAGCATTTTTAGCCTTTGTCTATGCTGATTGGGTATCTGATCAAGAAAAGAAAAATCGATACCAATCGTTTGCGATTAAGCAAACTCACTATATGTTAGGTGATAATCCGCTGAATAGAAGCTACGTTGTTGGGTTTGGCCAGAATCCGCCGAAGCACCCGCACCACCGTACTGCACATGGCTCATGGTCGAACCAGCTGACAAATCCTCCATCTCACCGGCACACTCTTTATGGAGCGCTTGTAGGGGGTCCTAATGCACAGGATCAATATGATGATGACATCTCTGATTATATATCTAACGAGGTGGCGACCGATTATAATGCCGCCTTTACTGGAAATATCGCCAAAATGGTGCAGCTGTTTGGTGAAGGGCAATCAAAGCTGCCAAATTTCCCGCCTAAAGAACAAGTGGAGGATGAGTTTTTTGTAGAGGCATCTGTGATGCATAACGATACAACATCTACTCAAGTGAAAGCAGTGCTGTACAACAGGTCCGGCTGGCCGGCAAGAAGCAGTCAAACACTATCCTTTAGATATTACGTCAATCTGAGTGAGGTCTTTGCAAAGGGATTCACTGAAAAGGATATTCAAGTGACAGCAGCCTACAATGAAGGCGCTTCCTTATCGCCTTTAAAAGTATATGACGCATCAAGCCGCGTCTATTTTGCAGAAATCGATTTTACGGGCGTAGCCATTTCTCCTAGAGGAGAATCTGAGCATAAGAAGGAAATACAATTTCGATTATCTGCTCCAAATGGATCGAATATATGGGATGCCTCAAATGATTATTCCTATCAAGGATTAACATCCAATATGCAAAAAACAACAAAGATTCCTGTCTTTGACGATGGTGTTTTAGTATTTGGCACACTTCCAGACAAATAAAAATCAACGATTTTATTGAAAGGGTGAAGGACTTGTCAAACAAAGAACGGTTTTTAACGCTTTATCATCAAATCAAAAGCGATGCGAATGGATATTTTTCACCAGAAGGAATTCCGTATCATTCAATCGAGACACTCATTTGCGAAGCACCTGATTATGGGCATATGACAACTTCAGAAGCATATAGCTATTGGCTGTGGCTTGAGGTGCTGTACGGACATTACACAGGGGACTGGAGCAAATTAGAGGCAGCTTGGGACAATATGGAGAAGTACATCATCCCAGTCAATGAAGATGGAAATGATGAGCAGCCGCATATGAACGCTTACAATCCGTCCAGCCCAGCCACATACGCAGCAGAGAAACCATTTCCGGATCAATACCCAAGCCAGCTGACCGGTGCTCGTCCTGCTGGTCAAGATCCAATTGATAGTGAATTGAAATCAACCTATGGGACGAATGAAACGTATTTAATGCACTGGCTCCTTGACGTAGATAACTGGTATGGCTATGGTAACTTGCTCAACCCATCACATACAGCCGCCTATGTGAACACATTCCAGCGTGGTCCGCAAGAATCTGTATGGGAGTCCATCCCTCATCCATCACAGGACGATAAATCTTTTGGTAAGCCGAATGAAGGCTTTATGAGTTTGTTCACAAAAGAAAATCAAGCTCCAGCTGCCCAGTGGCGCTATACGAATGCAACGGATGCTGATGCGCGCGCGATACAAGCGATGTATTGGGCAAAGGAGCTCGGCTATAATCGGTCAGCTTATCTTGATAAAGCGAAAAAAATGGGGGATTTCCTCCGTTACGGCATGTACGATAAATATTTTCAAACGATTGGAAGCGGGAAGCAGGGGAATCCGTATCCTGGAAACGGAAAGAGTGCCTGTCATTACTTAATGGCATGGTATACCTCTTGGGGCGGAGGACTTGGGGAGTATGCAAACTGGTCATGGCGTATCGGAGCGAGCCATTGTCATCAAGGTTATCAAAATCCTGTCGCTGCTTATGCTTTATCCTCAGATAAAGGAGGCTTAAAGCCATCTTCTGCTACCGGGGCAAGCGATTGGGAAAAAACTTTAAAGAGACAGCTTGAATTTTACGTATGGCTTCAATCGAAAGAAGGAGCCATAGCAGGAGGCGCAACCAATAGCTGGAATGGAGACTATAGCGCTTATCCAGCAGGAAGAAGTACTTTTTATGATATGGCATACGAAGATGCACCTGTTTACCTTGACCCGCCTTCAAATAACTGGTTTGGAATGCAGGCGTGGCCAATGGAGCGCGTAGCAGAGCTTTATTATATTTTTGTAAAAGATGGCGACAAAACATCTGAAAATGTCCAAATGGCCAAATCTGTCATAACAAAATGGGTCAGCTATGCCTTAGACTACATTTTTATCGGCAGCCGTCCTGTGTCAGATGAAGAGGGTTATTTCTTAGATGAACAAGGACAGAGAATTCTAGGAGGAACGAATGTTTCAGTTGCTACAACAAGTGCGCCTGGAGAGTTTTGGCTTCCTGGAAATATTGCTTGGAGCGGACAGCCTGATACTTGGAACGGGTTCCAGTCTGCAACAGGAAATCCAAATTTAACAGCTGTAACTAAAGATCCGACTCAGGATACGGGCGTATTAGGAAGTCTAGCCAAAGCTTTGATATTCTTTGCTGCAGCCACAAAGCAGGAAACAGGTGATTATACAGCGCTTGGTGCAAGAGCGAAAGATGCAGCTGCGCAGCTCCTAGAGGTTGCATGGAATTACAATGATGGCGTCGGCATAGTGACAGAGGAAGATAGAGAAGACTATGACCGTTTCTTTAGAAAAGAAGTGTATTTCCCAAATGGATGGAACGGGACATTTGGTCAAGGAAATCAAATTCCTGGAGCCAGCACCATTCCTTCTGACCCGCAGCGAGGAGGGAATGGGGTCTATACGAGTTTTGCTGATCTTCGTCCGAAGATTAAACAAGATCCAGCATGGTCTTCACTCGAAAGTAAATATCAGTCTTCATTTAATGAAGCTACAGGCAAATGGGAGAATGGCGCACCAGTTTTCACTTATCACCGCTTCTGGTCTCAAGTGGATATGGCCACTGCCTATGCTGAATACCATCGTCTGATCAACTAAGAGGTTAAAATCAAGCTGCCGGCTTCTAGCCGGCAGTTTGAATAGGTAATATTAATCCAATGAAGATAAGGGTGATTTCACATGGTCAAAGAAAGAAGCTTTCTTCATCATTCCTTCAATAGAGGCGAAAATGGGCAGGAAAATCTGATGTGGAAAAAAGAGGCGGATGATCGAATCTCAGAGCATAGACAAAGAGATCTTGTGATCAACGTGACAAACGGCGAAAAAAAGCCAATAGCAGGAATAGAGGTTGAAATAAAGCAAATCAGACATGAATTCGCCTTTGGTTCAGCGATGAATGATCAAGTGTTATTTAATCAACAATATGCTGATTTTTTCGTGAAGCATTTTAATTGGGCTGTTTTTGAAAATGAAGCAAAATGGTATGCGAATGAGCCAGAAAGAGGGAAAATCACCTACGAAAAAGCAGATGCGATGCTGAATTTTGCAGATCGACATCAGCTTCCAGTGAGGGGGCACGCTTTATTTTGGGAGGTAGAGGATGCGAATCCAAGCTGGCTGAGGTCATTGCCGAATCACGAAGTATATGAAGCCATGAAAAACCGGCTTGAGCATGCGGGCAATCACTTTAAGGGAAGGTTCCGTCATTGGGATGTAAACAATGAAATGATGCATGGTTCATTTTTTAAAGATCGCTTTGGGAAAAATATTTGGAAGTGGATGTATGAAGAAACGAAAAAAATTGACCCTCAAGCCCTATTGTTTGTGAATGATTATAATGTGATCTCTTATGGTGAACACCATGCCTATAAAGCACATATCAATGAACTGCGTCAGTTAGGCGCACCTATTGAGGCGATTGGGGTTCAAGGCCATTTTGAAGAACGGGTCGATCCAGTCATTGTCAAAGAGAGGCTCGATGTGCTGGCTGAGCTTGGTCTTCCAATATGGGTCACAGAGTACGATTCTGTTCACCCTGACCCTAATAGAAGAGCGGATAACCTGGAAGCTTTATATCGCGTCGCATTTAGTCATCCAGCCGTAAAAGGAGTGCTGATGTGGGGATTTTGGGCAGGTGCCCATTGGAGAGGTGAACATGCAGCCATCGTGAATTATGATTGGTCTTTAAATGAAGCAGGACGACGTTATGAAAAGCTTCTAAACGAGTGGACGACCCAAAGAGTTGAAAAAACAGATGCTAATGGCCATGTGAAATGTCCAGCATTTCACGGAACATATGAGATTCGAATCGGTAAAGAAAATAAAATGCTCAAACAGCAGACGATTGAACTTGATTCAAATAAACAAACACCGTTTCAACTAGACGTGATCCTGCCTCAAGAAGGATAGAGATAGATTGTGAGGAGAATGTAAATGAAAAAGTGGGCTCAAAGAGTGTCTTGCTTCATACTTATAGCCGCTATATGGTCTGGCTGGTTTTCGCTTACGATGAAGGCCGCTGCTTATGTGCAGACGTCTGGTACACAATTTACGCTGAACAATCAACCATTTTACTTCGCCGGCACAAATAATTACTATTTCCATTACAAATCTAAAAAAATGGTAGATGCTGTGTTCGATGATATGAAAGCAATGAATTTAAAGGTCATACGGATTTGGGGCTTTCACGACGGGGCTCCTCAAGAAAACTCAGTCTTACAATCTAGTCCAGGCGTCTATGAAGAATCTGGTTTTCAAAAACTAGATTATGCGATTTATAAAGCAGGACAGGAAGGAATAAAGCTTGTGATCCCACTAGTGAACAATTGGGATGACTTTGGCGGTATGAATCAATATGTGAAGTGGTTCGGGGCAGGATCGCATGATGCCTTCTATACAGATCCTCGTATTCAAAAAGCTTACAAAAATTATGTGCGCTATGTATTAGAAAGAACCAATACGTATACAGGTGTTCAATATAAAGACGATCCAGCTATTATGACTTGGGAATTAGCCAACGAGCCGCGGATGCAGTCAGATCCAACGGGAAATGTACTAGTCAAATGGGCAGATGAAATGAGTACATGGATCAAATCACTGGATCGTCACCATCTTGTTGCAGTAGGAGATGAAGGATTCTTTCGCATACCAGGACATGAAGATTGGTTTTACGGTGGAGGAGAAGGCGTTGATTGGGACCGTTTAACATCTCTTCCTAATATCGATTATGGAACCTATCATCTGTACCCAGATCACTGGAGCAAGTCTGCTGCCTGGGGAGTGAAATGGATCGAAGACCATATCACCCGTGGGAAGTCAATCGGAAAGCCAGTTGTGCTAGAAGAGTTTGGCTATCAAAATCAATCAGCTCGTCCTGACGTATATCAGAGCTGGCTGTCAGCGGTAGAGTGGCTCGGAGGGGCTGGCAGTCAATTTTGGATTTTAACAAGCATTCAGGACGATGACTCGCTCTATCCGGATTATGACGGTTTCCGCATTATAAAAGGAAGCAGGGAGGCAGCACTTATTAGTGAACATGCGAAAAGAATGAATGAAAAGAAATGATGACGAATGCCTGCTGAATAAGGAACTGTTTATATAGCTCACTCCAATTAGTAGTTCTTACTATCCAAATAGAAAATTTAAAATGCTTGTTTATCACTTTTTCTATATTTAAATTTCTTGAAATATGAAGCGGTTATGCGACAACCATTGAAAAGGGTTTTCAGAAACGATCAAGAAGCAGAAGGTATTTGGAGATTTGTTAGGAAGGAGGTGGTTATATCTATTTTTTATTTTAATTCATAAAAAAGGTATTTCCAATAACTTGACTAAATGGAAATTTCATTCTATACTCTGTAGTACAGAGTTCTTTGTGGAAGAGGAGTTTATTTATGTCTAATGAAAAATTCAATAATTCAGAAATATTAGAGAATTTATCTCATATCAAGACGATTACAAACTATAAAACAGAGTATTGTAAACAAACCAGTATTTATTTTATCATTTGGGGCCTCATTTGGATAATGGGATATTCAATACCTTTACTTTTTGCTCATTCAATAACTGCAGGTGTCTTTTGGCTTATTTTAGGCATTGCGGGCTGGGTTATCACTTTAACTACATATTTTAAACAAAAGAAAATGATACCAATGCCCTTGTTTTTAAGAACTCAATTACAATACACATGGCTTGGTCTTGGAATTATTTTAGGTATCTTTATTTTTTTAATATGTGTTGGTTTATTACCATATACATTAAATAATTTACCCTTTTATGTTGTTTTATTGGTTTCTATCATGTATTTACTCTTAGGTATTGTTCTGGCTAAAGAGATCTTTATTATGGGGTTCTGGCTAAGTGTTTTAGGTGTAACTACATTTTTATTATTTCCTAGTTTAATGAACATTATCTTCGCTTTTATTGGTGGAGGAAGTTTGTTATTAACTGGTGTGATTTTAAAAAGAAAAGGACAAGGAAATGAGTAATGTCAATAGTTTAAATGATTTAATCCATCCAAAAGTTCGGTTAGGGATTATGAGTTTATTAATGATTTATGAAAAATGTGATTTTAGCTTCTTAAAAGCCTCTTTATCTGTAACAGACGGTAATTTGGGCTCGCATTTAAAAAAATTAGAGGATGCAGGCTATGTGCTAATTACAAAGACATTTGTGGATAAAAAACCAAAAACAATCGTTAGTATAACAGATTTAGGAGAGCACGCCTACAAAGAATATTTGAGTGTTATTGAAGCCATTTTAAAAAAATAACTGACATGGAAGGAAAGGGTGCCGAATGTTGAAAATAGAAAACGTCAGTAAAAAATACGGGACTACCCAAGCGTTAAAAAGTATTACATTAACGATTCCAGAAGGAGTTTGTTATGGATTAATAGGTCCAAATGGTTCTGGTAAATCAACCTTGATGAAAATTATATCTCACATCATTAAATCTTATGAAGGCAGAGTTGAGCATGTTGGTGAGTCTAAGAGTGCGCTCGGCTACATCCCGCAAGACATCAGCTTAGAGGAAAAATTAACAGCTAAAGTAAATATGGAGTTTTTTGGACAAATTTATGGTTTGAAAGGGAAAACATTAGAAGAAAGAGTAGAAAAAACACTAAAAGATGTAGGATTGTGGGAAAGAGCAAATGATATAGTTGAAAGCTTTTCAGGAGGAATGAAACGTCGTTTGAATATTGGCTGCGCTCTAATGCATGCTCCTAAGTTAATTCTTTTAGATGAACCGACAGTGGGGGTAGATCCTCAATCAAGACGTTATATTTTCGACATCATTAACAAATTGAAGGAAGAGGGAAGAACTATTATCTATGTTAGTCATTATATGGAGGAAATAGAGAGTTTATGTGATTATGTGGCTTTCATTGATAAAGGGAATATTGTTGAAGAAGGCAAAATAGATGAGCTTTTGAATCGTTACGCAGAAACATCTGTCTTTTTTGAATCTATGATTCCTAATAAAACATTAACTAGTCTCGGGTATGATTTTGTTACTCATCAAGGTGGAGTGTTAGTTAAAACTACAAAACCATTAGATACTTTAGAAGATTTGGCTAAACTGAGTAAAAAGGAATCATTGGTTCCCCAACAATTATCTTTGTACAGACCGAGACTTGAAGATGTCTTTTTTCAATTAACAGGAACAGATTTACGTGATCAATTACAATAAAATGTCTTTATGAATGAAAAGCACTCTCGTAAATCAAAATAACTTAAAAGAGTAACTAATGTAGAAAGAGCATAAATCTAACGAACAGAATTAATTTGTGTGTACCGTGATTTAAAATCATACGTAATTAGTCAACATTATGTGACTAATTCTAATTCGTCACATCCACAAATGGTAAAATAAATAAAAAATGTGATTATTTAAGAGTTATATAGAAGGGAATCAAATGAATATAACGGGAGTGATGTTTATGTGGCCATTAGTCCGCATCGAATCTATAAAACAGGTGAAAGATCGATCATTGTTGTTCTGGACCATTTTATTACCAGTTGCTTCAATTATTCTTTTAATAGAATTATTTACATCAGGTAGTTCTCAAGCACAAAAAACATTAGTTGCTTCTCAATCAGTGACAGGGATGAGCGTGTTTTTCTCCACATTTGTCATTATTTCAATTGTCATTAGTTTTGTAAAAGATCGTGAGAAAGGAATTGTGGCAAGGCTAGCAAGTACTCCTTTACAGCCGCATCATTTTTTTCTTGGAAAGTGCGTTCCATTTTTTATCATTATCTTATTTCAAGTTTTGTTGTTAACCATTTTAGGGGTTTATTTATATGGTATTGAAATAACACAATACAGCTCGTATTTCTTAGTAGTTGTTCTATTATCAATGCAAGTGACTTCATGGGGAGTTGCCATCGCCGCATTTGCTAAAACTGAGAATACAGGCCTAGTGATGACAAACATGATTGCTTTAGGGACAGCAGTTGCTTGTGGCTTATGGACTCCATTTGATCAATTACCTAGTTATCTCAAAATAATTGGTATGCTCTTCCCGCAGTATTGGGCACATCAAGGTTTAGTGCAATCAGTATCAACACTACCAGGGGGAGAGAATTTGATCTTAGTTACAGCAGTCCTTATAGGCTATACACTGTTAGGGTTTATTCTTTCGTTGGTTGGCTATAAAAAATATATAAAGCGAGCAAGAGGCTAGTCTCTAAAAATTTCAGCTAAATGTTATGCACCGCAAAATCAATGCATGTATGCTGTCTGAAAAAAGGAGTGAGTCAATGTTAAGTGAAGAGTTAGAACTGTATGTTGAAAGTTGTTTTCGGCCATATAAAATTTGACTGGAATTGATTCATCTGAAGAAGCCATACACTGTGCAAATCAATTGAATATAAAAGCTCATTTTATTTGTACAGATATCAAAAATTTTTCATCACATGCGAAAAGTTATGATGCGATTTTAATACATCTGTGTTTTGGGCTATTTGAAGATCCTTTAGCATTATTAGAACAGTTACTTCCTTATTTATCAAATGAATCGATTATTTATATAGTTGATTTAAATCGAGATAGTTTAGAAAGTGGATTGAGTTCAGTTCAGAACAAAGAAGAAGAACTGTATTTATATGATCAATATCACGCCTCATTGACATTATCTGAGTTCGAGCAGCTACTCACCTATATGACCAAAACTAGAAAAGATATGATGTATAAGATTGGTACTTCTATAATTGGAGGGTTTAGCCCATTTAGTATGGAATTTTTATCGTTAATAGGAAATGAAAATTTACAACAAACGTTAAGGCAGGTTCCAGATGAATATAGCAATTCAGCACAGAAGACACCTTTACTTTTACATGCATGGCTGATTAAACAGTCTGGATAAATTCATTCCATATAAACATGGTTCTTTCTCTATGTATAATATGAAGGTTATCCGTTCAGTCTCCGCCTGCTCTTCGGGGAGTTCAATATGAATGATCTTTACATTGCTATTCCCTAAAAATTAGAACGCGGTTCTTCTGAAGTGAGTGAGCAAAGGCAAAGTGCTTAAAATTAAACTGCTTATTTCTTTAACGTTAAAGTACTTATCCATTAGGGGGTTTGAAAAATTTGGAAGTGATGGCTGTTTACTGAAACACTCTTTGCTTCTATATAAATAACCATACTGTGTCATACAAAATGTTTTTTGGAAACAGAGATTGCTTAGTGTAGATGTTACTTTCTTTCATAGGGGGCTCTGTTCTTCGCTCATTGCATTCAGGTGCATTATTACCAGCCCGTTTTGTTCAGAGTGGCTTTCCGTTTATATATAAAGGAAGAGAGAGGCATTAATGGTACTGAACATGCTGCAGTAATCGTTGAGCAAGTACCTATTATTATAAGGAGGAACTTCATTTGCATAAAAAAATTGGATATGGTATAGTTTTTATGGAAATGCTAACGATTACCGAGACAAGAGTGGGGAAACCCGCTCTTTTGTATTGAACAGGCAATTTTTGTCTCGACATTATTCATCCGTTTTCTGCTCCCCCTGCTCACATAAAGCAGGGTTTTTATGCAGAATGATTGATAAGAGCGTTTATCGAAAGCACAAGGAGGAAGAGAATGAGCAAAAAAGTAGTGGATGTCGTAAGCGAAATGGTGCAGCCAATTTTAGATGGCTTACAGCTTGAACTCGTTGATGTTGAATTTGTCAAAGAGGGTCAAAACTGGTTCCTTCGCGTGTTTATTGACTCTGATAAAGGTGTCGATATCGAAGAGTGTGCCAAAGTGAGCGAAGTCTTGAGCGAAAAGCTTGATGAGGCAGATCCGATTAGCCAAAACTACTTTCTTGAAGTGTCCTCTCCTGGAGCGGAGCGCCCATTAAAGAAAAAAGCTGATTTTGAAAAAGCACTTGGAAAAAATGTTTTCATGAAAACATATGAACCAATTGATGGTGAAAAAGCATTTGAAGGTGAGCTTACAAGCTTTGATGGTGAGATTGCAACAGTGACAGTGAAGATCAAGACAAGAAAGAAAGAGATCAATATTCCATACGAAAAAATAGCTAACGCAAGATTAGCAGTTTCGTTCAATTAACCTTTTCATTGATATAAGGGGGAACCATAAAAATGAGTAGTGAGTTGTTAGATGCCCTGACTGTTCTTGAGAAAGAGAAGGGTATTAGTAAAGAAATTATCATTGAAGCGATAGAAGCTGCACTCATTTCTGCATATAAGCGTAATTTTAATCAAGCACAAAATGTTCGTGTTGATTTAAACCGCGAAACGGGAACGATTCGTGTGTTCGCAAGAAAAGATGTTGTAGATGAAGTGTATGATTCTCGCCTTGAAATCTCTGTAGATGATGCAGCCAATATTAACCCGAATTACATGGTTGGTGACGTCGTTGAGATTGAAGTCACACCAAAAGACTTCGGACGCATTGCAGCTCAGACAGCGAAACAAGTTGTGACGCAGCGAGTGAGAGAAGCAGAGCGTGGTGTGATCTACACTGAGTTCATCGACCGCGAGGAAGACATTATGACGGGAATCGTTCAGCGGATTGACAGTAAATTCATTTACGTGTCACTTGGCAAAATCGAAGCCCTTCTTCCTGTCAATGAACAAATGCCAAATGAAGAATACAAACCACATGACCGCATAAAAGTGTTCATTACAAAAGTAGAAAAAACAACAAAAGGACCACAAATTTATGTGTCTAGAACACATCCAGGTCTTTTAAAGCGTTTATTTGAAATTGAAGTACCAGAAATTTATGATGGTACTGTAGAGCTTAAATCGGTTGCTAGAGAAGCTGGGGACCGTTCTAAAATATCTGTTCGTACAGATGATCCTGATGTTGATCCAGTTGGCTCCTGTGTTGGACCAAAAGGCCAGCGTGTACAAGCAATTGTCAATGAGCTAAAAGGCGAAAAAATTGACATTGTCCATTGGTCTAATGACCCGGTTGAATTTGTTGCCAATGCGCTCAGTCCATCAAAAGTACTTGACGTCATTGTGAATGAAGAAGACAAGGCGACAACAGTCATTGTCCCTGATTATCAGCTGTCATTAGCGATTGGTAAAAGAGGTCAAAATGCCCGCCTTGCAGCGAAGCTGACTAGCTGGAAAATCGACATTAAAAGCGAAACAGATGCAAGGGAACTCGGTATTTTCCCAAGAACTGAAGACTCTGAATCTCTTTTCTTAGAGGCTGAACCAGTAGCTGAGGAATCTGACGAATAAGAGGTGATATTAAAGGTGAAAAGCCGAAAAAAAATCCCGCTTAGAAAATGCGTCGTGACGGGAGAAATGAAACCAAAGAAAGAACTGATCCGTGTTGTTCGTTCTAAAGAAGGAGAAGTGTCTGTTGACGCTACCGGAAAAATGAACGGACGCGGAGCTTACCTTTCTCTCGATAAAGAAACCATTCTTGCGGCAAAGAACAAACGCAGTTTACAGCAGCAATTTCAGACACAGATTGACGAACACATATTTGAAGAATTACTAGAACTAGCTGAAAAGGTGAAAAAACCTAATGAATGAATCTGAATGGTATCCTTTGCTTGGTCTAGCAAATCGAGCTCGTAAAGTCGTGTCAGGAGAAGATCTGGTGATCAAAGAAATTAGACATGCGCGTGCTAAGCTGGTTCTTCTTGCAGCAGATGCCTCATCTAACACAGAGAAAAAGGTATCTGACAAATGCAAATTTTATAATGTTCCGGTTAGAAAAGTTGAAGACCGTTCCGTTCTCGGACGTTCTATTGGGAAAGAAGCTCGCGTAGTTGTCGCTGTCACTGACCAAGGCTTCGCTAAGAAGCTCATAAGCTTGCTCGATTAATTTATTTGGGGGTGAACGAATGGCTAAAGTGAGAGTATATGAATACGCAAAAGCCATAGATGTTTCAAGTAAAGATATTATAGCAGCGCTTAAGGATATGAACGTGGAAGTGAACAACCACATGGCGACGCTTGAAGACGACACTGTGAAAAAGCTAGACGCTATCTATAAAAAAGCCAAAGCAAAAGAGACAGCTAACGAGAAACCCGCAGAACAAAAAAAACAATCATCTAACAAAAACAATGATAGAAAGAAGAATGACGTGCAGAATAATCAATTTAATAAAAACAAAAAAAACAACAACCAAAATAAAAACAAAAATAAACGCGGTGGAAATAACAAACCGCAGCATCAGCAAGCTAGACCCGTGAAGCCTAAAAAAGAGCTTCCTGAAAAAATTGAATTTACAAATTCAATGACTGTCGGCCAGCTGGCTGATGAGCTTGGAAAAGAAACAGCTGAAATCATCAAAAAGCTGATGATGCTTGGTGTCATGGCAACGATCAACCAAGAACTTGATAAAGATACAGTTGAATTAATCGCTTCTGAATATGGTGTTCCAGTAGAGGAGGTCATTATTTTAGAAGAAACTGAACTTGAAAAGTATGAAGTTGAAGATAAAGAAGAAGATATGCAAGTACGCCCTCCAGTTGTAACGATCATGGGACACGTTGACCACGGGAAAACAACTCTTCTTGACAGCATTCGTAAGACAAAAGTCGTCGAAGGCGAAGCAGGTGGAATCACGCAGCATATCGGTGCATACCAAATTGAAGAAAACGGCAAAAAAATTACGTTCCTTGATACACCTGGACACGCAGCATTTACAACGATGCGTGCACGTGGTGCCGAAGTAACGGATACGACAATTCTAGTCGTTGCAGCAGATGATGGTGTCATGCCGCAAACAATTGAAGCGATTAACCATGCGAAAGCGGCAGAAGTGCCAATCATTGTCGCTGTTAACAAAATTGACAAACCAACAGCGAACCCTGACCGCGTGATGCAGGAATTAACTGAGCATGGTCTTGTACCAGAAGCTTGGGGCGGCGAAACCATTTTCGTTCCACTATCTGCGAAAACAGGTGAAGGCATTGACGAATTGATCGAAATGATCCTTCTTGTCAGCGAAGTAGCCGAACTGAAAGCCAACCCTAATCGTGCGGCAAAAGGGACTGTCATCGAGGCTGAGCTTGATAAAGGAAGAGGTTCTGTTGCAACCCTTCTTGTTCAAACAGGTACACTTCATGTAGGTGACCCAATCGTTGTAGGAAATACATTTGGTCGTGTACGTGCAATGGTCAATGACATCGGCCGCCGCGTGAAAACAGCAGGACCATCTACACCTGTTGAAATCACTGGTTTAAACGATGTACCGAATGCAGGGGATCAGTTCCTCGTATTCAAAGATGAAAAGACAGCTCGTCAAGTCGGTGAGGCGCGTGCTTCTAAACAGCTGGACGAACAGCGTTCAGATAAAGCAAAATTATCTCTAGACGACCTATTTGAGCAAATCAAACAAGGTGACGTAAAAGATATCAACTTGATCGTGAAAGCAGACGTACAAGGCTCTGCTGAAGCATTAACAGCAGCTCTTCAAAAAATTGAAGTCGAAGGCGTAAAAGTGAAAATCATCCATACGGGTGTTGGAGCGATTACAGAATCAGACATCATTTTAGCAAGTGCTTCTAATGCCATCGTGATTGGCTTTAACGTACGTCCTGATGGAAATGCGAAGAGCACAGCTGAGACTGAGAACGTTGATATCCGCTTGCACCGCATTATCTATAAAGTCATCGATGAAATTGAAGCTGCGATGAAAGGAATGCTTGACCCTGAATATGAAGAAAAAGTCATCGGTCAAGTTGAAGTCCGTCAAACGTTCAAAGTATCTAAAATCGGTACAATTGCTGGCGGTTATGTAACTGAAGGAACGATTACAAGAGATAGCGGAATCCGCTTAATCCGTGACGGCGTCGTTATTTTTGAAGGCGAAGTTGACGTGTTAAAACGATTTAAAGATGATGTGAAAGAAGTTTCACAAGGCTATGAATGTGGTATTACCATTAAGAAATACAATGATATCCGTGAAGGTGATGTCATGGAATCATTCGTTATGCAAGAAATCGAAAGAAAATGATCGGTTATACCGAATGTGAGTGCATGATCTATGATGCATCCTCACTGAAGGAAAAACGTGCGGTTCTTCAGCGAATATTGACAAGAACGCGTCATAAATTCAATGTAACCATTGCTGAAATGGATTACCAGGATACATGGCAGCGTACATCAATCGGAATCGCCGTGATTTCCTCATCTCGGGTTCAAGTGGAAAAGGAGCTTCAGCGTGTATTAAGCTTTATCGATTCTTTTCCTGAAATTGAACGAACGATCACGAAAACTGAGTGGTTTTAATTAGAGGTGATAAGATCATGAGTATGAGAGCAACCCGTGTGGGTGAGCAAATGAAAAAAGAATTGGGCGACATCTTAGGCAGAAAGCTAAAAGATCCAAGAATCGGCTTTTTGACTGTAACTGATGTCGAAGTATCCGGTGATTTGCAAATTGCCAAAGTCTACATTTCTGTTCTTGGCGACGAGAAGAAAAGAGAGGAAACCTTAAAAGGTCTTGCAAAGGCTAAAGGGTACATCCGCTCTGAAATTGGCAATCGAATCAGACTTCGCAAAACACCAGAACTGCATTTTGAATTCGACGAATCTGTAGATTACGGAAATCGAATTGAAAGCCTGATTGCTGAATTAAACACAAAAGATCACGAATAAGACGTTGAAATAAGGATAGGCGATGATCGTCTGTCCTTTTTCATCGTTTATGAAAGGAGAGAACGCAGATGATAAATGGTGTTCTTTTATTACATAAAGAAAGAGGCATGACCTCACACGACTGTGTGTTTAAAGTAAGAAAAATTTTGCACACAAAAAAAGTCGGCCATACAGGCACCCTTGACCCAGAGGTTTCAGGTGTTCTCCCTATTTGTATCGGAAGAGCAACGAAGATTGTAGAATACTTAACAGATAAATCGAAAACGTATGATGCAGAGATCACGATTGGCTTTTCTACAACAACAGAAGACCAAACAGGTGAGATCGTAGAAGAAAAAAAGGTGGAAAAACCGATCTCAGAAAAAGAAATTGATGAGGCGCTGAAGCAGTTTGAAGGAACCATTGAACAAATTCCTCCCATGTTTTCTGCTGTGAAAATTGGCGGGAAAAAGCTCTATGAATATGCAAGAGAAGGCATTGAAATTGAGCGGCCGAGCCGAGAAATTACTATTCACCGTATCGAGCGGACTACACCTGTCACATATGAGGATGGTAGCGTGTCATTTAGGTTTACCGTTCTATGTTCAAAGGGAACATATGTGAGGACCTTAGCGGTTGATATCGGGAAGAAACTAGGGTTTCCAGCCCACATGTCACATCTCATTCGTACAGGGTCTGGTGATTTTACACTTGATGAATGTATCACGCTGGATGAGCTGCGAGATATAAGCGAGGAAGGAACTGTAGATGAGCACCTTGTCCCGATCGAGCGTGCGCTCAATCATTTGCCGAAATGGGAGATAAATGATACATTAGCAAGTAAAGTGGAAAACGGTGCAGTCCTGCCAATGCCTGATGAATTTGCTCATTTCGCAGAGTCGGATCGTGTCGCTGTATTTGCTCCTTCAGGCCGTTGTCTGGCGATTTATATGAAGCACCCGACCAAACAAAACCTGATGAAGCCGGCGAAGATCTTATCTCAGGACAAGCAATCTTAAAGAAAAGGTGACATCTCGTGAAGACTATACATATTTCACACCCACATACATTGAATCAAAAGGATCAAGTTCCGTCTGTTATGGCTTTAGGGTACTTTGACGGTGTTCACCTCGGGCATCAAAAAGTCATTGACAAAGCGAAAAGCATTGCGGAAAAAGAAGGATTGGCCTTAGCAGTCATGACCTTTCATCCGCATCCATCACATGTTTTGCAAAAGGCACGGGAACCAAAAGACTTAATTACACCGCTTGAGGATAAAATTGATTTTATCGAACAGCTGGGCGCTGACTATTTATACATCGTACAATTCAGCGAGAGTTTTGCAGCTCTATCTCCTCAAGAGTTTGTGGATCAATATTTGGATGAATTGAATGTGAAGCACGCAGTAGCGGGGTTTGATTTTACGTTTGGCCGTTTTGGTGCAGGCACAATGGAAACGTTCGACGAATACGGAAAAGGCCGTATCAATGCAACCATCGTACCTAAGCTGTCCAATCAAGACCGAAAAGTCAGTTCCACTCTCATCCGTTCCGCATTAAAAAATGGGGATGTTGAATATGTGAGCGAGCTTTTAGGAAAACCTTATCAGCTTCGCGGCATTGTCATCCATGGAGACAAACGCGGACGGACGATTGGGTTTCCGACAGCTAATGTCGGCTTATCTGCTGAATACATTATTCCGCCAACAGGGGTATATGCAGTAAGAGCAGAAGTAAAAGGTAAAGTATATGACGGTGTTTGTAATGTCGGCTATAAACCAACATTTTATGAAAAACGTCCTGATCAGCCTGCCATTGAAGTAAACCTCTTTGATTTTAACGAAGAAATATATGGCCAGCCGATTAAATTACAATGGTTCAAGCGCATTCGCAGTGAACGAAAATTTAACGGAATTCAGGAGCTGACGGCTCAAATCAGTCAAGATAAAGAAGAAGCGATTCAGTTTTTTCAAGATCAGCAAAAGCAAACAAAAAAATCATAGAAAAACTGCTCTACCATTTGCAAATTCAGCATATTTTTAGTATGATTATTCCTGTAGCTTTAAAACCACTTACTTGGCAGGCCGACTTCACCGACGGTTGCGAGGTAGATGGGGCTAACATGATTTGGAGGTGAAACAGGATGGCAATTACTCAAGAGCGTAAAACGCAATTAATTAATGAGTTCAAAACACACGAATCTGATACTGGATCTCCAGAAGTTCAGATCGCTGTCCTAACAGAATCAATTAACAACTTGAACGAGCATTTACGTACTCATAAGAAAGATCACCACTCACGTCGCGGTCTTTTGAAAATGGTAGGTAGACGTCGTAATCTTCTTACGTATCTACGTAATAAAGACGTAACTCGTTACCGTGAGTTAATTAACAAACTAGGCTTACGTCGATAATCGTAAAAAGCGGGAGGATTCCCGCTTTTTTATCGTATAATCACTAATATTTTATGGTTAAAATGTTGAAAGAATGGCAAATACCCTTCTACATACAGCTTTCACATTGATATGTGAAAATCATTTTGTTCATAATAAGAACTAACTAAAATTTTACGATAAGAGAGGAGTTTATCTCAGAATGGGACAAGAGAAACATGTCTTCACCATAGACTGGGCTGGACGTCAACTGACAGTTGAAACTGGCCAGCTTGCAAAGCAAGCAAACGGAGCGGTCCTCGTACGCTACGGAGATACGGCTGTGCTTAGCTCAGCAACAGCTTCTAAAGAACCAAAACCACTTGATTTCTTCCCGCTCACTGTGAACTACGAAGAAAGACTATACGCAGTAGGTAAAATTCCTGGCGGCTTCATTAAAAGAGAAGGCCGTCCAAGTGAAAAGGCTATCCTTGCGAGCCGCTTAATTGACAGACCAATTCGTCCGCTGTTTGCAGATGGATTTAGAAACGAAGTACAAGTCATTAGTATCGTCATGAGTGTGGATCAAGATTGTTCATCTGAAATGGCTGCAATGTTTGGCTCATCTTTAGCTTTATGTGTGTCTGACATTCCATTTGAGGGACCAATCGCCGGCGTTACAGTAGGAAGAGTGGATGGAAAGCTGATCATTAACCCAAATGTGGAGCAGCTTGAACAAAGTGACATCAATCTTGTGGTTGCCGGAACAAAAGATGCGATCAACATGGTAGAAGCTGGTGCTGATGAAGTACCGGAAGAGACAATGCTTGAAGCGATCATGTACGGTCACCAAGAGATTAAACGCTTAATCGAATTCCAAGAAGAAATTGTGAAGGCAGTCGGTAAAGAAAAAATCGATATTCCTTTATATGAAGTAGATCAAACGTTAGCAGACGAAGTAAAAGCACTTGCTGAAGCTGACTTGCTGAAAGCGATTCAAGTACATGAGAAGCATGCGCGTGAGGATGCGATCAGTGCTGTGAAAAAAGCTGTAGTTGAGAAGTTTGAAGCAGAAGAACGTGACGAAGCAACGATTAAACAAGCGAAAGATGTATTAAACAAGCTTGTCAAAAACGAAGTTCGCCGTCTGATCACTGAAGAGAAAGTACGTCCAGATGGACGCGGCGTAGATCAAATCCGTCCACTTTCTTCAGAAGTAGGACTTCTGCCAAGAACGCACGGTTCAGGCCTATTTACAAGAGGACAAACACAGGCGCTCAGTATTTGTACATTAGGTGCACTTGGCGATGTGCAAATTCTTGATGGTCTAGGTGTTGAAGAATCAAAACGCTTCATGCACCATTACAACTTCCCGCAATTCAGTGTTGGTGAGACAGGTCCAATGCGCGGTCCAGGTCGTCGTGAGATCGGACATGGTGCACTAGGTGAACGTGCACTAGAACCAGTCATTCCATCCGAAAAAGATTTCCCTTATACGGTTCGCCTCGTTTCAGAGGTATTAGAATCTAACGGATCTACTTCACAAGCAAGTATTTGCGCAAGCACACTTGCGATGATGGATGCGGGTGTTCCAATTAAAGCACCAGTTGCAGGGATTGCAATGGGACTTGTGAAATCTGGGGAATACTACACAGTGCTGACAGACATTCAAGGAATGGAAGATGCACTTGGAGATATGGACTTTAAAGTGGCAGGTACATCAAAAGGTGTCACAGCCCTTCAAATGGACATCAAAATCGATGGCTTGTCAAAAGACATCTTAGAAGAGGCTCTTCAACAAGCGAAAAAAGGAAGAATGGAAATCTTAGACAGCATGCTGTCAACGATTCCTGCTTCTAGAGGAGAATTGTCTCGTTATGCACCTAAAATCTTAACGATGACAATCAATCCGGATAAAATTCGCGATGTCATTGGACCAAGCGGTAAACAAATCAATAAAATTATTGAAGATACCGGTGTGAAAATCGATATTGAACAAGATGGTACAATCTTCATATCTTCTACAGAAGAAGATATGAACCAAAAAGCGAAGAAAATCATTGAAGATCTTGTGAGAGAAGTTGAAGTAGGACAGCTTTACTTAGGTAAAGTCAAACGCATTGAAAAATTCGGTGCCTTCCTTGAAATCTTCAGCGGAAAAGATGGACTTGTTCATATTTCTGAGCTTGCGCTTGAGCGTGTGGGCAAAGTAGAAGATGTCGTGAAACTTGGCGATGAATTACTTGTCAAAGTCACTGAAATCGATAAACAAGGCCGTGTGAACCTTTCTCGGAAAGCTGTTTTACGTGAAGAAAAGGAAAAAGAAGAAAAGCAGTCTTAATGAGATCAAATAAAATGTGTTAGAAGCCAGGTATCCGTGCCAGGCTTCTTTCTTTTCTTGCGCTAACAATAGTTCTAGCTTGTTTCTCCCCGTCATAATTTGTGGTAAAGGGGAGGGACAACCATTGAAAAAAACGTTACCATTCATTGTGTTTGTATTTTTACTGCTCGTGTCATATCAAACGATGAAGCAGCCGGCTGCTGTTACATATATTGAATCAATGAAAGAGCATGCCGAGGTTGCATCTGTTTCAAAAGATATTTTATATCAGGAAATTGAATCGAAGTCTTCTGACTATGAAGTAAAGGCGCAAAATGCTAAGATTGATAAAGTGTGGAAAAAGATGCCTGGCTTAAATGGACAGACAGTTGATATCGATGCCTCTTATGAAAAAATGAAGAAACAGGGGTCATTCGATGAAAAGCTGCTTGTTTTTAATGAAACAAAACCATCTATTCATTTACATGAGCTTGGTGCAGAGCCCATTTATAAGGGACATCCGGATAAAAAAATGAATGCATTCCTCATCAACGTAGCTTGGGGTGACGAGCATTTAATCAACATGTTAAAGACGCTGGAAAAGCATCAAGTCAAGGCGACCTTTTTCTTAGAAGGCAAATGGGTGAAAAAAAGCACAGAGCTTGCTAAAAAAATCGTGGCAGATGGTCATGAAATTGGAAATCATTCATACAATCACCCAGATATGCGCACACTGACAAGAGAACGAGCATTAGAGCAGATAACGAAAACAAATCGTCAAATTGAAGAATCCCTTGGGAAGAAACCAAAATGGTTTGCGCCTCCAAGCGGCAGCTTTAAAGAAGAAACAGTCAAGCTTGCCAAACAAGAAGGCATGGAAACCATTATGTGGACAGTAGACACCATCGACTGGCAAAAACCATCCCCGGCTATTTTACAAAAGCGGGTGCTTGGGAAAATTCACAATGGGGCGATGATATTAATGCATCCAACAGATGCAACAGCGAAAAGTCTTGACGCACTTATCACTCAAATCAAGGAAAGAGGATATGAATTAGGGACGGTTTCTGACCTCCTAAGTGAAAAAAGACATCCGTGATGCGATCTGTTTGTTGAATAGGAGGAGCAAAACTTGGTCAAAACGTATACATGCCAAAACGGAGTAAGAATTGTACTCGAAAACAATCCCACTGTAAGGTCTGTCGCAATTGGCGTTTGGATTGGAACAGGCTCTAGACATGAGACACCTGAAATTAATGGGATCTCACACTTTTTAGAGCATATGTTCTTTAAAGGGACAAAGACAAGATCTGCACGTGATATCGCAGAATCCTTTGACCGCATTGGTGGTCAAGTGAATGCCTTTACATCAAAAGAATATACTTGCTACTATGCAAAGGTACTTGATTCACATGCTGGCTACGCCCTCGATGTATTAAGCGACATGTTCTTTCACTCAGCTTTTGATGAAGAAGAGCTGAAAAAAGAAAAAAATGTGGTGTACGAAGAAATTAAAATGTATGAGGATACTCCTGATGACATCGTTCATGATTTATTAAGCAAAGCCATTTATGGTGATCATTCATTAGGATATCCGATTTTAGGAACAGAGGAAACACTCTCTACCTTTAACGGAGACTCACTTAGAAAATATATGGATGAATTCTATACGCCGGACCGCGTCGTGATCTCTGTTGCAGGGAACGTAGATGAGACCTTTATTCGTGAGGTTGAAAAGCTGTTCGGTTCTTATGAAGGAAAAGGGAAGAAGCAGCCTGTAGAAGCTCCAACATTTCATTATGACAAGCTCACACGCAAAAAGGAAACGGAACAAGCGCACCTATGCCTGGGCTTTAATGGCCTTCCAGCTGGAGATAAGGGCATCTATGACTTAATCGTCTTAAATAATGTTCTTGGCGGAAGCATGAGCAGCCGATTATTCCAAGATGTAAGAGAGGACAAAGGACTTGCTTATTCCGTCTTCAGCTATCACAGTTCATTTGCAGATAATGGAATGCTGACGATTTACGGCGGGACTGGAGCGAAGCAGCTAAACCTGCTCTCTGAGACCATCTTACAAACATTAGACGTCTTAAAGCGTGAGGGAATCACGCAGAAAGAACTAGAGAACTCTAAGGAGCAAATGAAAGGCAACCTTATGCTCAGCCTTGAAAGCACAAACAGCAAAATGAGCCGAAACGGTAAAAATGAACTGCTCCTTGGCAAACATCGGACACTCGATGAAATTATTGATGAAATCAACAGCGTCACATTAGATGGCGTGAATAACTTATCTAAACGCATCTTTACAGAAGATTATGCGCTTTCGCTTATTAGTCCGACGGGTGATCAGCCATCATAATGTAAACAACACGGCAGACTCAAAAAAGTCTGCCGTTTTATTGTAGGTAAAGAAGAAAGGGGTTCTGCTTTCATGGAACATGAAAAGCTGAAACAGCTCTCTCCACTTCTGACACAAGCTATTTCCTTCCAAGCCATGACATCTGGTTTTTCGGGAGATCGTACCTTTTTGGTTACAATATCATCTAGTGAAAAGCTGGTGCTTAAGTTATCAGACATTCAAACGTATTCGCGCTTTAAAAGAAAAGCATCATTTCAGCGGAAGTTAAAAGATCGAGGGATTCTTTGTTCTGAAGTGATTGAGATTGGAATGAGTGCTGAACTAAACTGTACCTATCGTATTTTCTCCTTTATCGAAGGCGAGAATGCTAGAGACTCCATCCATCTACTTACAAATGAAGAGCAGTATGAAATCGGGAGGCGGGCAGCCAGAGAGCTAAGTTTGATGCATACATGCCGTGCACCTTCTCATGTTCGTCCGTGGGATGAGAAAGTCATGGCAAAACATGAACGGTATGTACATGCCTATCAATCAAGTGGCGTGACGTTTTCCAATGATCAGTTTGTATTAGATTTTATCAAGTCGAATGTTGATGCGGTAAAAGAGAGGCCTAACCAGTTCCAGCATGATGATTTTCATTTAGGGAATATTATCATACAAGGTAATCAATATGCCGGTGTGATTGATTTCGATCAATCCGACTGGGGCGACCCGGTTCATGACTTTTATAAATTGTCCTTATTTAGTCGAGAAAGCAGCATTCCGTTCTCAGCTGGACAACTGGATCAATACGTGAGTACGCAGTCCACAAACGATTTTTGGCTTCTTTTTTCCATCTATACAGCAATGAGTTGCTTTTCATCTATCATCTGGACGCTTTCCTATGATCCGGGACATGTAAAAGGCATGGTGAAACGAGTGGAGAGAATGCTAAAAGATCATAATTGCTTTCATCAACTTAAGCCTGTTTGGTATACCAACTCACATCATACATAACTTGAAAAGAGCAGGACGGTCTATTTCTTTCTTTTGCTGCATATATGATACGGAAGGGAAGTGATGCGATTTTGAGGCTGAGTGAACTGTCAGGAAAAGAGATCGTCGATATTAAAAGAGCGGAGCGGCTTGGCGTGCTTGGACAAACCGACCTTGAAATCAATGAACAGGACGGTCAAATTACAGCACTCATTATACCTTCCGTGAAGTGGTTTGGCTTTCGAAAACAAGGAAATGACATCCGCGTCCCGTGGAATCACATTCAAAAAATAGGATCAGATATGATCATTCTCGATGTGCCTGAAGAACTTCAGCCGCACGGAGAAAAAGAGCACCCATAATAATGGGTGCTCTTTTTCTTTTCTCTCTCTGATTCGTTCACAGGCTGAATCCTCTCCTCATATGCTGAAAGGGAGATTCAGAAAATATTACAGACTTTTTTAAATAAAGAAGGTGAACGGTCAGTATGTTGAGCGGTTTAACGGTTGCGGTGATCGGGGGAGATGCAAGGCAGCTTGAAATTATTCGCAAGTTGTCACAGCAGCATGCCAAAGTATTTTTGGTTGGATTTGACCAGCTGGATCATGGATTTATCGGTGCTGAAAAGCTGAAAATGTCTGAACTTCCATTCGAACAAGTAGACAGTATGATCCTGCCAGTATCTGGGACAACGGATGAAGGTGCTGTTGCTACCGTTTTTTCAAACGAGCAGGTCTTGCTGGAAGCTAAATATTTAGAAAGAACCCCTGCCCATTGTATCTTGTACTCAGGTATTTCAAATACGTACTTAGACAATCTGGCAAAGCAGGTGAATCGGAAGCTTGTGAAGCTGTTTGAGCGAGATGATATTGCCATATATAACTCTATTCCAACAGTTGAAGGAATTATCATGATGGCCATTCAGCAAACGGACTATACGATTCACGGGTCTCATGTCGCTGTTCTCGGACTTGGAAGAACAGGACTCACCATTGCCCGCACATTTCGGGCACTAGGGGCAGATGTAAAAGTAGGGGCGGCAGACACAGCACATTTAGCGCGGGCATTTGAGATGGGGCTTAATCCATTTTCAATGGACCAGTTAAAAGAGGAAGTAACGGATGTTGATATTATCATCAATACCATTCCAAGTCTTGTATTAGATTCATCTGTCATCGTCAGCATGACACCAAAGACACTCATTTTGGATATCGCCTCACGCCCAGGCGGAACAGACTTTGACTTTGCACAAAAGCACGGAGTGAAGGCACTTCTTGCACCAGGACTCCCGGGGATTGTTGCACCAAAAACAGCAGGACAAATCATTGCAAAAGTGCTTTCCGGGCTTTTATGTGAACTTGCGGAGGAAAAAAGGGGGATGGAATCATGACAACATTAAAAGGGAAAAGAATCGGCTTTGGTTTAACAGGTTCCCACTGTACGTATGAAGCTGTTTTTCCGCAAATCGAAGCGCTTGTAAAAGAAGGGGCAGAGGTGCGTCCAGTGGTGTCGTACACGGTGCAGAGCACGAATACGAGATTTGGAGATGGAGCCGAGTGGATCGAGCGGATTGAGAAGCTGACTGGATTTCAAGCGATTGACTCAATCGTGAAAGCAGAGCCGCTCGGACCTAAGCTGCCGCTTGATTGTATGGTCATTGCTCCTCTAACTGGTAACTCGATGGCGAAATTTGCAAATGCCATGACAGACAGTCCTGTTTTAATGGCTGCTAAAGCAACCATACGGAATCATCGACCTGTCGTTTTAGGTATCTCAACAAATGATGCGTTAGGTTTAAATGGTACAAATCTGATGAGGCTCATGTCAACAAAAAATATTTTCTTTATTCCGTTTGGTCAGGATGATCCATTCAAAAAACCGACCTCGATGGTCGCGAACATGGATCTGCTATCTCAAACAGTAGAAGAGGCACTCCAGCATAGACAAATTCAGCCAATTTTAATTGGACCAAACGAATAATAGATTCACTAGAAAATCATGAAAGATTCAAAAAAGATGCTTCAAGCCTTGCTTTTCTATGGTAAAATAAAATGTAAAAAGTCATAGGATGGCCATCCGAAAGAAAAGAATCATGGATGGGTCGGAAGGAGTTTTACTGATGGGAAGAGGATTGCATGTAGCTGTAGTTGGAGCGACTGGAGCTGTCGGTCAACAAATGTTAAAAACACTAGCTGACAGAGATTTTGAAATGGATACACTTACTCTACTATCCTCAAAACGTTCTGCTGGAACAAAAGTGACATTCAGAGGTCAAGAGTACACTGTTCAGGAAGCAACACCTGAAAGCTTTGAAGGAGTGAACATCGCATTATTCAGTGCTGGAGGAAATGTTTCTAAAGCGCTGGCTCCTGAAGCAGTCAAACGAGGTGCGATTGTTGTTGACAACACAAGTGCTTTTCGTATGGACGAAAACATCCCTCTTGTCGTACCAGAGGTAAACGAAAAAGATTTGCATGATCATCAAGGGATCATTGCAAACCCTAACTGTTCAACGATTCAAATGGTAGCGGCATTAGAACCGCTTCGTCAGGCATATGGAATGAAAAAAGTCATTGTCTCTACGTATCAAGCAGTATCAGGTGCGGGACATGAAGCCATTGACGAACTATACAGCCAATCACAAGCCATTTTAAATAAAGAGGATGTAACACCAGAAGTCATGCCTTATCAAATTGCATTTAATGCGATCCCGCAAATTGATAAATTCCAAGACAACGGTTATACATTCGAAGAAATGAAAATGATCAATGAAACGAAAAAAATCATGCATATGCCTGAGCTGGAAGTAGCGGCAACATGCGTAAGGCTTCCAATTGAAACAGGTCATTCAGAATCTGTCTACGTCGAACTAGAATCAAATGATGCAACAGTGGAAGACCTCAAATCAATTTTAAAAGATGCACCAGGAATTACGCTGCAAGATGATCCGTCTCAGCAAATTTATCCAATGCCTGCAGATGCTGTTGGGAAAAACGACGTATTTGTCGGCCGCATTCGGAAAGATTTGGACCGTCCAAACGGTTTCCATATGTGGATTGTATCTGATAACCTGCTTAAAGGCGCTGCATGGAACTCAGTTCAAATTGCAGAAAGCTTAAAAGCATTAAAATTAGTTTAACATTCAATGGATGATGAGGACGAACAGAAGAGAGTTAGGCATCTTTCGCCTGCTCTCTTCTGTTACGTCAGAATGAACTTGGAGTGAAAACAGTGAAAATAATTGTCCAAAAATTTGGCGGTACATCTGTCAAAGATGATCAAGGTAGAAAAAGGGCACTTGCACATATCTTATCTGCAAAAGAGAAAGGCTATAAGTCGGTTGTTGTCGTTTCTGCAATGGGACGAAAAGGCGATCCCTATGCGACAGATACGCTGCTTGGTCTGCTTTACGGCAGCGCGCAGAACATGACAAATCGAGAAAAAGACTTGCTTGTTTCCTGCGGAGAGAATATCTCAGCTGTTGTGTTTTCAAGTATGCTGAATGAAAACGGTCTAAAGGCTGTAGCGATGACTGGAGCTCAGGCGGGCTTTGTGACAGATAAGGAGCATACAAGTGCGAAAATTATTGACATGAAGTGCGAACGTCTGGAGGCAGCACTGTCTGAACATGATGTGGTCGTTGTCGCTGGGTTCCAGGGAGCCGCGAAAAATGGAGACGTGACAACAATCGGACGAGGTGGCAGTGATACGTCCGCTGCTGCTTTAGGCGCTGCATTGCAGGCAGACTTTATTGATATTTTTACAGATGTAGAAGGCGTTATGACAGCAGATCCCCGCATTGTTGAAAATGCAAAACCGCTGAGAGTCGTGACATATACGGAAATTTGCAACCTTGCATATCAAGGGGCAAAAGTCATTCACCCGCGAGCTGTCGAAATTGCGATGCAGGCAAAAGTACCAATGAGGGTCCGATCAACATACTCTGATGATGAGGGCACACTCGTTACATCACACTACTCAGATAAAATGAGCCATGATGTGTATGACCGCCTCATTACGGGTATTGCACATGTCAATGATGTGACACAAATCAAAGTCCCTGCAAAAGAAGGTCAGTACAGCGTACAAACAGAGGTCTTCAAAGCAATGGCAAACGCACAAATCAGTGTCGACTTCTTCAACATCACACCGAGTGAAATTGTGTATACAGTGACAGGTGCAATGACTGAAAAGGCAACGTCGATCCTAAAAGATCTTGGCTATACACCAATTGTGACAACAAATTGTGCGAAAGTATCAGCTGTTGGCGCAGGCATTATGGGTGTACCAGGTGTCACATCTAAAATTGTAACAGCTCTATCCGAGCAAAACATTCCGATTTTACAATCGGCTGACAGTCATACGACCATTTGGGTGTTAGTGAACGAAGAAAACATGAGAGCGGCTGTCAATGCCCTGCATGAAGTGTTTGAACTTTCAAGATAAATGTGATTGAATCATGATGAGGTGAAAAAAATGAATTTCGGAAATATCGCAACAGCTATGATTACACCTTTTGATAAAAAGGGCAACATCGATTTCCAAAAGCTATCAATTCTCATTGATTACTTGTTAAAAAACGGCAGTGACTCCTTAGTCGTTGCAGGGACAACAGGCGAATCGCCAACTTTATCGAATGAAGAAAAAGTCGCTCTTTTTCAGCAATCGGTCAAATTAGCAAATGGTCGTTGTAAAATCATTGCAGGAACAGGCAGTAATAATACAAATGCGTCTATTAAACTAACAAAAAAAGCAGAAGAAGCGGGCGTTGATGCAGTGATGCTTGTCGTACCTTATTACAACAAGCCATCACAGGAAGGCATGTATGCACACTTTAAAGCCATTGCCGAGTCTACATCTCTTCCTGTCATGCTTTACAATGTACCAGGAAGAACGGCAGCTTCATTAGCACCAGAAACAACGATTAAGCTTGCGCAAATACCTAACATTGTTGCCATTAAAGAAGCAAGCGGCGATCTTGATGCTATGACAAAAATCATTGCAGAGACGCCAGAAGATTTCGACGTATATTCAGGGGACGACAGCTTAACACTTCCGGCTGTATCTGTTGGTGCAAAAGGAGTTGTCTCTGTTGCGTCTCATATCGTAGGGCTGGATATGCAGCAAATGCTGAAAAGCTATGCTTCAGGCCAAACAGCGAATGCAGCATTGATCCACCAAAAGCTGCTTCCAATCATGAAACAGCTTTTCTCAGCACCAAATCCAACGCCTGTCAAAACAGCCCTTCAGCTGAAAGGACTAGACGTCGGATCTGTTCGTCTTCCGCTTTTGCCTTTGTCAGAAGAAGAGAGACTGGATTTAAGCAGCGTTTTAAACAGCTGATCAAAACAAAAGATTTCGTAAGCGGTCATTCTCAGATGTCCCTGAGTATGACCGTTTTTTATACATAAACACTTTCTTAAAATGTGACTTCATCTTGTTTTCTAAAATTAGATTCAGTTATAATAGCATTAAGCGATGATGGACGGGCTTGAGACTAGGAGGATAAGAATTTTGAAAAAGAAAAATACAGAGAACGTAAGAATTATTGCACTCGGAGGCGTTGGAGAAATCGGAAAAAACCTATATGTCATTGAGATTGATTCGGACATATATGTAGTAGATGCAGGTTTAATGCATCCAGAAAATGAAATGCTGGGCATTGACGTCGTCATTCCTGATATCTCTTATTTAACAGAGCGTGCTGATCGGGTGAAAGCAATTTTTCTTACCCACGGACATGATGAAGCAATCGGAGGCGTATTCCATTGCTTGAGCAAATTGTCTGTACCAGTCTACGGAACGAAGCTGACCCTTGCGTTACTTCGAGAAAAATTAAAGCAGTATGGCTTCAATCAAAAAGCTGATTTGCGTGAGGTACATGCAAAATCAGTTATTACTTTTGAAACAACAAAAGTATCGTTCTTTAGAACGAATCACAGCATTCCTGATTCAGTTGGGATCAGCTTCAAAACCTCTCTTGGTTCAATCGTATGCACAGGTGATTTTAAATTTGATCAAACCCCAGCGCTTAACCAAGCCTGTGACATCGGAGAGATTGCGAAAATTGGAAACAACGGCGTTTTAGCACTACTTTCAGACAGTGCAAATGCT
This sequence comes from Bacillus sp. BK450, assembly GCF_004364885.1. NCBI lineage: Bacteria > Bacillati > Bacillota > Bacilli > Caryophanales > Bacillaceae > Bacillus > Bacillus sp. BK450. The sequence goes on along the minus strand of NZ_SOBQ01000001.1, from coordinate 185,416 downwards.
GAAAAACCAGGCTATACACCTTCTGAGGCGCTCGTCCAAGACGAAATCTCAAATGCGATGTACAATGCTGAAAATCGTGTGATCGTTGCTGTGTCTTCATCTAATATTAACCGCGTGCAGCAAATCATTAATGCAACAAATCAAAATGGCCGTAAGCTTGCCGTTGCAGGGAAAAATATGATGACAACCCTTCAGCTGGCGATCAAGCTTGGTTATGTTACAGCAGACGAAGAATTATTTGTACCCGTTCAAGAAGTGAAGAAAATGGCGAAAAACGACGTGGTTATCCTGACCGCTGGAAGCCACGGAGAGCCGCTTGCTGCTTTAACAAAAATGGCGAAGCAAAATCACAAACAGCTTCATATTGAAAAAGATGATACAGTTGTGATTGCATCTACACCTCTTCCTGGACAAGAACTCACATACTCTAAAACAGTGGATTTCCTTACAAGAAGCGGAGCACAAGTCATTTTTGCGCAAAAACGTGTTCATGTATCTGGACATGGCTGCCAAGAAGAGTTAAAGCTAATGCTCAACTTACTAAAACCGAAGTATTTAATTCCGGTGAATGGCGAATATCGTATGCAAAAAGCACATTCTCGTATTGCTGAAGAAGTAGGCATGAAACGCAGTGACATTTTCTTGATTGATAAAGGCGATGTTGTTGAGTTTAGAGGACAGAATGTCAAAATTGGTGAAAAAGTTCACCAAGGAAACATTTTGATCGATGGTCTTGGCGTTGGTGATATCGGAAACATCGTGTTACGCGATAGACGTCTATTGTCTCAAGACGGCATCTTGATTGTTGTCATTACGCTCGATAAACAAAAGAAACAATTAATTTCTGGACCTGAAATCATCACAAGAGGATTTGTCTATGTAAGAGAATCCGAAGAGCTGATTGTGAAAGCAACAGAAATGGTCAAAGGGATTGTCAAAGAGCAAACGGAAAACTCAATTGTTGAATGGTCAACATTGAAACAATCCATGCGCGATGTGCTAAATCAATTCCTTTATGAAAAAACAAAACGTAAGCCGATGATCATTCCAATTATTATGGAAGTGTGATGATAAAGCCCAAAGAGTATAAGCTCTTTGGGCTTTTTTGATGTAGCATGAGGAATGCGGATGGAATATGCCCTATTTGTTCATAATAGGAGAAGAGTTTGAGGAAAGGATGGAGACAAATGGACGAAAAGAATGAACAGCAGCCTGAGCGAAAGCCAGAAGAAAAAGACAGCATTATGAGCAAAATACAGCAGCTTGGTGAAACAGCCGTTCCGCAGCTGCCGCAAGATACAAATATCCATTGCCTCACCATTATTGGACAAATTGAAGGCCATATGCAGCTTCCACCGCAAAATAAAACAACCAAATACGAACATGTCATTCCACAAATCGTAGCCGTTGAACAAAACCCTAAAATAGAAGGTCTTCTGATCATCTTAAATACAGTAGGGGGAGATGTTGAAGCGGGACTTGCGATTGCAGAAATGCTTGCTTCTTTATCAAAGCCAACTGTCTCGATTGTGCTTGGCGGCGGCCACTCGATAGGGGTCCCGATTGCTGTATCGTGTGACTATTCGTATATTGCAGAAACAGCTACGATGACCATTCATCCTGTGCGTTTAACAGGTCTTGTGATTGGCGTTCCGCAAACCTTCGAATACTTAGATAAAATGCAGGAAAGAGTCATTAATTTTGTCACAAGCCACTCCAACATTACAGAAGAGAAGTTTAAAGAGCTCATGTTCTCAAAAGGCAATTTGACGAGAGACATCGGAACAAATGTCGTTGGTCATGAGGCAGCAGAATACGGACTCATGAATGAAGTGGGCGGTGTAGGACAAGCGATTAAAAAGTTGAACGAACTTATCGGAGACAGGGCATCTCAAAACGAGGGGCTGATCCAATGATTTTATATACGCCTATGCCATATGAAGCCATTTACGCTGAGGAACAAGGAGAACGCAAACTCCAGCAGGTAAATATTCAAGGTGTGCCAGTGATGGTTGAAATGAAAGAAGATGAAGCAGAAATCGTTCAAGTCATGAGCACCAATCCAATGGATTTTCTCAATCAAGAGCTTGCACCAGGCAAGCGATTGAAGTTACATTTAGGCACCAATCAAACCGACTCATATGAATGATTCTATGCTATAATAAAGGGAAAACTTACAACAAGATGCAGCCAAAACCAGGCTGCTTTCTTTCTGATCTTTCGGTAGGTTATATTTTCTTTCGTAGTAAGGTGATGAGTATGGCTAAAAAGAGAAAACGGAAAACGAGAAAAAAACAAAATAAACAGCTAAAACTGAAATATGAATTAAATGGGTTAGTCTGTATTGCCATAGCGATCATTGCCATTTTACAGCTGGGCGTTGTTGGACAAACCTTTGTACATCTATTCCGATTCTTTGCAGGTGAATGGTTCATTCTCTGCCTTATCGGATTATTTCTTTTTGGTGTGACGATTTTCTGGAAAAAACAAATCCCAGATATTTTGACAAGAAGAAAAGCAGGTCTCTACTGCATCATTGCGAGCATCTTGCTTTTGTCACATGTGAAGCTCTTTCAGCATCTTTCATCTGCTGGCGTCATTGGCTCTCAAAGTGTGATTAGAAATACATTTGAGCTTTTCTTGATGGATATGAAAGGTGAAACAGGATCGCCTGATTTAGGGGGCGGCATGATCGGCGCCGTCTTGTTTGCTGCTTCTTATTTCTTATTTGCGCAAGCAGGCTCGCAAATCATGGCAATTGTTTTGATGCTGATTGGAATCGTCCTGATTACAAACCGATCTCTTCAGGAAATGGTAAAAAAAGTGACGATTCCTGTATCACAATTTATGGTGAAGCAGTGGAAAGCGTTTGTTGAAGATATGAAAGGAATCAGGCAGGCCAAAAAGAGCGCGTCCTCTCAGAAAACAGGTGAAAAGAAAAAACGTTCACGCATTCAAGAAGAAGACGAGGATGATCTGATCTTGATCGAAGAGGAAACGCCGTCTTCTGATAATAGCCAGCCGATTATTTCAAGCTTTGCAGACAGAGATGACATTCTCACCCCGACGGTTCAAAAAAAGCAGGCGGCAAAAGAGACAGCGCCTCTTCAGGACTCTGTGCAAAGTGCACCAGTTCAATCAGATACAGCCGATGAACCAAAAGAGGCGCCTCCGATGACATTTACAGAACTTGAAAACAAAGATTATGAATTGCCGTCACTTGATATTTTGGCAGAGCCTCAGCATTCAGGTCAGCAAACAGATAAGAAAAATATTTATGAAAATGCCAGAAAACTTGAAAAAACATTCCAAAGCTTTGGTGTGAAAGCAAAAGTCACACAGGTTCATTTAGGTCCAGCTGTGACCAAATATGAAGTATATCCAGATGTCGGCGTGAAGGTCAGTAAGATCGTCAATCTAAGTGATGATTTAGCCCTTGCCCTTGCAGCAAAGGACATTCGTATTGAGGCGCCGATTCCTGGTAAATCAGCCATCGGCATCGAAGTTCCGAATGCAGAAATTGCTATGGTTTCATTAAAAGAGGTATTAGAATCGAAGCAAAATGACCGTCCAAATGCTAAGCTCCTCATTGGACTCGGCCGTAATATCTCGGGTGAAGCTGTGCTTGCTGAAATGAACAAAATGCCGCATTTGCTTGTAGCAGGTTCGACTGGAAGCGGAAAAAGTGTGTGTATCAATGGTATTATTACAAGCATTCTCATGAGAGCGAAGCCTCATGAAGTGAAAATGATGATGATTGATCCGAAAATGGTTGAATTAAATGTGTATAACGGCATTCCGCATCTTTTGGCTCCTGTCGTAACAGACCCTAAGAAAGCCTCGCAGGCCCTTAAAAAAGTAGTCAGCGAAATGGAACGCCGCTATGAATTGTTTTCGCATACGGGGACAAGAAATATTGAAGGATACAATGATTACATTAAACGGATGAATCAAACAGAAGATGCTAAACAGCCAGAGCTTCCTTATATTGTTGTCATTGTAGACGAGCTTGCAGATTTAATGATGGTCGCTTCCTCTGATGTGGAAGATTCCATTACACGACTTTCTCAAATGGCTCGTGCTGCGGGAATTCATTTGATTATCGCCACACAAAGACCTTCTGTCGATGTCATTACAGGTGTCATTAAAGCCAACATCCCGTCCCGTATTGCCTTTAGCGTATCCTCTCAAACCGATTCAAGGACGATCCTTGATATGGGAGGCGCAGAAAAGCTGCTGGGCAGAGGGGACATGCTGTTTTTGCCTGTTGGTGCAAACAAGCCGGTTCGTGTGCAAGGCGCCTTTTTATCAGATGAAGAAGTGGAACATGTTGTGGATCACGTGATCACACAGCAAAAAGCACAATACCAAGAGGAAATGATTCCGAGCGAAGAAACGCAGGATCAGCTTGCGGCTGTGGAAGATGATCTATATGATGAAGCAGTAGAATTGATCATCGGTATGCAGACGGCTTCTGTTTCTATGCTGCAAAGAAGATTTCGCATCGGTTATACCCGGGCGGCACGTCTCATTGACGCAATGGAAGAGCGAGGCGTTGTAGGCCCGTATGAAGGAAGTAAACCGAGAGAAGTTCTGCTCTCAAAAGAACAATATGACGAGCTCTCTTCATAAATTGAAGAGAGCTTTCCTGAAAAACAGTAAACAATAGTATGATTATGTTAACTGGATGTCAGACTATTTATTTATTTGCAAAAACATGATATAGTTATGTTCAACTTATCTCGGAATAGAGATTTCTCATCTTATCATTTGCATTGATTAGACGGAGGGAAAACATGTCGACCAAAACAGACAATCGCCATTTATATTTGAAAGTGATTGACCGTATTAAAGAAGATATTCAAACAGGTGTATATGCTGAAAAAGAAAAACTGCCTTCTGAGTTTGAGCTCTCAAAACTTTTAGGTGTGAGCAGAGCGACACTGCGTGAGGCCCTTCGTATATTAGAAGAAGAGAAGTATTTAATTAGAAGGCATGGGGTAGGGACTTTCGTCAATTCAAGACCGCTTTTTTCGACAGGCATAGAACAGCTGACAAGTGTTACGAAAATGATTGAGCAGGTCAATATGACGCCTGGCACCATCTTTTTATCCTCGCAAGAAGGGGAGCCAACAGAGAATGATGTCATTCGTTTTCAGTGTGATAAATCTGATGGGATTTTTTCAATGGAACGCGTTCGAACGGCAGATGGGCAGCCAGTTGTTTATTGTTTAGATAAAATTCCGGTCAAACATCTTCCCGCTTCTTTTACACATGAAGAAGAGTCTCTTTTTGAGCTGTTTGGAAGAGAACCGCACAGCGGGATTAAATATGCAGTTGCTGATATTGAACCAATTGGCTACCACGATCAGGTCTCACCGATTCTAGATTGTGACCCTGAAACGGCGTTATTATTACTGAAACAAATGCACTATGATCAGGATGATCAGCCGGTCTTATACTCCCTCAATTATTTTCGAGCGGATAAATTCAGCTTTCATGTCATACGCAAACGATTTTAATAAGCAGTCGCTTCCATAGGCGGCTGCTTTTTGTTCGCCCATACATAATACTTGTCAAACTTGCCACACTAATACGTAACAGTATATAGAATTGGGTGAATGATGTTGGGCGAGAAAACAGTCAGTAAAAAGAATATCATTGCATTATCATCAGTGCCTCTAATCATGACACTAGGGAACTCGATGTTAATACCAGTATTGCCAGAGATAGAAAAGAAACTCTCGATTACTTCCTTTCAAGTCTCTCTCATTATTACGGTATATTCGGTTGTAGCCATCTTATGTATTCCAATCGCCGGTTACTTATCAGACCGGATTGGGCGGAAAAAGGTACTGCTGCCGTGTCTTTTAATCGCTGGACTTGGAGGAGCTGTGGCAGCAGTCGCCTCAACGATCATGAAAGAACCTTATATGTGGATTCTATTTGGCAGGGTCCTTCAAGGGATTGGTTCAGCTGGAGCCGCACCTGTCGTTATGCCGTTTATTGGAGATTTGTTTCATGATGATGAAGAGGTCAGTGCCGGACTTGGCGCCATTGAAACCTCTAATACAGCAGGTAAGGTACTAAGCCCTATTATTGGGGCACTTCTTGCTTCATGGTTTTGGTTTGTGCCGTTTTGGTTCATTCCGTTCTTTTCGATCATCAGCTTTCTCATGGTACTGTTCATGGTAGAGTCGGCGAAAAAAGAGGAGGACCCGCCTACATTTAAAGAATTTTTAAAATCAACAAAGACCATTTTTAAGCATGAGGGACGCTGGCTTTATGCCATTTTTGCTATTGGCGGTTTTATTATGTTTCTTCTTTTTGGTGTGCTTTTTTACTTATCCGATAACCTCGAGGCAGCTTATCAAATAAAAGGCGTTAAAAAAGGACTCCTGCTGAGTATTCCGCTCCTTTTTCTATCAATCAGTTCCTACATTGCTGGAAAAACGATTGGAAAAGAAAAAGGAAAAATGAGAATCTTTTTAATCGTAGGGATGGCTTTGTTATCACTTTCTTATATTTTTTTATGGTGGAATCACAGCTTTTTCGTATTGTTTATCTGTTTAAGCATTGGCGGAGTGGGCATCGGTATTGTGCTGCCTGCACTTGATGCGCTGATTACAGAAGGAATTGAAAAAGAGCAGTGCGGTACCATTACGTCATTTTATAGCAGTATGCGTTTTATCGGTGTTGCTTTAGGACCTCCGATTTTTGCCTATCTAATGGATAAAGGGGACTCCATTGTATTTATTCTCTCGACCATTTGCAGTCTCATTTCACTATTTTTGGTCCTCTTTTTCATCCAGCCAGATGAAGAGGATGAGAGTGAACAATTAAAAACGGTTTAAATATAGAAAAAAGATGGTATTTTGCCATCTTTTTTCTTTTTTATAAATTGACATGTAAAATTTTGATAGTTAAACTAATGTATAGTAATATCTTTTAAATTATCCCAAATTGGAGGTGTTCAAAAACATTCATTTTCTGTCTTTCTTTAGGCAGAAATTGAGCTCGCGTGCTGATGATGGAGATATGCTTCTTCAACACGAAAGGACAATTGAATAGGTCATCCTGCCATTTGAAGGAGACGCAGTCAGCACTTCAGACACGCTCAAATACAGCAAATTGATTGAAGAAGTAGAAGGAGCTTGAAGCAGCTATGTTGCAAATAATTAAAGCAAGATGGATTGTATTAGTGGTGTGGATGATAACAGCTGTGATTCTGTTTATTACTGCGCCCGATTTAGAGGAATTAACAAGAGAAAAAGGGCAATTAAAGGTTCCGGAGGGGACACCAACAGCTGAGGCACTTCACCTATTGGATAAGCTGTCAGATAAGAACGGGAAAAAAGATACAGGTGTGCTTGTATTCTCCGAACAACATCTGTTCCCTGCGAAAGAGCAGGAATTAAAAAAGGCTTTAGCTGCACTCATGTCAAATGCCCCAGAACTCCACATTGACGGAATTACTTCGTATTTTCATGTAGATCCGGACATTCAAAAACAACTTTTATCAAAGGATAAAAGTACACTTCTTGTTCCATTCAAATTCGACCACTACGAAACAAAAGCTGTGAAGATTAAAGAACAAATTGAGGAAGTTTTAAAGCCCTATCATGTCTCATATGAAATAACGGGTCAAAAGTTTGTGGATTCAGATGTCATTCAAAGCTCTCAACAAGGTCTGAAGAAAACTGAACTTATCACGATGATTTTTATTTTCTTTATTTTAATTATTGTTTTCAGATCGATATTGGCACCTGTTGTTCCGCTCATTACGATAGGCATTTCTTACGCTGTCAGCCGGTGTATTGTGGCTTTTCTCGTAGAATATACACAATTTCCTCTATCTAATTTTACTCAGATTTTTATGGTAGCCATTATGTTCGGTATCGGAACGGATTATTGCATCCTGCTGTTAAGCCGTTTTAAAGAGGAGATCGGGCAAGGCCGTGATGTCAAAGAGTCGATTATCGTCACATATCAATGTGCAGGGAAAACGGTATTTTTCAGCGGCTTAGCCGTGTTAGTCGGCTTCTCAAGTATTGGATTTGCTAAATTCCAATTGTATCAATCAGCCGTTAGTGTTGCCGTTGGAGTAGGCATTCTGCTGATTGCCCTTGTCACCATCGTTCCCTTTTTTATGTCTGTTTTCGGAAAATCTCTATTCTGGCCATCTAAAAGAGAAAACATTCGGCATCCGCAAAGTAAAATGTGGGAATGGGCTGGGCGTTTTTCATTTAAAAGGCCGCTGATCAGCTTAGGGTTAGTCGCTCTTATTACGGTGCCTCCTATTCTGATGTACGACGGCACCCTATCTTATAACAGTTTAAATGAAATTGGGAATAAGTATGAGTCGGTGTCAGCATTTAATACGATATCAGAGCAATTTGGCTTTGGTGAAGCGCTGCCGCTGAATGTGCTTGTCGAAAATGATCATAAGCTGGATAATCAGGAAAACATTGTCATGATTGAAAAACTGACTCGTAAATTAAATGACATTGACGAAGTCAAAACAGTCCGCAGTGTCACGCGGCCTGTTGGGGACGGGCTGAGCCAGCTTTATGTCACATCTCAAGCGAAAGAGCTTGGAGGAGAACTCGGCAAAGGCCATGAAGGAATCGGGAAAATTTCAGATGGCTTGACCGAAACAAATCTCGCTCTTCTCAAACAAAAACCAAAAATTGAAGAATCCGCTCAAGGCATTGACCAGCTGATTGATGGAACAAAAGCAATCAAAAGCGGTATCGGAGAAGTTAGGGAATCCTTAATCTCTTTAGAAGATGGAGTGAGACGCAGTAAGGAAGGCGTCGGCACCATTCGAAGTAAAATCAAAAAAGCGAAAAAAGAATTAGAGCAAGAATATCGCAGCAGCGAAACGATGCTTCAAGAGCTAGAGCGAGTGGTGAATACACTTGAACGCCATGCGAAATCGAATCAGCAGCTGATGACAACCATTAAGAAAGTAAGGGCATCCTATGAAAATCTATCATTTGAAGCACTAGAAAATCGTCTTCCAGAAGTAAAAGACATGGATGAATATAAAGAAATCAAGAAGGTATTCAAAGAAACAAAAGGAATGCTTGATCAAGCAGGGGATCAAATGAGTGTATATGAAGAGGAAGCCGCTCACTTTAAGCAAAAGATCAAGCAGGCAGATCAAGTGATTCAAACCTTATCAAGCAAGCAAAAAGAAGTAAGACGCCAAGTGCAAGCGCTCATGGATGGGCTTGATCAAATTTATGACGGCCTTGACCAAACAAATGAGGGCCAAAAACAATTGATTAAAGAAATGCCTAAAATCGAAGATGGTGCAGATCAGCTGACAGACGGCCAAAAAGCCATCAAAAAAGGATTTAGCCAGCTTTCATCAAAACTTACATTGTTAACAGATGGATTAGGTGAAAGTATTGAAGGGCTTGAGCAGGTCAAAAGCGGCTTCACCGAGGCTGACGGCTACTTAAAGCAGCTTCAGCAAGCGCCAGATGAAGAAATAACGGGCTGGTTTATTCCAGAAGAAGTGCTGAAACGCCAAGAATTTAAGCAAATCTTTCATACGTATATGTCTCCAGATCGTAAATTAACGACTTTTGAAGTCATCTTAAATGTGAATCCATACAGCAATGAAGCGATGAAAGGTGTCGCGAAAATTGAGGAAACCCTTGATCAATATTTACCTGTAAGTGGACTCAAAAATGCCAAATACGGTGTATCTGGTATCTCAAGCTTAAATGTGGACTTAAAAGAAACGTCTGACGGTGACTTTATTCGAACTGTTATCTTCATGTTAATTGGTATTTTTATTATTTTAATTATTTTATTACGGTCAATCGTCATGCCGATATACTTAACACTTTCACTGATTTTAACGTACTTTACATCAATCGGGTTAACAGAATGGATCTTTAAAACATTTTTTGGCTACGATGGTGTCAGCTGGGCTGTCCCATTTTTCAGCTTTGTCATTCTTGTGACGCTCGGGATCGATTATTCCATCTTCCTCATGGATCGTTTTAATGAATGGAAGGGAGAGCATGTACAAGCATCGATGATATCAGCGATGAGAAATATGGGTTCTGTTATTATTTCTGCAGTGGCCATTTTAGCAGGTACGTTCGCTGCTATGCTGCCATCAGGAGTATTATCGCTTGTTGAAATTGCAACAGTCGTACTCATTGGACTTTTATTATATGCTTTTGTTGTATTGCCCCTCTTTATTCCGGTCATGGTTCGTATTTTTGGTAAATGGAATTGGTGGCCGTTTAGAATGAAATAACGACTGGCGTCTCTGCTATGAGCAGAGGCGTTTTTATTTCCTATCCTTTCCTCTGATTGATATAATGTCTATTAAATGGCTGTTTCACGTATATATCAGCTATGTTCTAATACATAATAAATAGGATGAACAAAGGAGGTTTCTCATGACGTACTTACAAGAGAAGACACTGGACACACCGGGTCTTCATACTCATATTGTCAAAACAGAAAAATTTAAAACCGTGACAATCCTTTTTAAAATGCTTGCACCGCTATCCAAAGATGACGTCACCATGCGTTCTCTTTTCCCGCATGTGCTGTTAAGAGGAACAGAAAAAATGCCGAAAACAGGCGCACTGCGTGCCTATTTTGATGAGCTCTATGGAGCAACCGTTTCCGCCGACATGGCGAAAAAAGGTGAGAATCACATCATTACCTTTCGCCTAGAAATGGCGAATGAAAAATATTTAAAGGATCAAACCCCTTTACTAGAAAAAGGGATTGCCTTACTATCTGACCTATTATTCCACCCGTATGTTGAAGAAGGAGTGTTTAGTCAATTATATGTAGATCAAGAAAAACGCACATTAAAACAGCGAATTCAGGCAGTTTATGATGACAAAATGCGTTATTCGAACTTAAGACTCGTGCAGGAAATGTGTAAAGGTGAACCATATGCGCTGCACGTCAATGGCGAAATGGAAGACATCGACGCAATCACACCTCACTCGCTCTTTGAAGCTTATGAGCATGCGCTTCAATCAAACCAGCTTGATCTTTATGTTGTCGGAGATGTTGACGAACAAGACATCAGCCGCATGGTCTCCCAATACTTTAAAACAAGTGAAAGAGAACCAGTCAAACAGCAGGCTGAATCAAAAAGACCTCAAAATGAACCAAAAGAAGTCATTGATGAAGAGGACGTAAAACAAGGCAAGCTGAATATCGGCTTTCGCACACATACAACGATTGCAGATAAAGATTATCCGGCGCTGCATTTGTTTAATGGCATATTCGGCGGTTTCTCGCATTCTAAGCTATTCATTAATGTTCGTGAAAAGGCAAGTCTAGCTTACTACGCTGTGTCTAGACTTGAAAGCTTTAAAGGCTTGATGATGGTCATGTCAGGGATTGAAGTCGGCAACTACCAGCAGGCAGTGGACATCATCAAAGAACAATTTGAAGCGATGCAAAAAGGTGATTTTTCAGATGAAGCGATTGATCAAACAAAAGCAGTCGTCAAAAACCAGCTGCTTGAAACGATCGATACGTCTTATGGAACAGCAGAATATTTGTATCAGCATGCCGTTGTGCCGACTGGGGAAACCCTTGATTCCTTTTTAGAAGCATTAGACCGAGTGACAAAAGAGGACATCATCAAAGTGGGTCAGAAAATCGAATGGGATACGACCTATTTTCTTAAAGGAACGGAGGGTGCTTCATGACAGTGAAAACAATTCAATTCGATCAGCTGCAAGAAACGGTCTATCACGAAAAAATGGAAAGCGGTCTTGACGTCTATGTGCTGCCAAAGCAAGGGTTTAACAAAACCTATGCGACCTTTACAACAAAATATGGCTCTGTCGATAACGAATTTGTGCCGCTTGGCAAAGAAGACATGATTCGAGTGCCTGACGGAATTGCCCATTTCTTAGAGCATAAGCTGTTTGAAAAAGAAGATGGAGACGTGTTTCATACTTTTAGTAAACAGGGAGCATCCGCAAACGCTTTTACAACGTTTACAAGAACGGCTTATTTATTCTCAAGCACCTCAAATGTCGAACAAAACCTTGAGACACTCATTGATTTTGTTCAAGAGCCTTATTTTACTGAAAAAACAGTCGAAAAAGAAAAGGGCATCATTGGTCAAGAAATTAACATGTATGATGACAATCCAGACTGGCGTTTATTCTTTGGTCTGATTGAAAATTTATATCAAGAGCATCCTGTGAGAATAGATATTGCTGGAACAGTAGAGAGCATTGCCCCTATTACAAAAGATCATTTGTATGAATGCTATGAAACGTTCTATCACCCGAGCAATATGCTTCTATTCGTCGTCGGGCCTGTTGATCCGAAGCAAATTTTAGATCAAGTCAGAGCGAATCAGGCGAAAAAGCCATTTACAGACCAGCCGGAGATCAAACGAAAAGACATCAATGAGCCAGAAGGTGTGTACCGGAAAGAATACGAACTTCCAATGAACGTACAAGGCTCTAAATGTATGTTCGGTTTGAAAACAAAGAATCCGCATAAAAAAGGAAATCAGCTGCTAAAGCATGAGCTTGGGATGAACCTCATTTTAGAGACGCTGTTTGGCAAAAGCTCCTTACAATATGAACAGATGTATGAAAAAGGCTTAATTGATGAAACATTCAGCTACGATTATACAGAAGAGGGCGGCTTTGGCTTCACTTCAGTTGGCGGGGATACAAATGATCCTGATCAACTCGCAAAGGTATTAAAAGAAACCCTTCTTCAAGCAAAAAGCCTCATGACAGAAGAGAAAATTGAACTCGCGCGCAAGAAAAAAATCGGCAGCTTTTTAAAAGCCATGAATTCTCCAGAATATATTGCGAACCAATTTACTCGATATGCATTCTTAGACATGAGCTTATTTGATGTCGTCACAATGCTGGAACAAATTCAATTGGCTGATATTCAGCAAATTTTAGATGAAGAAATTGATGAAGAACGGATGTCTGTTTTCAAAGTCGTCCCAAAAACAAAATAAATGTAAAAAGACAAACTCATATCGGCAGAGTTTGTCTTTTTTATTTGAAAAAGCCGTTTTATTTGTAAGGATATTCATTGACAATTGTTTTGGTCATTAGTTAAACTCTTTAATAGTTAAACACTTAAACTAAAAAGGAGCAGCGTATGGAACAAAATAAAATTGCCCAGCTCATCCAGAGATACGCAGATGTCTATCTCATGATGGAGAAAAAAGTATCGAGTATGATCACGGAAAAGCTTGATAAAGAGCTGACGCTTGATCAATATTACTCGCTTCGATACATCAATTTACATCCAGGGTGTACATCTACGGACCTTGCTAATGTATGTAATGTAAACAAAAGTGCTGTAACATCGATGACCAACCGTCTTTTTACGAAAAACTATATTTTTCGTGAACATGATCAAGCTGACAGAAGAAATGTTCACCTGTACGTCACGCCAGAGGGCAAAGATGTGGTCAGCCGAATGGAAAAGCAGCTTCAAGACCTGGTTCGATCTTATTTTGAAAAGCTTGAAGAAAAAGAAATGGAATCATTTATTCAAACATATGAAAAGATCTATCAAGTGATCATCGAAGAGGAGGCACAAAGTACTAATGAGAGCAATCATAAAGGGTAGATGGCTGATCACGATCCTGTGGGTCGTATTAGCGGCAGTGTTACTCATCACCGCTCCTAATATGGCGCAGTTAACAAAAGAAAAGGGGCAAATTTCTGTACCAGACGGCTATCCGTCTTCATATGCCAATCAGTTATTAAAGAAAATGTCTGAAAACGGCGATACAGAAAAATCAATCGTCATTGTCTTTCAAGAAAAGAACATTGTGAAAGAAAGAGAAACATCTTTAAAAAAGGCAATGGACATTTTAGAAAAAGATCAAGATCTCCACATAGAGGACATCACTTCTTACTTTGAAGCCAATAAAGATATCAAAAAACAAATGCTCTCTAAAGATCAAACGACACTCCTTGTTCCAGTTACATATGACTCAAACAAAATCAAAGCGTCCGATTTTAAAGAAAGAGTCAATGAAAAGCTGAAAAGCTTAAACCTGAAATTTGAAATGACAGGGCAGCCGTTAATTGATGATGATGTTATCACAAGTTCGCAGGAAGGCCTGAAGAAAACAGAATTCATTACGATTGGGTTTATTCTCGTTGTCCTTATTCTTGTTTTTAGGTCAGCTGTGGCGCCTTTCGTTCCGTTAGTCGCAGTGGCACTGTCTTACTTGGTGAGTCAATCGATCGTGGCTTATTTAGTAAAATATGTAGACTTTCCGCTCTCGACCTTTACTCAGATCTTTATGGTCGCGATCATGTTTGGAATTGGAACGGACTACTGCATACTGCTTCTCAGCCGCTTTAAGGAAGAGATCGCACATGGTAAAGATAAAATTGAGGCGATTCTCATTACGTATAAAACAGCAGGAAAGACCGTCTTATTCAGCGGAATTGCGGTTCTAATCGGTTTTACATGTATTGGTCTCGCACAATTCCAGCTTTATAAATCAGCTGTTGCAGTAGCAGTCGGGGTTGCTGTGCTCATTGTGGCCCTTCTCACGATTGTGCCGTTCTTTATGGCAGTTTTAGGAAAGGTGTTATTTTGGCCGATTAAAGGCGATATTGCCCATCCGCAGTCAAAAATGTGGGAAACAGCAGGCCGTTTTTCATTTAAGAAACCGCTTTTCAGCTTATTAATTGTAGGAATCATTACGCTTCCGCCAATTCTCATGTATAAAGGAACTCTTTCTTATAACAGCTTAGATGAAATTGGTAATAAATACGAATCGGTTAACGCATTCAATACCATTTCTGATAAGTTTGGACCGGGTGAAGCACTCCCGGCAACAGTGGTCGTGAAATCATCTGACCTTTTAGACAACAATGAAGGGCTGATTGCCATCGAAAAACTCAGCCGTGCAATTGAACAAACAGATGGGGTCAGTAAAGTGAGAAGTGCCACCCGTCCTGTCGGTAAAGGGCTGAGTGATCTGTACGTGAAATCACAAGCCAAAGAATTGAACACAGGACTTGATAAAAGCAATGAAGGCTTGAAAAATATTCAAGATGCACTGACGACAATGAGTCAATCCATTGAGGATCAAACACCGCAAATCAAATCATCAGGAAAAGGCATTAACAAATTGATTTCTGGTACAGAATCTGTGCAAACAGGGATTCAAAATGTTGAAAAATCCTTAAGAAAATTGCAAAATGGCATCGACCAAAATAAAAAAGGTGTAGCAGCCATTAAAGATGAAATCAAAGGTGCGAAAAAGGAATTAATGGCTCAAGTCGCACAAGTGAATCAGCAAGTTTCACTGTATAAAAGCATTTCCAAAGAATTAAAGGCAGCATTAGCGCAAGTGGATACGTCATCCTCTGCCGCAGCAGATGTAAAAGCGTTAATCAAACAAGCAAATACACAATTTAGTACCCTTGAAAAGCAAATCCCGCAGGTAAAAGAAAATCAATCGTATCAAGCGATTAAAGCTTCGTACAATGAACTTTCTGCGACCTTGCAAGAAGGGGCGAAACAGGCAGACAGCTATGCCAAACAAGCGAAAGAAGCTAGAAAGCAGCTTGAAGCAGCTGATGCCTTTATCGCAAAAGCTTCAGAGCAGCAAAAAGTCTTGACGAATCAAATCGATGAACTCATTGCTGGCTTAGATGCAGTTGAAAATGGACTGGATCAAACGTCTAAAGGTCAAGGACAACTAGCTGATAATATGCCAAAGCTTGCAAATGGAGCGGGGGACATCATTAATGGCCAAAAGCAAATGAAAGAAAAGATTGGCGGCTTTGGGGATAACCTGACCAAGCTGACAGACGGTCTGAACAAAAGTGTGAAAGGACTGGAGAAAATTTCGAGCGGCTTAATGGGTGCAGGTGACTACTTAGACGAACTGAAAAATGCACCAGATCAAGACATGGCCGGCTGGTTTATTCCAAAAGACGTCTTGAAAAATAAAGCATTCAAGCAAGTATTTGATTCATACATGTCAGATGATCGCAAGATGACAAAGATTGATGTCATTTTAGAGAAAAATCCATATGGAAATGACGCCTTGTCGACGATTAAACAAGTGGAAGCTTCTGTCGAGCGGGCACTTCCTGAAACAAACCTAAAAGATGCGTCATTTGGCGTCTCAGGTGTATCAAGTATGAACGCTGATCTAAAACAGCTGTCAGACCAAGATTTCAATAAGACAGTGCTTTACATGATGATTGGTATTTTTCTTATTTTGGTGATTTTATTCCGTTCGCTTGTCATGCCGCTTTACTTGGTAGGTTCACTCATATTGACTTACTTTACAGCAATTGGTGTAACAGAATTTATTTTCACCCATTTCTTCGGATATCCAGGCATTAACTGGGCAGTACCATTCTTTGGATTTGTCATATTAATGGCGCTCGGAGTCGATTATTCGATTTTCTTGATGGAGCGGTTCAATGAATACAAAACAAAAGACATCCAGTTTGCCATGACTGAATCAATGAAAAATATGGGGTCTGTCATTATGTCTGCTGCTGTTATTTTGGCAGGAACATTTGCCGCCATGCTTCCATCAGGTGTGCTGTCTCTCCTGCAGATTGCAACACTTGTCCTTACAGGACTTTTACTGTACGCACTCGTTGTGCTACCATTGTTCGTACCTGTAATGGTGAAATTGTTCGGATCAGCCAACTGGTTCCCATTTAAACGAAAAGAATAGGTATTCTATATAGAAAGAAGGAATCAATGTGATGAGTCGTTGGGCGCTGATAACAGGTGCCAGTGGCGGGATTGGGCAGGCAGCAGCGAAAAAGCTTGCCCAAGAAGGCTGCCATGTGATGCTCCATTATCATAAAAATGAACAGGCAGCTGTGCGCCTCGCCGCTCATTTGGATGAGGCATATTCCATTCAAACGCACGTCGTTCAAGCCGATTTATCTAAAACGGGCGGAGCAGATGAGCTTGTCAGCCGTCTGCCGCTCTGTCCAGATATTCTTGTTTTAAATAGCGGCAGAAGCCATGTCGGATTGGTGACAGACACAGAAAAAGACGTATTAGCCAGTATGGTGCAGCTTCATGTCACAAGTCCATATGAGCTTACCCAATCCCTTTTACCCGCTATGATTCGAAAGAAAGCAGGCCATATCATTGCGGTCAGCTCGATATGGGGAGAAACGGGAGCATCGTGTGAAGTGCTGTACAGCATGGTCAAAGGTGCGCAAAATGCGTTTATCAAAGGATTAGCAAAAGAGCTTGCTCCAAGTGGAATTAGAGCAAATGCTGTCTCGCCAGGTGCTGTCAAAACAGACATGATGAAACGTTTTACGCAGGATGACATCGCAATGCTGGAAGAAGAAATTCCGCTTGGCCGGCTTGCATCCCCTGGGGAGGTTGCAGATGTCATTTGGTTTCTCGCCTCAAAACAGTCAAGTTATATCACAGGTCAAATTTTATCTGTTAATGGCGGCTGGTACTGTTAAAAAACGTGTATAATTCGTCTCTCCATGACAAAAGCTATGGCTGTAATTCATCTTTTCGAATGGAGGAATCGACATGTCTGTACTTGAGAACTGGGACCATTGGAAAAACTTTTTAGGTGATCGCTTAAATCATGCGCAGGATAAAGGTTTAGAGGATGAGACTATCAATAACCTTGCGTATGAAATTGGCGGATATCTAGCTAACGAAGTTGAGGCAAAGAACGAGCAGGAAAGAGTACTTGCTGACCTTTGGAGCGTTGCATCAGAAGATGAGCAGCGTGCCATTGCAAATATGATGGTCAAGCTAGTTGAAAATAATAGCTCGCACTAAACAAAAAGAGAGGTCGTTTGTGCCTCTCTTTTTATTTTAACCGTTTCACAACATTGTGCTTTCTAAAAATGTGAAAATGCTTTATGATAAAGGAAGGTAAAAATTTGCCACAATGAAGGGGGTAATATCATTTGGCAAAGCTCGAATGGTATTTTGAATATGAGATACAGGTAAACCGTCCCGGACTTTTAGGAGACATTTCTTCTCTAATGGGGATGCTTTCAATTAATATTGTGACAATTAATGGTGTTGATGTATCAAGACGCGGAATGCTTTTACGCTGTGACCACACAGATCAAATTAAGCGGCTTGAATCAATTTTAAATACAATGGAAACGATAAAAGTAACGAAATTAAGACAGCCAAAGCTTCGTGACCGCTTAGCTGTTCGTCATGGAAGATACATACAGCGTGATGCCGATGACAAAAAGACGTTCCGTTTTGAAAGAGACGAGCTCGGTCTTCTTGTTGATTTTATGGCTGAACTCTTTAAAAAAGAAGGACATAAATTGATTGGGATTCGCGGAATGCCGCGTGTCGGAAAAACAGAATCAATTGTGGCTTCAAGTGTTTGTGCAAGCAAGAGATGGCTGTTTGTATCATCAACTCTTTTGAAACAGACGATCCGAAGTCAGCTGATCGCAGATGAATACAGCCCAGATAACGTCTTTATTATTGATGGGATTGTGTCGACAAGAAGAGGTTCTGAGAAGCACTTGCAGCTTTTAAGGGAAATTATGAGACTGCCGGCAACGAAGGTGGTCGAGCATCCAGACATCTTTATTCAAAATTCAGAATATACAATGGATGATTTCGACTATATCATTGAATTGCGGAATAGCGCAGACGAAGAGATTACATATGAACACGCTGAAGAACCACAAGTGTTTGATCATTCTGGTTTTTCTGGCTTCGATTTTTAATATGGTAATGGTAGGTGTTTGTTTTGACTGAATTGGGAAAACGGCTCGTTGAGGCCAGAGAGGAAAAAGGGATGTCGCTGGAGGATCTTCAGACGGTGACCAAGATCCAAAAGCGCTATTTGCTAGCAATCGAACAAGGAAACTATGATATTATTCCAGGTAAATTTTATGTCAGAGCGTTTATTAAACAATATGCCGAAGCCGTTGGACTGAATCCTGAACAATTGTTCGAAGAATTTCGTAAAGATGTTCCAAGCACGTATAACGATGAAGTATCTGATAAATTATCGAATATTAAGCCGCAAAGAGAGCTACCAAAGCCTGCTTCGAAAGTGCTTGAACTATTGCCGACAATTTTAATTATTGGAGGCATCATTGTGGTCATCGCCATCATTTATGTGATCGTGCAGGCGGTCAATCATGATAGCGGACAGAAGAATAATCAGGCGGCCCCTCAGCAATCAGAATCTAAATATGAAGTATCTGAGGGTTCATCTCTTGCAAAAGATCAAAAGAAAAAAGAAAAAGCTTCGTCAGATGATAAAGAAAAATCATCTAAAAAAGATGATTCATCAAAAGACGATGAAACTGTATCTTTAAAGGCGACGAATACAGAAGGCTCGACAACAACGTATGAAGTATCAGGTGCAGACGAAATGGAGTTAAAAATTTCTGCGTCGCAAGCTTCATGGCTGCGTGTAAGAGACGAATCTGGAAAAGTGCTGAAGATGGGTGAACTAAAAGATGGCGAATCGTTTAAAACAGACCTGTCTGATCTTTCTCAGGTCGATATCCGTCTAGGCAATGCGTCTGGAATTGATATCAAGGTAAATGACGAGACACTTAAGTACGAATTAGACCCTAAGGACACCATGACACAAAACATTGTGATTGTGAATAAAGGAAAGGAAAAGTCATCTTAAGCAAGTAGATGACTTTTCTTTTGTTCCTACTATTATATACATAATAAAATTGCATTATTGGAGGATTGGATTTCATGTTTAACTTACCGAATAAAATAACCCTTTCTAGGATCGCCTTGATCCCTGTTTTTATGATTATTATGCTTGCACCGCTAGATTGGGGTGTTGCGCGCTTTGGCGACGTCAGCATCGAAGTGACGCACCTTGTTGGAGCGATCCTGTTTATTGTCGCTTCAACAACTGACTGGATTGATGGATACTACGCACGTAAGCTTAATTTAGTGACGAACTTTGGTAAATTTTTAGATCCGCTTGCAGATAAATTGCTTGTTTCAGCTGCTTTAATTATACTTGTTCAATACAACCTCACACCGGCATGGATGGCGATTGTGATCATCAGCCGTGAATTTGCTGTAACAGGTCTAAGGCTTGTATTAGCCGGAGGCGGTGAAGTAGTGGCAGCGAATATGCTTGGAAAAGTGAAGACATGGGCGCAGATCATTGCGATTTCTGCACTTTTACTGCATAACCTGCCGTTTGAACTTGTGTCATTCCCGTTTGGTGATCTAGCGATGTGGGTAGCGGTGTTCTTCACTGTTGTCTCAGGCTGGGATTACTTTGCAAAAAACTGGGAAGCTTTAAAGAATTCTAACTAAAAAGGACGTGTACGCTTTGAAGTCAGAGAGAAAAGCAGAAATTATTGCAGTCGGTTCCGAACTATTGCTAGGGCAAATTACGAATACGAATGCACAATTCATCAGCAAACAACTAGCTGAAATTGGTGTGAATGTTTATTACCACACAGCAGTTGGTGACAATCCAGAGCGTTTAAAACAGGCCATTCAGGTGGCGCAGGAAAGATCTAATTTTATTATCTTCTCAGGTGGTCTTGGACCAACCAAAGATGACTTAACAAAAGAAACCATTGCGAGTACGCTTGGCAAAGAGCTTGTACTAAATGAAGAAGCATTTGAATCAATTCAAGACTACTTTCTAAAGACCGGACGCGTTATGTCACCGAACAACCGTAAGCAGGCACTCGTTCTAGAAGGGTCTGATGTGCTCGTGAACCGTTTCGGGATGGCCCCGGGTATGTTTGTTCAAGAAGACGATACGTTTTATATGCTTCTTCCTGGACCGCCAAGTGAACTGCACCCGATGTTTGAAAACGAGGCAAAGCCGCTGATTTCTGAGAAGCTTGGCTTAAAGGAAAAGATCGTGTCTGTTGTTCTGCGCTTCTTCGGAATCGGTGAATCGCAGCTTGAAACAGACCTAGAAGATTTAATTGATGCTCAAACCAACCCGACGATTGCACCACTCGCATCTGACGGTGAAGTGACGCTAAGGCTGACTGCTAAGCATGAGGATGAAAAAGAAACAGAGCGTCTGTTAAAAGAAACAGAAGCGCAAATTTTAGCGCGGGTAGGAGAGTACTTCTACGGATATGGGGATACATCACTTGTCCGCGAAGCGTCCAAAGCCTTGCATGAGCACGGGAAAACAGTAGCAGCAGCAGAAAGCCTGACTGGCGGAATGTTCTCCGAATGGCTGACAGATCTCGAAGGAGCATCATCCATTTTGAACGGAAGTGTGGTTTGTTATACAAACCAAGTCAAGCAGCAGGTACTTGGCTGCCGGGAAGAAACATTGTCTTCTCATGGTGCTGTCAGCAAAGAGTGTGCTTTAGAGCTTGCTGAAGGGGTGAGAAAGCTGACCGGAAGTGATATTGGCATTAGCTTTACGGGTGTAGCAGGACCTGATACCCAAGAGGGTCAGCCTGTTGGAAAAGTGTTCATTGGACTATCGACGAAAGACCAGACGGACGTGTTTGAATGGATGTTTACAGGCAGCCGGTCAGGCATTCGAAAGCGCGCTGTGAAATATGGTCTGCATCACTTACTCAACTTATTAAAAGAGAGTTAATTTTGTTTTTTGTTAGGTTTACTCCTTTATAAAAGAGCGTTTTTTCTAATAGAAAACACTCTTTTCTTAAGAAATCTGCCAAGAAAAAAATCGAATATGTGTTCGTTTTTTTCTTGGCAAATGACGTAAAACAAGGTATAGTATAGATAGTGGAATTGATAAAGGAGGAAACAATAGAATGAGTGATCGTCAAGCAGCCTTAGATATGGCTCTTAAACAAATAGAAAAACAGTTTGGTAAAGGCTCTATTATGAAACTAGGAGAGCAAACAGATACACGTATTTCAACAGTACCTAGTGGTTCGTTAGCACTTGATACTGCGCTTGGAATAGGCGGATATCCCCGAGGCCGTATTATCGAAGTATATGGTCCAGAGAGTTCTGGTAAAACGACAGTAGCCCTTCATGCCATTGCTGAAGTTCAGCAGCAGGGAGGACAAGCTGCATTTATTGATGCAGAGCATGCACTCGATCCAGTTTACGCTCAAAAACTAGGTGTCAACATTGATGAACTGTTACTTTCTCAGCCGGATACAGGAGAGCAAGCACTTGAAATTGCAGAAGCTCTTGTCCGCAGCGGGGCAGTTGATATTGTTGTTATTGACTCTGTAGCTGCTCTTGTACCAAAAGCAGAGATTGAAGGAGATATGGGTGATTCACATGTTGGTCTTCAAGCACGTTTGATGTCCCAAGCACTTCGTAAACTATCAGGTGCTATCAATAAATCAAAAACAATTGCCATCTTTATTAACCAAATTCGTGAAAAAGTTGGGGTCATGTTCGGTAACCCTGAAACAACGCCAGGTGGACGTGCGCTGAAGTTCTATTCGTCTGTTCGTTTAGAAGTGCGCCGTGCTGAACAGCTGAAACAAGGCAATGACATTATGGGGAATAAAACGAGAATTAAAGTGGTCAAAAACAAAGTAGCACCGCCATTCCGTATTGCCGAAGTAGACATTATGTACGGTGAAGGGATCTCAAAAGAGGGAGAAATCATCGACCTTGGAAGCGAGCTAGATATCGTACAAAAGAGCGGTGCTTGGTATTCTTACCAAGAGGAACGTCTTGGACAAGGCCGTGAAAATGCGAAACAGTTCCTAAAAGAAAATAAAGATATCATGCTGATGATCCAGGAGCAAATTCGCGAACATTACGGTTTGGATAATAACGGAACAGTGCAACAGGAATCTGAAGAGGCGCTAGAACAATTAGAATTAGAATAAAAATTAAATCAGTATGAAATGATAAAAAAGGCTGGGTGAAAAAACTCAGCCTTTTTTATTTTGCAAAAAACTTTCGACAACTTTTTCAGTATTTCATCCGTCTAAAGTGTACAAAATGGCATTTATTTTGGGAGGAAAAACGAATGACAAGCCCGACCCGCAGAAGAAATGCAAAATACAGCCGGAAACAACCAAGTCAGAGGGGAAAACTTGTGCTTGTTTTTTTAGCAGCGATGATTTGCTTAACGATGTGGAATGTGCTTCATCGAAATAGTGAAGAGAAGAACCCGTTTCAAAAAACTGCAGTAGCTTTAGAAAACAGCCAGAATAAAGAAGTTAAAAGGAAAACCGCTAAAATATCAGAGAAACAAATCAAAACAGTGGACCGTAATCACAAAATCAGCAGTTATTTAAATGGGATCGGTTTCAGCGGAACAGCCATGATTGTTAGAAATGGAGAAATCGTAACAAATAAAGGTTTTGGTTATGCAGACCGTAAACAAAAAGTTCGAAATAATCCTTTGACATCTTTTTATGTCGGTTCGTCACAAAAAGCGCTGATTGCAACCGCTATTTTGCAGCTTGAGGAAAAGGGGAAACTTCAGACAAGTGATTCGGTAAGCACGTATTTACCTCATTTCCCTAACGGACAAGCGATTACTTTGAAAAATCTGCTGACACATACATCGGGAATAAACGGACATATTGAAGGAAACGCCGTAATTACTCCGGACGAATTAATAAAAGACATAGAACGTCAGGGAATTAATCGTCAGCCGGGTGTATGGGGCTACAAGGATTCAAACTATTCTGTTCTTGCTTATATTGTTGCTGAAGTGAGCGGTGAGTCCTATGAACAATATATAAAGAATCATATTTTTAAACCGGCGGGGATGACGCATGCAGGCTTTTACAAAACATATGAAAAAGAACCTTATCCTGCTGTCGGGTATAAGCTGAAAGGCAGCAAAGCGGTTACACCGTATATGCCCGATCTATCTCAGCTTTACGGTGCTGGAGATATTTATATGAGTGCTATAGATATGTACAAATTTGACCAAGCCCTGATAGACGGCAAACTGTATTCGCAGAAGAGCTATAAAAAGATGTTTACGCCAGGAAGCAGCTCCACATACGGAATGGGATTTTATGTTGCTCCCGGTAGCTATTCAAGCCATGGTGTCGTGCCGGGCTTTAACATTTTGAACAGCTTTAGCAAATCTGGACAAACCATCGTTGTTTTGTTCTCAAATATACAAAATAACACTAAACTGGGCCAAGTGAACAATAAAGTATATCAGCTGCTGAATCAAGAATAATTCTGATCTGCTTTTGCAAACGCTAAGATGGCTAGCTTGACAAGTATTTCCGACACAATTACAATGGGAATGTATCACTTGTTTTTCTTAACATGATTGATAACTAATTTAAACTTGACAAGGGCAGTGAGGATCTCATTCCCTGTGAAGGCCCTGTATGTTGAGACACAAAACAATGTACATGCCGACACTTTATTTGTAAAACCAAGTTCATAGCAAGAGGAGGTGAAAATATGTCGCCTACGATGTTTACGATCATCTCCATTTTGCTGAGCCTAATCTGTTTAGTTGTTGGCTACTTTGTTCGTAAAACCATTGCAGAAGCAAAAATATCCGGCGCAAGAAACATGGCCGAACAAATTGTTGAGGATGCAAAGCGTGATGCGGAAGCATTGAAGAAAGAAGCGCTCTTGGAAGCGAAAGATGAAATTCATTCGTTTCGTGTAGAGGCGGAGCAAGAAGTTCGTGAAAGACGAAATGAGCTTCAAAGACAAGAAAACCGTTTACTTCAAAAAGAGGAAAATCTTGATCGCAAAGACGAATCTTTAGATAAACGGGAGTCCCTGTTGGAGAAGAGAGATCATTCTCTGAATGAACGACAACAACATATTGAAGAGATGGAAAGCAAAGTGGATGATATGATTCGTTTGCAGAAAGCCGAGTTGGAACGTATTTCAAGTCTAACTCGAGATGAAGCGAAACAAATCATTCTGGATCAAGTTGAAAATGAGCTTTCCCACGACATTGCAGTCATGACGAAAGAATCTGAAAACCGAGCGAAAGAAGAGGCTGACAAAAAGGCGAAAAATATTCTTTCACTTGCGTTACAGCGTTGTGCAGCTGATCATGTGGCTGAAACAACGGTATCTGTAGTCAATCTTCCAAATGATGAGATGAAAGGTCGTATTATCGGACGTGAAGGACGAAATATCCGTACGTTAGAAACGTTAACAGGTATTGACTTGATCATAGATGATACACCTGAAGCTGTTATACTATCGGGCTTTGATCCGATTAGACGTGAAACAGCGAGGATAGCTCTGGACAAGCTAGTCCAGGATGGCCGCATTCATCCTGCACGAATTGAAGAAATGGTGGAAAAATCACGCCGTGAAGTCGATGATTATATCCGCGAGATGGGTGAGCAAACGACATTCGAAGTCGGAGTTCACGGTCTGCATCCGGATCTGATCAAAATTCTCGGCCGCTTAAAATTCCGTACAAGTTATGGACAAAATGTCCTGAAGCATTCAATTGAGGTTGCACATCTTGCAGGTCTCATGGCTTCAGAGCTTGGAGAAGATGCAAAGCTTGCAAAACGAGCAGGTCTTCTGCATGACATTGGAAAAGCCATTGATCACGAAGTAGAAGGAAGCCACGTAGAAATTGGCGTTGAGCTTGCGACGAAATATAAAGAGCATCCTGTTGTCATCAACAGTATTGCCTCTCACCACGGTGACCAAGAACCGACATCTATTATCGCTGTTCTTGTTGCGGCAGCTGATGCATTATCTGCAGCACGCCCTGGTGCAAGAAGTGAGACGCTTGAAAATTACATTCGGAGACTTGAGAAATTAGAAGATATCTCTGAATCTTATGAAGGTGTTGAAAAATCGTTTGCGATACAGGCTGGACGTGAAGTACGTATTATGGTGAAGCCAGATTCAATTAATGATCTTGAAGCTCACCGTCTAGCAAGGGATATTCGTAAGCGAATTGAGGACGAGCTCGATTACCCTGGTCACATTAAAGTGACAGTCATTCGAGAAACTCGCGCAGTAGAGTATGCAAAATAGAGCGGTGCGCTTAGCGCCGCTTTATTTTTTTGTGTAAATATGCAACACTGATAAGAAGATCAATTTAAAAGAGAAAGGGTTCAAAAGCGCATGAAAATATTATTTGTTGGAGATATTGTCGGTTCACCTGGCAGAGACACACTGAAAGAATATTTGCCAAAGCTAAAGAAAAAATATCAGCCGCACTTTACCATTGTCAACGGAGAAAATGCTGCTCACGGGAAAGGTCTAACTGAAAAAATCTATCATGAGCTGCTGCAAGCAGGAGCTGATGTGCTCACAATGGGCAACCATACATGGGATAAAAGAGACATTTTCGATTTCATCGATGATGCAGCTAATATGGTCCGCCCTGCTAACTTCCCAGAAGGCACACCTGGAAAAGGTCTCACGTTTATTAAAAAACAAGGAAAAGAATTGGCTGTCATCAACCTGCAAGGACGTACGTTTTTACCGCCAATTGACTGCCCATTTCAAAAAGTAGATGAATTAATTGCGGAAGCATCCAAACGGACACCGTTTATTTTTATTGATTTTCATGGTGAAGCCACAAGCGAAAAACAGGCGATGGGCTGGTATACAGACGGCCGTGCATCATGTGTCGTTGGCACGCATACACATGTTCAAACAGCAGATAACCGCGTATTGCCAAAAGGAACTGCGTATATTTCAGATGTCGGGATGACAGGACCTTATGATGGCATTTTAGGTGTTGACCGAGAAACGATCATTAAACGATTCAAAACAAGTCTCCCAGTCCGGTTTGAAATTGCAGAAGGCCGCACGACGTTAAGTGCAGTAATCGTAGAAATTGACGAACAGTCGAAAAAAGCTGTCAAAATTGATCGAATTTTGATAAATGATGACCATATTTTCTTTGAATAAATGTTCACATATTTATTTCAGAAAAATATTAATCAGAAAGAAGGAATATGCGCCCTCTATCGTGAATATAGTAAAAATGGTAGGTAGCCTGCTATTTTTGAAAAACATTTTGGGGATGGATTTTCAAAAAAATAGCATCATCTAACAAAGATTGTTCTAATGAACACTCACTTATCCATTGTAAATTTAAGGGGGAGCAGAAATGGAAATTTTAAAAGTTTCAGCAAAGTCAAATCCGAATTCAGTAGCAGGAGCATTAGCCGGCGTTTTACGTGAACGCGGTGCAGCGGAAATACAAGCAATCGGCGCTGGGGCACTGAATCAGGCGGTTAAGGCTGTCGCCATTGCAAGGGGATTTGTCGCGCCAAGCGGAGTGGATTTGATATGCATTCCAGCCTTTACTGACATTCTGATCGATGGAGAAGAAAGAACAGCCATCAAATTGATTGTTGAACCACGATAATTCTAATTTTATTATTTTCAACCTGCTTACATCATGTAAGCAGGTTGTTTTTGTTTACCGCTATACATTTCTTATATAACATATTCAGTTCGTGAAATAGATAAAAATGACATATTAGAGCTTGCATTTTTTCACCGTGATGATAAATTAAGATTAAGTTGAATTTACTTCATCAAAAATAAATATTTAAGTAGGTGAAATAATGTTTGAAGCTTTTTTGAAAAGAGGAAAGCTTGTTTTTATTTTATTTTTTATCGTTCTCATTGCTGGCGGCTATTTATTCGCGCAGCTTCCTAAACGAGAACTTCCAGAATTCGAGGCGAATCTCGTCACGATTTCTACCGTTTTTCCTGGTGCAGATGCAAAACAGGTGGAAAGAGATGTCACCAATAAACTGGAATCAGCCCTATCAGATATCAATGGTGTAGAGAAAACGAGCTCAATTTCTGCCATTGGTTTCTCAAATATTGTGCTTGAAATTGAGGACCAAGCCGACTTTCAAAAGGTGGCAAGTCAAATTAAGAATGAAACCACAAGTGCTGCGTCGTCTTTTCCTGACGGGGTGATGGAGCCGGAAGTAAAGGATGAATTCGGCAGCGTGCCGGTTGGCTCTTATATGATTGTGTCAAATGAATCATCGGACTTAGCAAAGAGTCAGCAATCGCTGCGTGCATTGAAGGAAAAAGTAGAGGACATCAAAGGGGTAGACAGTGTCATTATCAAAGGCTTCAATGACAAACAAGCGATTTTAAACTTAGATTCAAACAAGCTGGAGGGTGAAGGGCTCAATGTAACTGATGTCACAAATGCCATCAATCAGGAATTTGACACATCTCCACTAGGCGATATTCGGGCAGGCAAAGAGAAGGTGAAGCTGTCCATCGATACATATGACCGCCGCTTAGATCAAGTTAAAAAAATTGAGCTTTTCTCAAAAACGAAAAGAGAGCCGGTCACAATTAGTCAGCTTGGCAGTTTAAAAGAAGTAGAAAAACAGAAAAGTGATATTGTGTCGTATAACGGAAAGCCCGCTTATTCATTTACTGTGAATATTAAACAAGGGCTTGATATTCCTAAAATGTATGACAAAGTCAGTGATGTCATTGAGAAAGAAAAGCAGCTGCCAAATGGGGTGGAGTGGGTAGACTACTATTCACAAAAAAGTGAAGTGGATACCATTTTCAATGATTTAATAAAAGAAGCCATTGTTGCGGTCATTGCTGTCATAATTGTTACCACACTTGGACTCACGATTGGCGGGGCGTTTATCGTTTCACTCGCCATTCCGCTATCCATTACAATTGGAACGATTCCGCTGCCATTTTTACAAGTGGACCTCAATCAAATTTCGATCATCGGCTTTATCATTGCTTTAGGGATACTTGTCGATGATGCCATTGTCGTGAATGATAATATTTTAAGACAAATGAAAAAATACGAAAGTCCGCTTAAAGGAACAATTGCAGGGGTGAAAGAAGTCGCAGGGTCCATTTTGACATCAACACTGGCTGTTGTGTTTGCCTTCCTGCCGCTTGTATTCCTATCAGGTGCAAATGGTTCATTTATTCGGGCATTACCGTCTGTTCTAGTGACGACTGTGCTTGCGTCCATGGTGATTTCTCTGACACTTGTACCGGTCTATCAATATACTGTGAACCGGAAAAGAAAGAACAAAAACAGTCAAAAAGAGCCGGGATTCCTAGGGAAACCATTAAAAAGGCTGGCTGATTTCTATGCAGACCGTGTGCTGACAAACATTGTGAAGCGGCCGCTCGTTATTGGACTAAGTGGTTTGCTCGTTGCAACGCTTGCTTTTTTACTTATTTTCGTCACACCATTTGAATTTTTCCCTGCGGCGAATAAGAAAGAAGTGGTCGTCACTGTCACACTTCCAAGTGAAACAACATTAGACAAAACAAATGAAACATTAAAGAAAATAGAACAAGAGATCAAACAGCAAAAAGGCATTGAAGAAACGGCGATTTTTGCAGGCGGCGGTGTGCCGAATCTGTTTAATGAAAGTATTTCAAATGCAAGTGACCACACGGGTCAGGTTGTCGTGAGAGTAGACAATGATCAGATGACAAGTAAGGCATTAATAGATCGTATGACCGAGCCTTTGCGAGAGACATTCAAAGAGGCTGAAATCTTTATGAAAACCATTGTACAAGGACCGCCAACTGGAGCGCCAGTGACAGTAACGGTTGCGGGTGACTCTTTTTCAAAGCTCATTGATGTCAAAGAAACACTGACAAATGAAATGAAAGACAAAGGGGCAAGCTTGATTACGGACGATGTCAATCAGCCGGTGAAAACGATCTCCTTTGAATTAAACCGCGAGCGGATGGCAGAGGATGGGCTCAGTGCTCAATTTGTCAGCAGACAGCTTGGTCTTGTGACAGAAGGGATGCCATTAGGTACCTTTCAACAAGGAACAAATGATATCGATTTAGTAGTGAAACAGGATATAGGCACACATCAAAATGGTTTAAAGCTAAAAGAAATGAAAGTGCCTGTGAAGACAAATGAGGGCGGTATGCCTCAACTTGAGCCGCTTAGCCGATATGTAAAAGAAAAAGAAACAGAGCAGTACGAAAGCATTCCACATGAAAATGGAGTTCCGACCATTACGCTGAAGGCGTATCCCGGCGCATCAGATTCGTTTAAAGACGATATGAAAGAAGTCGTCAATCAAGTGGGGAAAAGCGCTGCAGCGAAGGATTTGACCATCTTACAGGGTGGAGAAAATGAAAATCAGACCCAGTTCTTTATTGAAATTAGTCTCTTATTTGCAGTAGTCTTGCTGCTCATTTACGTGACCATCGCATTCCAGTTCAATTCATTGATGCTTCCGCTGTTAGTTCTAGGAACGGTTTACTTAGCCGTATCAGGAGCCATTATCGGACTGTTTGTCACACAAACACCATTCAGCTTTATGGCAACAATGGGAATTGTCTCATTGGCTGGTATTGTCGTCCGAAATGCGGTCGTCCTATTCGAATTTATTGAACAGCGGCGCAAGCAAGGGTTTGATCAACAGACAGCTGTCATTGAAGCAGGAAGAGCAAGGATTAGACCGATTCTCTTAACAGCATTTACGGCACTTGTTGCACTAATGCCTGTTGCATTAAGTCATGATCCACTCTTTAAGCCGCTGGCCATCTGCATTGTATCTGGTGTCTTTTTCTCAACAATACTGACCTTATTCATTGTGCCAGCACTATATGTTGCCGTTTCAAAGAAACGCTGACGATGAAAGCAAATCTCCGATCGAAAGGAGATTTGCTTTTTTTTTTAGAAAAATATCCAAAAAAATATGTGGGGTGTTCATTTGTCTTTTTCTAGTAGACAGTGGTATTTACGACTAAAATAAGTCGTGTTAAAATCTGATTGGGAGAAGTTTTTTAACAAAGGGGTTGTACGTCATGTGTGGAACGATGAAAGCAATTGTTAAAAAAGAAAGCGCTTACGGAGCGGTGATGATGGAGATGCCGATTCCAGAAATCAAAGATCATGAAGTTTTGATCCAAGTGAAAGCCACTTCGATATGCGGAACAGACGTGCATATTTATAATTGGGATGACTGGGCTAAGGGAAGAGTCAAAGCGCCTTACATTTTTGGACATGAATTTACAGGGGAAGTTGTTAAAGTGGGGAAGCAGGTCTCACGAGCAAAGGTAGGGGACTTTGTATCGGCTGAGACGCATGTTGTATGTAATCAATGTTATATGTGCTTAACAGGGCAGCAGCATTTGTGCAGTGAAACGAAAATTTTAGGGGTAGACATTGATGGCTGTTTTGCTGAATATGTCAAAGTACCTGAACAAAATGTGTGGCATAATCCAGCTCAAATGCCGGTTGAGCTTGCCTCTATCCAAGAGCCGCTAGGAAATGCAGTCCATACTGTACTGCACACACCTGTATCAGGTAAATCAGTGGCGATTTTTGGCTGCGGACCAATCGGTTTAATGGCAATCGCTGTCGCAAAAGCCTCCGGGGCTGTTCAAGTGTTCGCTGTTGATAAAAATGAATACAGGCTCGATCTTGCCCGAAAAATGGGTGCAGATCATATCGTGGATATTGGAAAAGGTGATCCAGTCGCGATAATTAAGCAGCTCACGCGGATGGAAGGGGCAGATGTGATGTGTGAGATGTCAGGTCATCCAGCTGCCATTAATCAAGCACTCGAAGCTTGTGCAAATGGAGGGAAAGTCAATATACTAAGCTTGCCAGAACGGCCAGTAACAATTGATATTACGAATCAAATTGTTTTTAGGGGATTAACCGTGCAAGGGATCACGGGGAGAAAAATGTTTGAGACGTGGCGTCAAGTATCTGAGCTATTAAGAACTAATACCATTGATGTAAAGCCGGTTGTCACTCATACACTGCCATTTGAAGAGTTCGAAAAGGGATTTGAACTTATGCAAAGCGGTACGTGCGGAAAAGTCGTACTGATGATGCCATCATATCAAAGGGGGAAGAAATGATGAAAGAATTCACGTATTTACAAGATGAATTGGAAACAATGAAGCAGCAAGGCACCCACCAAACTTTGAAAGAGATCGACTCAAAACAATCATCCACTGTGACATTAAATGAACAATCTGTCATACAACTCTCCTCAAATAACTACTTAGGGCTCACCTCACACCCAAGGCTGATGAAAGCAGCAAAAGAGGCAATCGATGAATTCGGTGCGGGTACAGGATCTGTACGTACCATCGCCGGCACAATGACGATGCATGAACGTCTTGAAAAAAAGCTTGCTGCATTTAAAAAGACAGAAGCAGCACTTGTATTCCAATCAGGCTTTACGACCAATCAAGGGGTCTTATCCAGTATCTTGACAAAAGATGATATTGTCATTTCAGATGAACTGAATCATGCCTCAATTATTGATGGCATCCGATTAACAAAAGCAGATAAAAAGGTATACGGTCATTCCAATATGGAAGAGCTGGAGAAGATTTTGAAAAAATCAATGAATTACCGCGTCCGCCTCATCGTTACAGACGGTGTATTCTCGATGGATGGAGATATCGCGCCACTTCCTGAGATCGTCAGGCTCGCAGAAGCATATGATGCATTTGTGATGGTAGACGATGCGCACGCCTCGGGCGTGCTTGGTGAGAATGGCCGCGGGACGGTCAACCATTTTAAACTCGACGGCAGAGTGCACATTCAGGTCGGGACACTTAGTAAGGCTGTCGGAGTGCTCGGCGGCTATGTGGCTGGTTCAGCGGTTTTAATTGATTATTTAAAGCATAAAGCAAGACCGTTTTTATTCAGCACCTCTCATCCGCCAGCTGTGACTAGAGCGTGTGAAGAAGCGATTGAAGTGCTGTTAGATGAACCGGAACGAATCGATACACTTTGGGAGAACGCCGCTTATTTTAAAGAAAAGGTCATCAGCCTAGGATTTCAAGTCGCCCCAACAGAGACACCGATTATCCCAATCATGATTGGAGACGAAGCACTTACTTTTCGATTCTCAAAGGCTTTAATAGAACGAGGCGTGTTTGCCCAAGGCATCGCCTTCCCAACTGTAGCAAAAGGCAAGGCAAGAATTAGAGCCATCATCACAGCCGAGCACACAAAAGAAGAACTAGACCGGGCACTGACAATCATTGAAGAAGAAGCAAAAAAACTAAACATACTTGATTGAGAGAGCGCAGGCTCTCTTTTTTTGACGATATTCTTTCCAATTTTCATCAAATCTACCGTTTGTTATGTATAATGTATGTAAAAAGATCTATTGAGGTAAGTGATGAGACAAATGATATTTAATAAAGAAGACTTTTATAAGCAATATTTAGATTATAAGAGCAATGTAATAACAGATAAGAATCACCCTTTTCACAAAATGTTTAATAAAGAGATACCAAACAAAATTCAAAATGAATTAGAAAAACGTCATATGAAAAATTTGGATAGAATCGATATTAAAGCATCTACAGGAAATGGAAAAGTTTCAGAGTCTATTTGGATAGCGTTTCTAGACCAGCTTTTAACAAAAAATCAAAAAACAAATAAAACAACAACACAAAAAGGATTATATATAGTCATTTTATTCGCTAATAATGGCAAAGATTTTTATTTATCGATTGGTTTAGGTACTGAAAATCTATCTCTCAAAAAGATTAAATATGAAGCGGATATTTGGCGAGAACGACTAAAACCTCAATTGATGAATAGTCCTAATTTAAAAGGATTTGAAATAGGTGATTTTTACTTAGGAGAATCTGATAGACCTAAAAAATATGCAGCAGGTTCTTTGGTATTTAAAAGATATAATATTGATACATTTAATCAATACGAGTTTTTAAAAGACATATATAACTTAAATGAATTTTTTTATGATTTTATTTTCGAAATATATTCGAATCCGGATCTTCATATGGATACAAAGATTAATAAGAGTATAAAACGAAAAAGAATCATCCATAGAAACGTTTATAAGCAATTAAGAGAAGAAAGAGCCAAGCAAAATGAAGAGACAGGTCGAATAGCAGAGAAGTTTGTTTATGATATGGAAGTAGAGCAATTAAAAGCAGTGGGTCAGGAGCAATTAGCGAAAAATGTCAATTGGTTAGCCGAAACGGAAGATGGCCATGGGTTTGATATCAAATCGTATTACCCTGATGGAAAAGAAAAACTAATAGAGGTGAAGGGCTCAAAACTTGCTCATCAAGACTTTCCTTTCTTCTTATCTGAACAAGAAAGAATGGTAGCAGAAGAGGAAAAAGAAGCATATGTGATTACTTTAGTTGAGAGTGTCGGTACACAGCAAATGAAGATTGTAAAAGAAATACAAAACCCTTTGGAGAAAGATAACCTACTGTTAAAACCTACTCAATATTCATGCAGAATCCGGGTGGATTGAAAAGTAATGACACATATGATTTATTTTCAATTCATCACAAAATAGTCTATACTGTAGGGTGGAACTTGGTTTGAAAGGAGTACAAATTCATGAATGAAGAGCAGAGAAAAGCGAGCGGACAAGTAAGTTCATCGGACAAAAAATCCGAGAAGGACTACAGCAAATATTTTGAAGCTGTGTACATTCCGCCTTCCTTAAAAGATGCAAAAAAACGGGGTAAAGAAGAAGTCGAATACAATCAATTTCAAATTGACGAGCAGTTTCAAGGGTTAGGAAACGGCCGCAAGTTTTATATTCGCACATATGGCTGTCAAATGAATGAGCATGACACAGAAGTGATGGCTGGTATTTTTATGGCGCTTGGCTATGAACCAACAAACTCAACGGAAGATGCAAATGTCATCTTATTAAACACTTGTGCTATTCGTGAGAATGCAGAAAATAAAGTGTTTGGAGAGCTTGGTCATTTAAAAGCATTAAAGCGTGAAAAGCCAGATTTAATTTTAGGTGTCTGCGGATGTATGTCACAAGAAGAATCTGTCGTGAACCGTATTTTGAAGAAACACCCATTTGTTGACTTGATTTTTGGCACGCACAACATTCACCGCCTGCCAGAGCTGTTATCTGAATGCTACCTTTCAAAAGAAATGGTCATTGAGGTTTGGTCAAAAGAAGGCGACGTGATTGAGAACCTTCCAAGAGCCCGTCAAGGTAAAATCAAGGGCTGGGTGAACATTATGTACGGCTGTGATAAATTCTGTACATACTGTATCGTGCCTTACACGCGCGGCAAGGAAAGAAGCCGCCGCCCAGATGAAATTATTCAAGAGGTCAGACGTTTAGCGGCAGAAGGATATAAGGAAATTACCCTTCTTGGTCAAAACGTGAATGCATATGGAAAAGATTTTGAAGATATGGAATATGGTCTTGGCCACCTGATGGATGAGCTGCGAAAAATTGATATTCCGCGTATCCGTTTTACAACAAGTCACCCGCGTGATTTTGATGATCACTTAATCGAAGTGCTTGCCAAGGGCGGAAACCTTCTCGATCATATTCACCTGCCAGTTCAATCCGGAAGTTCTTCTGTGCTGAAGCTTATGGCGAGAAAATATGACCGTGAGCGCTACCTTGATCTTGTGCGCAAAATCAAAGAAGCGATGCCGAATGCTTCATTAACAACGGACATTATTGTTGGATTCCCAAATGAAACAGATGAGCAGTTTGAAGAAACACTTTCGCTTTATCGCGAGGTTGAGTTTGATGCCGCTTATACGTTCATTTATTCCCCAAGAGAAGGAACGCCAGCAGCGAAAATGAAAGACAACGTGCCAATGCGTGTGAAAAAAGAACGTCTGCAGCGCCTAAATGCACTTGTGAATGAAATTTCTGCGAAAAAAATGAAGGAATATGAAGGGCAGATTGTCGAAGTATTAGTAGAGGGTGAAAGTAAAAACAACCCTGAGATCCTAGCCGGATATACAAGTAAAAGCAAGCTTGTGAATTTTAAAGCACCAAAAGAAGCGATTGGCAACATCGTCAAAGTGAAAATCACACAAGCCAAAACTTGGTCTCTTGACGGAGAAATGGTTGGAGAAGCTATCGAGGTGAATTAAAATGACACTTTATTCAAAGAAAGAGATTGTCGAGCGTGCAAGAGAGCTCGCTAAAATGATTTCTGAAACGGAAGAAGTTGATTTCTTCAAAAAAGCAGAAGCGCAAATCAATGAAAATACAAAAATTTCAACGATCATTAATCAAATTAAGGCGCTTCAAAAACAAGCTGTGAACTTAAAGCATTACGGCAAACATGAAGCCTTAAAGCAAGTCGAAGAAAAAATCGATGCCCTGCAAGAAGAACTGGATGACATCCCAGTGATTCAAGAATTCAAAGAATCACAAATGGAAGTCAATTCCCTGCTTCAGCTTGTGGCACACACGATTTCGAATCAAGTAACAGATGAAATCATTCTTTCAACCGGCGGTGACCTCTTATTAGGAGAAACCGGTTCAAAAGTAAAAAACTCATCACCAAGTTGCTCCATTAAATGAGAAAACCCCGCAGATGCGGGGTTTTTATTTGTGGACTCTTATTTATTTGTAATTTAGTATTTAAAATCCCTTATAGGTTTATAACGCTTAAATGTTGCTATAAGTCATGTATAACAGAAATAGATGAGATTTCTTGCGATCTAATATTAAGGAAAATTAATACGGAATAGTAGAAAACCGCATAATACTTCATTAAAGGTGAGATCTTTGTGGTCACTAAAAACTCACTTCACCTTATATGTAATTTATATTTTATAGGCTGTGACATCAACAATTTGTTGATGTCACAGCCCCTTTTTTATTTTCTATGGTTACCTTATTTCTTCATAAAACACGTAATACAAACTAAAAAAAGTGGATATATTTTTTAATGATATTCTTTATTATTTTTAAATCTAATTTTAAATATAAAGAAAATCGAATGTTGATTTTTATAAATAGCCCCTCCTAAAGGGACTGTGACTTCATCATTAAACCACAACCTTCTATTCCAATCAACCTCCAAACCTCTCACTCTCCAACTTTTCCAATTTTCAAGGCAAGTTTATGGGCGACCATGCATACACTGAAACAGAAATGAATTTAATTGAACATGAAGTTCAAAA
Organism: Bacillus sp. BK450; assembly: GCF_004364885.1. NCBI lineage: Bacteria > Bacillati > Bacillota > Bacilli > Caryophanales > Bacillaceae > Bacillus > Bacillus sp. BK450. The sequence continues at coordinate 148,611 of NZ_SOBQ01000001.1, read as the reverse complement.
TCGTGACACACTAGACGAATGCCCAGCATAAGATAAAACGATCAAGAACAAGGAGGCATGCCGGAATGTCTGAATACAGAGAAATTATTACAAAAGCGGTGGTTGCAAAAGGGAGGAAATTCACCCAAAGCACACACACCATTTCTCCATCGCAAAAACCAACCAGCATCCTAGGTGGTTGGATCATTAATCATAAGTATGATGCTGAAAAGGTCGGTAAAACCGTTGAGATCGAAGGAACATTTGATATTAACGTATGGTACTCTTACGCCGACAATACGAAAACAGAAGTCGTCACAGAGCGTGTGAAGTATGTAGACATCATTAAACTGAGATATAAAGATAAAAATTTCCTTGATGATGAGCACGAAGTAATTGCGAAAGTATTGCAGCAGCCCAATTGCTTAGAAGTGACCATTTCTCCAAATGGCAATAAAATTATCGTTCAGGCAGAGCGTGAATTCATTGCTGAGGTAGTCGGTGAAACAAAAATTGTCGTAGAGGTCGATTCAAGCTGGAAAGAAAAAGATGATCACGAGTGGGAAGAAGAAGTGGATGAGGAGTTAGAGGATATTCATCCAGAATTCCTAGCAGGTGAGACAGAAGAGTAAGGAATGACTAGGGCGCATATCCCCCTAGTTTTTTTGTGCCTGATCTAGGAGAAAAAAGGTGATTTTTTATGCTATAATTAGAGATGGTATGAATTCGAAAGTAATATAGTGAGGGATTAGAAATATGGCAAGTTATACGCCCATGATACAGCAATATTTAAAAATCAAGGCAGATTATCAAGATGCCTTTTTATTTTTTCGCCTAGGCGATTTTTATGAGATGTTTTTTGATGATGCAAAGGAAGCCGCGCAAGAACTAGAAATTACGTTAACAAGCAGAGACGGCGGCACAATTCCAATGTGCGGCGTTCCTTATCATTCTGCTTCTGCATACATAGAACAGTTGATTTCAAAAGGCTACAAGGTCGCCATTTGTGAGCAGGTGGAAGACCCTAAAACGGCAAAAGGTGTAGTCAAAAGGGAAGTCGTTCAACTGATTACACCAGGAACCGTCATGGATGGTAAAGGATTAAGTGAAAACGAGAACAACTTTATTGCGTCTGTTACCAGCTTTCAAAATGGGTACGGTCTTGCGCTATCTGATTTATCAACAGGTGAAAACATGGCGGCTTTCATCGATCGATTAGATGAAGTCGTATCAGAAATTTATTCAGTCGGTGCAAAAGAAATTGTGGTGTCAAAGCAGCTGGATGAGGAAACAATCAAAACCCTTAAAGAACGCTGCCAAGCGACCATTTCATACGAAGATAGTGATGCATTATTAGATGAAGCTGAACGGCTCGTTTCCCATCTAGACGAAAAGTTAAAAACGTCATTTTTAACACTATATGCCTATTTAAGAAGAACGCAAAAAAGAAGTTTGGATCATCTTCAGAAAGTTCAAGTGTTTGAACTTGAACAAACGATGAAAATCGACCTTTACTCAAAACGAAACCTTGAATTAACAGAAACGATTCGTTCAAAAAGCAAAAAAGGCTCTTTATTATGGCTGTTAGATGAAACAAAAACAGCGATGGGCGGCAGACTGCTCAAGCAATGGATCGACCGGCCGCTCATTCGCCTTTCGCAAATTAATGAGCGTCAGGAAATGGTGCAAATCCTGATGGATCATTTCTTTGAGCGAGAGGATCTGCGCGAACGATTAAAGCAAGTATATGATCTTGAGCGTTTAGCGGGCCGCGTGGCATTTGGCAACGTGAATGCCCGTGATCTCATCCAGCTCAAAGAATCCTTAAAACAAGTACCGGATATTAAACAACTCGTTCATTCATTACCAGAGGAAATGGCGAAATCAAGAGCGAATGAGATTGATCCTTGTGGTGACCTCCTTGATTTATTAGAAGATGCACTTCATGAAAATCCGCCGATGACAATAAAAGAAGGCAATCTGATTAAAGATGGCTACAATGCAAAATTAGATGAATACCGTGATGCCAGCCGAAACGGAAAGGACTGGATTGCACGGCTTGAACAGCAGGAAAGAGAATATACCGGCATTCGCTCCTTAAAAGTCGGGTTTAATAAAGTGTTTGGTTATTATATTGAAGTGACACGCGCAAATACACATCTGCTGGAGGAAGGACGTTACGAAAGAAAACAAACGCTTGCCAATGCAGAGCGGTATATCACACCTGAATTAAAAGAAAAAGAAGCACTGATTCTTGAAGCAGAATCAAATATTAACGAATTGGAATATGAACTATTTACAGCTCTCAGAGAGCAAGTAAAAGGCTATATTCCTAGATTACAGCTGCTTGCAAAACAAATGAGCGAGCTTGATGCGCTTCAATGCTTTGCGACTGTCAGTGAAAAGCGCCGTTATATCCGGCCGGAATTCTCAGAGGATGACGTGGATGTCAAAGATGGCCGTCACCCTGTCGTTGAAAAAGTGCTGGATCACCAGGAATATGTACCGAATGACTGCCATATGGGAAAAGGAAGACAAACCTTACTCATCACTGGACCGAATATGTCAGGGAAAAGTACGTATATGAGACAAATGGCGCTCATCTCGATTCTTGCGCAGATTGGCTGCTTCGTTCCTGCGTCAAAGGCGACGCTTCCAATCTTCGATCAAATCTTTACACGTATTGGTGCAGCAGATGATTTGATTTCTGGTCAAAGTACTTTTATGGTAGAGATGCTCGAAGCAAAAAATGCGATGGTGCATGCTACGAAAAACAGCTTGATTTTATTTGATGAAATTGGACGCGGGACAAGCACCTATGATGGAATGGCTCTTGCGCAGGCGATCATTGAATTTGTTCATGATCATATTGGGGCCAAAACCCTATTTTCTACACATTACCATGAGCTCACTGTCCTTGAATCCCAATTAAGCGAGCTGAAAAATGTTCATGTGCGAGCTGAAGAGCATGAAGGCACTGTCGTTTTCTTACATCAAATCAAAGAAGGTGCAGCTGATAAAAGCTATGGTATTCATGTAGCGCAGCTTGCTGAATTGCCTGATGCCATCATTAATAGAGCCCAGACTATTTTAACGGAGCTTGAGAGCGGATCACATGACGTGACCCCAACCGTATCTACAGCACCAAAAGCAGAAAAGACTGTAGAAAAACAGCAGCTTTCTTTCTTTGAAGTAGAAGAAAAACCGCAGCCGAAAGCTGTGCTAAAACAGAAGGATCAAGCGGTCATCGACGAATTAAAGTCTTACAACCTAATGGATATGACGCCGCTTGAAGCAATGACAAAGCTGTATGAATTGCAAAAGAAATTATAATGTAAGGTGAGGTGAGCAGAAATGGCAAAGATTATTCAGTTATCCGATGACCTATCCAATAAAATTGCTGCAGGTGAAGTGGTCGAGCGTCCGGCTTCTGTTGTAAAGGAGCTTGTGGAAAATGCGATCGATGCAAAAAGTACAGTCATTGAAATCGATGTAGAAGAAGCAGGTCTTTCTTCTATCAGGATTATTGATAATGGTGTTGGAATCGATGCTGAAGATTGTAAGCTCGCCTTCCAGCGCCATGCAACGAGTAAAATCAAAGATGAAAATGATCTGTTTCGTGTTAGAACGCTCGGATTCAGAGGAGAGGCGCTGCCAAGTATTGCGTCCGTCTCTCACCTAGAAATGAAAACAAGTACTGGTGAAGGAGCTGGGACACACTTAGCTTTGCAAGGCGGGAAGATTATTTCAGAGAAAAAAACCTCTGGCCGCCGCGGCACCGAGATTGTGGTCACCAATTTATTTTACAATACGCCAGCCCGCCTAAAATACATGAAAACCGTTCATACGGAACTTGGCAATATATCGGATGTTGTCAATCGGATTGCGCTAGCTCATCCCGAAGTATCGATCCGTTTGCGTCATCAAGGGAAAGTCCTGCTACAGACGAATGGAAACGGAGATGTGCGTCATGTACTTGCGGCCATTTACGGGACAGCTGTGGCTAAAAAAATGCTGCCGCTTCACGTACAATCACTTGATTTTGAAGTGAAAGGATATATTTCCTTACCAGAAGTGACGAGGGCATCACGGAATTATATGTCTTCTGTTGTAAACGGCCGATATGTCAAACATTTTCCGCTCGTGAAAGCGATCCATGAAGGGTATCACACGCTGCTTCCGATTGGCCGTCATCCAATTACATTCATTGAGATGAAGATGGATCCCATTCTAGTGGACGTGAACGTTCATCCATCGAAGCTAGAAGTGAGGCTAAGTAAAGAACAGGAACTTCATGATCTGATTAAACAAGGAATTAAGGAAGTATTTCAAAAGCAGCAGCTCATTCCAAGTGCTTCAGTACCAAAAAAAGCACCAATGCCAGCTGTGAAAAATGAGCAGCAATCCTTAACCTTTGATGCGAAACAAAGGAACGCAAGCCCAGCGGAAACATCGCTAACCTATCAGCCGGAGCCGCACGAGTCGGTCGTATACGAGACAAGTCATACCGATGCATACGGAATGCCTAAACAAGAGAAGGCAGAAGCATCATCACCAGTATTTTATGAAGAAGCCTCATCTGAGCGTGTACATTTAGAGGAATCCGCCGCTTCACTTGAATATGAAGAGACGGTACTGCATGAAGATGTGACAGAAACGATTCCTGAAAACGAACGCGTCCCTGTGATGTATCCAATTGGGCAAATGCATGGCACATATATTTTGGCTCAAAATGAACGAGGGCTTTATATCATCGACCAGCATGCGGCTCAAGAGCGAATCAAGTATGAGTATTATCGTGAGAAGGTGGGAGAGATCGAACAGGAAGTGCAAGAAATGCTCGTCCCCTTAACATTTCACTACTCTAAAAACGATATGCTGATCATTGAAGAGCATAAGGATATTCTCGCGAAAGTGGGGGTTTTCTTAGAGCCCTTTGGTTCAGGTAGCTACATCGTTCGGTCGCACCCGCAGTGGTTTCCAAAAGGTGAAGAGGCTGAATTGATCGAAGAAATTATAGAGCAAGTGCTTGATGAAAAACGTGTTGATATCAAGAAACTGAGAGAAGAAGCGGCGATTATGATGAGCTGTAAAGGCTCAATCAAAGCAAATCGTCATTTGCGTCATGATGAAATCAAAGCCTTATTAGATGAACTTCGGCAAACGAAGGACCCATTCACCTGTCCGCACGGCCGGCCGATCATCATTCATCACTCCACTTATGAAATGGAGAAGATGTTTAAACGGGTGATGTGATATAAAAAAAGCGCTCTAATCAGAGCGCTTTTTTATTTAGCATCCGCAAGGATCTGGCGGTGTGACCACAACTGGCCGTGTATTAATATCAATCGTATCTTCTGCATAAAATGTGGAACCGATGCTGATGGCTCGATTTTCTGCACGGAACGTGTATGTACCTGCAGCAGGGAGTACTTTATGTGAAAGCTTTAATGTATATTTGGAAATTCCAAGTAAATCCAGTCTGAGCGGAATACGAACGGTTTGTCCGTTGTTCAAAATGTAGCTGTCTTTTAATGCTTTACCGTTCATAATGTCTTTCGTCGTTGCTTGGAAACCCTTTGGCAGAGTGAACTCAACCGCACCAAGACTTAGAACAGAATTTGGGCTGTACGTCAGCTCAATGTCAGAAAAAGACCATTCCTGCTTACTTGCTCCTGTAATTTTTGCGTAAAGTGCAGCTGGTTTTGCATTGGTTGTTGCTTTGCCGGCTTCCTCAGCAGATGCAGAAAGCGGTACAGACAGTGCCATAACCAATGTGAGCATCCCCATCATAAGAATCGTCCACGTTTTTTTCATTTTTTCCTTCCCCCTTGTTGAATATAGGTAAATAATAGATGATTACACCCATTATTTACCTATAATGTTACCATATTACCATATGGTATTAAATGGGATATTATACCCTTATTTTGTCATTCTTTAGTAATAGTGGGGAAAAAACGCATTTGGTTGATTCATTCCGTAATAATGGCCTGGCATTTGCTGGTTTGTTGGCATCATCATATGCATATCTTGATAACCATATGGATGGTGTGGCATCATCCCATATCCACCATAATGGCCTAGATGATGGTGATCTTTCATTGGAACATGCTTTGAAAAGGTATCATGCTGATTTGGGAACGGTGAATAAACTGAATGATGATGTGGATGGTGCGCGTTATACATATCTTTTTTGCCGCTATGATAATGGTTTGGCATATTCATATGATCATGCATGTTTGGCGCGACCATATGCTCATGATTGGCTGTATACACATTTTCAAATGTGTGATAGGGATTTTCTTGGTGATAATGATTCATTTGGCTGTTCATATCGTTCATGTATATCTCATCCTTTATGTCAGGTTGCCATATCCTATGAGACAGATCTGCTTCATGAGCCTATCCATATGAAAGAAAAAAACCGGCTTTTCAGCCGGGAAAAGGAAAGCAGGTAAAGCGTCAAGCGTTAAATTGTGTAGCTGTGTCTTCTTCTGCGACGCTTTTTACATCTGCTGCAGACACTTTTAGGAAAATAACAGGGATCGTAGCTTCGAGAGGTATCCCAAAAATCGCTCTCAAACCATTTATCTTTTTTATGACAAAACTTTTTTTCTTTACATGGATCCTCATGGCAATGATCGTCATGCTTTTTATGGCAGTGTGAGTGGGAATGTTTGCACTTGCATTTGCACATTGTCATCCCTCCTAAATGTGACTCAATGCTAGTATATGCAAGAAAGAAGCATGAGGACTGGATGCTCATGCTTCTTTTATAAAAAAAGGCTTTTTCTGAAAAAACTCAAATAAAAAGAATTGACTAGTGCTAAATTAACATGATAAAATATAAATTTTTATCCTCTGAAGAAATGTGTTATAATGATATTGTGAATACTTTCGGAGGTGGCGGATTTGTTTCAAATAGGTGATAAAATTGTTTATCCAATGCATGGAGCCGGTGTGATTGAAGGAATGGAAGAAAAAGAGATTTTAGGTAAGACGCAGGAATATTTCCTGATTCAAATGCCGAATATGCAGATGATGGTGCCAAAAGGCAGAATCAATCAACTAGGTATACGTCCGGTAGCAGATCAAGCAACGCTGAAAGTTGTGATGAACAATTTTGCAGAAGAAACAAACGACGACACGCTTACTTGGAAGCAAAGATATGATGAAAATCTGAAAAAGCTAAAAACAGGTGCGATCGAAGATGGTGCAGACGTTGTCAAAGATCTAATGAGACGAAATCAGAAGAAAGCGTTAAATTCAAGTGAAAAGAAGATGCTTGAAGATGCAAGAGGCATGTTAGTGAGTGAGATTTCACTTGCACAGGGACTGACGCAAGATGAAGTGATGACAGCTTTAGAGAATGAATTAAGAATGTAATGATGATATACAGAGACTAGCTGTAAACTGAAGGGGACTACTTCTTTTGTTTACAGCTTTTTTGTTTGAAAAAAAGAGTAATATTGCCATTTTTGTAGGTGGTTTTAACTAAAATTGAAATGAGGTCATACGATTTAGTTTTTACGTTCACAACAAAAATTTAAAGACCTCTGAAATACCTAGATCATATGAAAAACAGGTAACTTCTCCTGATTCATTCAAATGAGCCGGACAACCTTTGAATTTTCTAAGCCATTGATAGTAAAATATTGCGGTAAGATGACACCTAAGAGAAAAAAGGAGCGGTGAAATGAAAAGGTTACTAATATGTGGATTCATCTTTCTTATTCTGTGTACTCTTTTAATGGTGAAATGCAGCCATTCTGTTCAAGAAAAAAAAGAGCAAAAGCAGCATCATCAAGAGGTAGAAAAGTATCGAAAAGAGCGAAAACAAGGCGATCAATATGAAAACTTTAAACAGCTCATGCGATATGAAAGAGACGGTTATGAGATAGAATTTCACGAAAAGGGCGGAAGTGATTTACTTGTATTTTCTCCTCATGGAGGTGAAATTGAACCAGGAACAAGTGAAATTGTAGAAGCCTTTCAAGAAAGCTACTCTACGTATTTGTTTGAAGGTACAAAGCAAGACAATAACCGGGACCTGCATATCACGAGTACCAATTTTGATGAACCCATTTTGGTTCAAATGATTAAAACGTATCCTTTTTCAATTTCCATCCACGGCTATAAAAGTGATAAAAGACACACGCTCGTTGGCGGCACAAATGAAAAAATGCAAAGAGCAGTTGTACGAGAACTAAAAGATCGGGGATTTTCCGCAGAAATGGTACAAAAAGGCGAACGGCTTTCTGGTACAGATCCCAAAAATATAAATAATCGAAATGCGAGTGGTGAAAGCGTTCAGCTCGAAATTAGTACAGCGCAAAGAGAAGCTTTTTTTGATAATTTTGAGACGAGAAAAGGAAAGAAAAAAGCATTTAGACGCTATATTAATGCATTAAAAGAAGTACTAAGAGAATTCGATCCGTCTGCGTAAAAAAGTTTGATGGGCAAAAGTGCTCTATTTAAACTTGGTAAAAAAGATAGGAATATGCGATTTGAACATAAAATATGTAATAACTTACAATTTGCCTTGAAAACATAAATTATGTAAAATAATAGTTATCAGTTTGATATGATAGAATGGGGCTGAAGTGGATGGCACACAAAATACCATCTTCCGAAGTAGGTGTAAAGATCAATCAATGGTACACGCATATTTGCAAATTTGAAGTTGAACAGGCAAACGGAATGAAGCGCCTTGTTGAAGAAGAAATTCATGATATGGAAGAGGATCAAGATTTACTCCTATACTATTCTCTAATGGATTTTCGCCATCAAATGATGCTTCAGCACTTAGCGCCAGTCCATGCAGGGAGTGAAACGCTTCAAGCAGTGTCCTTTCCTAAGGAAATTGACGATGCAGAAGATGAAATGACAGGCTTACTCGGCTATTATTTTCATTTTTTTCATGGAATGTATGCATTTATCCAGCGCCGGTATATCGAGGCCATTTCATATTATAAGCATGCGGAACATCAACTGATTTTAGTGACAGATGAGATCGAAAAAGCAGAATTTTACTATAAAATCGCAGAAGTATACTATCATATGAAACAAACCTATTTCTCCATGCACTACGCTAAAAAGGCAAGAGACATCTACAAGAAACATCAGCTTTATGGAAAAAGAAGCATTCAATGTGATTTTGTCATGGCAGGTAATTGGATTGATGTTAATCAGTATCAAAAAGCGCTTCCTTATTTAGAAAAAGCGTTAAAGGTCTGTGAAGCGATGGAACAAAAAGAATGCACATCTTACTTTAAAGCAATGGCTCTTAATAACTTAGGCACTTGTCATTATAGTATGGGAACGTACCATACAGCGACTGTATTTTTTGAACAAGCCATTTCACTTTATCAGAAAGATCAAGCATCCACGATGATCAAATCGTTGTTTTCACTTGCCCTTACTTGTTTTAAACTCGGAGATATCAAGCGGGCGGGCGAGGCCATATCTACAGGAATGGAAGAGGCTTGTGTATTGGAAGATGAAATTTATCAGCTGAAATTCCAATTTTTGCAGGCGCTCTATATAGAGAAAGACGGCTGTGAGCAATTGAGGTCGGCCCTTTTTGGTCTGAGAAATAAAAAAATGTTTGCTGATTTAGAGGAATTAGCACTTGATGCGGCTAATTATTATAAGGAACGCGACATGTACAAGGAATCCTCCACTTTTTTTGAGATTGTGATCGAAGCGCGTACGCACATTCAAAAAGGAGATGAGATGTATGAGAACGAAGCATAACATGTCAGCTGCTCAAGTAGATGAAAGACTTCACACTTAAAAATGAGACAAACAACACCCTTTACGCAAAACGTAAAGGGCTTTTTTCTTTATTCTTTGATTGCTTTTTCTGCGTCAATTGCACCTGCTCCATAAACCATCGGGTCATCCCCAGACCACTTGCTTGTATTTTCTTTTAACAGGGTTTTGACTTCATCCGGTGTTAAATCTGGTGAATGCTCCAGTAGTAGAGCGCAAATACCAGCACAAATCGGTGTTGCCATCGATGTGCCAGATAACGTTGTATAATCATGATCGACTCTGCTTGATTTATCAAGTTTATCCAGAAAGGATCTTGGTGATCTGAGAGAAACGATGTTTACTCCAGGTGCGAGGATATCAGGCTTTGCCTCCCCGTAAACAGTTGGTCCTCTGCTTGAAAACGGTGCCACGACATCGTCACTTGATTCTGGTGTATTCCTGTCATCGTAGGCTCCGACCGTAATGACTTTTTGACTGACAGCAGGGCTTGCAATCGTCTGGCTGTTAGGACCAGAGTTTCCGGCAGCGACGCATACAACAATCCCTTGATCCCAAGCCGCATTGACAGCACGCACCATTGGATCGTCCTGTTCGTCATCATAGCGCTGCGCAGCTCCGCCCAGCGACATACTGATAATATGAATCGGATCATCGGGGTTGTCTTCGTTGAATTGTATGCACCATTCAACACCTTCTATAATAGTAGAAAGTGATCCAGACCCTTGTTTATTTAACACTTTCACGCCAATCAGATTTGCTTTTGGGGCAGGTCCTTTGTATAAGCCGTCTGAGGCGGCTCCATCTCCAGCGACATCTCCCGCGCAGTGAGTACCGTGGCCATTATCATCATAAGGCTTTGTTTTTTGTTTGACTAAATCCACAAAATCTCGAATTCTTCCATCTAAATCTTCATGTGGATAAATTCCCGTGTCAATGACAGCAACCGTAATGCCTTCTCCTGTTAAAGTTGTCCCGTTTCGGATGACTTCTTCAGCATGGCTTGCTTGTGTGGCTACATCCAGCAGCGCATGAACTTTCCGGTCTAAATAAATTTTACGAATATGCTCACCGTTTGCTAATAGGTCCTCTAAAGCAGCAGGCGTTAAATCAGCAGCACAGCAGTCGATATGTGAAAAATGCCGTCTTATATTTGTTTTTCTGCTTTTTTTCATGAGCTGCTTTGTGCTTTGAATCCCTGCCTCGGCTGCACCTTCCTTAAATTCAATGATCACACGAAGCTTCTTTTTCTTCTTCAGCCTGCCTTCGAAAAAACGATGAAGAAAGCATGGCGTCCATTTAAAAGGTTTATAAAGGTGAAGAACGGTCTCTCTTAAAGGCTGATCTAGTTTACTAGCATGTGTTCTGACCATCTGCACCATAGAAAATCCAAACATGAGATGCCCTCCATTCCAGCTATCCATTCTCGTACACTCTTACGTTATGAGAATGAGAACTGCTTGGTTCGGATTCTTGTCCCTCCTTTTCTTTATATTGGCGGCTTGCTTATGTCTTTCAAAAAAGAAAAGCGCTTACATTTTGTAAAATAATAGAAAAAGGTGGAATTCACGTAGAATCTGCCGATGATAGGTGGGAGAGTTCTTCTGAGAGAACCAGTGAAACAAAGGATTTTGCAGAAAAAGGAGGGCTGTGGACAGGGTCAATGCTCATATAAATGTGATGCGTGACAGATGGAAAACATCAAATCCTTATCAAAAAAAGCCGAATTAAAGAAAACAGACTGGATAGGACTAGGTCATATTAAACATAACGTCATTTTTTTGTCATACTATTCTAACTCTGTTTTCAAAGAGGAGAGGCGTTTCTGTGTATATAAATGCAATTATCTTATTTTTGAGGAATCTCATGATCTAGAGTGTTATGATCAAACGTGAAGAGAAAATGTGGAAAAAATGATAAGAAATGATGATTCAATATTAATCATAGAAACGGCTTAGAAATCTGTTAAAGGAGAACGGGAATGAAGAAGTTTTTTGCTTTGCTTCTCCTGCTTGCGATCGGATGGGGCGTTTATTATACTATGCAAGCACAGGAACATGATGAGCCAGTGTCATCAGGTGGGGAAGACGAAAGCGGTTCAAATGATATTTATCGAAATTTTAAAGAACTTGAAGAAAACGAATCAACAAACAGCTATAACATTACAGCCAACCCAGTGCCTGGCAGCCGCCTTCTTGTGATGTCACCTCATGGCGGGAGGATCGAAGGCGGCGTGAGCGAGATCGTCCATTTTTTTGACAACGATTTTTCGACGTATTTATTTGAAGGTCTAAGAGAGAATGCATCAGAACTTCATATTACAAGTACAAACTTTGATGAGCCAATCGGCGTCGCGCAGGCAAAAGCACATGATTACATCTTAGCAGTGCATGGATACAAAGGCGAGGAAGGTATTGACCATACTCTCGTCGGCGGAACAGATTACGATCGTGCAGAGAAAATTGTGAGCTCATTAGAGCGGAACGGGTTTTCTGCTGAACTAGCTGTCGCACACGCAACCCTGAGCGGGACAAGCAATCATAATATTAATAATCTTACAAAAACAGGGCAAAGTGTGCAGCTTGAGATTAGTAGAAGTCAGCGTGAAGCTTTATTTGACAGTTTCGATTTTCGGAGACGGTCAAGTACAAAAAACGAGACATTCTATCGTTATGTCAGGGCGATTCGGACAGTGCTGGATGAAGAATATACGTAAGGGCTGTGCACATGTTAAGACAAGCAGGGGAATTCTTGTTACACTATGAACAGTGATAACAAAAGGAGAGACGGATATGGCGCGTCATCATTTTCATCTTCAGGCAAGCTGGCCCGGTCTGCGTAACGATGTGGGTACAATCGCATGTGAACAATTAAAAACAAAGATTTCGATTCCAAAGGAAATGGACGGTCCAGGTATTGGAACCAATCCAGATGAGATGCTCTTAGGTGCAGCGGCTACGTGTTATATCATTACACTTGCAGCCATGATGGAGCGGAGTCAATTAGACAAAGAGGATCTATCGATGAGCTCTGAAGCCGTCGTAGATGTGACAAATGGTGTGTTTACTTATGAGGAAATCATTCATCGGCCTGTCATCACCCTCAAAGAGTCCGCTTCCGCACATGATATTGAGCTGGCCCGAAAGCTTGCGCATAAAGCCGAAAGCTCATGTATGATTTCAAGAGCTGTTCAGGGGAATGTGAACATTTCCTTAGAAGAAACCATTCAAGTCGGCCGTTAAAACAAAAAAGTCATTTTCTCTAGAAATATGGAGAAAATGACTTTTTTTATGACGTCCATTCGGTTTGATCGAGTTGTGCTTTGGTTTCGTTCTTTTGCTTCTTGGATTGATTTAAGACAATCACGCCGCAGATGACAAGTGCAAGGCCGATGTAGCCTTTCGTGCTGATCGTTTCGTTAAACAGCACAAGTCCTACAAGAGCAGTGAGAGCTGTTCCAACGCCAGACCAGGTTGCATAGGCAGACGAGAGCTCGATGGTTTTAAGTGCCAAGCTCAGGAAAGTAAAGGCGCATCCAAATCCGATCAGTACCCCGATACTCGGCAGCAGCTGCGAAAAGCCTTGAGAAAGCTTCAGCATTGTACTCCCAAAAACCTCCGTCAAAATGGCTCCTGTTAAGTAGAGTATTCCTTTCATCATCTCCCACATCCTTTATGACATATTTAATAGTACGACCCCTGAGACAAGCATCGCCATGCCAATGACGGCTTTTTGGTTCAAGGTTTCTTTGAAAAAGAGCACGCCAAAAATAGCCGTGAGAACCGTACCAACCCCAGACCATGTTGCGTAAGACATGCTTAGCGGAATGATATTGAGCGTCAATGACAGCATATAAAAAGCAAGTGTATAGCCAGCCACAACAACCGCGCTAGGCTTCCAGCGCGTAAAACCATGAGATAATTTTAACATCGCGGCGCCAATGGCTTCTGAAAAAATGGCCACAGCCAAAAAAAGATATCCGAGGATCATGATCATCCCTCCTCTAATAGGTGTAAAATCCGATGAAGTAAAAGGTTTTTTTCCTCTCTTTTCAGCGGTTCTAGCTGAAACATTTCTGAAAACCATATCCCATCACATGCAAGGCGGATCAGCTGACTCAGTCCAGGATCGCTTATTTCCTCAACTGCTTTTTCTTTGAACTCCGTATAAAAATCACGCCAAGGTTGCAGCAGCGCATCATCAAATGACATGGTAGCTAGCATACTTGTACATAGCTGGGTCGTATGCTGCATATTTAGATCATGTAATGTGGTCAATAGATATGCGCGTACATAAGGCGCTTTTTCGTGTTTGTATGTTTCGTAATACGTCTCGAGCTGCTGACGAAAGCAAAGAATCGCATGCTCATTCATTTGTTGGATGAGCTCTTCCTTGCTTGAAAAATGATAAAGCAGACCAGCTTTGGTCATATTTGCATGCTCTGCCACCTGCTGAAGGGTGAGCTGGCTTAATCCTTCTTTTAAAATTGTGCTGGCAGCTGCATCAAAAATTTGCTCTTTTTTTGGTTTTAGACATAAAAAAAACACCTACTTTACTGAACAGTCGGTAAAGTAAATGTTAACCCATGAAAAAAGAGTGTGTCAATCGATTCATTTTATGAACGGATGTTTTCACTTAAACGTCATATTTAATACCAAGGGTATGGTCCATATGGCGGGTATGGCGGATAAGGGTATCCATAGCCATATCCTGGCGCAAGCAGAGATCCAGCAAGCAGGCCGCCAGCAAAACCACCTAAAAATGGAGGTCCAAAGAATCCAGGTCTTCCAAAGCCAAACCCTGGGCGGCCAAATCCAAAACCAGGTCTCCCAAATCCAAAACCAGGTCGGCCAAACCCAAATCCAAAAGGTCTTCTCATGTCTTCTTGAATAAACGGAGGTGCGTCAAAATAATTCATAATAAAAGGCTCCTTTCTCATAAAATCACTGTAACTGACATCAGTGTATTCCAGCAGCCTATAGATGTTTGGGTGAACGCCTAATATAAGGAGGAATGTTAGAAATGGGCCTGTATCCATCTGATTGGGCAAACTGTCCGCCGCATGCTCATGCATATAAAGCACGTACAGATGTAACGGAGGGGCATTATCATTTAATAGAAGGTATTTCTCAGCCTGTAAATGGAAGCAGTACCGACCGGCATACTCATTTTTATCGCGGGATTACCTCCTTTGAAAGAGGGCATTTTCACAGGTACTACGGGGTCACAGGGCCGGCAATTCCAAGAGTGGATGGAACACATTATCACGAGATCGAGGAAGTCACCTATTCAGCCTATCTCGATTCTGTTCCCATTCCATATGGAGGTGTCGTCTATAGTCCAGATGAGAAGCGGCCAACACATAAGCATCGTTTAAAAGGAAAAACATATGAAGTGGTTGGAAATGAACCGCTTGGCTGGTAATGGGCAGGAGATAGGAGAGTAAGAAAAGTTATGCTATACTGTAGGCAGTTTTGTAAAAGTGAGTGATGTTATGAATAAAGCGAAGCAGCCAGTAATTGTGTTAGTAGGGCCGACGGCTGTCGGCAAAACCAAATTGAGCATTGATATAGCCAAAGCATTTAATGGAGAGATTATCAGCGGGGATTCTATGCAGATTTATAAAGGGATGGATATCGGAACAGCTAAAATCACTCCCGAAGAAATGAATGGCATCCCGCATCATTTAATTGATATTAAACAGCCGGACGAATCTTTTTCGACAGCTGAATTTCAGCAGCTGGTTCGTGCGAAAATCAAAGAGATTGCGGCTAGAGGGAAAACGCCAATGATTGTCGGCGGAACAGGCCTCTATATCCAATCTGTTTTATATGATTACACATTTACGGATGAGAAAAGTGATCCTGCTTTTAGAGAAGAAATGGCGCTCTTTGAACAGCAGCACGGCGCGCTTTTGCTGCACGAAAAGCTAAAGGCAGTAGATCCTGATGCGGCAAACGCTATTCATCCAAATAACGTCCGCCGCGTGATCCGGGCGCTGGAAGTGATTCATACAACAGGTCAGAAAATGTCGGAGATGCAAAACGGGCATCAAGAAGTTCCTCTTTATGATACAGCCTTCATTGGGCTGAAAATGGATCGAGAGGTTTTGTACGAGCGCATTCATCAGAGAATTGATATGATGATAGATGAAGGCTTAATTGAAGAAGTGAGAGCACTTTATCAATCTGGCTTGAAGGATTGTCAGTCTGTTCAAGCCATTGGTTATAAAGAGCTGTATGCCTATTTTCAAGGTGACTGCTCACTTGATGAAGCCATCCAGCAATTAAAGCAAAATTCCCGTAGATATGCGAAGCGTCAGTTCACGTGGTTCCGTAATAAAATGGCGGTCACTTGGTTTGATATGACACCGCCTTGCCACTTTTCAGACAAAAAAGAGGAAATTTTCGCATATATAGCAGGAAAGCT
This sequence comes from Bacillus sp. BK450, assembly GCF_004364885.1. NCBI lineage: Bacteria > Bacillati > Bacillota > Bacilli > Caryophanales > Bacillaceae > Bacillus > Bacillus sp. BK450. Next base: position 132,426 of record NZ_SOBQ01000001.1, on the reverse strand, counting down.
TGGACTTAAAGCGAAACTGTAGTTATCAGAATCAAGGAGGACGAAACATGAAACCGATTAATATTCAGGAGCAGTTTTTGAATCAGATCCGCAAAGACAATACATTTGTCACAGTATTCTTGCTGAATGGCTTTCAGCTTCGCGGTCAAGTGAAAGGGTTTGACAATTTCACGGTGCTGCTTGAAACAGAAGGGAAGCAGCAGCTTATTTATAAACACGCCATTTCTACATTTGCACCTCAAAAGAATGTAAATTTAGAATTAGAATAGGATATGTTGTATTTAAAATAGCCCCATGCCTCTGCGAATAAACCGGCCGGAACCCGCTACGTTTTTTGTCAGTGCAGAGGGGCTATTTTGCATGCAATGAAACTTTTCTGCCAATTTTCCGTATAATTCCTTATTGGATATTAGAAGGGTGAGGGGATTCATATGGAAAATGCAGAGCTTGAATTAAGAAGGATTAGAGTGATCCTCCTTTTGATTGGAATTGTTGTCTTGTTTGGATCGTGCGCTATCTCAAACATTGAAACGAGACAAGAAAGTTGGAATAACCATTCTCATGAAAATGCAGATGGCGTTTTACCATCATCTGCTGCACTAAAAAATAATCATTTTGCTGTTGTGAAAGATGATCAAGTACATGTGTACCGATTTGATGAAAAAGAAGGAGAGCTGACTCTCGTTACAACGAAATACATAGATGAATGGGACGACGAAGAATATGATGATGACCTTGATGAAGAAGAGTAAGCACGTAAATTTACAAATGAATGTGAAGCCGCTACACTATAATCATGCATCAGACATCTAGACAGAAAAGGATGAGTTCATGACACATAAAATTAAAATTAATCATTGGGAACAAACTTGTGAAGACGATTCCTGTTTCGAATATGGAACGAGTGTTTCTGTAAATGGGAAAGAATTAGTGAGAGAAGCTTCAATCGTCTCTGCGCTTGAAGCGGTGCTAAAAGAATTAGGTGTTGAAGTGGAAATTACAGAAGTGTCAGAAGATTTACAGTGCGATGCCTACAAAAAATAAAACAAAAAGTCTAGTCTACTAAGCGATTTTTTTTCGTGTTATGATAGATTTCGGTTTCAGTTGAATAGGGAGTAGAGCAGTCTATTTTTAGATCCTGTTCTGCTCTATTTATTTGAACGTACGAGTTCGGCTATGAAGGTTCGGCCGGGTTGGTTGATTTTTTTCGTTTCGAACATCTATATGTTGTGTTTTGAAAAAACATAGTATACTATATATAGTGAATAGCGAAATGATCAACAATACTAAAAACTAGGTCGTGATGGAATTGATTCAAATCGTATTTGATTCAAAAACAGGAAATGTTCAACGCTTTTTGGACAAGACCCCTTTTACAGACAAACGAAAATTGACTGGAGAAGAGTTTTTGGATACGCCGTTTATTCTCGTCACCTTTACAACAGGATTTGGACAAGTCCCTAGTACCACTCAGTCCTTTTTAGAGAAAAATGCTCACCTTTTACTAGGTGTTGCGGTGAGTGGCAACAAAGTGTGGGGAGATAATTTTGCAAAAAGCGCCGATACGATTTCTAAACAATATCAAGTTCCTATTTTGCACACCTTTGAACTAAGCGGAACAAAAAGGGATGTTGAATTGTTTACACAGGAGGTAGAAAGAATTGTCACAAAATCAGGTTCCAAAGTGGATACAATTAAATAACGAAATTATGATTCAAAAAGAAGGAAAGTTTCAGTTCGATAAGGACAAAGAAGCTGTACATAGTTATTTCGTAGATTACATTAATCAAAACACGGTCTTTTTTCACAATCTAGAAGAGAAGATTGATTACTTAATAGAAAACGACTACTATGAGGAAGAATTTTTAAGACAATACAGCATGGCAGATATTAAAGAAGTCTTTGAAGCTGCATATGCCAAAAAATTTAGATTCCCATCATTTATGAGTGCGTTTAAGTTTTACAATGACTATGCACTGAAAACAAATGATAAAAAGAAAATCCTTGAACGCTATGAAGACCGCATTTCAGTTGTAGCACTTTTCTTTGCGGGCGGGGATAAAGAAAAAGCACTTGAGTTTGTAGAACTGATGATCAATCAAGAGTACCAGCCAAGTACACCAACTTTCTTGAACGCTGGACGTAAAAGACGCGGTGAGCTTGTGAGCTGCTTCTTGCTTGAAGTAAATGATTCACTAAACGATATTTCAAGAGCGATTGATATTTCCATGCAGCTGTCAAAACTAGGCGGCGGCGTCAGTTTGAACCTGTCAAAACTTCGTGCAAAAGGTGAAGCAATCAAAGATGTCGAAAACGCGACAAAAGGTGTCGTCGGCGTGATGAAGCTTCTTGATAATGCATTCAGATATGCAGATCAAATGGGGCAAAGACAAGGATCAGGCAGTGCCTACCTGAATATTTTCCACAGAGATATCAATGATTTCTTAGATACGAAAAAAATCTCTGCCGATGAAGATGTTCGCGTGAAAACTCTATCCATTGGAGTCGTCATCCCGGATAAATTTATCGAGCTTGCTAGAGAAGATAAAACAGCTTACACTTTCTATCCGCATACAGTCTATAAAGAATATGGACAGCATCTTGATGAGATGGACATGGAAGAAATGTATGACGAGCTTGTAGAAAACCCAAAAGTCAAAAAAGAAAAAGTCAATCCGAGAAAGCTTCTTGAAAAATTGGCTGTTCTACGCTCAGAATCAGGCTATCCATATATCATGTTCCAAGATAATGTAAACAGAGAGCATGCCTTGAACCATATTTCACGAGTGAAATTCTCAAACCTTTGCTCAGAGGTGCTTCAGGCTTCAGAGGTTTCTTCTTACACGGACTATGATCAAGAAGATGAAATCGGCCTTGATATTTCTTGTAACCTTGGTTCATTAAATATCATGAATGTCATGAAAAACAAATCGATTGAAAAAACGGTTAAGCTTGCAACAGACTCACTAACACTTGTGTCTGAAACAACAGACATTCGCAATGCACCAGCTGTTCGAAAAGCGAACAAAGCGATGAAGTCAATCGGACTTGGTGCGATGAACCTTCATGGGTATTTAGCTCAAAACCAAATTGCTTATGAAAGTGAAGAAGCAAGAGATTTCGCAAATACGTTCTTTATGATGGTGAACTATTATTCAATTAAACGCTCAAGTGAGCTTGCGAAAGAAAAAGGAGAAACATTCCATCGTTATGAAGGCTCTGGCTATGCAACTGGTGAGTACTTCAATAAATACGTGGAGAATGATTTCACACCAAAAACAGAAAAAGCAGCAGCACTATTTGAAGGCATGCACATTCCAACAAAAGAAGACTGGGCAGCACTCAAAGAATTTGTAGCGGAACATGGCATGTATCACAGCTATCGTTTATGTATTGCACCAACAGGTTCCATTTCTTATGTTCAATCGGCAACAGCTTCTGTGATGCCAATTATGGAACGTATCGAAGAAAGAACATACGGCAACAGCAAAACCTATTACCCAATGCCAGGTCTATCAGCACAAAACTGGTTCTTCTATAAAGAAGCGTACGATATGGACATGTTTAAAGTGGTCGATATGATCGCAACGATTCAGCAGCACGTCGATCAAGGAATCAGCTTTACACTATTCTTAAAAGATACGATGACAACGCGTGATTTAAACCGCATCGATCTTTATGCACACCATAAAGGCATTAAGACACTTTATTATGCAAGAACGAAGGATACAGGGCAGGAAGGCTGTCTTTCTTGTGTTGTTTGATTAAAGGAGAGTTTAACGTGACAAAAATTTATGATGCAGCCAACTGGTCAAAACACGAAGACGATTTTACACAAATGTTTTACAACCAAAATGTGAAGCAGTTCTGGCTTCCAGAAGAGATTTCCTTAAACGGAGATCTCTTAACATGGAAATATTTAGGTGAAAAAGAGCGAGATACGTACATGAAGGTACTTGCTGGACTGACTTTACTTGATACAGAACAAGGAAATACAGGGATGCCGATTGTTGCTGAACATGTGGACGGCCATCAGCGTAAAGCTGTACTCAACTTTATGGCAATGATGGAAAATGCGGTGCATGCGAAATCATACTCAAATATCTTCATGACACTCGCACCAACTGAAACGATCAGTGAAGTGTTTGAATGGGTCAAGAAGAATAAATTCCTGCAAAAGAAAGCAGATATGATTGTCAGTTTATACCGTTCGATTCAAAAGGACGATCCTATTTCTCTCTTTAAAGCAATGGTTGCTTCTGTTTATTTAGAAAGCTTCCTATTTTATAGTGGTTTTTACTACCCGCTTTATTTCTATGGACAAGGAAAGCTCATGCAAAGTGGTGAAATCATCAACTTAATTTTGCGTGATGAAGCGATTCACGGTGTGTACGTTGGATTATTAGCACAAGAAATTTACAACAAACAAACACCTGACGTGCAAAAAGAGCTGTATGATTTCTCTATTGACCTTTTAAACGAGCTTTATGAAAATGAACTTCATTACACTGAAGATATTTATGACCAAGTCAATTTATCGCATGATGTGAAAAAGTTCATTCGTTACAATGCCAATAAAGCGTTAATGAACCTTGGATTTGCCCCTTACTTTGAAGAAGAAGAGATCAACCCTATTGTATTGAACGGACTCAATACAAAAACAAAGTCGCATGACTTCTTCTCAATGAAAGGGAACGGCTACAAAAAAGCAACAGTTGAGCCGTTAAAAGATGACGACTTCTTCTTTGGAGATGAATCATAAGGAAAGCGTAAAAGTCAAAACGCATCACTCGTTTTGGCTTTTTGCCATTTCTAACAATGTGATAGTTACATACTGGAGGTTACCGAACATGGGAAAAATGGACGAAATCATTTTAGTAGCACCACGCGCACGCGTGTTTCAAAACGAAACACTTGCGTTTAATGGTGTGAACAGTGAAGAGAAAACAATCAGCACCATTATGAAAGAAATCGAAGAGCACTTCGAGCAAATGCGAAGAGGCGATGCAGAAGAAAATCCTGACTTCAAGCAGCCGATTCCTTATGTCGTGATTAAGCGTGAGGACGAAGTGTATGTATACGAAAGACTTCAAGGCGGGGGAGAGACTCGCTTACATCATAAGTTATCTCTTGGCTTTGGGGGGCATATGAATTTCATCGAAGGAAAAAACTTTGCTGAGATTCTAAAAGAAAATACAGATCGTGAGCTGGACGAAGAACTTTCTATTCAAGAAGAAGACAAACTTGAAATGAAAACCCTTGGTTTAATCAATGACGATGACAACAGTGTCGGCCGTGTGCACATCGGACTGTTATCAGCGCTTGAGCTATCTCCGGGTGCTCATGTGGAAGTAAAAGAAACAGATCAAATCTCAGGAAAATGGATGAAAGCAGCCGATTTGAAAAAGCCTGAATACTTCGATCGTCTTGAAACATGGTCTCAATTTGTCGTTAACATCTTAGCGTAAATGAATACACAACAAACCGGCTCAGCAGAAGACTTGAGCCGGTTTGTTTCGTTACAACAGCTTCAGCTTATTGGAAAACGAATGCGTCGTGACCGGCCTGCTTCAATCTTGCGACGAGATCATCTGCATTTTGCTTTGTACGGAAAGCCCCGGCCTGCACTCGGAACATGCCGCCGTCTAATACAACAAACGCGTCAAAGCCTTTGGATTTAAGTGTTGCTGTTAATTCATCTGCATTGGCTTTCACTTTGAAAGCTCCTGCCTGCACTTTATAAAGATTACTTGCTTTTTTTTTCAATTGAAAGGCTTCTTCTAAACCAGTCGCATGAGCGCGAGCGATGCCTTGAAGGAAGGTTGCGTTGCGGAGCTTATTAGCATCAGCTGCTGTATCGATGAAACCATTCTCTGTTAAAATAGCGGGCATAGAAGTTTCTCGAAGAACGTGGAAGTTCGCAGTTTTCTTGCCGCGGTTCGCAAAATCAACCGAGCGGACAATTTCATCATGAAGGGCATTGCGATACGTGGTGGTCGGTGCTGAAACGCCAGGATACACATAGCTTTCAAACCCTGTGCCCCCGCCAGCATTAATATGAATAGACACGAAATAGTCAGCTCCCCAGCTGTTTGCCGCATTTGTACGCTGGGACAAAGTGACGGATTGGTCAGTTGACCGACTTAAGCGGACGGAAACCCCATCATATTCACTAATCAAAATGTCTCTCAACAAAAGCGCGATTTGAAGTGTTATATTTTTCTCCAAAAGTCCATTAGCACTAGCTCCAGAATCTGTTCCTCCGTGGCCAGGATCAATAAAAATTTTCACCATCTATTCATCACCTCGTCTTTATTTTATGAGAAAATAGAAGAATTGCCTGTACAAAATGCGGAAATCATTGAGACTCTTTTCTGCATCATTTGTGATTAAAAAGCTACATTTTTCTAAGAAAAAGCAAATTGTTGGTTTGTCCGCCCAAACGGGATGAATACAATGGAAATAGCACATCATTTCCTGGGAAACCGCAGAAATCCCTACAATATTCGGTATCTCGGGTCATTTTGACAGCAAACTTGGGCTTAAGCGGGCGATTGTCACGATTACAGCTCCACCCGAATAGAATAAAGAGAGAAGAGCGAGAGGTGAATACGTTGGAGCGAGCTGTCACATATAAAAACAACGGCCAAATCAATATTATACTTAACGGACAAAAGCAAGTATTGGTTGATGCAGACTCAGAGGCAGAATACCTAGAAGCCTTGCAGAAAAATGAGGCAAAACACAGCATCTTACGGGAAATAGAGCGTGAAATGAACAGCCTTGTCGGTATGGATGAAATGAAACGAAACATAAAAGAGATTTATGCTTGGATTTTTGTTAATCAAAAACGGCAGGAACAAGGGTTAAAGGTAGGAAAACAAGCGCTTCATATGATGTTCAAAGGAAATCCTGGCACAGGAAAAACCACAGTTGCAAGACTTGTCGGGAAGCTTTTCTTTGAAATGAATGTGCTCTCAAAGGGTCACTTAATTGAAGCAGAACGCGGTGATCTAGTTGGTGAGTACATTGGTCATACAGCGCAAAAAACAAGGGATTTAATTAAAAAATCACTAGGTGGTATTTTGTTCATTGACGAAGCCTATTCTCTTGCACGCGGAGGAGAAAAGGATTTTGGAAAAGAGGCGATTGATACCCTTGTAAAACATATGGAGGACAAACAGCACGAATTCATTCTCATTCTTGCTGGCTACTCCAAGGAAATGGATCATTTTCTTTCTTTAAACCCCGGCCTGCAATCAAGATTTCCAATCAACATCAGCTTTCCTGATTATACAGTTGATCAGCTCATGGATATTGCAAAACGAATGATGGCAGACAGAGAATATGTATTTACACAAGAAGCCGAATGGAAGCTGCGGGATTATTTAATGCACATTAAAAGTACCACAAGCCCGGCAAAATTCAGCAACGGCCGGTTTGTGCGAAACACCATTGAAAAAGCCATACGAACCCAGGCGATGAGACTGCTTCTTGTGGATCATTATGATAAAAAAGATCTGCTGACCATTAAAAGTCACGATCTTCAAATGAAAGAGGATACGCCTTCTTGAAATGGCGTATCCTTTTTATAAAGAGTCACTAAAATAAACCATCCGAATAGTGGTATACGTGTGATGTGTTTGGTATGATGGTACTACTGAAAACTTAAGTACAGAAAGGAAACAACTAACGTTGAATGAACATGAAATGACTGAAAAAGCGATCCTTGTCGGCTGCCAATTGCCGCATGTAACGGATGAACGCTTTCAATACTCAATGGAAGAATTAGCTTCCTTAACTAAAACGGCTGGCGGTGAAGCTGTCAGTGTGATGACGCAGAAGAGAAATAGACAAGACAGTGCAACGTATATCGGTAAAGGGAAAGTAGAAGAACTTGAAGTGCTTTGCGAGGAACTCGAATGTGATGTCATTATTTTTAACGATGAGCTTTCTCCAAGCCAGCTTAAAGCTTTGGCGACTGCTTTGGATGTGAAAATTATTGACCGTACGCAATTGATTTTAGATATCTTTGCAAAAAGAGCTCGTACAAGAGAGGGGAAGCTGCAAATAGAGCTTGCTCAGCTTCAGTATGCCTTGCCGAGACTAAGTGGACAAGGGATCAGCCTTTCAAGACAAGGGGGCGGAATTGGCGCAAGAGGTCCCGGTGAAACAAAACTTGAAACAGACAGACGCCATATTCGAAACCGCATTCACGAAATTAACGGGCAGTTATCTGCAGTCAAAGAACACCGAACAAGATACCGGGAGCGCCGAAAGAAAAATGGTGTGTTCCAAATTGCCATTGTCGGGTATACGAATGCCGGAAAATCAACTTTGTTTAACCAATTAACAGAAGCGGATAGTCATGAAGAGGACCTGCTGTTTGCGACACTTGATCCAATGACACGTAAGATGACATTAGAATCTGGCTACAGTGTGCTGATTTCAGATACAGTTGGCTTTATCCAAGACCTTCCGACCACACTTATTGCTGCATTTCGTTCCACCCTTGAAGAAGTGAAGGAAGCCGATTATTTGCTTCATGTCATCGACTCTTCTAATGAGGATTATGAAGGGCACGAACGAACGGTTCATGAGCTTTTAGAAGAATTAGAAGCGGACCGCATTCCGATGCTGACTGTTTATAACAAGGAAGATCAAATTAGACCAGATTTCATCCCATCTTCAAAGCATCGCCACATCTTAATCAGTGCTAAGCGCAAAGAAGATGTAAAAAGGTTAAAAGCGGATATTATGGCCGAGCTGAAAAAAGCCTTTTTAAAGCCATATCATGTAAAGATTCCAGCGCATGAAGGCAAGCTCATCTCCGCATTAAAATCAGAAACGCTTGTGGAGTCACTAGAATTTCAAAAAGAAGCAGAGATATATGACATCACCGGATATAGTGGTGAGGATCAGACCATTTTAGGTCAAATCAAGAAGTATATGTTGGAAAGGAATTAAATCAAGATGTTTCACACATTAAAACACGGCAGTATTTTAGAAAAAGCAGCAGCAGAAACAGAACAAGAGATTTTACACGTGCATCAGCAAATTGATCAAAAGAGCGAACAAAATGAGTGGCGGGTGCTTGAAAGCTATCGAAAGCACAAAGTCAGTGACTCCCACTTTAATCCGACGACTGGATATGGCTACGATGATATGGGGAGAGACACATTAGAAAAGATTTATGCGGATGTCTTCGGCGGAGAAAGCGGGCTTGTGCGTCCGCAAATCATTTCCGGCACACACGCGATTTCCATTGCCTTATTTGGTGTGCTGAGACCTGGCGATGAATTGATCTATATGACGGGAAAACCATACGATACGCTAGAAGAAATTGTCGGGATTCGCGGGAAAGAAGGGACAGGCTCATTAAAAGACTTCCAGATTGACTACAAAGCCATTGATTTACGACAAGATGGATCCGTCGATTATGAGAAAGTAAAAGAGTCGATTTCCACTAAAACAAAAGTCATCGGCATTCAGCGTTCAAAAGGCTATGCGTCAAGACCCTCCTTTACTATAGAAGAAATTGAGCAAATGATTTCATTTGTGAAAGAGATTAATGAAGAAATCATTGTGTTTGTAGATAACTGTTATGGTGAATTTACTGAATTAAAAGAGCCGTGTCATGTCGGAGCTGACCTCATGGCCGGTTCACTCATTAAAAACCCAGGCGGAGGCCTTGCCAAAACAGGCGGCTATATCGTTGGAAAAGAAAAATGGGTAGAAGCTTGCTCTTATCGAATGACATCTCCAGGCATCGGCAGTGAAGCGGGTGCATCGCTGTATGCGCTCCAAGAAATGTATCAAGGCTTTTTCTTGGCGCCGCATGTTGTAGCTCAAAGCTTAAAAGGCGCAGTGTTTACGGCTCGTTTTCTTGAGAAGCTCGGATTCCAAACAAACCCAGCGTGGAATGCGAAAAGAACGGATTTGATTCAATCAGTCGAATTTGGGGATCCTAAAAAAATGATTGCGTTCTGTCAGGCAATCCAGTATGCATCTCCGATTAATAGTCACGTCACACCACATGCAAGCTATATGCCAGGCTACGAAGACGATGTCATTATGGCAGCGGGCACCTTTGTACAAGGAGCCAGTATTGAATTATCAGCCGATGGTCCGATCAGACCGCCTTATACTGCCTACGTTCAAGGCGGACTCACGTATGCTCATGTGAAAAATGCGATTTGCAGTGCTGTCGATGCCTTATTGGAACAAGGTTTTATTGAAGTACCTGCTCAATAAAAAAATCCATGTTAATATTCCTAACATCTTGTTGACACATAATATAACATGACATATAATAAATTTAAGCAAAGAGGAGGAGACAGTTGAGATGAGTGATAACATTCGCCGCTCAATGCCTTTATTCCCAATTGGGATTGTCATGCAGCTAACAGAATTATCTGCAAGACAAATTCGCTATTATGAGGAAAATGGTTTAGTATTTCCAGCAAGAAGTGATGGAAACCGCCGATTATTTTCTTTTCATGATGTTGATAAATTACTAGAAATTAAAAACCTCATCGAACAAGGTGTAAACATGGCAGGAATCAAAAAACTTTTTGCCAAAGCTGAGGCAGAAAATCCATCGTCTGCTACAAAGACGGAGGAAAAAGCTACAGATAAGCACAACTTGACAGATGATGAACTCAGGAAGCTACTGAAGAAGGAACTCATTCAGGCTGGACGTTTCCAACAAGGAACGACCTTTAGGCAGGGGGATATGTCAAGGTTCTTCCGTTAACCAATTAGCAAAAGCATTGCTATACACATTTTACCTTTTGTAGGGGAGGAGTTTTACGAAATGGCAAAGTACACAAGAGAAGATATCGTAAAATTAGTAAATGAGGAAAACGTAAAGTACATCCGTCTGCAATTTACAGACATTCTCGGAACGATTAAAAATGTTGAGATTCCTGTGAGCCAGTTAGAAAAAGCTCTCGATAACAAATGTATGTTTGACGGTTCATCTATTGAAGGATTCGTACGTATTGAAGAATCAGATATGTATCTATACCCAGATCTAAACACATTTGTTATTTTCCCTTGGACAGCAGAAAAAGGTAAAGTTGCACGCTTTATTTGTGACATTTATAAGCCAGACGGGACACCATTTGATGGAGACCCGCGTAACAACTTAAAGCGTATCTTAAAGGAAATGGAAGAACTAGGATTTAGTGATTTCAACCTTGGACCTGAGCCAGAATTCTTCTTATTTAAATTAGATGAAAAAGGCGAGCCAACGCTTGAATTAAACGATAAAGGCGGATACTTTGACCTTGCGCCAACAGATCTAGGCGAAAACTGCCGTCGTGATATCGTGCTAGAGCTTGAAGAAATGGGCTTTGAAATTGAAGCATCTCACCACGAAGTAGCACCAGGGCAGCATGAAATTGACTTCAAATATGCAGGCGCGATCCGTTCTTGTGATGACATTCAAACGTTCAAACTCGTTGTTAAAACCATTGCGAGAAAGCATGGTCTTCATGCGACATTCATGCCAAAACCATTGTTCGGTGTAAACGGATCTGGTATGCACTGTAACCTATCATTATTCAAAAATGGTAAAAACGCATTCTTTGATGAAAAAGCAGATTTACAATTAAGCGAGACTGCTAGACACTTTATCGCAGGTATCGTCAAGCACGCAACAAGCTTTACAGCGGTCACAAACCCAACTGTAAACTCTTATAAGCGTCTTGTACCTGGCTATGAAGCACCTTGCTATGTGGCATGGAGTGCACAAAACCGCAGCCCATTGATCCGTATCCCGGCATCACGCGGCATCAGCACACGCGTAGAAGTGCGCAGCGTAGACCCATCTGCAAACCCATACCTTGCACTAAGCGTATTACTTGCAGCAGGTCTTGACGGAATCAAAAACAAACTAGAAGCACCAGCACCAATCGACAGAAACATCTATGTCATGGACAAAGAAGAGCGCCTTGAAAACGGCATCTCTGACCTTCCTGCAACACTTGCAGAAGCACTCGAGCTGCTAAAATCAAACGAAGTCATGATCAGCGCACTAGGCGATCACCTATTCGAGCACTTCATCGAATCAAAAGAAATTGAATGGGATATGTTCCGCACCCAAGTACACCCATGGGAACGTGATCAGTATATGTCTCAGTATTAATAAAGAAAACCCCTTGGAACCAATGGTTTCAAGGGGTTTTTGTTTTGTGGATGTTTTTAATATTTCAAAATGAAGCAGGCACCACCTACAATTCACCAACAAAAAAAGTGTCTTTGAAATTTCAACAATGTGGTGTTGGCTGAAACCCCAATGTACGGTAAAACCGAGATCACTACACATGACGGCCAGTTCACAAATTTAAATTATACAAGTTCTTCACAGAATAGATATTTAGCAGATAGAGCTTCCTAATTACTTGAAAAAATCTAAAAAATGCCGATTCAATAAAGAAGAATATTGAAAAGGTGTGTATTTATGGACTATTTTGGATTTCTTAAAACGATGGGGATACCAGGTAATTTGGCTGCTGCAACTATACTTTTTATTATCATTTTCAAATTAATAAGACCTATTAATTTATTATCATCAAGTATCTTTGAACAAAAGTTGTTAACTAAAGATATGGTTATACTATTATTAAGTATTAAATATCTTGGACAGACTTTATGGTGGGTATTGATTAATCTGTCTATACTTTATACTTTTGGTGTACCGTCCTGGACTGGGGATCCAAATTTATCTCCCATGATAGGATCAATTTTTTTCGCAATTGGTGCTCCAATTTTCACTATAATTTATGTTATAAACAGTCAATTCTCTTCAAAAATTAATCGGTTTGGGGTAAGAGTATTATTAGCAATACTGTTCATGGTTTGCTTATTGTGCTATTATTTTCCGTTGAATGGAACAGTTGTAACAAATGTATTCGTAGAAAATCCAATTGGAAAATTAGCAATTATAATAGGATGTATGACCGTTCTATGTCTCCCTATACCAGCATTAATGAAGCAAATTTCAAAGTTTTTATATTGGACAAAAGAAAAGTATATACTCGTTTCTGACATTGATTTAGCTAATGAACAAAATATTCTTGAAAGTGATTTGAATAAAAAATCTTGGTATGTACTACACGCTATAAACAAAGAATTAATTTTATTAGGAAATAATCCTAAGCCAAAGTTATGTACAGAAACAAAAATTATCAAGTTAGAAGACTTGTGCAATATAAAAATGTCGATTGAAGAGGTCGATCAAGATTCTACAAACGAGGAATTTACGAACGATAGTACTACAAACAATAATTCAATTATATAATTAAACAGTCTGCTTATAAGATTTTTTAGAGAGAGGGTATAAATTTGTTAACCAACCAATTATGCCTTATTCCTGAAGTCAATGAAAAGCAGGTACGTAAGACATTAATAAATGAATTGAAGCTTTATAAAGCATTAAAAGTTAAACAAGAGAACTTGGATGAGCAAAAAGCAAATGGATCTTAGCTTTGTTTCCAAAATTAAGAGATCAAAATGTTTGTTCGGAGCTGAAGGTGCGGCAAATAGAAAGAGCACTAGAGTACAGCTTGGATGAAATTGAACAAGACATTATTCGCATGAAGTACCTTACTTCACGAGTGGTCAAAGATCTTGAGGTATGTGAAGAACTAGGATTAAAGAAAGATCGATATTACAATTTAAAAAACAAGCAACGTTTAAACTTTCGACAGCACTTGGAATCATCTGAGTGCGTTTTGTATTTGAAAAAAAAAAATGGTAAAATACATCATGTTTCTCATAATATGTTTAAAAGAGGTGCGATGATTTTGAAGAAACTTACACTCCTTCTAGTAGTATTAATTCTAACTGTGACATCTATTACATTAATAATAAATAAAAACAAAACTGAGAAATTTAAGAATGAAAATTGGGCCTATGAATATTTAAAAATTAATAAACTGCATAACCAGAAAAAACTAACAGGAAAAGGTGTGAAACTAGCATTAATTGATTCAGGTGTTTCATTTAAGCAGGAAATCAATGTTAAGAAGGGGGTAAACGTTTTAGATCCCAAAAGATCATATCAAGATAATCATGGTCATGGAACTCATTTAGCTGGAATTTTAACTAATAAAGACATTGGCGTTGCGCCAAACATCGATTTATATGTAATTAAAGCCTTGGATAACAATTTAAACGGTGATATTAATAATGTAATAGAAGCAGTGAATTATAGTATTGAAGAAAAGGTTGACATTATTCTAATGTCATTTGGCACTTTAAAATATTCTAAAAAACTGGAATCTGTAATAAATAGAGCTTTAAGAAATAATATTGTTGTAATATCATCGGTTGGGAACTATGGGTTACAAGAAAAGAGCGATATACTCTACCCTGCTAAATTTGAAGGTGTTATTGCTGTAGGAGCTTTAAATATGAACGGTGATATATGGAAAGGGACAACTGTAGGTAATGGATTAAATGTGCTACTTCCGGGGCAGTATATAAAAAGTTATTCAAAAGATGGTTCTTTTTTATATAGTAGTGGTACTTCAATGGCGGCTGCCTACATGGCAGGTCTTGCTGCTCTCTTTTTTGAAGAATATTCTTCTTATAATAAATCCACAATCTCTAAAAAAATATGGAAAAAAATCAAAAATTTAGATAAAATAAATGGGTATTCAGTTATGAATACAGATAAATTTTTTTGAGAAAGTAGGGTTTATATGAAGAATAAGCTTATTTTAGTAGTACTGTCTTTTATTCTATGTTTTTCGGCGGTGACTCCAGTATATGCTGAGAGCGTAACTTCACAGGATAGTGAACTTGTGGTTAGTGATCAATTGATTGAACAAGTATATGAGGATACCGGTATAGATGTTTCAAATGTAGATGTATCAAACTTTAATAAAGAATTTGACTTTCTTTTGAATGATCCAGTATTTATTGAATTAGAAGAAACTTTAGCGTTACAGAGTCAGAATGCTGAATTGAAAGAAGACAGTGTAACTGGTCAGTGGATACCGGTGGTGGCTGCTGCTTTAAGATTATTAATTTCTCAAGTTGGAAAAAAGGGAATGCAAAAAGGATGGAAAGTAGCTAGACCATATGTGCAGAAAGCATTAAAGGCGCCTCAAAATTATATTATTGATGGCCCCGGATCAGGAGGGCGCATTATACAGGTACGTAGCAAAAAAACCAAAAAACCACTATTCAGACTAGATTATGCACCTATAAAGCATGGAAGACCTGCTGTTCTGCATTATCATGTTCCACCTAATCTAAAAGATCATCATGTTATTTTCTAAAGGGGAGATCAACGTTGCTTAACTTAGACGATACAATGCATTTGCATGTAGGCTATTATGAAAATGATTTAGATTATGAAGGTGTGTTTTTTAAAAGTTTAGATTCAGGGAAATGGTTATTGTTTTTTGATCAAGAAAGCTATGGTATAAAACTTAAACAAAAATATGAAAAATATGATGATTTTGGTTTGTTGGTTGGAGAGTATAATATTGATGATGAAGATATTGAGGATAAAGGTGATGCATTATTCGAACGATTTCTAAAAGAAAATGGTTTAATTAAAGCATAGCGTTTTTGTATGATACGTTACAATAAATAACAGGATATAGAAGAAGGCATCTTTATCTGTTTGAAGACTGTTATGTAGACTTTAAAAATTACTTAGAAATATATTTATTCTGAAAGCGATGCGTTTTGGAAATAATAGAACCAAAGTGTCCATGTTTATGGGCACTTTTTTTATTTGTATTGCCGAGAAAAAGCCGACAAAAAGGGGACCTTTTTTCCTAAGTGGATCATCGTATGATAGAGACAGCAAAACCAACGTGAATTTTTTGTCCAGAAGGAAGAACCTGCGGGCGCTAATCATTTAGCACTCTAAGTGCCATGATTGGTGTCCGCTTTTTTTATTGGGAGACACGTCTTTCCCTTATCAATGGCGTATCTGGATACGGAACAAAGGTGTTGAGGAATGTGGCCATACGAGAGGGACATTCTGAGCCTGGATAGCAGCTGGTCTACGGCGGCCGTATCGAGGACAGTTTTTCATTTTATTTGATGATTGACTGTACTTGGCATCCTCTCGAAGTGTAGTCATCATTCAAAAATCTATTTAAGCGAATAGCGTAAGGTGGTGCTTATTCGGCAAGGAGAGTATGAACATGAAGATCAGGGATTCTGTTTCTAAAGAGACATTAAAGCAATTTAAAAGCATTGCTCCTGGTTCTAATAGAAAGAAGGAGAACGATGCTGATCCCATTACCAATAGGGATTGGGAAGAAATCATGGGAACGAGACGCGAAACGTATCAACGACAAGGCGGCCGTATCCGGAGGAAACGATGATTTGATGGGAACAGTCGTCTTTTGGGTGTATGGCTGCACGTGCTTGGGTGAGGGATAGGAGCGCAAAAATATAAAAAGGGACATGATGAGCATGGCATCAGGATTTGGAGTGTCGGCGAACCCGACAAAAGCTAATCACAAAATTGGAGAGGATAAGGTTGTACGAATTGCAGTACAAAACCACAATGACTTTAGTGCTGGTCCCAACCTTATTCCACAAAGAAAGGTTAATGGAAAGTGGGAGACAATTAAAACAAATTCCCCGAACCCCCTTAACCCAGGTGAAAAACTTTATGATCAATTTGACATCAAAGAGTCATTGGTAACAAAAAAGGTACTTATCGCTTTAGAGTGGATGTAGAACGTTACGACAAAAAGGGCAATCATGTTGCAACTCTGGGAACATTCTACACTAGCGAATTTTACATTAAATAGAACCAATTCAGTGAACACCTGAAAATTTCCAAATCACCTCCGATATATGTTTAGGAGGTGATTTCTTATGAATGAAATTAACGAAACCAACGTATTTACATGATTTGAACAGAGTAAATACATCGGGATTTATTTGAAACAATTTGGGGAAAAGATGCATAAAGCAACTATAACAAGGCTTTAAAGTGCACCAATAAAGCGAATGAGTGTAGAATGACATAAATTCCAACCAAGAACTTTTTTTTTGTTCATTTTGATATAATAGATTCAAAACACTAGTTAAGAACTGCGCTTAATTAAAAAATAGAGGAGTACTTATGAAAGAAGAAATTATAAAAGAATATTTCTTTATGTGGGTAACTAGAGATTTTACGTTTTTAGATACGTATTTTTCTGATGATATTATCTACCGCGAATGTTATGGAGCAATGTATGTGGGTATAGAGGAAGTCCATTTGTGGATCAAAAAAATGTTACTGAAGCAAGTTGTCTTAGAATGGAAGATAAAAAATATTCATCAAGTAAATGATACCTTATTTTTTGTAGAATGGTATTTTAAAGCAAAAGAAGAACAACTTTATTCATTTGATGGTATATCAAAGATTGAATTTGATGGAAATAAAATCCGATTAATAGAAGAGTATGAAGCTAAACATGAAACTTTTAGACCATGTAAGATTGATTAAAGATGTCCAGAGACAAGAACATCAATAAACATGCACTTAAAACTGATACGATGTGAGGTTAAACACGGTTGAGGGATACTCCGTATGAATGGTACAGAAAATTGTCCAGGGACAAATTTGCTCCGTTTATTAAAGATTGTCGAGGGACAAGAACATGGTCCCCATTGAAGTCGCTATTTTAGCGGCTTTTTATTTTATCGGTACAAGTTCTTGTCCCGATTGCCGGAATGCGAAAAGAACATGTTACTATTGCCAATTAGTCATAAATCTAATCGTTAAAAGTTGGGTACTTTGTGTCAATGTACAATGAGCTTCACATTCAGGAGGCTTCATATTCTATTATTTTGAAACAGCATTTTTTTCAATCATGTCTTTTTTATTTGGAAGTATGATGAATCATGGTATCACTATAGTTGAAAAATTTAATGTACATGCGCCTACATTTATGATCTTGTATGTTTCTTTTTTAACTTTGGGAATTTGGAAAATGCAAAACTTTGTTGATAGAAAAGAGAAAAAAGTTTTGATTAGATATAAACGATTACTACAAGAATGTTTAGATGAAATTCCAAATAGAAGTTTTAAATAAGTATCGGACACTTTTTTACAAAAAGCGGAGGAAGATGAGGTCAAGGAACTCAAAGCAGCGGTGGCTGATTTCCCTGAACTGGAGGATATCCCTTCTTTGGTGGAAGAGTATGAGAAAACCACCGCTAAATTGTTCAGAATGCAACGCAGGACGTTTTTAAATGCTTTTATATCCAAAGACGATTCAGAGACGTTAGAATCCATTCTGGCGTTTTTTAATAATGATCTATCCACTTCAGATGAATTTGCGGAGTTGTTCGGAAAAGAAACGGCTGCCTTTCTAACACTTACCGTCACGCAGTTGGCCGAGAAGATCATGAATTCCATCGATGCAGATATTCCATTCAAGGTTCTATCTGAAAGAACTGAAGAGTGGATTGAATCTTGGTCTCAAGAGTTGGCGCAGCTGATACAGCTGAATACTCATACAGCCATAGAGCAAACGCTGAAAGAGGGTATAAAAGAAGCCCGTTCTATCCAGGAGATTGAATTGGAGCTGAAGGACCTTCCTGAATTCAGCCGCAAGCGCGCACGTGTCACAGCTGTCACAGAAGTGTTGACTGCTTCTTCTGTTGCTCAACATGAATCCTATGTCCAATCTCCAGCAGTTACAGGAAAGCGATGGAAGCACAGCGGCGGTAAAAAGAATCAGTCGAGAGAAAGTCATGTGCAGCTGGATGGAACAATCATCCCTCTCGATGAAGAATTTGAGATACCAGGCAGCGGAGAGCGGTGCATGTTTCCGAGAGATACCAAGCTTTCTCCCAAAGAGCGAGTGAACTGTCATTGTGCGGTTGGTCCTGTGGTTGACCCAGTCATTTTGGGTTTGTCGGCTGAGGAAAAAGAAGAGATTAGAAGAAGGGTCTTACAAAACATGGAATGAAATAGTATAATATCCTCATTATTTCAAAAAATGGGGTTATATTATGAGTTCAGAATTGTGGGAGTTTATCAAAGAGAATATAGCAGTAATAGCAGCAGGCTTATCTTTCATTACTGCTGTTTTATCAGCCACCATTGCTTTTATTACAAATATTCGTCATAAAGATCGAGATCGCTTTTATCAAAATGCTGAGGAAAATTTATATAAATTGATAGAACCTATGTATTTTAAGATGAATAATATAAAAAATATAAAAGATGACCATCATAAGGTTGAATCTATAAGAAAGTTTTTAAATACTTATAATCCTGAAAAAATAAATGTTTCAAAGCTCGGAAACAGAAAGTTAATAAACAGATTTATAGAAACACATTCAGCTTATAGTCACTATCGAATCGAATTCGATGATCGAAGTTTGAAATTATTATTGCGTAAAATTGCAAGTTTGGAATATTTTTTAGAAAAAGAATACTGGAAGCTCTTTGAAGCGATATATAAGGATCACAATTATTTCAAAAAAACTGTGAGCATGAATTATCTATTCCGCTTTTTCTATAGAATCTCAATTTTTATTGAAAGTACGTTCTTTGCCGTTAGTTGGATAATATTTATTTTTATGCTCATTGTGATTTATGATGAATATAGAGATGGAACCATCTGGGTTGATGAACTACAAGAAAAATTACTAATTTTATTATATTGTTTAGTGTTTTCACTTTTCATGCTGTCTATGTCTGTAATTATAAATCTTGCTATTGCAGATGATACGAAACAAAAGAAAACCATCAGCGATTATTTAACGCTGGGAATAACTTCTTTGTGGAAAAAAGGTGCTGTGAAAAGGCGAGAACGAAAAAAGGAGAAAGCTATCCGTAAAGAAGAAAGAGCACGAGCGGCCAGTATAGAAGAAAGTGACTAAACTGAAAGGAGGTGAATGAAGTGCCACGGGAATTGATAAATGCAAAAATCACACACGTTTCATACGTGGACAAGGGTGCTAATCAAAAGCAGTTCTTTTTTATGAAGTCAGAAAAGCAGCCAGACTTTCAAAATGAAATCAAGGTCATTGCGAAGGCTGATGATGCGCAGCGTCTTGTGTACGGTATTGTATACGAACCAAACGTAGCTGATGCACATGGAGATTACATGACACCAGAAGAGATCGAAAAAGCCGCTCATGGGTTACTGAAGGATGCACGTGAGATCGACAAACAGCAGGATTTCCAAGGCGGTGTCGGAGAAGTCGTTGAATCGTAAATTGTTCCGTCTGACTTTGAATTGGGCGATGAGGTTATCAAGAAAGGATCGTGGGTCCCTGTGACGAAGGCTTCCGATGAAATTTGGGAACAGATTCAAAAGAGCGAGATCCGCCGGATATAACAGCAGGATATTCAATGGCCGGAACAGCAGACATAGGAAAACAAGAGTGTGAGCCAGCTTCTGAAGAGAAGGGGCTTTTTTCTTTGCTTAAAAACTTCTTTTTATCAAAAGGAGAAGTAAAGAACCGATACGACAAAAGCCGCATGCGTCGTGAGTTTTGGGCGGCACAAGATGCACTGAATTCCGTTTTGTATAAATGGGATTCTTACGACGATGAAGACTTGGAGACTGATCCTGAAAAGGTGAGAGCAGCACTGCAGGATTTTGTGGAAATCACACAAGAGATTCTGTTTACTGATGACTTGGCTGGAATCCAAACTGATCCACCTGAAGAAGTCGCAAAAGAAATGGCCGCAGCTGTAGGGATGTCTAGGTCCACAAGATGCAAATAATTTGGATCGATGTATCAAATATAGGTTGTAGAACTTCTCATTCTTGTAAGGAAACAAGTGGTTAAAGATTTCCGATTAAAAAATTGAATTGATTGATAAAGTAAAGTAGTACTACTTCATTATAAGCACAAATACTGGTAGAATTGAGTAAGCAAACCATAAAATGCAACTGAGTTAAATCAGTATAGCCAATATCCAAAAATAATTAAAATATGAGGGAGAAATTTAATGGAGTATGTATTAATGGAACCACCAATTATAATGGAATCTTTTGAAACTTTATCAAAAAAAGAGGCTAAAATTCTCTTCGATTGGTTTGTTAATCAGATACCACTTCGGATTGAAGTTTTGAAAAATGTTACTAATGAAGAGGTGGACTTTAATTTCACTCCCGAATCACTTATAGATATCTATAGTTGGTTTTTATCTCAGATTGAAATTTATGAATTATCAGAAGAAGAGATTGGTAGAGAATTAGAAGAATTAAGGCAATATCCTGATTTTATTTATGAAGATGAAAAAAAGAGCTTATTGGCTAATCCAGTTGAAATTGCAAAAGTGGACTATGCAATAGCAATGGATATAGGGATTTATTATGCAGAAGTTATTAGAAGAAACCATCCTCAAGTGAAGTGGACGTGTTTTACTAAGCCAAAATCTTATGCATACTTAAACAAGCCTATTCTACATTTCGAAAAAGGCGACAGCATTTATTATGAGCGTGAACCTATAGATTTAATGTTTATTCTGAACCAACGAATTAAAAAAGGAGAAGTAACAGAGCGTACACTTTATGAAATGTATTTTAAAGATGAGAATTTGATATTGGGTGTAGACGAAGATCCTGAAGATGAAGATTAAAAAGAGTAACTTCTGACATGGAAGTTGCTCTTTTCATTTTGTTTTTAGAAACTTGAATAAAGAAAGTATGTCTAAAATAAATACTCAACGAAAATGATTGTTTGCTGATACTCTATAATTATAATACTAGTTGGATTTCAAAAGAATATGGAGATAGGTTAAAGAAGATGGGATATTTACAAAATGACTGAATCCTTATGCGTTTTGGTTAATTTAAGAGCTGAAGATCCTTTTCAGTAAATATATTAGAATTGTATTAAATATGAAAATTAGTGAAAAGATACTTACGTAATCCAGAAAAGTATTAATTTTTAATGCCCTTAGAAATTGAGGGCTTTATTTTTAAATTAGGCAAGGAGGCTGTAATTTAGATGAGTTCGGATAAATTTAAAAGTATAAAGACTATAGAATATACTGAATTAAAGAATGATCTGAGGACTGGTGACCTTTTATTATGTTCGGGTGAATATTTGGTAAGTAAGTTAATTAAACAAGTTTCCAATTCACTCTTTAGTCATGTTGGTATTATTGTGAAGTGGAAAGGGCTATTATTAATAATTGAAAGTGTCGAGGACGATGGAGTTAGAATAGTTCCTTTAGAACATTATTTGACTAACTATGAGAATACAAATAAAAGTTATGATGGGAAGTTATATATTGCACGGCACAAACAGTTAAATGAAGATGGTGGTGAAAAACAGAATACCATTATCGTTAAAGGTTTATCTTTATTAAACAAGAATTATGATAAATCTGAAATAGCACAGATAGTTGCTCGAATAGGATTGGGAGTAGGTAAACATAAAGATAATGAGGAGTTTATCTGCTCTGAATTTGTAGATGTATGTTTTAAAGAGGCAGATATTTGTTTTACCTCAGATACAAAAGGTTTTATCTTTCCTGAACACATTGCTGCTGATGAAAATGTTATTCCTATCGCTCGAATAGGTTGATATTTAATTCATAACAAACAGGCCTTCGACATGCGAAAGGCTTTTTTGTTTATGCAATTACCTGTTGATTTTTTTGTGATGGGCATTAAAACAACATTTTGTGAATTCCACTTTTAGAGTGGCCCTTCTAAAAGAACTCAGAATTCGTTCAGTTGCTTGTCACTTCTAATCAACTTTTCTAAAGTCACTCATTCAATGTATTTGCGGGATACCGAAAATTTCTATTAAGGACAGTTTGTCTTTACATATGTTGTAAATCTAGTGTTAAAATATTATAAGGGATTTGCTTAGAAGGGGGTAAAGGGATGACAGAATTAATTGCCTCTCAGGAGGTAGGAAACATGTTAAACACCTGGAATCTTGCCATACAAAAAGGGGATTTGTCGGCAGCTATTGAAATGCAAGATGACATAGACAAGGCAATCGAACAAATGGAAGAAAATCAAGATATTCTTTTGTATTATCAACTATTAAGCTTTAGACTTAAGCTGAAACTTCAGAATATTAGCAAAAACCTAGATAAGCCATTCTTTGAGAGGAATGCACCAGACGAAAAAGAAGAGAAGACAAACAAACTCATGTCCTATTACTTCTATTTCTATAATGGGATCTATCATGACTACTTACAAGATTATGATAAGGCGCTAAGTTATTTCAGAATAGCTGAAAAGAAGTTGGCCTATGTTGATGATGAAATAGAAAAAGCAGAATTTCATTATAAATTAGCTGTTCTATTTTATGATTTGAAAATGACTTTCTTATCTAAATATCATGCTCAAATTGCTTGTGACACATTTAATGCACATGAATCATATATCAAAAGACAAATTAACTGTAGAATGCTGCATGCGCTGAACTTAATCGATCAATTTGAATATGAGAAAGCAAGTGAACTTTTTAACGAAGCAGAGAACATGATCCGAAGTATCAATGACAATCATTTAATTATTCATCTCTATTACAGCATGGGTTTTTTGGAAAGCAAAAGAGAGAATGCTGAGAAAGCATCTGCATTTTTTAGACGCACACTGAGTTATGAAGAAATTGAGCAACAAATGTTATTAAAAATGAGATGTTTATATGAACTAGCCAGAATAGAAGTATCAAATCAAAGCAATGAAGTGATTGAGTGGGTTGATCTAGGCATTTCTTTGTCGGAACAAGTGAACCATCACATTTTTCAAATTAAATTTAAATTGTTAAAAGAACTATTATATGAAACAAATGACACTCAACAAGCCAATATCAGTAATTTGTGTGCAGAGCTTGAAGAAAGAAGAGTTTGGGTTGATTTAGAGGAAATCTTGGTTGATGTGGCGAAATATTTAGAGGAAAAAGGCTTGTTGCAACAATCATTGAATTACTATAAAAGAGCCTTACATGCAAGTCAATTTGTAGGAAAAGGAGTGAATTAAATGAAAAAGTCTTTTTTTATTCCATTATCAATAGCTGTGGTAGCATTAGGTACACTTTTCTTTACAAATGGTTTCATTCAACCTCAACATGATGATGTCCAAACCGTCGCATCAAGAGGGAGCTCTGGAGGATAATTGGTTAAAAAACGATAAAGTGGATTAAAGTGTAAGACTCCTTATGGTATTCTAGTAAAAGAATATTCCATAAAAGGAGTCTTTTTTATATGAAAATATTAGATGCTCCATCTTTACTATCAGCTGTCGAACAAAGGTCAAAAGCCTATCAGGAGCTTCGAGACGAAATGCAGCATGTGAAAAAAGCATTAAAAAGTGTGTCGGGATTAGGTGATGAATTTACTGGAAAAGGTGCAGACAATATCAAAGCTTTTTATGAGGATCTTGCGCTTTACACGGACACTTATCTTGATTTTATTGATATGCAAAAAGCTTTTTTAGATGGGGTAAAAGGAAAGCTTGATGATGAATCGTTAGGCGGGAGTACATTTATTGATGAGCACTTTTTAGATGCTCAATTGAAACAAGGCATTCAAAACAATAAAGATATGGTCAAGGAACAAAAAGAAGCCCTATCCACTATTTTTGATGACATCAGTGATCTCATAGAACTGAATGTATTTTCAAGTAAAGAGGTCAATGAACATTTAGACGATGCGAATAAAAAAAGAAAAGAGGCAATTGATGCTGTCCATAAATTAGATCATGCCCTAAAAACAGAATACGCAAAATCAGAAGCGATTGAGAAACATCTTGCAACCTTTTATGCAAAGATGATGGCTGCTACAGGAAAAGGGAAAAATGCGCAGCCCATGTATTACGATGCAAAAGCATTCCATGAGACAGATGTGTACAAGAATCATGATAAAATCGATGCACAGGTGAAAGCATATTTAAAGGTGAAAAAAGAAGAAAAAGAGAAACGAAGAATCAAAGAATTGAAAGAAAAACTCAACGATCCTTCGTGTATATCAGAAGAACAATACTTTGAGATTGTAGACGAAATTGGATATGAAAATCTTTCCTACGATCAAAAAATATATTACAGCCAGCTTCTCCAGATCAAAGCGCAGGAAGAAGCATCAGAGGGGTTCGTTGATGTTGTAAAAGGTGCAGCAGTTGGGCTATATGATGTGGCCAAAGATACAGTAGTTGGCATCTATGATCTTGTGACAGATCCTGGAGGTGCCGTTGAATCGGTCGTAACGGCTGTTTCACATCCAATTGAAACGTCGAAAGCGATTGGAAAGTCGATTTCAGACTCATTCCAAAAAGAAGTCATCGATGGTGATGCATATTCTCGATCACACTGGTTCGCCTATGCGACTGGTTCTCTAGCAGAAATCGTTTTTGGCTCTAAAGGGGCAGGTGCCATTACAAAAACGGGGACAACAGCGGCAAAAACAACGGTGAAGAAAGGGCTTGTACAAGGTGCAAAATCATTAGACAGAGTCTCTATTCCGAATCTATTGCCATACTCACCAAAGTTTCAAATGGCTGGCGGCCCGAAGCTGCCGTATAACGTGTTTGACGGAGAAAATCTCAAAAATAAACTCCTCTCTATGGCAAAGCGTCTAGACAACAATTCAGGATATGGCATCTCTAAGACAGGCAGACGATTACCGGCACCAAAATCACCACCAACTGTTGTTAGTTACGGAGATCACTATGTGAGATGGAAACGTAAAAAAGTGTTAAAACCGAATGTTGTTTATTCAACAAAGCAAGGCTACACCTACACAACCGATCACTACGGAAGAATTGTCAAAGTCGAAGCAAGTGATTTAAAATACGGAGAGGTCAAAAGAAACCAATATGCCCAATCCAATTCAGGTAAGCCGGATCGATTACTAGATGATGACGGAGGTCATTTAATCGCAACTATTTTTAAAGGTTCTGGGGATATTGATAACCTACTTCCAATGAATTCACAGATTAATCGAAGCGGCGGGAAATGGTACACCATGGAGCAACGGTGGTTGAAAGCCTTGAATTCAAATCCACCTAAACAAGTAGCAGTGAGCATTGAACCTATCTATAAGGGAGATTCATTACGACCTGTTAGTTTCTCTGTGGAGTATAAAATTGGAGAACGTTATTCTCAAGTATTTATTAAGAATCAACCTGGAGGTTAAAACCCAATGGAAGAATTAGAAATAAATTATAAAAAAATAGCAGAATCAATTAATGAATTAATACCATGTGATTGGGATAAAGTTTGGATGTATGCAGAAATACTTGATGATTCGGCTGAGATAGTGTTTTATTTTAAAGAACAAAATGGAAATGAATATGTTAATGGACATCAAATTCCTCATAAATATAGTGTAAGTAAGTCAACATACATCCACTTATTATACGAACTTAGTGAAATTTTTGAAGCATTGAAAAAGGCATATATACAAAATGATTTAGGTGCTTGGACAACAGCTACCCTCCAATTAGATTATAAAGGGAAATTCTCTATTGAGTATGGATATGATGATGTTTATTCATTAGGCATAGACAATGTGCAAAGAATCGCAGTTTGGGAATATGAAACGTTCGGATTTTTACCCGACGATGAAGAAGATAAAGAAGCCGTATTAAATTATATAAAAAATAAAGACGATAACTAACGCAGAATACCCTCCGAATAAAGGAGGGTATTTGTCATATATGTTTCATAAAATTCTCATTCCCTTTATTTAAACCGATAAACCGTCACCTCACAATCACCCAGCACCTCTTCAATCATCTCTTCAACAATCGTCCAATCGCCGCCTGCCAATCCGCAGCCGATTCCGTATGGAATGGCGATGGACGTTTGGTTTTTCTCCTCAGGTGATTGTGTCACTGTATCCTTTAGATGTTGAAAGCAGCTGCGTAAGGCATCGTAGTCTGTTTGCTTTCTTGTTCTTCCGTATCCAGCTTGGGCAAATAAGTTTGCAATTGTTTTTCCGTCTTTTGTTGTGATGAGTTGAATGGAGCTTAACAAGTCATCTCCTTGTTCTGTACATAACTGTTTATAATCTTTGTACACATTCGGATATTTGCTTTTGATTTGTTTCGCTAATCCAGCTCCCATGACTCCTTTACAGTTTACCTGGTGACAAATGATGTCTTCGCTTGCCTCTAATATGTTTCCATCCACCGTTTTGATCATATGATGTAACCCCTTTTTGATAAAATACAAACTTACGTTCTATTATAGCAGTTTTGTTCCTGTGATTTAATAGCCTTTGATGAGTTTTTAGTTAGTACACGATGTTCAGGTGACAGCAAAGTGACAAACCTGTCATATGATTCCATGGTTTGTTCGTTCGATCGATGGAGGCAGGCATCTCATTTCAATTATCCTTATCGTAAATCAAGTAAAAAGGGATGAAATGAGATGCGGGGATTTAATGAAGATTTATTTAGGTGGGTGAATGAGCTCAGTATCGATCATGGTTACTTGAATCCAATATTTATTGGACTAGCTGAATATACAGTGCTGCTGGCAGCGCTCGTGTGTCTGTTCGTATGGTTTCAAAATCGCAGCAGGTACAATAGGGCGATGGTCGTTTCTGCCGGAGTGACCTTCGTATTCGCCGAGTTACTTGGGAAAATCGCTGGGGTGTTTTATTTTAATCAGCAGCCCTTTGCAGAAATGAGCCACGTCAATCTTTTGATTCAAAAGGAAGTGAATAACTCGTTTCCGAGTGATCATACCATCTTTATTTTTTCGATTTGCGTGATCTTTTGGCTGTTTCATAAACGCCATTTTTATTGGCTGATCATTGCGTGTACTGTTGGTTTTTCAAGGATTTGGGTAGGTGTTCATTATCCATTTGATGTCTTAGCAGGAGCTGCTATAGCGTGTTTAACAGCCGTCGCCGTTGTATATTTGCCGATATGCCAAAAGAGCGTTGATGCCCTTTTGTCATGTTATGAATGGCTTGAACAAAAATTGGTAGGGAAGAGAACAAAATAATATTGTTGCAGCAAAATACCCCGATCTGTTAAGCTGAGATCGGGGTACTGTTTATTTTCGCCAAAACGTTGAACAATCCGCTTTGTCTTCAATATTAAATTCGATGATTTTTTTTAGGAGAGGATAATCAACTGGCAAGCTTTCTTTCATGCGAAACAGATTTTTCCCATGATCGTACCCAGCTTGTACAATGTCAGCTGAAAATTGATCAATACCTTTTGCTTCTGGTGCGACAGAAATGTGATGTTTTGCCACGCTAAACCCAATAATAAATGTGCCGTGATCTGTGAACATGGGCTGATTCCAAGCAATTCTTGGCTCTAATTGAGGGAATGTGTCTTCTACCCATTGTAAGATGTCTTGAGTGCGCTGCTTCAGCTCTGGGTTACCGATTTTGCTGATATATTCTTCAAACACATGCATGATATTTTATCCTCCCAATCCATCTACCTCATAAGCCTCAGACGGGATTCGAACCCGCACTCCTTTCGTAAGCATAGGCTAGGGGCAACACGCTTCCCTACGGAGTTTCACCGACAGGAATTTCACCTGTCTCAGCTTATGTGCTTTTCGGTGCTTCTGAAACCCTTGCCTTGCGACCCGCCAGCTACAATTTGTTTTACGGCGCTCTTCCCTTCTAGAGCTACTGAGGCGTGTAAGTGATTGATCATATTATATATAGAAATTGGATAAATGAAAAGCTGCTATGAACCATCATCAGATTAGAAAGGCTTCGGCATTGCGCTTTTTTCATTTCATCTCAAGATGTTTATTTTTAAAAAAGGCGGAATTTTTTCGCAAATATCATTGACTAGGAGAAAGAAACGCACTTTCAATGGAAACGGTTATTGAAGATTCAAGTGATTCATATTAAAATGATGTCAAATGGACTAATTAGCAATTGCTAATAGAAGTTCCATATTTAGTGAAATATGTGTTGCAGCTGAAGGTGATTGGGGGTGTAGAATGAGCAAAGTTCCTGTTGCGGAATTGGCATCACTATTAAATGACTGGAACATGGAAATCAAAAAAGATCATGCAGATGAGGCAGAACGGTTATTTGCCAAAGCGAAACAAGCGGTAGAGGAAATTGATGATGCGGATATCCTCATATACTATTCTCTTCTTGAGAAGAGACATCACATTCTGATGTACAATTTAAGAGGGCAAAAGGGCAATGTTTCAACGAAAAGCATAGAGGGTCATTATGGAAAAAAAGAAGATGACCTGTCTAACCGTCTTGCCTATTATTTTGATTTTTATGAGGGTGTGTATGAGCAGCATCAAGGTAATTATGAGGTTGCATTGCAGATGTATCAAAGTGCTGAAAAGCTCTTAGATAAAATTCCAAGTGAGATAGAACGTGCTGATTTCGATTTTAAAGTGGCATGGCTTTATTACCGTCTCAGTCATATCATGCTCTCATTAAGCTATATCCGCAGAGCGCTGCACGTCTATAAGCGGCACAAGCAGTATGAAAGAAGAACGGCCCTTTCATACTCTCTTATAGCAGCGAATCTAACGGAGATCGGCCGGTATGAAGAGGCGCTTGAGAATTATCGTCTGGCAGAAGAAGTTTTGACAAGCGAGCAGGATGATTTTATGCTGGCTCAGCTTCATCACAATGTTGCCATTTTATATTCATTTTGGAATAAACCGAAGGAATCGATACGTCATCTTGAAAAAGCACTGTCCCATCAAGAGTATTATGATTCAGATTTCTTTTTCCATTCTACGTATCTGATCAGCCGGGAACTCTGTGTGATTGGTGAAAAGCAGCGTGCAAGCCAATATATAGAGGCTGCATATGCCAGAATAAAAGATGCTTCTCATGAAGTGTTTCAGCTAAAAATAGGCATCGTACATGATCTTTACTTAACGCATGCGCCACAAAGATTTCAGCAAATTGATGAGAAATTAAGAAAGTTAGAAGAAAAGAATGAATATCATGAAGTAAAAGAGCTATCACAATTTGCAGCAAAATATTGTGAAAAGCAAGCACTTTATGAGCAGTCTGTTTTTTACTTGAACAAAAGTTTAGAAGCGGATTTACATATGAAAAGAATGGGGTTGATTTAAGATGAAAACAGGATTAAAAGTATTATTCGTTGTCGGTTTAGCGGTCGCTGCGACTGTTCTATCGCAAAACGTTGCGGGTTCATTCGAAGTTGCAGAAAAAATCATTGGTGGTTAATATCTTTTTCTCTCGCCCTTGTTGATGATCGTCAGCAAGGGTTTTTTGTGTTTTAATAGGCTCTTCTTATTAAACGCTGCAAGAACGTTTAATAAGAAGAATTCGCAACAAAGGGGGTGTGCAAATTTATTACCTGCTCCATTATTCTAAATAAACATAGGGCAGAGCAACAAGTTAAAAAGGTCACTTTTCTTTGCTTAATTTAATTTTTTGCAGGACTTTTCATTCAAATTTTATCAAATTGGTCTAATGTACATAGAAGGAAAGAAAAAGCAGGAGCACCGCCCATCCGTCATGCATATGATGAGATAAGGTCTGATTCGAAGGCAGGTGATTGTATGTATCCACGGGTTTATGGTGGTTTTCATGGAGGCGGTTTTAGCGGAGGTGGGGCACATATTGGGCCGGTTGGTTCCCATATCGGCTTTGGCGGGTATTATTTGAGCCCTGGTGTATTCTCTGGCTTAGGCGGTTTTCCCGGGTACGGAGGATTCGGGACATTTTCTGGATATCCATATGGTTCAACGTTCATCATGGGACGCCCTCCTGGTTTTTATGTAAGGAGTTATTAGTGTAAGATCACAATAATTGAAATAGCCCCCCTAAAGAGAGGCTATTTCAATTGGTGAAAGTGCTTCAATCCAGCAGTGATCACAATGATGCCTAGAATGATGATCGGCAGCCATATGATAATAAACGGATCGTAACGATCTGTGTATGCAGCAATAGCTGCACCTAGACAGTAGAAGACAATCGAGCCTATTCGCATCAAGCTTACATGTTGGATAGGAGCCTTTCTTTTTTCCCGGTATGATATACGCTGGGCTGCATCTTCAAATAGGTTAGCAAGTGTACTTGTGAGAACGGTTGTGGAAATGCCAGCAACATTCAATTTACGAGCGGCTGCTGTCTGCATGCCCATGGCCATACTTAAAAGGATGATCAGCATAAAGTAAGCACCTTGTGTATAAGGGAAAATGGTCATGAGAGCAAATAGAAGCAAAATCATCACTTCTATGATAAAAATGCGTGTCACGGCTTTTGGCCAAAACGCTTTCTCATGCTTCCCGCCTACCACAACTGCAAGTAAAACCCCTAAAACGAACCCACTTAGAGCAATGATGGAATGAAGGGCTGTTAACTTCAAGGAACTTCCTGCTGCAATGCCAAGCAGCACAATATTACCTGTCATATTGGCTGTAAACACATGCCCAAGGCTTAAATAGCCAATCACATCCACAATTCCTGCGGAAAGACATAAGAAAATCAAAGCTGTATTTCGAAATGAATGTGCGGTCAAAATAGTCATCCCTTTCTTTCTCTCTAATGAATAAGTGTAACGCTTCATGACCGCAAATGTCCATCTGATGAGATGGTCACATGTGTGCAAGCTGATGTAAGACTTGTCTAAAAGCATCATCATTCACAAGGTGCCTCATGCGGCGGAACGGATCGCCCTTTTCCTTTAAACGCTCTATCACAGCCGGCATCGTAAAAAGAGAAGGATGAAGCTCATCATGATAGAGTTCGTCCCATTCAAGGGGTGTCGCAACAAGTCCAAGCTCATTTCCTCTTGGAGAATACGGAGCGATGATTGTTTTCCCAGCATCGTGCTGAATGTAGTCTAAATACAAGCGATTGCCGCGTTTTTTCTTAAGACGTTCCAGAGTAAAAAGATCCGGTGCTTGCTCACATAAAAATTGGCATATGAACGTGGTGAATTGTCTTGTTTCTTCGTATGTGAAGGCGTTTTTCTTTAAAGGAATATAGACTTGAAGCCCTTTACCTCCGCTTGTTTTAATAAAGGCTGTGAGAAAAAGCCCGTCTAAAAGCGCTTTGATTCGTTTAGCAGCTTCTATGGCTAGATGAAACTCATTTACAGATGGCGGGTCTAGATCAAAGACGATTTCTGTCGGTCGATCCGTATCTCTTGTCTCAAAAGGGATATGAAATTCCATCGCCAGCTGGTTGCCAAGCCAAAGAAGCGTACGAGGATCATTACAGACCGTATAAGAAATATCATCAACTTCATCTGTTAAAACAAAATCCGGCGCATAATCAGGTGTCGACTTTTGATAAAAGAATTCGTCTCCAGTGCCATGCGGATACCGAATTAAAGTAAGACGCCTTTCACGTAAAAAGGGCAAAAGGTAGGGAGCCGCTTGTCTTAAATAAAGTAAGTAATCTGCCTTGTTTAGTTGAAGAGCCGGGACAATCGGTTTTTCAGGGTGGGTGACGTCTATAGCAGCAGGGAGCGGATACAGCTGTTTGAGCATTTGCTGAAATGTACATGCTGCTGGATCAGCATCTAGTAAAAAGGAAGAAAAACGCGGCTCTCTTAACGCCGATCCATCAAAGGATATACAAGCAATGCTGGCAACGATAGAAGGAGGGATTTCGTATAATGATCCTCCTGTTAACTGGCCTTTTGTCTGAAATAGTGTACGCAGCGTTTGTTCTTCTTCTTTAGAAAAACCATGCTTGAATTGGACAACCTCGATGAGAGCCGAATCTTGATAAATGGAACCTTGAAAATAGCCATTTTCTTTGTCAAAACGGGTGACAATGACAGAGACATACCGCCAGTTTTTCATTTTCAGCCATTCTTTTGAACGAGTATTGTCATGCCATTTACTCATCTTTTTTTTCGCTACTAGTCCTTCTGCTAAATACGTTGTCATCACGTTTTTCATGTATTCAGAGTCTGGGTCTGTATGAATGACCTGCAAAAGGGAAGGGTGCTCAAGTTGAACTGATGAGGGGAGCTTTGCTTCTTGGAATAATTGCTGCAGCTGATTTTTTCTTTCCATCAACGGTGAATCAACGAGAGGTTTCCCTTTGCAGCTTAATAGATCGAATGCAATGAAATGACATGGAAATCGTTCAGCCTGTCTTTGGATGGCTTCTTTGTTTTTCAGCCTGCCTCTTTGCTGAACTTTCGCAAACTCGCTTTG
The DNA here is from genome assembly GCF_004364885.1 of Bacillus sp. BK450. NCBI lineage: Bacteria > Bacillati > Bacillota > Bacilli > Caryophanales > Bacillaceae > Bacillus > Bacillus sp. BK450. The sequence continues at coordinate 99,357 of NZ_SOBQ01000001.1, read as the reverse complement.
CTGTTCACTCAGTAAAAAGACCAATTCTCCGTCAAGTGTCAGCGGTAAAAAAGGAGCAAATTGTTCTCTTAATTGTTCGCATTGATCCATCACTTCAGGAAATTGCTTATTTAGCCGTTTTCCGGTCCTGCTTTCTAAACGAATCCCGTCTTCTTCCCATACAAGAATAGCCCGAAAGCCATCATATTTTAATTCATACACCCAGTCTGCACCGGCAGGTATATCATGTGCAGGTGTTAATCGCATAGGTTTCATTGTGCATGTCACTTCCTTATATCATGTGTTCTTAGAGTGGGATGAAATTTTCATTCACATACATAAGTCTGATGAAAACATTACATAGTAAGGAGAAAAGAACGGAGGAATCGCGATGCATACAGTATGGAAAGGCGGCATTAGTTTCGGATTGGTCAATATTCCAGTCAAGCTGTTTACCGCTACAGAGAACAAAGACATTAAATTAAGACAGCTGCATAAAGAGTGTCACACGCCCATTAACTACAAGAAAGTATGTGCCAATTGCGGTGAAGAAGTAGCGCCAGAACAAATTGTGAAGGCGTATGAATATGCGAAAAATAAATTTATTGAATTGGACGATGAAGAACTGGAAAAGCTGCGAAAAGAAAATGAAGAAAAAGCCGTTGAAATCATTGATTTTGTAAAGATTGAGGAGATTGATCCAATCTATTACGAAAGAAGTTACTTCTTATCACCGGATACCGGCGGAGCGAAGGCTTATTCATTATTAAGAAAAGCTTTAGAGGAATCGGGGAAAATTGGTGTCGCAAAAATTATGATCCGCTCAAAGGAGCAATTAGCAATCGTAAGGTGCTATGAACATATTTTGCTGATGGAAACCATTCATTTCCCTGACGAAATTAGACAAGTATCAGATGTGCCGAATATCCCCCAAGAGGAGAACATTGTCAAGAAAGAGTTAGATACAGCACTCCTTTTAATCGAGCAGCTGACCACGACATTCGATCCAGCAGCATATCAAGATGAATACAGAGAACAGCTGATGAATTTAATTGGCGATAAAATATCTGGAGAACATACCGTTCAGCCAGAAACGACAGGCAAAAAAGATCCTGCAGCCAATGTGACAGATTTAATGGCCGCACTACAGGCTTCGATCGACCGATCAAAACCAGCCAAAGCGAAAAAAGCAGCGCCTAAGAAAAGAAAAACACCAGCGAAAAAAGAAAAGAATGCATAAAACAAGACCGCTGACAAGCGGTCTTATTGCGGCTTTAACACGTCCTGAATCGTCCCGTCTTTTCGGTGAATGACAACGGAAGTTCCTTTATTAGCTGAAATCTCCTTTGCCCGGTCAATTGCTTCTTGTTTTGTTTCTTTGACCTCACTTGCTCGTTTCGCTTTCTCTGTTTGAATCGCCCAGCCTTCCTCGTGTTTCACTACATGCTGCGCATGATCCATGAGCTCTGGTCTTGCGGAGCTGCTGCTCTCTGAAGGTTTGACAGAACCATGAGATGAAAAATTCTCTACCTCTTTCTCCGTTGCGTTCTTTTTCCACTCTTTCGCTTGACTGATTGCAATGGGAATGGCTCTATTTTCCTCATAGCCTTCCTGAATCATTTTATTGGCAATCTCAAGCGCTTTTTTTCGAATGACGTTGTCTAATGATTGAAATGAAGCTGGATAATCGTTCATCGTCCAAGGCATATGAACCGCTCCTTTCTTTTATTTGAACACCTTCCCCCATCTGTAATGGATCAAACATACAAGTTCTCTCAAACTAATGTTGGAGATAAAATACATCGTTTTGCTGAAGCAGAATCTCATCAATTCCCGCAGAATAGAAGGTAGAAAAGGAGTGATTTTGATGATGATAAAAGGACTGTATGAAGCACATTTACCTGTGAGTGACTTGAAGACATCTATTGCGTTTTATGAAAAATTGGGATTGACGCTTGCTCATGAGAATGAAAGAGTAGCCTTTTTATGGATTGAGAAAGGAAAGAGCTGGCTTGGCATATGGAAGGCAGATATGTCCACTATTCCATATCACGTAGCAACTCGACATGTAGCCTTCCAAATTAAAACATCCAGCATCGAACAGATCAAAGCCTGGCTGATAGAAAAAGGGATCAGCATTCACCCAATGTTTGGTTTTCCAGAAGAAAAGCAGCCTTTAGTTCTCGATAATCCGCCGCAATTTCATGCAGCGATCTATTTTCTTGACCCAGATGAGAATCTGCTTGAATGCATGGCCCCGCTTGAACTTGATACAGAAGAAAACTACGATATCATGGCATATGAGGACTGGGATCGAAAGAAAAATCCGTTTATTGATTGACAAAATCACTCATTGTAACTATATTGATTACAACGGTGGTGAAAGATTGTGAAACAAATTAGCAGCAGGTATCCGATTGCTGTTCATATTGTGTCATTTATTGCAGGTGTTCAAAAAGAGTGTACAGGTGATTTTATTGCAGAGAGCGTGAATTCAAATCCAGCCATTGTTCGAAAAATGATGGCAATGCTCAAACGGGCGGGTCTCATTGAAATTCGCCGCGGAGTAGGCGGTGCTTATTTAAAAAGACCGGCTGAGGACATCACGCTGTTAGATGTGTACCGTGCTGTAGATGTAAGCGAGGATGAAGAATTATTTAACTTTCATCAGCCCGTCATCGCATGCCCGATTGGTCAAGCGATGGATACGAGACTGCGTCATGAACTAAAAGAAGCACAAGCTGCACTTGAGAATCACCTAAAGCAAGTGACAATTCAGCAATTATTAACAGAGGCGGAATAAAAAAGCTCGTACTTTAGAGCTTTTTTTACACCTTTGTTGTAACCATTTCGGTTATAACGAATGCACATCACCGTTGAACGAAAAATGAGGAGGTCAACAAATGAAATTATTAGTAACAGGCGCAACGGGACAACTTGGATCGCTCGTCGTCAAGCATTTGCTCACAAAAGTACCGGCTGAACAAATTTCAGTCAGTGTTCGAAATCCGCAAAAAGCAGCACATTTGAAGGATGCAGGGGTGGATGTACGCCATGGAGATTTTACTCAGCCAGACACCCTGACATCAGCATTTAAGGGCATTGATCGTCTGTTGATCATTTCAACAGCGGATGGTGACCGCGTCGAGCAGCATAAAGCAGCAATTGAAGCGGCGAAAGCAGCAAATGTGAGGTTTATTGCTTATACAAGTGTTGTCAATGCAAGAGAGAGTCAGCTTGTCCTTGCAAATGACCATGCCAAAACAGAAGAAGCCATTTTGGCCTCTGGCATTCCTCATGTATTTTTAAGAAACAACTGGTATGTTGAAAACGAAAAAGATACGATTCTGGCGTCAGTCAGCGGCGCACCATTTTTAAGCCCTATTGGCGAAGGAAAGGTTGGCTGGGCAACAAGAAATGACTACGCAGAAGCGGCAGCAAATGCGTTAACACTTCCCGTACATGATCAGGAGATATATGAACTGTCAGGACCTCTTCGGACGCATAGTGAACTTGCACAAATTGTTAGTAAGGTGAGTGGAAAAGAAATCAAAGTAGAAAAAATAGATGTAGACACATTTGGAGACTTTTTAGCTTCAAATGGTGTACCAAAAGAAGCAGTGCCATTTGTCAAAGCCATTCAAAGCGGCATACGCGATGGTGCTTTAGCTGTCGAAAGCCAAGATTTCGAAACATTACTAGGCCGGCCGTTAACACCTATTGAAGAGAGAATTCGTGAATTGATTTCAGAATAAACAACAATAACGCCCTATGAAAAGGGCGTTTTTTCCATCCAAAAAGCTCACGCCAGTTTTAAAAAATCATCTTGCCACTAGGTGAATGGACATAGTAAGATGACGACATACAAGATGAACTGCTCATCTACTGCTGATGTAAAGGAAGCTGCTAATGGAAATGAAGACAACTGCTCAAACGAAATCAATTGCACTGCCGCTTGTGATTTCAATTATTGCCATTTCGTTTTCTGCAATCATTGTGAAATGGTCAAATGCACCTGCTGCTATTTTAAGTATGTATCGAATGATTTTTGCGGCGGCTCTCATGCTGCCGTTTATCTTGCCAAGAAAAGAAGAATTTCTCTCGATAAAGCGCAGAGACTGGTTTTTCTTATGTATGTCAGGCTTCTTTTTAGGACTCCATTTTGTGTTATGGTTTGGCTCACTGAAGCTGACGACAGTGGCAAGCTCTACCATTATTATCGCCCTTCAGCCAATGGTCTCCTTATTAGGCGGATTCCTCATTTTCCGTGAACGAACGACGATGTCTGCTCTATTGACGATGTGTGCAGCGATTGTTGGTGCCCTCATGATAGGCTGGGGAGATATTGGTCATAGCAAGGAAGCCATCTTAGGAGATCTTTTATCCTTTTTGAGTGTGATCGCTGTTGTTTGTTATTTGTTAATAGGCCAACAGGCTGTAAGAAAAATATCTCATTGGATTTATAGTTTTTGTGTATTTGGTTTTGCCGGTCTTTTTTTAATTTTATTCAACCTGCTTCAGCAAACTCCATTTATAGGCTATCCGGGTAAAGAGTGGGGAATCTTTTTATTGCTCGCCATTATTCCCACGATGTCTCATGTCATTAATAATTGGCTATTAACTTATGTTAATGCGACTACCATTTCAATGAGTATTCTAGGTGAACCTGTTGGGGCAACGATCCTTGCTGTATGGCTGCTTGGAGAGAAAGTCACGCTGCTTCAAATGCTTGGCGGTCTGCTTGTTCTTTTAGGCGTCTTTTTCTTTTTGATGCAGCAGCGTCAAGGTATCGTGATGAAAACAAAAAAATCCGGTTAACTTCCGGATTTTTTACTCTTTTAAATCGTTTTTTTCAATTACTTTGTTTAATCTTGCCTCGATTTTTTTCAATTCCATTCGTTTTCTTCTGATCATGCGAAACGCGATGACAATGATTGTCACAATAAAGGCAATGAATATAAGAGAGAACACTTGAAATAGAAGATCTCCCATGTTGAATGCCACATTCTCTCCATTAGACATACGTAAAACCTCCTTTTCTACCTATATATTACCATAATCAATAAAAGATTGAGATTTATCCATAATTTATCTATAATAGGTAAAATATCACTCATTAAAGGAGAACCAATATGAGAACTTTAGTCCTTTTACGAGGTCTCCCAGGCGTAGGTAAATCAACATGGATCAAAGAACAAGGCTTAGAGCCTTACACTTTATCAGCGGATCAAATCCGGCTGTTAACTCAGCCGCCGCAGCTATCAGTCAATGGGAAACTAGACATTTCAAGCAAGCATGACCACAAAGTTTGGTCTTTATTATTCGATCTACTCACAGCCCGTATGGAGCGCGGAGACTTTACTGTGATTGATGCGACACATATTTCTAGTAAATCGATTTCTCAATACAAGTCTTTAGCGACATCTTATCGTTACAGGGTGTATGTCGTCGATTTCACGCAGGTACCCCTTGAAACAGCTCTTTTGCAAAATCGCTCACGTGAATCTCACAAAGTGGTGCGGGAATCTGTTTTGTATCAAATGAACGAGCGGTTAAAAACAGAAAAGGTCCCGTCATGGGTGACTGTTTTGCAGCCGGAGGATTATCCGCAAGTGATGACTTATCAGCCTCGATCCTTTGATCAATATGAGGCCATTCATGTTTTCGGAGATATTCACGGTTGTTACACCGCACTTACCACCTATTTGCAAGGAGACATCAAAGAAAACGAACTTTATATCTTTGCAGGTGACTTGCTTGATAGAGGAATAGAAAACAAAGAAGTATTAGAATGGATGATCGCCCATAGAGAATGCCGGAATGTCATCGTCATTGAAGGCAATCATGATCAGCATTTATACCGGTTTGCACATGGTGAAAAAGTCAGAAGTAATATGTTTAATCGTCATACTGTGCCTGAAATCGAAGCAGCAAACTTTGATTTGAAGGAAGTACGAAAGTTTGTCAGAACCTTTCATCAGCTTACTTATTTTACGTACCATGATCAGACATTTCTTGTTACACATGGCGGGCTCGCTCATTTGCCAGAAGAACTTCTGCATGTCTCAACACAGCAGCTCATTCACGGCGTAGGAGAATATTCAGATGATATTGATCACTTATTTGTTCAAAATACGGCTGGGCTGAATATCATCCAAATTCACGGGCATCGCAATTTATACAGACTGCCTATTCACGCAGCGGAAAGGTCTTATAACCTAGAAGGTCAGGTTGAATTTGGGGGGCAGCTGCGGGTGTTGAAAATCACAGCTGACGGGATTGAGACTCATGAAATTGACAATCCAGTCTACAGAGCGTCTGAGAAAAAACAATCGGCTGCTGTTCAGCCAGATATTTCACTGGATGATTTTTTAGCTCATTTAGATCAGCATGAATACGTACAGGAATTAAAACTTCCGCACCATATTTCATCTTTTAATTTTACGAAAAAGGCTTTTAGTGAACGGCAATGGGATGATGTGAATGTGAAAGCAAGAGGTTTGTTTGTCAATATGGTTTCTAAGCAGATTGTGTCTAGAAGCTACAATAAATTTTTTAACATTGATGAGCGTCCGGAGACAAGAATGCAGCATTTAGTGAACCATCTGCAATTCCCTGTCACCGTATATGATAAAGCAAATGGATACTTAGGAACTGTTGGGTATAATGAAATGGAAGATGAATTGGTGTTTACATCCAAATCGTATACATCACATGTGAAACAAAATCAGCATGCTTCCTGGGTCGAAGAGCTATTTGATAAGACCTTCAGTGACGTGCAGGCTGATTACATTAAATCATATGTCCGTGACCACCATGTATCTCTTGTGTTTGAAGTCATTTTGCCAGAAAAAGATCCGCATATTATCACATATGAACAAGATCAACTCATTTTACTTGATATTGTGAAGCGGCAGTTAAGCTATGAAAAAGCACCATTCGCTGAAGTGAAAAGATTAAGTGAACAGCTTGGAATATCCTGCAAGCAGGAAGTGGCTGTTTTCCATGATTGGACGTCTTTTTATAAATGGTATCAGGCGGTCTCCCATGATAATACAATTAAAGAAGAGGGGTATGTCATTGAGGATGATCAAGGCTTTATGACCAAACTCAAGCTCCCTTATTATCAATTCTGGAAGCAGATGCGGGGGATGAAGCAGCGCGTTGTAGAGAAGCGTTCCTCGCAAAAATATATGCAGGCTTTGCAGACAGCGGAGCAAGCAAGATTTTATACATGGCTTCTTGAGCAAGAAGCAGATCATGTGAGGAATAGCTCAATTATTGAACTGCGATCACAATTTGAACAAAGCGGTACTGCCCAATTGAATAATGATGAAATAAATGCATAGTCTAACAAAGAGTCTTTTCTAAGGAAAAGGCTTTTTTTGATGCAATTGAAAGGTGGATACTTGCATGTCTGACCATATTGAAGTCATTCTTCGGACGATGTTTGCTTTTGCGATTTTATTTGGAGGAGCACGTCTTTTAGGGAAACAAACCATTGCGCAAATGAATATTTTTGATTTTATAGCAGCCATCAGCTTAGGTTCAATTGCAGCGAACCTGGCGTTTAATACAACGCTCCCGCTTCAGCACACAACGATTTCCTTTGTGTCACTTGTCATGATTATTTATGTGATTTCCCTGCTTGCATTAAGAAGCCGGAAGATAAGAGGGTTGATGGCGGGTAAACCAACACTTGTCATACAAAATGGAAAAATTCTTGAGGGGAATATGAAAGGGATGAGATATACCCTTGATTATTTAAATCAGCAGCTGAGAGAAAAAGACATTTTTGATATTAGCGAAGTTGAATTTGCAATGATTGAAACAGATGGGCATATGTCAGTGAAAAAATACCCTTCGTTTGAAAAAGTCACGCGGAAGGACCTTCATTTATTCATGGAGGCAGAGCGTTATATGCCGATTGAAGTCATCATGGACGGGAAACTCATCCAAAAAAACATACAAGAAAATCAATTAACAGAGCAATGGATAGAAGAAGAGCTGAAAAAAAGGCAGCTGTCCTTAAAGGACATTGTTTATGCTGTCCGTTCAAGTAATGGAAGCTTATATATTGATACATATGACGACCATATTCATTCCCCAATCGATCAGGAATGAATGTGTAGTGCTGATGACACCTGCATGACACACATTTGACAATCTTTATAAGTCCTTTGGATGTCATGCGACTAGGTATCATTTCTCAATTATTATTATTTTCAGAAAATGTAGTGACGGAGTAAAATAAGTATGTTTAAGTATAAATAGATGAAATTAAAATATTAATATAATATACCACAAACGGAATGAACGTTCATTCCTACGTTTTAAAAGGAGGGGATGAAATGCCAGCAGTGACTGATAAACAAGAACAGATCATGAAGGCTTCGCTGGAACTATTTATTGAACGAGGCTTTGATGGCACCACAATGCCGATGATTTCAAAAAGAGCAAACGTCGGAGCGGGCACCATTTACCGTTATTTCGACAGCAAGGAGGCACTCGTCAATATTTTGTACCAGCGCAGCCTTTCGGCATTTATCGAAAAAATGAACACAAACAGTCCAGATCCAAAGTTAAGTATTCGGGCGTACTTTAAGCATGTATTTTATTGCTTAGTTTTGTTTACAAAGGAGAATCCAAGCGGGCTGTATTTCTTAGAGATTGATAAACGGTCCCATTACTTAGACGAGACGAGCAAAGAGAAAATGCAGCATTTGTTACATGAGCTATTCCTTATCTTTGAAGAAGGGAAAAAGGATGGGATTCACCCAAACCTCTCAGGCAGAACCATTTTATCTATTGTATTTGGTGCTTTTGTGCAGCTGCATAAACAAATTCTTGCAGAAGAAATAGAGCCAACGATTGAATTTTTGGAGGAAATTGAGCAATGTTTATGGCGTGCCATCAGCGTTGCATCTTAAAAGAAATAAAGGGAGTGGGCATATGAAGCAAACATCAATCATTCCAAAACCAAAAACATACGGACCTTTTAAAAATATTCCCCATATAAAAAAGGGGGAGCTTGCTCAAACCTTTTGGCGGCTGGCAGATGAATTAGGGCCGATCTTTCAGTTTGAATTTTCAAATGCAACAAGTATTTTTGTTTCCAGCCATGAACTTGTCAAAGAAGTATGTGACGAAAGCCGTTTTGATAAATTTATTGGAACTAGTCTGAGTAAAGTAAGAGCATTTGCAGGGGACGGACTATTTACAAGCTGGACAGAAGAACCGAACTGGAGAAAGGCTCATCAAATTTTGATGCCTGCATTCAGCCAGCAGGCCATGAAGGGCTATCATGAGATGATGCTCGATATTGCCACACAGCTTGTGCAAAAATGGCAAAGAACAGGCCGCGATGAAGAAATTGAAGTAGCTGAGGATATGACAAAGCTGACTTTAGATACGATCGGCCTTTGCGGTTTTGATTTTCGCTTTAACAGCTTTTATAAAGAAAATCAGCATCCGTTCATCGACAGCATGCTGAAAGGCTTAAATGAAGCAATGGAGCAGTCGAGTCGATTGCCAATTGCAGATAAACTCATGATCAAAAGAAGAAAAGAATTTGACCAGCATGTCGATTTTATGAAGCAATTAGTAGATGACATTATTCAGGAACGAAGAAAACAAGATAAAGCGGGCGATGATTTACTGTCTCTTATGCTGCATGCAGAGGACCCTGAAACAGGTGAACGTTTATCCGATGAAAATATCCGTTATCAAATCATCACCTTCTTAATTGCAGGCCACGAAACAACAAGCGGGCTGCTATCATTTGCGATTTATTTCTTACTGAAGAATCCAGAGAAATTAAAGAAAGCCGTCCAAGAAGCAGATGAGGTGCTGCAGGGCGGGCTTCCGGCATTTAAACAGGTGCAAAAGCTAAGCTACACTCGTATGGTGTTAAATGAAGCTCTCCGCCTCTGGCCAACAGCGCCTACGTTCTCTCTTTATGCGAAAGAGGACACAGTAATCGGGGGAAAATATCCGATTCAAAAAAATCAAAGTGTCTCTGTTCTGCTCCCTAAATTACACCGTGATCCAGCGGTATGGGGCGAGGATGCTGAAGAATTTAAACCAGAGCGGTTTACACATCCTGAGAAAATCCCGCAACATGCCTACAAGCCTTTTGGGAATGGACAGCGTGCATGTATCGGTATGCAGTTCGCCCTGCATGAAGCTACGATGGTTCTCGCGATGGTCCTGCACAATTTAGAGTTAATTGATCACACATCTTATGAGCTTGATTTAAAAGAATCTCTCACAATTAAACCTAACGATTTTAAAATCAAAGTGCGGCCAAGGAAGCAGCAATTCTTTATGGCACCACCGAAAGAAGAATCGAAGAAAAGCACCAAATCTCATGAGTCAAAAGTGGCGAGTCACGGTACACCGCTGCTAGTTTTATACGGATCAAATCTTGGTACGGCAAAGCAAATAGCGAACGAATTGGCTGAAGATGGGAAAGCAAAAGGGTTCGATGTGACCACTGCGCCGCTTGATGACTTTACACGCCAATTGCCAAATACAGGTGCTGTCTTCATCGTGTCCGCTTCATACAACGGACATCCGCCTGACAATGCGAAGCAATTTGTGGATTGGCTGGCGCAGGATGAGGAGCAGGATTTATCAAACGTGACATTTGCGGTCTTTGGATGCGGAGATCGAAACTGGGCGAGTACGTACCAGCGGATCCCCCGTCTGATTGATGAAGCTCTTGAAAGAAAAGGAGCCAAACGTGTAGCTGATTTAGGAGAAGGTGATGCAGGCGGTGATATGGATGAGGATAAAGAAATCTTCCAGAAAACTGTCTTTGAACAGCTTGCAAAAGAATTTAAGCTCACCTTCCAAGAAAAGGGGAAGGAAAAACCAAACCTATCAGTTGCTTATACGAATGAGCTAGTGGAGCGTCCTGTAGCTAAAATATATGATGCCTTTTCAGCTGTTGTATTGAAAAATGAAGAATTACAATCAGAAACAAGCACGAGGCAGACAAGACATATTGAATTGAAATTGCCTGCTGGAAAAGCATACAAAGAAGGGGATCATATTGGGGTTGTACCGGAAAATAGTGATGCACTCGTTGAGCGTGTGACCCGCCGCTTTAAACTAAATCCAGAGCAGCATATTAAGCTTTCATCTGAGAAAGAGGCAAGTCATTTACCATTAGATCAGCCGATTCCAATCAAAGAATTACTCGCCTCACATGTTGAGCTTCAAGAGCCTGCGACACGTACACAGCTAAGAGAGCTCGCAGCACATACGGTATGTCCGCCTCACCGCGTGGAGCTTGAAGAAATGGCTGGTGAAGCATATCAAGAAGCCATTTTAAAGAAACGAGTAACCATGCTGGATTTATTAGATCAATATGAAGCGTGCGAGCTGCCGTTTGTACACTTTTTGGCGCTTTTACCAGGTTTGAAGCCGCGTTATTATTCGATCTCTAGCTCGCCAAAGGTAGATGAAGAAAAAGTCAGTATCACAGTGGCAGTTGTCAAAGGTAAAGCATGGAGCGGCAGCGGAGAATATGCCGGAGTCGCATCAACCTATTTATGTGGTCTGAAAGAAGGGGAAGAAGTAGCCTGCTTCCTGCATGAAGCACAAGACGGATTCCAGCTGCCCCCTTCATCAGACATACCGATGATTATGATTGGACCAGGTACAGGAATCGCTCCATTTAGAGGATTTGTTCAGGCAAGAGAAGTGTGGCAGAAGGAAGGGAAGCAGCTAGGCGAAGCCCACCTATATTTTGGCTGCCGTCACCCTGAGGAAGATGATCTATATTTTGATGAAATGCAGCTTGCCGCGCAAAAAGGAGTTATCCATATCCATCGTGCTTATTCTCGTTACGATGAGCAAAAAGTATATGTCCAGCATTTGTTGAAAGAAGAAGGCGGCATGCTCATCGAATTGCTTGATCAAGGTGCCTACCTTTACGTGTGCGGAGACGGAAAAGTCATGGCCCCAGATGTAGAGGCTACACTAATCGATCTCTATCAAAACGAGAAACAATGCTCAAAGGAAACAGCTGAAAATTGGCTGACAGCCCTTGCAAATGACAATAGATATGTAAAAGATGTGTGGAGCTGACAAAAGGAAAGACCGCCAATTAGGCGGTTTTTTTCTATTCTCATAGAAAGAGATCGATAGAATGAAGGGGTGGGAAGATACAAAACACCTAATTTAAAAATGAAATATTTTGTAAAAAATAAGAATATTCTCTCATTTACTCCAATATGAAACAATCGTATCATTTTTGATATAGGACATAAAGGAGGAATATGATGAAAAAGGTGAAAATGTTACTCCCTTCTCTTCTCATTTTTGGTGCTTTAAGTGTGCCTAGTTTTGCCCATGCCACATCGGATTCAGTACTAACGTCTGATTATGATATGGTGACTTCTGATGGAAAAGTGATTTCTTCAAGTGATTTCCACAATGATACGAAAGCCCCCTCATCCTTTGACAAAGTGGATGATCTTTCTTCTACTGTTGGCGAAAAAGTAAAACCACTATCAAAATATTTAAAAGATTTTCAAACAAAAGTCGTCATTGGAGACGATGGTAGAACCAAAGTAGCAAATACAAGAGTGGCTCCATACAATTCGATTGCTTATATTACATTTGGCGGCTCAAGCTGTACGGGAACACTCATTGCTCCTAACAAAATTTTGACAAACGGACACTGCGTGTACAATACAGCATCGAGAAGCTATAGTGAGAAAGGAACTGTATATCCTGGTATGAATGATAGTACTGCGGTGAACGGTTCTGCAAAAATGACGGAGTTCTATGTGCCAAGCGGGTATATTAATACTGGTGCAAGCCAATATGACTTTGCCGTGATTAAAACCGATACGAACATTGGCAATACGGTCGGCTACCGATCCATCCGCCAGGTGACAAACTTGACTGGGACAACCATTAAAATCTCAGGATATCCTGGAGATAAAATGAGATCGACTGGCAAGGTGTCACAGTGGGAGATGTCGGGTCCTGTGACGAGAGAAGATACGAATCTAGCGTACTATACGATTGATACATTCAGCGGAAATTCAGGTTCTGCCATGCTGGATCAGAACCAGCAAATCGTTGGAGTTCATAACGCTGGGTATTCAAACGGAACGATAAATGGCGGGCCGAAAGCGACAGCTGCCTTTGTTGAGTTTATAAACTATGCGAAAGCGCAATAAAAAATAGAGCTTGTTTCCTTCATAGGGGACAAGCTTTTTTGTATGAATCGATTTGATAGGATTCATATTTCTAACCTGAGAGATTTGAGATTGAGAGCCTTATCATTTTTTTCTCATGTCATCTGCGCACCACTCATACATTAAAATGACACATTTCCTTCAAGTCAAGATGATGCTTAAGATGGATGAGGAGGTCACGCGCTTTTGAAGATGAGAAAAGGCTGGATCGCTGCTGTCGCCTTATGTTTTGTGATATGGATGGGCACGTTGTTAGGTGGATTTGGAGAGAAGCAGGCAGCAAAAGGGGCTGATCGATATGATCATGTCGTTCAATTTCCAAAGGAAAGGTACCCTGAAACAGGCACTCATATTCAAGAAGCCATTCGAAAAGGGCATTCAGATGTGTGTACCATTGACCGAAATGGAGCAGATGCCCGCAGGCAAGAATCATTAAAAGGAATTCCGACAAAACCTGGCTTTGACCGGGATGAATGGCCAATGGCAGTTTGTCTTGAGGGAGGAAAAGGCGCAAGCGTACAATATGTCAGTCCATCTGATAATAGGGGAGCAGGCTCATGGGTCGGGCATCAAATCAGCGGGTTTCCTGATGGGAAAAGAATATTATTCATTGTGAAATAAATCGGAACGAGTCTCCCTAGAGCGGGGGGCTCTTTTGTTTATCATCAGAGCCTATTCGAGCTAGCAGGGTCAAAAGGTTCAGTGGTACAATCAATCTATAAGGTACAAAGACTGACAAGAAGAAAATGTGAAGGGACATTTGCTTATGGATAAGAACCGTGCATTATACGATTTTTTTATGCAGCATGCAGAGAAGCTGACTGAAACATGGTATGAATCAATTGAGGACGATGATCCAGATTCCATATATCGTTCAACAGATTCCAGCATCATAGCAGAGCTAAAACGGCAGAATCAAGATTATTACCAGCATTTTATACGAGCTATTATTGAAGATAAGACGTATTTACATACTGAATTTAAAAAATGGTCTGAGGATTTAGCCAGTGACCCAAAGCATTTAAATACACCATTAGATTATGTCGTGAGAGAATACATGTCCAATCAAAGAGTGGTTCTGCATTACTTAAAAGAATTTATCAAACAGCGTCAAGATGAAATTGATATAGACCGCATCTTTTATTGGTATGATTTAATTTCCGAAGCGTTTAATATTTCAATCCATGTGTTTATCCAGCAATATGTGAAAAATACAACCGAAAAACTCGTGGCTCAAAGAGATATGATTTACGAATTGAGCTCACCGGTAATTGTCTTAAAAAACCAGATTGCGTTATTGCCATTAGTAGGTGACATTGATACAGCGAGAGCAAAGATTATTTTAGAAAATACGCTAAAACAGTGCTCACAAAAAAGTGTTCAGCATTTATGTATTGATTTATCGGGTGTGGTCATGATTGATACAATGGTGGCTCATCAAATCTTTGATCTTGTCACGTCACTTCGGTTAATTGGAGTAGAGACGACCATTTCAGGGATTAGACCAGAAATTGCCCAAACAGCAGTGCAGCTCGGGCTTCCTTTTAATGAATTTCGCACGGCATCATCACTTGCTCACGCGCTGGACCGTATGACTGAATTTTCTTCAATATAAAAACCAGGCCGATGAAAGGCCTGGTTTTTATATTTAGATGACAGCGTCAATTTGTGTGACTTTCCAATTTTTTTGTACTTTTTCGTACGTAACAGTTCGTTTTACTTTGCGTCCATCAAGTGTTGGGACAGTAAATTCATATGTGCGGACCGTTTGTTTTTTAGAAACAAGTTTAGGTGTGGCTTTTTCCCAATTGAGCATGTTGTCTCCATCACCGACTGGAACAGCCATTTTGCCTTTATGAACAATGAACTGATAATCTTTTAAACCATGTTTGATGGCATCTTGAGTGAAAACTTGAGATAGGTAGCTGTTTAATTTTTTCTTTGTATCAAATGTTTTAGAAAGATAGTTGTACGTCATATCTTTATAGGTAAATGATTTTAATTTGACATTAGAATGGTCTTTAATTTTGTAGCCTGACATTGCACTCCAAAAATGTTCTCTTGCATCAAGGGCAATATGTAACGCTTCTTTATTTGTCAAAGCGGCTGATTTCTTGGAAGCGGCCAATGTTGTTGTTTGTAATGAGATCATAAGCATAATAGCAGTTAATAAAACAAATAATTTTTTCAAGGCGATTGCCTCCTTTTCTCAATGAAAACTTCTTATGTTACAAATGTTACAATAATTACAGAGATATTACAAGTATTAAAACTAAATGTTTTTTATTTCTTTTGTTTCTAATTATATAACGTTTGAGGGAGACAAAAAGTTTTCATTTTTTTATTTTTCTTCTTAATCATTATTTAACCGTTCTAAAGAAGAACGAAACGTCTTTTGGAAAAATTTCTATTTAGACATTTAACACTCTTTTTTATTTATGACATATACTGTCGTGATGAATGTCTAAGGAAAGTGGTGTTTATTATGTATCATCCGTATGAAGGTGTGTGGAATGGGTACTCATATGATAGACAGATGCAGGGATTTCCATCTATTGGTATTCCTTCAGGTGGAGGGTTTCCTGGGTTTCCAATCGGAGGAGGAGGTACTTTACCAGGGCAAGGTTCAGGCGGACACTCAGCACCGCCAGCACCGCCGCAGCATATCATTTCGCAGTATCAGCAAGCACTCTCTCATCCTCAAAGTATGCAGTCGTTTATATCTGGGCAAGGTGTAGGCGGAGGCCATCAAACTGTACAATTTGCAGCAGGATGTAATAGAAGATGGACAATTGTGCTTTTGAGAAACGGCCAAGTATTTTTAATGTTCGTTCTTTCCTCACAGCCTTTTGGCCGAACAACTGGCTTTATATGGCCGAACTTTACATTTGGTTCCTTCCCAAGCTCAAGTATTCTTGCATATTCTTGTGCATAAGAAAAAGCCGGTTCTCATCAGCAGCTGATGAATACCGGCTTTTTTTAATGAATATTTCGAAATACGCCAATCACTTTACCTAGTATACTCACATTCTGTAAAATAATCGGTTCCATTGATGGGTTCTCTGGCTGTAATCTAAAGTGTGTATCTTCTTTATAAAAACGTTTCACTGTCGCTTCATCTTCCTCTGTCATGGCGACCACAATATCTCCATTGTTAGCAGTGCTTTGCTGACGCACAATGACATAGTCCTTGTCCAAAATACCTGCATCAATCATACTTTCTCCCATAATTTCAAGCATAAACACTTGTTCGTCTGGTGCAGCAAATGTCTCTGGAAGAGGGAAGTATTCTTCTACATTCTCAACAGCTGTGATAGGAAGGCCTGCCGTTACTTTTCCGATGACTGGAACGTTCATTACAGCACTCTTTGGAATATTCATTTCCTCTTCATCTAGTACTTCGATCGCTCTAGGTTTTGTCGGGTCTCTTCTAATTAAGCCCTTTGTTTCTAGTCTAGCTAAATGTCCATGGACCGTTGAACTGGATGCTAGACCGACAGCTTCTCCAATTTCACGGACGGATGGGGGATAACCCTTGCTTTTTACTTCATCTTTGATGAATTTCAGGATATCGAGTTGTCTTTTTGATAGCTTCGTCATCTTTTGCACCTCAAAACGTCAATTTTAAAGAAATTATAGCATGTTTTTCCTAACAGTACAAACATAGGTTCGAAAAAACGTTTGACAGAAACGTTTGTTCGTATTTATAATGAGAGACAGAAAGAGCGAACACACATTCTATTAGGAGAGATGACATTATGAGGTTAAAAGAATCTATTATTTTTATTGGGGTATTCTCATTCATCGTTGGCATATTTCTCTCACTTATTGCAGTCACAAGCCATAATGATTCAAATCAGTATGTTAAAATAGAGGTTCAATCAGGTGATACTCTTTGGGGGTTAGCTGATCAAGTAAATGACAGCAAATCAATCGACAAAAATGCATTTATTGACTGGGTAACAGAACACAATGATCTTGCTTCAACTGAAATCCAGCCTGGCGACATTCTTGTCATACCCGTCAAAAAAGAGCATCCAGTCGTATATCAGCTTGCAACAGTACAGTAGAAAGGTCGATTTTAGACATGAACGCAATCATTTATGCGAGAGTAAGCACTGTGAAAGAAGAGCAGGAAACCTCGCTGAAAAGACAAGAAGAAGAACTGCTGGCTTTAGCTGCCATGCACAAGATGAATGTGGTCAAAGTCATCACAGAAAAAGCAAGTGGATACGATCTAGATCGTGATGGTGTGTTTGAAATGCTTGCTGCACTGAAGGAAGAGTCAATCGATGCCGTTCTGATCCAAGATGAAACACGTCTTGGAAGAGGACAAGCAAAAATTGCGCTTCTTCATTGTCTATTTAAAGAGAACGTAAAGGTATACAGTGTGTTTCATAGAGGAGAGCTTGAGCTTTCAGAAGCAGATGAAATGGTCATTGAGATTGTAGGAGTTGTCGAAGAGTACCAACGGAAAATTCATAACCTGAAAATCAAGCGGGGGATGAAAAGGGCTGTTGAGCGCGGTTATCAGCCTGAACTGAATTTAAGGCAGCAGGACCATGCACCTGGCCGTGAACGTATTGAAGTCCCGATTTCAGAAATTGTTCGATTAAGAAAAAACAACATGACGTTCGCTGAAATTGCCGCAACTCTTCAGGCATTAGGTTTTGACATTTCAAAAGCAACGGTGCATAGAAGGTATCAGGAATACGAAAAAGACCTTACCCACCTAAAGCGTGATTTGTTGTCAAAATGATTGATATTTAGTAGTATGTAGAGAAAATGCTTTAAAGGAGTTTGTCATGATTTCTAAAGAACAGCTTGCAAGAATAAATGAGCTTTCAAAAAAGTCGAAAGAGACCGGTTTATCAGACGCTGAAAAAACAGAACAAAAGCAGTTGAGAGAAGAGTATTTGAAAGCTTTTCGTTCTTCTATGAAAAATACACTTAAAACTGTTAAAATCGTTGACCCTGAAGGAAACGATGTTACACCAGAAAAATTAAAAAGAGAAAAAGATCAGAACCTTCATTAAGGCTGTGATTTCTTGAATTTTGAAAAGATGGGAAGAATATTCTCGTCTTTTTTCATATTTGCATAACTTTTTAGGTGATCGATAAACTAAATGTGACAAAATCCTTCTTTTTCAGCGTGAAATAGTTGTGAAAAAAGGACAGTAGATTTATGATAATGGTGTACACAAGATACGGAAGGGGATTTATATGGAAACGATTGAATTGAAATCTATTGCAACAATACGTACTCTCTCCATAGACGCAATTGAAAAAGCGAATTCCGGTCACCCAGGAATGCCGATGGGTGCTGCACCAATGGCGTACGCTTTATGGACGAATCACTTAAACGTAAGTCCGCAAAATCCAAATTGGTTTAACAGAGACCGCTTTGTTTTATCTGCGGGCCATGGTTCTATGCTTCTATACAGCATGCTTCATTTAAGCGGATACAATCTGAGCATTGACGATTTAAAGCAATTCCGCCAATGGGGAAGCAAAACACCTGGACATCCTGAATTTGGACACACAGAAGGCGTAGACGCGACAACGGGTCCACTAGGCCAGGGAATTGCTATGGCAGTAGGAATGGCACTTGCAGAAAGACATCTTGCGGAAACGTATAACAAAGACAACTTTCATGTTGTAGACCACTATACATACAGCATTTGCGGAGATGGAGACTTAATGGAGGGAATTTCCTCTGAAGCAGCTTCACTTGCTGGTCATTTAGGCTTAGGCCGTTTAATCGTTCTTTACGATTCAAATGACATTTCTTTAGATGGCGATTTAGATCGTTCATTCTCTGAAAATGTGAAGAATCGTTTTGAAGCGATGAACTGGGAAGTTCTTTACGTGAAAGACGGCAACAACATCGAAGAAGTAACAGCTGCTATTGAAAAGGCGAAGCAAAGCACAGACAGACCTACATTAATCGAAGTGAAAACAACGATCGGTTTCGGATCGCCAAACCGTGCGGGAACGTCTGGTGTGCATGGTGCACCGCTTGGCAGTGAGGAAGCAAAGCTGACGAAGGAAGCTTACTCTTGGACGTTTGAAGAAGATTTCCATGTACCTTCTGAAGTGTACGATCATTTCAAAGAAGCTGTCAAAGACGCTGGTCAGAAAAAAGAAGCAGCGTGGAATGAGCTGTTTGCGCAATACGAAAAAGAATATCCAGAGCTGGCAGCACAGCTGAAGCTTGCGATTGAAGGAAAGCTTCCTGAAAATTGGGATCAAGAGGTTCCTGTTTATGAAGCAGGTTCAAGCCTTGCCTCCCGCGCATCTTCAGGCGAAGTGTTAAATGGCATTGCGAAGCAAGTACCTTTCTTTATTGGTGGGTCTGCTGACCTTGCTGGATCAAATAAAACAACGATTAAAAACACAGATGATTTCGGTAAAAATAATTATGCCGGCAAAAACATTTGGTTCGGTGTCAGAGAGTTTGCAATGGGTGCAGCGCTCAATGGTATGGCACTTCACGGCGGTCTTCGTGTATTCGGCGGAACGTTCTTTGTTTTCTCAGATTACTTAAGACCAGCAATTCGTCTTGCTGCCTTAATGGGACTTCCAGTCACTTACGTCTTTACTCATGATAGTATCGCTGTTGGTGAAGATGGTCCGACGCATGAACCGGTTGAACAGCTTGCTTCACTGCGTGCGATGCCTAACCTTTCCGTTATCCGCCCAGCAGATGGAAATGAAACAGCTGCAGCGTGGAAACTAGCTGTATCTTCAACGGATAAACCGACAGCACTAGTTCTTACTCGTCAAAACCTTCCAACGATTGATCAGGCACCAGAGAAGGCATATGAGGGAGTAGAAAAAGGTGGATACGTTGTGGTTGAAGCAGCTGATGCACAGCCAGAAGCACTTCTTCTCGCTTCAGGATCTGAGGTTGGTTTAGCCATTGAAGCACAAAAGGCACTTGAAAAAGAGGGTATCCGCGCATCTGTTGTCAGCCTTCCTGCATGGGATCGCTTCGATCAGCAGTCAGACGAATACAAAGAATCTGTTCTTCCTAAAGCAGTACGTGCACGTATTGCGATTGAAATGGGTGCTTCACTTGGCTGGGAGCGTTACACTGGCCTTGATGGTGACGTGATTGCAATTGATAAATTTGGTGCTTCTGCTCCAGGTGAAACCATTATCGAGAAATACGGATTTACTGTCAGCAATGTAGTCAGCCGAGTGAAAGCGAAGCTGAATAAATAAACGAACTCCAAGCATCATGCTTTTTTGCTATCTGTTTGCAGAGCATTTTCATCCGCTCTGCAAACTTTTTTCTTTTTTCTTGTTTTTTTGACAAAACTAGTTTCTTCTTGCTTCATATATAGACAATTCTTTCTTTCACATTTTTGTATAATACAAGCAATAAATGAGATTGACGAAATGTGAAAGGAAGGGATAGACATGGAACGCCATTATTATATTTATTGGATTGAGGATGAATTTGCACATCACTATTTTGGCAGAGAATCGATTTTGTTTCATTTGTTTGAATCATTACACTGGACGAACCGCACTGACGATGAGTTAGTTATGCTTGTGAAGCAAGTGGATTATGTGACGAAACGAATCCCTGCTTTTCATATGCACCAGCGTCTCATGAATAACTTAACGAACATTCACTATACACAAATAGGCTCGATTTACAGCGCTTCCTTACCAGATGGAAAAGGAACCGCAGCATTTATTATTAAAGACCGGTATATCCAAATGTCTGCGACTGGTAGTTATGAGGCAGAAGCGGTGTTTTTTGAAGTGCTGAGAAAAATCAGCCCTTGTTTTCTTGCGATGGACTTTAGTTCAAAGAAGCACGGGTGGCTTAATCCAGTAAAAGTGAGGAATTTTGTTTAAAAAAATAAAATTGAACGTGAAATGTTGTATAATAGCCTTTTGTTTAGTACACTTTATACGAGACAACATGAAGGAGGAAGAATTATGGATTTATGGGTTGTCATCCTTGTAGGCGTTGTTGCACTGCTTGCAGGAGTTGCACTCGGATTCTTTATTGCTCGTAAGTATATGATGAGCTATTTGAAAAAGAATCCACCGATTAATGAACAAATGCTTCGAATGATGATGATGCAAATGGGCATGAAACCGTCCCAGAAGAAAATCAATCAAATGATGAAAGCCATGAACAACCAAGCGAAATAATACGTACGATATTATGATCATAGATGGAACATGGTTTTAAAGAATGGACAAGCGTTGTCCTTTCTTTATTCAATTCACCTTCATCAGACGCTTAAAACCACTGTACTTGCATGAATGAAGCAGGGAAGGTGGTTTTTATTATGGCGTCAAGAGCATGTGAAAAACAAAAAACCCCTATGTCAGAGGTTTTTGTTTCGTTTATGGTCACACATATCAACTGTTCTAAAAATGGTGCGGCATGTTTGATATCATGAAGTATGATTAGTTGGCTGAGTTTGAGTGTAAGTGTCGTTGATATTGTAAGAGGAGATGATCTAGCTGCTGGCTATGTTCGATGGTCACTGTTGATGTCATCCCATTATGCAAGACAACTTTCATCAGCTCTTCTCTTTTTTCTTCGATTTGAGTTAATAATGATGTTTTTACCAAAGTCATGTTCCTTTCATGCAAATCTTGATAAAAAGAATCGATTCTATTATATCCATTTTAAGGTTTATTTTCAAATTTAAAGGATTCATTATCTTGATGTCAAATTAAATTATATAAGGTTTTAAGAGAATAGACCATCTTTATTGAGGTGATGTAAAAAAAATGAAATGATTTTGTCATCTCTTATTGTATATTGTAAGAAGGGGGTGTTCTTTTGACAGATTTGAATTACTTTTTAGCATTTGGAGCAGGATTTCTTTCTTTTATTTCACCGTGCTGTCTGCCGCTTTATCCAGCGTTTTTATCGTATATTACGGGCGTTAGTATAGATGAAGTGAAATCCGAGAAGGTGATGCTGAGAAGAAGAAGTCTGCTTCATACATTATTCTTTTTAGTTGGGTTCTCTATTATATTTATTGCGATTGGCTTTGGGACATCGTTTGTCGGGAAGTTTTTTAATGATTATCATCAAGCGATTCGTCAAATTGGAGCCATCCTCATTATTTTCTTTGGTTTTATGACTCTTGGGGTATTTAAGCCCTCTTTCCTCATGGGCGAAAAGAGAATCCAGTTCAAAAATCGTCCTGCTGGTTTTTTTGGATCCATCCTCATCGGAATGGGCTTTGCCGCTGGATGGACACCTTGTACAGGACCTATTTTATCCGCTGTCATCACACTGGCGAGTAACAATCCTGAGTCGGCGGTCATGTATATGATTGCGTATATATTGGGCTTTGCCGTCCCGTTTTTTATTCTTTCCTTTTTCATTACAAAAATGGCGTGGATCAGAAAACGTCAGCAGCTCATCATGCGAATTGGCGGAATCATTATGATTGTGGTAGGGATTTTGCTGTTCTTTGATCTTCTGACATGGATTATCATCATGTTCTCATCATTGTTTGGTGGCTTTACAGGCTTTTGAAATCGTTTTCTACAGTCGCGGCGAATGGTTTTTTTTCGTCAATTGGAGTATATTATACATAGGCTGACCTTAAAGAATAAAGGAATGATTTGATATGATGATCTTGATCTCTTCTATAATTGCGGTATGTATGGCGGTGGCCGTCATGTTTATTCGCATTAAGTCATCTGCAAAACCTGCAACTGCGAAAAAAATTATTTTACCTCCTATTTTCATGAGCACTGGCGCATTGATGTTTTTTGTTCCTATGTTTCGGGTAACTGGAGCTGAATTTCTAGAAGCGATCACAGTAGGGATGTTTTTCTCCATATTTTTAATCAAAACATCGAAGTTTGAAATTAGAGGCAATGACATCTACTTAAAACGGTCAAAAGCATTTGTGTTCATTCTCATTGGACTTCTTATCCTTCGTATCGGGATGAAAACCATCCTAAGTTCTTCTATTGATTATGGTTCATTAAGCGGGATGTTTTGGATTCTTGCCTTTGGCATGATCGTGCCTTGGCGGGTTGCCATGTATTTATCGTTTAGAAAGCTGTCTAAACAATTAGATCCGCAGCAGATTCAAATGAATTAAACCTCCTTTTTTAAAGGAGGTTATTTTAATAACGATTCATATGGCGAGTGATCAATATTTTTTTCTTGAAGGCGCTTTAGTAAAAACTTATGATCCCGCTTTGGTGTGGCCATAATGTAGCCGCGAATGATTAAGTCTAAATTAATGCTGGCAGCCTGTTCTTTTAATGCCAGCTCGCCAATTTTACCCGCAATTTTCTCTTTGGCAACATCTCTAAACAGCTCTGGAACAGGTAATACGAGTTCATTTAACAGCTGTTTGTCCTCATCCCGCCATAGGTGAAGGCTCTTTTGAATATATTCATCCTGCCAATCAAGCTCTGATTTCCCATCTTCCTTTGGCAATCGTTTTAAAAATTTACGAAACATAAAAAAGCCACCGATTGCGAGTAATCCGATCATCACTGTACCCCAAAATAAAATGAACCACAAAAACCAGCCGCTTAACATGTTCTCACTCCTTATACCCCTTATCTCTCTATTTTATATTACATGAAGAGAGGATAGAAGAAAATAACAAAAATGTATGTCTATTATCTCTATAAACGCCCTTTTTCATTGATTGCCGCCCATTTACTAGAATGACCTAAACCAATTAGTAGAAAAAGAATACTTTATCATATAGCGACTCTACTATTTGGCCATGGTGGTTCGCAAAAGGTATTGACTTGAAACGAACGGGAAGAGAGCCCACCTATATAAAGGTGGGCTCTTAATGTTTGAAGTGCGGGATTTGAAAGGAAAATGCACCGTTTGGATGGTCGGAACATTTTTTAATTTTTATCGATATGATTCGGTTTTCATAATCTGTTTCAATGTCTTTGTCGTTTAAATAAAAAGGGAGCATCACGCTTTTTTCAATTGGCTGTTCGCCTTCACCATTTGGATGCTGTACTGTGTAAGTCAACGTCAGCTCATGTCCAGCGAAGGTGAGCTTTACATCAGTGATCGATAAGGTGGAGACATCGATTTCGATAATATAATCACGGCTTGTTTCATAAAGATCAATTGGGAGGTGTTCATCATACCAGGCAAATGGATCATCCATTAAAACATTAAGCCAATCATCTATTTCAATAAAATCAGAGGAATTCGATTGCTTTTCATTCTCCATAAACACTCCTCCATCACATCTCATAATAAATCATATGATGAAAATGGAAATGTGTGAAAGACCTAAAACATCCCGTGTGGTCACGGGATGAGAGGGGGATCATTACATATCATGATGAGAATTGTGCTTTTGCCTTGTATGGTTGCGGTTTTTCACTTTTTTACTGCCTGATAACGGCTCAGGCTGACCGCCTTGATGCTCCTTAGGAGAGTTTTGACGGATGTCTTTCCCTGTGTTTTTATTCGTCATGATGTTTGGCTCCTTCTTATTGATTCTTTTTACGTTTTTTATTGTTTTGCCTTTGTTCTTCTGTTAAAACGAGCTGATCATCTTCCGTATAGCCTGCGCCATTACCTTGGCTTTTGGCTGCGTTCATGCCATTCATGACATGATTCGCTTTGCGTTTTGTCATGTTCTATCACCTCATTTGTAGTATGAGCCCGCACCGCTTCGTTTATGAAGAGTAATCATTTCCTAATGATAAGTTAAACTTATTGAATTTAATAAAAGCATTGTTATTTACTTATGTATGAATTTGTTTTAAGATGAAATTGTGAGAAAATTGTGGTGAAATACGACGATTTTTCTGAGAATTGAAATTGATCTTGATCATCAAAAGGGGGATTTTGGACATGTCGAAACAGCAGCAAGTCGCTAAACAAGACGCTTTTCAATCTAGAAAAACGTTTTCGACAAATGGGAAAACGTATCACTATTATTCGTTAGAAGCACTAGAGAAACAAGGAATCGGAAATGTTTCTAAGCTGCCTTATTCCATTAAGGTACTTTTAGAATCAGTGCTTCGCCAAGTAGACGGTAGAGTGATCAAGAAGGAACACGTTGAAAACTTGGCAAAATGGGGAACTGCCGAGGTAAAAGAAATTGATGTTCCGTTTAAACCTTCTCGTGTTATTTTACAAGACTTCACGGGTGTACCAGCAGTCGTTGACCTTGCTTCTTTAAGAAAAGCAATGGCAGATGTAGGCGGAGACCCGGATAAAATCAACCCTGAAATTCCAGTTGACCTTGTGATTGACCACTCAGTACAAGTTGATAAAGCTGGAACTGAAGATGCATTAAACATTAACATGGATTTAGAATTCGAACGTAACGCAGAGCGTTATAACTTCCTTAGCTGGGCAAAGAAAGCGTTTAACAATTACCAAGCTGTTCCGCCTGCAACAGGAATTGTTCACCAAGTGAACTTAGAGTATCTTGCAAGTGTTGTTCATGCGATTGAAGAAGATGGCGAGATCATCACTTACCCAGATACATTAGTTGGAACTGACTCTCATACAACGATGATTAACGGTATCGGTGTACTTGGATGGGGCGTTGGCGGTATCGAAGCGGAAGCTGGTATGCTTGGTCAGCCTTCATACTTCCCAGTACCAGAAGTGATTGGTGCTAAATTAGTTGGAGAGCTTCCAAACGGAACAACTGCAACTGACCTTGCATTAAAAGTTACACAAGTCCTTCGTGAAAAAGGCGTAGTGAACAAGTTCGTTGAGTTCTTCGGACCTGGTGTTGCACAATTGCCGTTAGCAGATCGTGCAACCATTGCGAACATGGCGCCAGAATACGGTGCTACTTGCGGATTCTTCCCAGTAGATGAAGAAGCGCTTGCTTACCTGCGCCTTACTGGACGTGATGAAGAGCAAATTAATATCGTTGAAGAATATTCTCGTGCAAATGGTTTATTCTATACGCCAGATGCAGAAGAACCAATTTTTACTGATGTTGTGGAAATTGATCTTTCTAAAATTGAGTCAAACTTATCTGGTCCTAAACGTCCACAAGATTTGATTCCACTTTCTCAAATGAAAGAGACGTTCCATAAACACATCGAAAGCCCAGCTGGTAACCAAGGGTTTGGCTTAGATAAATCAGAGCTTGATAAACAAATCGAATTTGATCTTGCAAACGGTGAAAAAGCTGTGATGAAGACAGGTGCGATTGCGATTGCAGCGATTACGAGCTGTACGAATACATCGAACCCGTACGTGTTAATCGGAGCAGGTCTTGTTGCGAAGAAAGCAAGTGAGCTTGGTATGAAAGTGCCAAACTACGTGAAAACGTCACTAGCACCGGGTTCTAAAGTTGTAACAGGGTACCTTGTGAATTCGGGACTTCTTCCATATTTAAAAGACCTTGGATTTAACATTGTTGGATATGGCTGTACAACATGTATCGGAAACTCCGGACCGCTTGAGAAAGAAATTGAAGATGCAGTCTCTGAAAATGATCTGCTGATCACTTCTGTTTTATCAGGTAACCGTAACTTTGAAGGTCGTATTCATCCGCTTGTGAAAGGGAACTACCTTGCATCTCCACCATTAGTTGTGGCTTATGCACTTGCTGGTACGGTGAATATTGATTTAACAAAAGATCCTATCGGTGTCGATAAAAATGGCGAGAACGTTTATTTCAATGACATTTGGCCATCAATGGATGAAATCAACAGCGTCGTTAAAAGCACTGTCACACCTGAGCTATTCCGTTCAGAGTATGAAACTGTTTTTGACAACAATGACCGCTGGAATCAAATTAAAACGACGGATGATGCATTGTATAAATGGGATGAAAATTCCACATACATTGATAACCCGCCATTCTTTGAAAACCTATCAGTTGAACCTGGTAAAGTTGAACCGCTTAAAGGCTTGCGCGTCGTTGCGAAGTTCGGTGACTCTGTCACAACTGACCATATTTCTCCTGCTGGAGCGATTGGTAAGGACACACCGGCGGGCAAATACTTGCAAGAAAGAGGCGTATCGCCTAGAGACTTTAACTCATATGGATCTCGCCGTGGTAACCACCATGTCATGATGAGAGGTACTTTTGCAAACATCCGTATTAAGAACCAAATTGCACCAGGAACAGAAGGCGGTTATACAACTTACTGGCCAACTGGTGAAGTGACATCGATTTATGATGCATGCATGCGTTATAAAGAGGATGGAACAGGTCTTGCGATCTTAGCAGGTAAAGACTACGGAATGGGTTCTTCACGTGACTGGGCTGCTAAAGGAACAAACCTTCTTGGAATTAAATTTGTTCTAGCTGAAAGCTTTGAGCGTATCCACAGAAGTAACCTTGTCTTCATGGGCGTACTTCCTCTGCAGTTTAAAGATGGAGAAAGTGCAGAAACTCATGGTCTAACAGGAACAGAAACATTTGAAGTTCATGTTGACGAAACAGTTCGTCCACGTGATCTCGTCACTGTGAAAGCAATTGACACAGATGGAAACGAGAAAACGTTTGAAGTGGTGGTTCGCTTTGACAGTGAAGTCGAAATTGACTACTATCGTCATGGCGGTATCCTTCAAATGGTACTTCGCGAAAAATTGGCAAGCAACTAATACAGCAAAGAAGAGAAGGCGATCCAACAGCTTTCTCTTCTTTTTTAAAATAGTGGAGGATCAATCATGTGGAAAAAAGGAATGGCAAGCGCTGTTTTACTTGTGTTGATTGGTTTACTTGCGTGGAATTTATTTGGGCCAAAAGAGCCCGCAATCGGTCTTGAAAAAGGGGATCAAGCCCCTGATTTTGAACTGAAAACCCTTGACGGCAAAACCGCCTCGTTATCTGATTACCGAGGGAAAAAGGTGCTCGTCAATTTCTGGGCGACATGGTGTAAGCCGTGCAGGACGGAAATGCCGGATTTAGACGCAATTAGGAGCGAAAATGACCAAGTTGAAGTACTAGCGGTGAATTTAACGACCACTGAAAAGAGTGTGGATCATGTGGCAGCATTCACAAAAGAATTAAAGGTGAGCTTTCCTGTTTTATTGGACCAAAAAGGCATTCAAGCAAGATATCAGGTGCTTTCATACCCAACGACATACATATTAGATGAAAAAGGACGCATCATGTCTGTGAAGCATCAAATGCTGACAAAAAAAGAAATTGAAAAAGAGCTGGATCTATAATGATTCAGCTCTTTTGCTTATTTTCTAAATGTTTTGGCGAAAATGTAATCATACATATATGGAGGTGAGTGGAATGAGAAGAAGAAAACGACGCACATTTGAAGAGCTTGTGCTTGAAAATAAAAAAGAATTATTAAGCAATGAGGAATTTTTAAACCAGCTTGAAGAAAAGTTGGAAGAGCGATTTAGACAGAAATAAGTTATGAATTATCCGTTTTCGTTCATCCTAAAGAAGAGGGAGGGATGAATAATGGGTAGAGAGCATGATAAACAAGCGCAGTTTACACCAGACCATTTAGGGACAAAACCTGTAGCATACAAACGGAATAAAGGTAAAAAGATGCATAATAAATCAAATGAACAGCCTGATGTGATACAGACGAAGGGCGAATAAGGAGGGGAATCATCATGAATAACGAGTCCTATCAATCCAATCTAGATGATCGTTCTGATAATGTTGAAAAGCTGCAAGATATGATCGAGAACACACTTGACAATATCGATGAATCTGAAGCAGCGATGTCCGTTTCAACAGAGACAGAAAAGCAAATGATCAAACAAAAAAACGAAAACCGCAAAATGAGTATTGACGCGATGCGTTCTGAGATCAAGGACGAAGAAGCGGCAAGAAAGAATGGCTATACCGAATAAACCAGGGATTCCTGGTTTATTTTATTGCCTCTTTTTAGAAGAACCATTTGGAATGTGGTAAAATGGCAGAGACAGACCTTAGGTTTTGATAGGAGAGCGATGAAAACGTGTATGTATCCAAAAAAGAAATAGAAGTCCGTTATGCAGAAACAGATCAAATGGGCATCGTGTATCATGCCAATTATTTAATTTGGATGGAAGTCGGCAGAACAGCATTGATTAAAGAATTAGGGTTTTCCTATGCGCAGCTAGAAGCAGATGGTGCTCTTGCACCTGTGATAGACTTGCAGGTTCAATATAAAAAACCATTGCTGTATGGTGAAACAGCAACCGTTCATACATGGATTGAAGAATATAATGGTGTCAAAACGGTGTATGGCTATGAAATTCAAAAACCTGATGGACAAACAGCGATTACAGGGACAACCTCACATATATGTGTGGATAAAGACACCTTTAGACCTATTCAATTTAGAAAAGCCTTTCCTGCCTGGCATAAAGTATATGAACAGTCGAAGAAGCAGGTTTAATTTA
The DNA here is from genome assembly GCF_004364885.1 of Bacillus sp. BK450. Classification (NCBI taxonomy): domain Bacteria; kingdom Bacillati; phylum Bacillota; class Bacilli; order Caryophanales; family Bacillaceae; genus Bacillus; species Bacillus sp. BK450. Next base: position 69,828 of record NZ_SOBQ01000001.1, on the reverse strand, counting down.
TGGCTTTTGGTATTAAACGAAGCGATTTAAACGCTTGGAAATCAGCTGTCCAGCAAGGAAAAGTTGCTTTTTTAACACACTACTGGCTCGATGACCGTTTTCCAAATGCCAATACTGTCACAAAAGCAGCCTGTCAGGATATGAAGCGGTTAGTTGAGTGGGGAGAAAGACATGGACTAAAAAAAGAATGGATTCATGACCGCGCAGGGTTTCCTCATTTTGACTTGATCGGTGAGCCGCAAAAAAGAATTCTGCAAAAGGAACGATCTTTAGGGAACATTCAGGAGTATGGGCTGTATATTGAAGTGTAAAACAAAAAAGATACCCGAGGGATGAGGTATCTTTTTTGTTTATTCATAATGAAATTCTGGTTCTTTCACGGACTCGTTATAATCAATATGCAGATCATGGTTGTCAAAGTACCAAATATCACTTTCCTCAATAAAGAAAGTAATACCTTCTATTTCAGCGGTTGCGCCGGCATTTTGAGGTTCATCTTTTGCGACGCCGAGAGAAAAGCCTTTTTGTACATTACTGCACCCGCCATATCTCACAAAAAAGCGAACTTGATCACCTTTTTCTAAATCTAATTCATCCTTGTACCAATTGAGTGCATCTTCTTTTATCGTTAATTTCAATGTGATCGCCCCTTTTTGAAGTCATGCTGTTTTTAAAATACAGGATGCAAAAACAGCTTTTCTTTACTTTTACCACATATTTAAATGGATGAAACAGCTAGAGCCATTTGATTTTCGGTTCAGTTTTGTTGAGAATTCGTTTGAGGTTGGCGATGTGTCTGTAGATCACAAAGCCAGCAAGAACGGCAACAACAATGATTAAGAATAGGTCTTTGGTGAATATGCTGTAAATGAATGTATAGATCCCGGTCAGCATAGATGATAGTGAAACATATTTACTAATGTATAAAAATAAGAAAAAAGCAGCGATCATCGTGATAAATAGGAATGGGGCATAAAATAGCAGCACACCGCCTGATGTAGCGACTGCCTTTCCCCCTTTAAATTTTGCAAAGACAGGAAAGCTGTGACCGATAACAGCAGCAACTCCTGCTAATAAGGGATGGATGTCCAGCTGCATGAAAAACGGTAAAGCTGAAGCAAGCGTCCCTTTTAGGATATCAGCAGTAATCACAATAGACCCTGCTTTTACGCCAAGTGTACGAAATGCATTCGTCGCACCTAGGTTTCCGCTGCCATGTTCACGGATATCGATACCCTTTGCAGCTTTCCCGACAATGAGACCGGATGGAATACTGCCGAGAAGATAAGCCAAAATAAACATCAAAGCAATTAACATCTGCATAACTCCTTTATATTCTCCCTCTTGTCTTACATTTTAACATGATCTTGTGAAAAACATGGGGAACTTTTTTGAAAAAATCGAAAGCAGATGGATTCGGCTTTGTTTTTAAGCAGAAATTCGCTAAAATGGAGGAAAAGGAGTGTCTTGATGAACAATCCTACGAAAGAAGAAATCGGCCGTATATTAAAAAGCAGTAAACGAATTGCTGTGGTTGGATTATCAGATCAGCCGCACCGGACGTCTTATATGGTGTCTAAGGCGATGCAGGATGCCGGGTATGAGATGATCCCAGTGAATCCAACGATCGATGAAGCACTCGGTGTGAAAGCAGTCGCTTCTTTAAAAGATATAAAAGAGCCTGTTGATATCGTCAATGTCTTTAGACGTTCAGAGTTTTTACCAGAGGTGGCAGAAGAGTTTCTCCAAATAGACGCACCTGTTTTTTGGGCGCAGCAAGGCATATATCACGAAGAAGCGAAAAGGCTGATTGAGGAAAATGGCAAGGTCGCCATCATGGATTTATGTATCAAGGTGGCTCATGCGATGACAAAAACTCATTAAATCGTCAAAAATCCTTGGTTTTTCAAGGATTTTTGCTTTTTTGTTGCAGAAATATATTTGCGATTCTGAAAGAAAGCGATAAAATAAGGCGACAGGGACATATCGGCGACCTTGCATATCGAGAAAAAGCGCGATAAGATCAATATAGAACATTTGTTCTGTTTTGCTAAAACCATCATATGATTGCATTTGGCTTATGAAACAGTCTTGTTTATAATGGACTTCTAGTTCTGATTGCAGAATGTAGAATGGTTCTCATAGCTGTGCAAAAGAGCATGTATTGGGGAATTACACATGCATGATGATGATGCAGCTTATTAAAGTGGACAGTAATGAGCAGCATGATCATCATTAAAATCTAGAGAGATCATTTGATGATTAGCCGGTTATGTTTGTTAGTGAAAGGGGATTAAGCATTTGGTTAAAAAGCAGCAAGTAGATTATAACGATGATTCTATTCAGGTGCTAGAGGGGCTTGAAGCGGTCCGTAAACGTCCAGGGATGTATATTGGATCTACGGATTCGCGCGGTCTTCATCACCTTGTCTATGAGATTGTAGACAACTCTGTCGATGAAGTGCTCGCTGGCCATGGAGATCATATCATTGTCAAAATACATAAAGATAACAGCATTTCCGTCCAAGATAAAGGGCGTGGAATGCCTACTGGTATGCATAAGCTTGGAAAACCGACACCTGAGATCATTTTAACGGTCCTGCACGCAGGCGGAAAATTTGGTCAAGGCGGATATAAAACAAGTGGTGGACTTCACGGAGTTGGGGCATCTGTTGTGAACGCGCTGTCAGAATGGCTCACTGTCACAATTGAACGTGACGGATTTATTTATCATCAGCGCTTTGAAAACGGCGGTAAACCTGTCACATCACTCGAAAAAATCGGAAAATCGAAAAAAACGGGGACACTGATTCATTTTAAGCCGGACCCTACCATGTTCAGTGTTACGACCTATAATTTCGATACATTATCAGAGCGTTTAAGAGAATCTGCCTTTTTATTAAAAGGGTTAAAAATAGAGCTGATCGATGAACGGCATGATGTACAAGAAACGTTTTATTATGAGACAGGCATTGAAGCCTTTGTTGCTTATTTAAATGAAGAAAAAGATGTTCTGAGTGAAGTCGTCTCATTTGAAGGAGAGCATCAGTCCATTGAAGTAGATTTTGCTTTTCAATTTAATGATGGCTATTCGGAAAATATCCTTTCCTTCGTTAATAACGTCAGAACAAAAGATGGCGGAACACATGAGTCTGGTGCCAAAACGGCCATGACGAGAGCCTTTAACGAATATGCTCGCAAAGTCGCTCTTTTAAAAGAAAAAGACAAAAATTTAGAAGGTACTGATATTCGCGAAGGACTGTCTGCTATTATTTCTGTCAGAATTCCTGAAGAACTGCTTCAATTTGAAGGGCAGACAAAAGGAAAGCTTGGGACAAGTGAGGCACGTTCAGCTGTTGATGCTGTCATTTCTGAAAAACTTGCGTATTTCCTTGAAGAAAACCGGGAAACAGCCACTCTTCTTGTGAAAAAAGCAATTAAAGCGCAGCAGGCAAGAGAGGCTGCTAGAAAAGCCCGTGAAGAAGCAAGGAGCGGCAAGAAACGGAAAAAGTCTGAAGCCACGCTGAGCGGAAAATTAACACCTGCCCAATCTAGAAACCCAGCAAGAAACGAACTATACCTAGTAGAGGGTGACTCAGCGGGCGGGTCAGCAAAACAGGGGCGCGACCGTAAATTCCAGGCGGTGCTGCCGCTGCGCGGAAAGGTCATCAATACAGAAAAAGCAAAGCTTGCTGATATTTTCAAAAACGAAGAAATCAACACCATTATTCATGCAATTGGTGGAGGCGTCGGTGTCGATTTTAATGTAGAAGACATCAATTATGACAAAATCGTGATCATGACAGATGCGGATACGGATGGAGCGCATATTCAAGTGCTTCTCTTAACATTCTTCTACCGCTATATGAAGCCGCTGATTGAGCATGGCAAAGTGTTTATTGCACTCCCGCCTTTATATAAAGTCAGCAAAGGCTCAGGGAAAAAAGAAATCATTGAGTACGCATGGTCTGATGAAGAAATGGATGATGTATTGAAGAAAGTTGGAAAAGGGTACACGATTCAGCGCTACAAAGGGTTAGGTGAAATGAATGCCGACCAGCTATGGGAAACGACAATGAATCCAGAATCGAGAACACTTGTCAGGGTCAAAATTGATGATGCTGCACGTGTGGAACGCCGCGTCACAACTCTAATGGGTGATAAAGTAGAACCACGCCGTAAATGGATTGAAAAGAATGTCGCCTTTGGACTTGATGAGGAAAGCAACATTCTTGAAAATGAAAACTTGTCGCTAGCTGAGGAGGTTTAAACATGGCACAACAAGAACGATTTCATGATTTACCATTAGAAGAAGTAATCGGCGACCGCTTTGGCCGCTATAGTAAATATATTATCCAAGACCGTGCGCTTCCAGATGCACGTGATGGACTAAAACCCGTACAACGAAGAATTTTATATGCGATGTATGCAGAAGGAAATACGCAGGATAAAAACTTCCGTAAAGCCGCTAAAACAGTCGGTAACGTGATTGGTAACTATCACCCGCACGGAGACTCATCTGTTTATGAAGCGATGGTAAGAATGAGTCAGGAGTGGAAAGTACGAAATGTACTGATTGAGATGCACGGGAATAACGGGAGTATCGATGGTGATCCGCCTGCTGCCATGCGTTATACGGAAGCAAGGCTGTCTGCTATTGCTTCAGAGCTTTTAAAGGACTTAGACAAGGAAACGGTCGAATTTGTCGCAAACTTTGATGATACAAGCAGAGAGCCCGTTGTATTACCAGCGATGTTCCCAAACCTCCTCGTGAATGGATCAACAGGGATTTCAGCTGGGTATGCCACAGATATCCCGCCGCATCACTTGGGAGAAGTCATTGATGGCGTTATTAAACGAATCGAACAGCCGCATTGTACGGTTGAGGATTTAATGACGGTCATCAAAGGGCCAGATTTCCCAACAGGCGGTATCATTCAAGGTGTAGACGGTATTAAGAAGGCGTATGAAACAGGAAAAGGCAAGATTATGATTCGAGGCAAAGCGGAGATTGAAACCATCCGCGGCGGACGCCAGCAAATCGTGATCACAGAAATTCCTTACGAAGTGAATAAAGCCAATCTTGTCAAAAAGATGGACGAGTTCCGAATTGAAAGAAAAGTAGAAGGCATTTCAGAGGTCCGAGATGAGACAGACCGTACTGGGCTTCGAATCGTAGTAGAGCTGAAAAAAGAAGCAGATGCAAATGGTGTGCTGAATTTCTTATATAAAAACTCAGATCTGCAAATCCCATATAACTTTAATATGGTAGCGATACATAATCGAAGACCGACCTTAATGACGCTCACCACTGTACTAGATGCATATATTGCCCATCAAAAAGAAGTGGTGACGAACCGCTCAGCGTACGAGCTTCGAAAAGCGAAGGAACGCCACCATATTGTCGACGGCTTAATTAAGGCACTTTCCATCTTAGATGAAGTCATTGCCACCATCCGCTCCTCTAATGATAAGCGTGATGCAAAGAACAACTTGATGGCGAAATATGACTTTACAGAAGCACAATCAGAAGCGATTGTTTCACTCCAGTTATATCGTTTAACGAATACAGATATTACGCAATTAAGAGACGAAGCAAGAGAGCTAGATGTGCGCATAGCAGAGCTTGAAGACATTTTAGCGAACGAGAAAAAGCTGCTGAAGGTCATTACAAACAGCCTGAAAAAGCTCAAAAAGACATATGCTGATGAGAGAAGATCCGTTATTGAGGAAAAAATCGAAGAAATTAAGATTAACCTTGAAGTGATGATCGCATCAGAGGATGTTTATGTGACAGTCACGAAGGATGGTTACATTAAGCGAACAAGCCAGCGCTCCTATGCTGCCTCTAACGGTAAGGACTTTGGTATGAAGGATACTGACCGTTTGATTCATCAGTTTGAAATGAATACAACGGATGTTCTTCTGCTGTTTACGAATAAAGGAAGCTACATTTATTGTCCTGTTCACCAGCTGCCAGATATACGCTGGAAAGACATGGGGCAGCATATTACGAATATCATTTCGATTGATCGCGAGGAATCAATCCAAAAAGCCATTCCAATAAAAGAATTTGATGAAACATCATATCTTTTATTCTTTACGAAAGGCGGAATGGTGAAGAAAACAGAGCTTCTTCAATATAAAGCGCAGCGTTATTCGAAACCGCTTGTTGCCTTGAACCTAAAAGGTGACGATGAACTCGTCGATGTTCATGTCACAACAGGACAGCAGGAATTGTTTATTGCAACGAAAAATGGTTACGGTTTGTGGTTTGATGAAGAAGAAGTAAGTGTTGTTGGACCGAGAGCGGCCGGTGTCAAAGGAATCAACTTGAAGGAAGGGGACGAGGTAGTCTCTGGCCAGATCATTGATCCGAAAAACGATGTCCTTGTGCTCACGACACAAAGAGGGGCTGTAAAGCGAATGAACCTCTCTGAATTTGATAAAACATCAAGAGCAAAACGCGGAGTTCTTATGCTGAGAGAATTAAAGAAAAACCCGCACCGTATTGTGGCTGTGATCGCTGCAGCGCTGCACGATACACTTGAGATAGATACAGAAAAGGGTACAACGATTCCACTTGATATTTCTACTTTAAGAGCAAATGACCGCTATAGCAATGGATCATTTATTATAGATGAGGAAGAGCAGGGAGAAGTGACTCATGTCCTTCTGACACCTGAACCTGCACCAGATGACAATAAATAAGCAAACGAAAACCCCCTGCGACTGGCAGGGGGTTTCTTTTATATACGGGTCATTTAGCTCTCGTGGTTGCCAAACATGCTTGTAATGGCGTGCACTACTTCAATTCCTTGGTAGACGAAAAGAGAAAGTGAAGTGACAGAGAAAAGACCTAGAATGAAAATTCTTAAGAAAAATAACATCGTGTAAAACCTCCCAATTTTTGTTTTGATTTAGATGGTTGGGTTAAACACGAGCTTGTCGGAAATAAGAAGATTGATAGAACACTGCAAGTAAATGCTTCTTTTTCCGGTCAAATCGATCAGTATGAGTGATGCGTGCAAATCCAGCTGTCATACTGCCAATAATCAGCAGTGCTGTAAATGCGGCAAATACTGCGTTCACATGTTTTTGTTTCTTTTCATCGCCCATTGTCTGGACGATTTTCATTTCATGTGATTCTTGATCGGCAACCACCTTAGCATGATGGTATACCTGAACGGAATGAGGCATTGAGAACAAATGAAAACTTGCAAGTGCTATGCATAAAACACCTAATTTTAATAGCATATTTTTTTTCATTTTTCTCACCCCTTCCTGGTTATTTTCATGATCTTACCACGTTTTCAGTTATTTGAAAAGTCTTATTTTTTTACTTTCCCTCTTTAAAAAACGATAAACATCACGACATCTATAGGACTGTTTCACTTCATGAAAGGTTTCAATTTTATTTTTTAAATTTAAAAAAAGTGCCATGATCAAGGATCAGACACTTTTAGTCGCTTGTAATGAATGTGGTTTTGCTACAGCTTTAGTAAAGATTCCTGCAATACATATGGCAAATAGAACAAAAATAAAGGCATGAAGCAGTCCAACCTGATTGGCAAGCAGACCTAAAATAGGAGGACCGGAAAGGGAGGCTGTGTAACCAGATAAGGTCACAATACTAACGCGTTTGACAGCGTACCGGCTATCATCGCCAGCTGCAGAAATGGTCAGCGGAAAACCTAAAGATGCGCCAAGTCCCCATAAAAAGATTGATATCATACATACAACAAGTGAAATCTTCAAAATGACTAAGAATAGGCCGGCAGCTGCTGATAAAATCGCAACTCTTAGCAATAATACTCTGCCAAAGCGATCGATCAAACGTCCGCTGATCAGTCTGCCGCTAATCATGCCACACAAAAACAAAGCATAGATGACTGTACTCATGGAATGTGAAACTTGGTAGCCATCCACCATTGCAAGTGGAATCCAATCATTGGCCGAGCCTTCGACAAACGCAAGACATAAGGCGATCATCGCAAGAGATATTGTTCGTTTGTTCAGCCATGCCGTTTGAGTAGGCTCAACTGTATCGGACTGTTTCTCATGCTGATCCTTTCCTGTCCCGTGCGGAATAAACCGTGTACAAATCAATATGCTGAGGAACAGCAGAAGGGCAATAGCGAGAAGGTGTATCAATACAGAAACCCCTAAATGGATAAAAAGAATACCAGCACCTGCTCCAATTAAAGTCCCAATGCTAAAGGAAGCGTGCAATATAGGCAGAATGGTTTTCTTGATGCTGTACTCAATCTCTGTTCCTTCTAAGTTCATCGCCACATTGCACATGCCAGAGCCTGCGCCAAAAAGAAAAAGACCAGAAGTGACGACAAAGATAGAAGAGAGTGTTGAACCAATGGCAAGAGTAGTAAATCCAAGGAACATCAAAAAAGCACTGATCACAATCGCCACTCGGCCGCCTTTTTTGCGGATGAATACATTTGAAAGAACAAGCCCAACAATTGAACCAACGGATAAACCGAGTAAAATAAGTCCCATTGTTCCTGTGTTTGCTTGTAATAAATCTCTCACTTCCGGTGTCCGTGAAAACCATGTAGAAATGGAGATCCCAGACATCGTAAAGATCACAATAATTGCTTTATACCACTTTAATTCCATCTAATCCCTCACATTTAAAGATATATATGTTATTGAACAAATCTACTCGATTATAAATGAGACTTGCTGATTCGTAAATAACTTGCTGGAGGAACAAGGTCAATTCTAGTCAAAAGAAATCATTCCTTCCCAATTCTTATGATGAGAAGGTAAAATAAACATAAAGGGGGCGGTAGGATGGAATCATATCGCATCGGTATAAATAGAAGGGAGGAGGAGATCAACATGAAAAGTGAAAAGGAAAAAATGATCCAAGGAGAACATTATGTATCTAGTGACCAAACACTAATCGCAGATCGTGAAAGAGCGAGACAATTGACTTACGCATATCAGCAAACCAATCAGCAAGAAAAAAGAACATCCATTTTAAAGGAATTATTAGGCGCTTGCGGAAATGATGTCGTTTTTGAAGGAAGACTGCAGTGCGATTACGGATACAATATCGAGATTGGTGAGCATTTTTTTGCAAATTTTGATGCAGTGTTATTAGATGTTTGCAAAATTACCATTGGACATCACTGTTTATTAGGTCCGAATGTACATATTTATACGGCTGGACACCCGCTTGACCCGATAGAACGTGCAAAAGGCATTGAATTCGGCAAACCAGTCATCATTGGAAACCATGTATGGATTGGCGGCGGTGCTATTATTAATCCAGGTGTCACAATTGGCGACAATGCTGTCATTGCATCTGGTGCCGTTGTGACAAAAAATGTTCCAGCAAATGTGGTGGTTGGCGGAAATCCTGCGAAAATCATTAAATATCTTGATGAATCAAAATCTCGCGAATAACGTTGGATTTTGATTTTTTCTATTTTGTCTCAATAAGATAAGTATACTTAATTTTGAGACAAGGGAATTTCAATGGTTGTTTAACTTCCTAGAATATATATTATGTAAACTAAAAAATGAGAATACATATTTGAGTGTCGATATTTAATTTCACAACCTCTACCACCTTCTCAATAAATTAGATCAGTCGTAAAGGTTGTGCCTTTCCTTATTGGCTGCTACAGTAAATTAAATACTTTGGGATATTTCGTTTAAAAATACTTTCCTCTTTTCATCTGTTGTTAAGTTAACTCTCGAAAAATGAATCCATTTGGTGTCTTCATTTTTAAGTCCCAAGTCAGCAAGAGTTCTGTTAATAAAAACGCTTTGAATCGCATTCCCACCTTCAGATTCTATATAATCCTTATCTGTTGTAGATGTTGAGATCACGGTTGTTTTTTTAATATTTGTCAATAAACCTTTTAAAGCCCCAGTGTTTTTATCTTCTAAGAATGCGAAACCTCTTAACATGACTTTATCAATAAATCCTTTTAAAATTGCAGGTAAATCCCACCACCAGACAGGAAATATAAATATTAATTCAGTTGACTGACTTAATTTCTTTTGATAATCCTTAACTAATTGATCAGGCGTTTCTCCTTTATGAAAATACTTCAATTCCTCAGCTGAAAAGACGGGATTAAACCCATCTTTATATAAATCGATCACTTGAAATGGTTCTCTCTTTGTTTCTAGATTTTCTGTAATGGAAGTCAAAATGGCATGATTATAGCTTCCATCCCAAGGATGTGCATAGACAATTGTTTTCATGATTCATTCACCCTTTTTTGTTATTTTCATCATATTTTGATGTACATTCATTTTATTGTATGCTATAACGTACTACAAGTACGGTAATTAAAGTGCGATACTAACCTAAAGGAGAGTGTGAAATGACCAAAGAATCCTTTACAGCTCATGCTGATCTAAAAGAAACTGGATTTGGGTACACTTTATCATTAATTGGTGGGAAATATAAGATGACGGTACTGTATGCTTTATATGCAAACAATGCGCCTATTCGCTATAATCAGTTGAAACGAATGCTTGGGGCAATCTCTTTTAAAACATTAACCAATACACTAAAAGAGCTTGAAGCAGATCAGTTAATTAATCGTAAAGAATATCCTCAAGTGCCTCCAAAAGTAGAATATAGTTTATCGGAAAAGGGATTATCATTGATCCCTGTATTAGATGCGATTTGCTATTGGGGTGAAGAACAAATGAAAAAATAGTTAGACGTTGAGTGAAATTGTACTTTTAGGCAAAAGGGTGTACATTCAGTCAAAAAAAGAGCATCTCTCTTGAGATACTCTTAGAACATTGATAAATCTCATGAAATATTAAGTTGTCTTTCTCTTATTTTTTGTTTGAGTTATGCTGCAAATAAACAACATGAGTTTGTAAAAATTCTTCTAAACCATGTTTACCATCTGCTCCGCCAATTCCAGATTTCTTACGACCTGCGTGGAATCCTTGAAAAAAATAGAGATTCCAAATGGAAACTCTATTTTTTATATCAACCAACCTTACACAATGAAATAAAAAGCTTTTAAAGGTCCATGCACACCTACGACCAAATTCATTTCGATATCTGCAGAATTACTTGGTCCAGAAATAAAGTGAATACAAGAAGCAACAGCTTCTCCCTTTTCCACACGTTGGTTTAGGTCAGAAACAGCCTGTGTAATACGTGCCACAATCGTTTCACGCGGGATAATCGTGACATAGACAGTCGGCAAAAAGTGAAGTGCCCGCCCTTGTCCCTCATGAGTTTTTACAACAATTGTTCCTGACTCGGCAAGTGCATAGTCACTGAATGTAATACCAATATTGGCTTTTTCGGCGAGGGAATGATTCGCTTCACGTCCTCTTTTTGAATCCCATACATGTACCTCTATATTTTCTTCCGGCCATTCTTTTTCAAGTAAATCTGTTAAGCCATATTCTTTGAAACGTGAATCTTGGGCTGTCATTACGGGCCCCCCGCCATGTTCAGCAACAATTTTCTTTAAAGCTTCAGCTAAGTGATCTTTTGTTGTTTCAAAAACAGTAGTATGAATTTTGCTGCAGTGCTCTGTGAACGTAGCGATTAACTCCTTTTCTGTATAACCTTTCATTACATCCCAGTTTACGTTATTCTTCCACTCTGGTCGTACAACACCACTTATTCGTCTTTCCCGTCCCAGCTGTTTAGCCACATGATTTAAAAAAACTTCCTGATTTTGAGCTGTTCCTCTCATTACTTTTCACCACCTTTTTTATGATTGTCAAACCAGTCTCGAAAACGTTCTTTACTTGGAGCTGGGAATTCTCGAATTTCAGTCCAATTTTTTAATGGGCCAATTCCTTTGGAGACTCGATCTCCTGATACAATGGGCTTCATAGCTGCAGGTGCCATTTTTGTACCTAGTTTGTATAGAGCAGCAGATGATGCTCCCATTCCAAACATTTTCATCGCTAGTTTCTCACCGAGAGGAGCACGTCCTTCTTTTTCAACAATTACTTGACGATGTTTTAAAAGTAGTTCGTGTAGCGGAATTTTAACTGGACAAGCATCAGTACATGCTGCACAAAGAGTTGATGCATATGGCAGTTCTTTATAATCGTCATATCCACCTAAAAGTGGACTTAATACTGCACCAATTGGCCCCGGATAGATAGAGCCATAAGAATGTCCTCCGACATGACGATATACTGGACATACATTAATACATGCTGCACAACGGATGCATTGTAATACTTGTTGGAACTCAGACCCTAAGATTTCAGAACGGCCGTTATCAACGACAACAAGGTGAAATTCTTCTGGACCATCTGCCTCTTCTTCATATTTAGGCCCTACTGTTGTAATGTAACTCGTTAGCTTTTGCCCTACTGCACTTCTGCAAAGCAATCCAACGAGTACATCCAGCTCCTCCATTGTTGGTACAAGACGTTCCATTCCCATTACAGCGATTTGCGTTTTTGGAATAGCAGTTACAAGATCCGCATTTCCTTCATTGGTCACTAAACAGATTGATCCTGTATTTGCAACGGCAAAATTGCAACCGGTGACACCGATTTCTGCTTCAAGAAATTTTTCGCGCAGGATTTTACGAACAAATTTTGTCATCTCGTAAGGATCCTCCGACTTTCCATAACCTAGTTTTTCTTGAAATACATCACGAATTTGTTCTTTTTTCATATGAAGAGCTGGCGCTACGATGTGGGAAGGTGGTTCATGATCATCAATTTGCAAAATGTATTCGCCAAGGTCACTTTCTACCACTTCACAACCTATGTCTTCTAAAGTTTTATTCATTTCGATTTCTTCGGTTACCATTGATTTGGATTTCACGACTTTCTTGGCTTGTTTTTTTTCTGCAACTTCCTTCATGTATTGAGCGGCGTCTTCTTTTGTTTTCGCAAAAAAGACATGTCCCCCGCGTTTTGTAACATTTTCACTTAATTGCATTAAGTAATAATCTAAATTCTCCAGCGTGTGTTGACGGATTTGCTCCCCTAAATCGCGCCATTCTTCCCAGTTCCCAAGCTCTTCACTAGCTGCCAAACGACGTGTATACAGGCGTTCTTGAGCTGTAGACACAGCTTCACGCATCGTAGAATCTTGGATTCCTTTATCAATACGTTCATTAAATTTTTTATCACTAATTTTCATGCTCATGTCGTGTTCCCCCCTTGAATTAACGGCTATTTAATACCTCTGCAATATGCAGTACCTGCGCTGATTTTCCTAAACGTTCTATTCGTCCTCCGATATTCATTAAACATCCACAATCTGCACTAATTAAATAGTCCGCACCTGTCTGTTCAACACTTTCTACTTTTTCGTCTACCATTTGTTCAGATATTGGCATCATTTTCACAGAAAAAGTTCCACCAAATCCACAGCAATTTTGGGCGTTGGGAAGATGCTCAACTTCTAATTCTTTTACATTAGAAAGCAGCGTAAAAGGTGCTTCCTTCACACCTAGCAAACGTGTCATATGACAAGATGTATGATAGGTCGCTTTCCCTTTTAAACGTGCCCCTACATCTGTAACCTTTAAAACCTCTACGATAAATTGAGTTAGTTCATACGTTTTCTCAGCAAGACGCCTTGCTCGCTCCTCCCATTGAACATCTCCTTTGAATATATGTGGATATTCGTGGAACATCGCTGCACAAGAACCAGAGGGAGTTACTATATACTCTGCATCTGCAAAGGTTTGAATCATATTTTTCGCTGCTTGCTTGGCTTCGGCAACATAGCCACTATTATAGGCGGGCTGGCCACAACATACTTGTGATGTAGGAAAGGATACTTCACAACCAAGGTGTTCAAGTATCTCAACTGTTGCCTTACCGACATTCGGCTGGAAAGTATCAATTAAACATGTAATAAATAAGCTCACTTTCAATTTTAAAACCTCCTCTTAACGAATATTTAGATTTACCTGGTCGGCTGATGACTGAAAAGTAAAAGCAGGCCCCTTCTTTCATAAGTATTTTATTGTGTATTCTCCATGTGAGATGAATATGATTCCCTTCAATTAGCACGCGTAGAGTGGAAAAAACATTGAGTTGTAACCTATTCATCTAAAAAGGAATCCTTGTAATATAAACAGGGGAATTGATCTATTAGACCCTTCCCCTGACTGTATCTCTTTGTAAATTTACTAGTTAGCCTTTCATGATTTTTTAGGCTAAAACAGGGTTTCTTTTTGTTAATACATCTTGCTCATATTGTTTCACTTCTTCCAGCCATGTTTCTTTTAAAGGCACGCCCATTTTTTCACAATAGTAATCCCAGATTGCACCGAAAGGATACGTTTTGAATTCCTCTATTAATGCTAATCTTTCTGTAAAGTTTCCATCTTCCTGTAACTCTTTTAAATGTTCATTTGGTACTAACATTTTAATAAATAATGAAAATAGTCAGGAACCATTAGAAAAGATTTTGCATTTTCTAAAATCTCCGGATGATTTTGTTTGATTGAATAAAGTTGATAAATCGTATTAAATTTTTGAAATTGAATTCCTGTCTCTAGATACAGACGTTCCTTCATGAATGTTTTAAAAACCTCATCCATCATCCCGTCTGTTCTCGAATCGCGATAGGCAACAAAATCTGTTAAAGGTTTGTTCCATTCATCTAGTAAAACAAAGTCTACTGCCCATGTATCAATACCGATACTTTCTGGAGATAATCCCATTTCACTACATTGATGGATTCCCTTTTTTATTTCTTCAAATAATCGATCAAGCTCCCAGCAAAACTGGCCATTTTTTTGGACCATTTTATTCTCGAAACGGTGGATTTCTTTTAGATTTAAAAGTCCATCTTCAAGATGACCCGCTATTAATCTTCCACTAGAAGCACCAATATCAACTGCTAAACAACATTTCTTCATTTTAATCACCCTTTGCATGAAAGCGTTGGCTTATGTCTTTATATTAAGCCAGCTAAAAGGAGAAAATAATGTCTAAAATGATTTATTTGTTGTCCTTATTTGCAATTGTTTAAAATAAAAAAGAACAATTAGCAGCATCTTATTTTTTTGCTAAGTGTTCTCTGAATTGCTTTGGTGTCTGATGATATTTGTTTTTAAAAATCCGATAGAAATAACTTACATTATCATATCCAACTTGATCTATAACAGAGGCAATTGGCATATCTGTACTTTCCAGTAACTCTTTCGCTTTATTTAAACGTTTTTCTTGAAGTAATTCTTTAAATGTAAAGTTGGTAGCCTTTTTAATCTCTTTACTTAAAGCATAAGCGGGCTGGCTTAATTTTGTGGCTAATTCATTCAGTGATGCACTCTGGAAATGTTCATCAATATACTTTAATGATTCAACAATTAAATAATGTTGTACAGGATTGTCTTCTGTATGTTCGGCCTTATCAGCGTGTTTAATTAACTCCACCATTAAAAGACCCATATACAATTTATCTGAAACTTTAAAGTAAAGGAATTGTCCATTTTGAGTACTGTTATATAAACTGTTAATTAAGAAATTACTAATTCTGTTTTCAGTCGTTAAAAACGAAAAGATAAAATCAAAAAAATGAGGTAAAATGATAAAATTAATAATAATGTCTTCTTCTGCACAAGCTTGAGTTTCATGCTCAATATGCTGGTTTAAAAATAACAGCTCCCCTTGTTGCAAATTTATTCTTTGATTCCCTACTTTTTGGTTATACTGTCCATTGTAAACATAATTAATCTCAATGTAGTCGTGTTTATGTTTAGGAAAATCCACAAAGCGTGTATGTTTTCGAACCGTAATCATACTCTCTTGATTGAGAAATTTTTGACTTTCTATAATAAAATTAGACTGATTGGTATAAATGTCTTTATTTATCTCTCTTCTGTTTTGTAGAATCAGTTCCTCTTCATCTGTTATCTTTAATAATTGATTGAGAAGATCATGTTGCATAGGTTTCTCCTTTGTTTATAATCTTACTTCATTGTTTATTAGACTTCTTCAACCAAAGCCCACATACCTTCTTTCTTATATAGAGTCTAACTCCATGCTTTTTAAAAAGAGACTACCTAAAGTAGTCTCTTTATTATTTCCCAAGCTCATAGGTTTGTACAAAAGTGCTTCTGCAAGAGTGGCTTTGACTCCTGTTTGTTCAATTATCTAAAAATGAATGATCCCTAATTCTATTGATGTTTTAATGGCTTCAGCTCTTGATGTCACATTTAGTTTTTGATAAATGTTTGTTAAATGTGCTTTTACAGTTCTCTCGGAAATTCCCATATCAAATGCAATTTCCTTACTCCGAAACCCTCTAGCTACTGCTTGCAAAACGAGCATTTCTTTTTCGGTAAGCAAGTGGTTGTCTGTTTTCAATTTTACTTGAGGTTCTTTGTGTACGGTTGATTCAAATACCTTTGAGGCCACATTTGATTGAAGTAAAATGTCTCCTCTAATGGCCGCTTCAATTGTATTAAATAAGTTTTCTCTGCTGGCATCCTTTAAGAGGTAGCCTTTTGCACCAAGCTGTAACCCTTGGATCATTAATTTTTCTTCATTATAAGTAGTCAGAATGAGTACAGGAACTTTTATTTGAAGAGTCTGCATTTCTCTAAGCATATCAAGCCCGCTCATCATAGGCATGTTGAGGTCAAGTAATACAAGGTCTGGGGATTTTTCTTTTATGACATCTATCCCCTTTCCTCCATCTTCTGCTTCTCCAACTACTTCAAATCTTTCGTCTGTTTCAAGAATTAATTTTAATCCTTCTCTCACAACATAATGATCATCAACAATCACAATTCGATAAGACACTGTATTTACTCCTTTTTCAAAGGTATGTTCACTATTACTTGTGTACCTTCATTTTTTTTACTTTTCAAATGGATCTCTCCACCAAGCAGCCGAACACGTTCTGACATACCAATGATGCCGTAATGTCCAAAAGTGGATTCTCGTTTTTTCTCATCAAATCCCACTCCATTGTCTGCTATTTCCAAATGGATGTGATCACCTTGTTGTACCATCACTAACTCGACATGGCTTGCTTTGGCATGTTTTGAAACATTCGTTAAGCATTCTTTTATCATGTAAACAGTATGTTCAATAAAAAAAGGTGACATATTCTGAGGTACAGATATCTTTGTACGAATTGGAATATTCGTTGCTGTCGTAAATCGATTTACTTCATTTTTCACTGTTTCAGTTAAATCGTATTGATCATGACGATCCTTCCGAAGATCATCAATCACCATTCGTGCCTCACCTAATGTTTTTCGCGCTTGGCTCATTGAGCCCTTGATAATGCTTTGAGCACGCTGGGTATTTTGATTCTCTAAATGTGCTTGAACAGCTTCCAATTGCATAATAATGCCTGCAAGCCCTTGTGCAAGGGTATCATGTAAATCTCTCGCCATTCTTTGACGTTCATTAGCAAGGGTTAACTCCTCCACCTGCTGATGTGCGAGTTCTAGTTCCTTTAGAAACGTTTGAGTTCGTATTCTAGCCTTTACTTGTCTAAAAAATAAGATAGAGTATGCAACGACCACAATAAGGATAAGAAATAAAATCGGAATGTAGACAGTCAGATCATCTGTATCATTAACCAAAATAAGAGCTAGAAAAAAAAGTACATAAAAACAAAGTCCTGTCAAAATAATCTTTAATGTATGATAATATACACCGATGCTTTGAGCAATTAATAACGGTAAAAGACCAATTAAAATAACAGGAGAGGCAGCTTGCATAGCTAAAACACAAAGTAAAATAACGATTCCTTGTATGAAGAAATAAATCCAAGGCTTCTTCTTAAACCAATAAAATGACCACCAGTGCAAAATGAGATGGATCGCGATAAGGCCAGAAAAAAACAAACTTGAAAGCGATAAAGATGCTGTTAAAAACTGAAAAATCATCGCTGCAACATAAACAAGAACGCCCCATAATAACGCGGGAATTCGGGAATAGATCATTTCATTAAATGGGTCTATCCGTTTCTTAACCATAAACTCTCACCTTCCAAACCCCATCATAACACGAAAAATACCGCCCGCCTTTTAAAGAGGCAATGGCGGTATTAGGATTTTAACATTTTAAAAAGAATACATTATATAATCTTCTTTTCTTTTTGGGCAATTGACTCTCCTTCAATATCAATATGCGGAAGCAATCGTGCCAGCCATTTTGGTAAGTACCAATTTGCCCGCCCTAATAGCATCATACAAGCAGGGATAAAGGTCATTCTAATGACAAATGCATCGAATAAAACCCCAAATGCCAATGTTAATCCCATTGTTTTAATAATCAAGTCTTGAGCAAAAATAAAGCTTGCGAAAACGAAAATCATAATTAAGCCTGCTGCAGTTACAACCCTGCCACTATGCTGTAATCCAGAAATAACAGATTTCTTTGCATCATGAGATAGAAGGAATTCTTCCCTCATTCTACTAACTAAAAATACTTCATAATCCATTGCAAGACCAAATAATATTCCTGTCACTAGTACAGGCATAAAGTTTAACAACGGTCCTGCTGCAGGTATTCCAAACAATGAGGCAAGGTGTCCATCCTGTAAAACAAAGACAGCAAAACCTAATGTAGCAGTTAATGTCATTAAAAACCCTAGTACAGCCTTTAATGGAACAAGGAATGATCTAAATACAAGAATCATTAACACAAAAGCAAATCCAATAATGACTCCTGCAAATTTTGGCAATGCTTCACTGAGTCTATCTGAAATATCTATATTCACGGCAGTAGAACCAGTCACAAGAAACTTTGTGTCAGTCACACTCGATTCATTTCGAATGTCTTTCACTAATTGCTTCGTTTCTTTATCCTCCGGACCACTTCTAGGTAAGATTGTTAACATTGCGTACTCACCCGATGGATCAGGGATCGCCGGCGTGATTTGTTTGATACCATCCATTTTTTCTAACAATTTTGATGATTCCTCGATGGACTTGGACTTCATCGTTTTATTTGCTTGAGAGGCATCTATGATGATGGCAAGTGGTCCATTAAACCCCTTGCCAAATCCTTCTGCTAAAAGATCGTATCCTTTACGTTCAGTTGTTTCTTTGCCTTTCATACCGTTATCCGGAAGACCAAGCTCCATATGAAGTGCTGGCCAGCTTATCAATCCTGTCAATAAAATGACACCTAGCATTATTTTACCCGGATGCTTTTGAATAAATCTTCCCCAGCCCATTGTTTTTTTCTCTTTTTTTGGCTGTAATTTAGAAAATAACTTATTTTTCCTAGAAGGACTCACCTTATCTCCAAGAAGCCCTAGTATAGCTGGAACAATCGTGAGGGAAACAAGCATAACAGATAGTACCATAAAGGCTCCCACAAGGCCCATGATACCTAGAAACGGTATGTCAACTAATACAAGTCCACATAATGCAACAATAACAGTGACGCCCGCAAATAATACAGCACTTCCTGCGGTACCCACTGCTCTAGCAGCAGCCTCATTCAAATTGTAGCCTTCTGCTAACAGCTGTCGATATCTTGAAATGATAAACAGTGCATAATCAATTCCTACTGCAAGACCAATCATCACCGCTAATGTGAGACTAAATGCAGACATGTCTACAAAGTTTGAGGTGATTAAAATGACCATCACACCTATTACTAACCCAATCACAGCCGTCAATATTGGTAATCCTGCGACCAAAAGTGAAGCAAATGTAAAGGCTAAAATCAAGAAGGCGAAGATAATCCCTATGATTTCAGAAATGCCACCTACTTCAATTTCAGAGAATGTGACGGAGCCGCCTAATTCCGTTTGGATGCCCGCATCTTTTGAAATCTTTATGCTATTTAATACTTTCTCTTTTGAGGATTCCTTTACCTTGTCCGCTTTCACTCGATACGTAATATCCGCATATCCTATTTTCTTATCTTTACTTATCGTAAAGGTCTCATATAAATCGGTTACTTGCTTAACGGCTTTATCCTTTTTAATTTCTTTTATCGTCTCATTAATTTTATGTTTCACTTTCTTTGCTTCTAAAGTTTCATCTTTAGGTGCTTTAAATATTAGACGAATCGTTCCCTCATCATCACCTGCTGGGAACTTCTTTTCCAAGAGATCCATCGCTTTTTCAGATTTTGTTCCTGGAATCGACATATCTCCATTAAATGAAACGCCTGTCCCTATTGTTGCTGCAACTACAGCTGCTAAAATAAGTAACCAACCGATTAACATTCGTTTAGGCTTAGTAAAAGCAAAGTTTCCTAAGTTATATAAAAATTTAGCCATTCACTTACTCCTTTTTCATCGAATTCATGATATTCACCTCTTTATTCTACGTAATGAAATAGTTGATTGAAATTGTACTTTTGGGCAAAAGGGATTGTACATTTAGGCAAGAAAAAGAGCATCTCTTTTGAGATACCCTTCTATTTATAGAGAGCGTTCATTTTATCTATATCATCATCTGGCCAATTCCGGATCAGTTGTATTAGTCATATCTGGTTATTTTGATTTAATTCCTGCACCACAAAGAGGTATGACGATTGTTTCTTTTGCTTCCTTTTTATATTTCATGTAGCCAGCAAAATTGACGGCAGATGTCACTTCCACATAAAATCCTTTCTCACTTAGTTTAGAGCGTGCATTCAATATCTCATCCTCTTCAATATCTATAAATGTACCATTGGTATCTTGTACAGCTTCTAGAATTTGTTTGGAGCGCGCCGGGGCAGCAATGGCTATACCTTCTGCCAAAGTTCCTGTATTCGTAACAGGCGATGCTGATTCCTCCGCGTTTTGATAAGCTTTCACGAGAGGAGCACAGTTTTTCGCTTGTATGGCAATGATTTTCGGTATTTTATGAATCAAACCATTTTCAAATAACTCTTTAAAACCGTAATATGCACCTAGGAGGAGAGTACCATTTCCAACCGGAATGATTAAAGTATCAGGTGCTCCGTTTACTTGTTCATATATTTCATAGGCGTATGTTTTTGTTCCTTCAAAAAAATAAGGATTATACACATGGCTTGCATAAAAAACGTTTTCGGCGTCTACTGCTTTTTGCGCCGCTGCTGCAATATCCTCTCGTGTACCGCGAATTTCTTTAATCGTTGCTCCATGGGCTTTTATTTGAGCGATCTTTTTAGGTGAAGTTTCATCGCTTAGATAGATGTCACATGCAATCTCGCAACGAGCTGCATAAGCGGCAATCGCCGTTCCTGCATTCCCGCTGCTATCCGCAATGACTTTTGATACCCCTAATTCCTTTGCCTTTGTCATTAAAACAGCAGCTCCTCGATCTTTAAAGGATAGCGTAGGCATCATATAATCAACTTTTACATAAATGTTTGGCTCATGAGGATCTAAAACGATTAACGGAGTTTGGCCTTCACCCATTGTCACAGATTCCCAAGTCTTTGACCCTTTTGAAAATGGCATGGTTTCAACATAACGCCATAATGAGTTTGGATAGTGATTCCAAGCCGCAATATCTATTTGAGGGGTATCTTTCACCAGGTTTAATACGCCGTTACAATCACATTTCCATAGAGTTGGTGTCATCTCATACTTTTTACCGCAATCGTTACAAATCAATTGATTCATCAATCATCAACCCCTTTGGATAATTTTTTATATAAAATATACTTTTTTATATATCATGGGCAAAAAAATATTCTAAATATAAGAAATAGCATCAATTTCAATTTTGAAACCAAAATGTAATTCATTCGTTGGTACAACAGTACGTGCTGGTTGATGTTCACCGAAAAATTCAGTGTAAACCGCATCTACTTTGTCCCATAGTTCAATATCAGAAATGTATAATGTCATACGCAAAATCTTTTCTTTTTTACTTCCGGCTGCTTCTACAATCATCTCAACATTCTTAAGTGCTTGTAATGTCTCTTCTTCAATGGGGCCGAATTCTTTTTCTCTCGTTTCGGGATTGATGGCAAATTGTCCTGAAACATAGACCGTGTTTTGATGAATGGTTGCGAATGCATAATGTCCATTGGATGTTAGATTTCCTACCTCAAGGATGCTTTTCATTTCGTTTCCCCTTCATTCGATTTATGTTTGATTTCATCCAAATAGCTATAGACGGTGACTTTAGAAATACCTAACATAGATGCGACTTTCTCAACTGAACCTTTCATTAAAAAGATTCCCTTTTCATCCATGAACCTTATTAATTCAATTTTTTCATGACGTTTCATAACTGGGTGGACACTGTTTTGAATGATCTGTTGAATCAATTGATCTACGATTCCTTCCACATTTTCAAGATCATCATTTGATGTTGTTTCATTCTCTTGAACTTCAACTTTTGTAGAAAGAAAAGTATCCATAAATTGCTGCATTTGATTCAATGCTTCAACATCAAAATTGATACAGAATGCCCCGATCACCTTTTTCTTCGAATCACGAATTAATGAAGTCGAAGAACGAATGGTACGGTTGTCTTCTGTTTTAAATGTATACCCAGCAAGATAATCTTCTTTAAAATCTTCTGATTGTAAAACAGTCTTTACCAAATGATCAAATGATTGACCGATTTTTCTTCCCGTCACATGATGATTGACTGTAAACATGACAGATGCTTGAGGGTTCGTTAAATCATGAATAACTACTTCACAATTTGGTCCAAACATTTTTGCAGTAGATTTTGCTAAAGGAATATAGCTCTCTAATAAATTCTTTATATTTTCCATGCTTAAGCACCTCAGTTGTTTATTCCACTAGATTATATAATTTTTTATATATAAAAACAATATATAGATTTTTTTATATACGATGAAAAAAGTTGAGAAAATTAAAAAAAAGCAGCCATTGACTGCTTTTTGCTTGTGCTCCTTTCTAATTGATTTCTTGCTGGATTCCATACAAAATGACTTCAATTCCCCACCTGAACCGTTCCATTGATACGGTATCACCTGCAAACATTTCTTCTTTTAGGCTATGGATGAAAGGAAACCGCGTTTTGTCTGCATCATGAAATGCTTTCTTTGTATCTGAAATCTGCGAAGAGCCATGTTTCTTCCAAGAGACCTTTTCGTATGCTACGGAAGATACGTATAACAGTAACAGGTCTACTCCCCATGCAGCAGATGTAGATTTGATCCCGCCTTCATGCAATGCAGCGAGAATATGTTCGGTCAATTGTAAAAAGTTCGTTCCTTGCGGGATGGTGGAAAGAGAAATTTCAGCAAGACCAGGTTTTTCGAATAACAGTAGGAAATAAGTATGCAATATGTCAAATAACTGTTCTTTCCATGTGCCATTCACTGAATTTGGGTAAACCATTTGGCCGAGACCATAATCCAATACGTAAGCACTTAGTTCTTGAAAATTGTTCACGTAGACATACAAGGATGCAGGTCCCGTATCGAGTGCTTTAGCCACCTTACGCATACTCATGCCCTCTAACCCTTGCTCCTTTAGTAGCTCATAGGCAGTTTTCACAATGAGTTCACGGCTTAAGGGCTCTTTAGCCGGCCGAGACCGACGACTTATAATACGACGATTTGAATTGTTCATAATCTCTTTATAACATGTCAAAGTCAAATAGTAAATTGAGCATCAATCACCGTTTTCTTGAAAAGAATTCATCATTTCAGCAAGCTTGATTGCAGCATCTTTTGAAAAACACAGCTTTAAACTTTTTTCCGATTCACGAGCTTTCTCCGATGAATATTCGTACATCCTGTCTTCGTATTCTTCAATAGCCTTTTCAATATGATGAGGATTTCGAACAATCGCAAGTGCAAGCTCCATTGCATCAAACATCGCCATGTTTACACCCTCCCCTGCGAATGGCGACATGACATGAGCGGCATCACCGATAAGCGTTGCTCCTTTATGGCGTTTCCATTTAAAACCGACAGGAAGCGTATAAATCCGTCTTGGAATGATGGCATCTTCAGCATAACGAATATAATTTTTCAGCTGATCGTCCCAATCACTAAATAACGCTAATAATTGTTCTTTTGCTTCTTTCGCTTGATGAAACGGAATACCACAAGTCTCAATCCAGTTACGCTCTACCATAAGGCTTGCATACACTTTGATTCGTCCATCTCCGTTTAACTGACCAATCAGTCCTTTGTGGTCAGCTAAAGCAAACATCTTACCACGTTTATTAAATGCAGCTAAATCAGGGTGGTTCATCTCTACGTTGAGGATATTCAGTTCCAGCATCGTGAGTCCGGCGTATTCAATATCAATATCTGTTAACAGAGGACGCACACGAGAAAAAGCACCATCTGCCCCAATTACAAGATCAACTGTCTCAACAACTCCGTTTTCAAAATGAAGCTCCGTCATGCCGCTTTCTAATGAAATGCAACTTTCTAGTTTATATCCATATTTGATGTTTTCAGCATTCATTTGATCTAACAGCAGTTCGCACAAAACACCACGATCAATTTCTGGGCGGGTTCCTTTTTGATCTGATTCCGTTTCTTCATCTAAATAAATTCTTCCTGATTTATCAAGTAAACGGAAATCTTCTCCTTCATAGCGGGCGTTCCTTTGAAATTCCTCATAAACTCCTGCTTCTTTTAAAGCTTTTTGACCTGTTTCTTCATGAATATCCAGTGATCCCCCTCTTTCAAGACTCTTGTCATGCATTTCTCGTTCATAGATGGTTGTTTGTATACCGTAATTTTGCAGTATTAAGGCGAGTGTTAGCCCCCCAGGCCCTCCTCCAATAATAGCGATCTGCTTTTGTTTCTTAGATAATGCCGTCATCGTATGCATCTCCTCTTCTTTATGGAAATCGTTTAAAGCCACATCACATTTATATTATAACGAACACCGTTCGTAAAGAACAGTGTTCGTTTAAAAAGTTTATTTCACAATTGTGTGTTTTACAATCGCCCGCCACCATATGATACACTTCAACTAGGAATGTGAAAGGATGTCGAATCATCACAATGATTCTTGAATCAGTCGTTTCCATTGTTCTAATTCTGAGTGTAAGAGGTGTTTCTATGAATAAATTATTGGCAATGTTGATATTAGGATTGAGTTTTAGTGGTGCCGCTCTCATTCTTTCTGTCCCTTTGTTATTCAAGTCCAAACCAGAACAATTTGAGCTGGTGTTTGCTGCTGGATCAGCGGGCGCTTTCGCAGTATTCGCTGTCTCATGCCTAGTTCTTCGAAAACAATTCAATCGCAAAAAAACCTAAACACAATCCGCCATTAGAATAATGGAGATTTGTTTAGGTTTTGTGACTTACCTTGATATGAACTTAAAGAATGTGGTACAAGCTGACCCCGATACTGAGAGCGAATAACACAAGTGCCGGGATTGCTTTTTTAAAGGGATCTTTGGCCAATACGATCAGAGTAAATGCAGCTGCCAGCATCGTGCCTCCTAACAATAAGCCTGATAATATTGCGATTGTTGGCATCCATATGCCGATCAGCATTCCAGCTGCGCCTATGAGCTCAAAGGCTCCGGTTAAAACATTAAAAAAAGCAGGTAAACCAAATCGTTTGAACTCTTCTGCCATTTTCCCTGATATAATTTTCGATCCTGTTACAAAAAAGAAAGCGGCCAATATCATTTGAAGAATAAGTATGAAAATCGTGATCACATCTTTCTAAGTTATTTGACTGAAACACTCCGTCCAAATGGACAAATTTTCAGCTGATGCAATTTATATGTCATAGCATATATCGGATATAAATAGTTCGTTACAGATTAGACATTTCAAGATTCATAGTGTGAATGAAATAATTTGTTTAAAAGTAATTTTAATTGTTGAGTCTCTTCATCGTTTAATTGCTTTGTCACCGTTTGATGTGCATCCATGACGACAGGAAGAATGGCCTTTTTGACCTCGTCCCCTTTTTCCGTTAAAAGTAGGTGATGTGAGCGCCGGTCTTGTTCATTATAGATCTTTTTGACAAGCCCTTTTCGTTCCATAGACTGGATCATTCTGACGACAGTGGTTTGATTTTTATCAATTCCTTCTGCCAATTCTTTTTGAGTAGTTCCCTTTTCACTACTCAGAATACTTATAATACTCCATTGTTCAGGAGTGACCCCGTAAGGCTTTAACCTGTTCGTAAAATAATTTGTCATTTTGAGATCGGTACGATGAACGAGATAGCCTATTAAATCTTGTAAATCCATGTAAACACCCTCTATGAAATTTATATGCTATAGCATTTATATTAGTGGAGCATTTGAAAATTGTCAAATCATCCATCTGCTTGCTTAAAATCAATCCCTGACAAGATATATGGCACTGCTGATTTGATAAACTCCTCTGATGATAAGTGCGAACTATTTTTTCTCCACTCAACAGAAGCTCCGTGAATTCCCCAACTTAAAAAAACAGCTGTGACCTTCAGAATTTGCTTTTCGACATTTGTATATTGATTGATTAACAATTGATAAAAAATAATTTCAAGCTGCTCCCTCACAATAGGAGCAAGTTCAGTTTCATATTCTACTTGGCAGCGGTTATGCAGAGATTGTTGAAAATTCGTTAGGGCTTTAAAAATATTGATAATCGTATCTTCATCTAGTTTACGATGATTGAAATGAATACTTTCTAAATTAATCGATAATACTTCTGATAGTGTTTTATCCAGCAAATCGTATTTATCCTCAAAATGATAATAAAACGTCGCTCGGTTGATCAAGGCTTCTGCCGTGACATCTTTGATCGTAATATCCTTAAATTCCTTTTTCGATGAAAGTTTAATAAAAGACTCCATGATTAACTTACGCGTTCTCAGAACCCGAGGATCTGTCTTTGGCTGCGTCATCTTATCCCTCCTCCTTTTTCAACATATCTATCAATCTGTTGGATAAACAACAAATTGAAGAAATTATTGGTGTTGGTCTCACTCATTGTGTCTTAAGATCTAATGTAATGCAAATGATTGATTCAAACAAATATAGGGAATAGTGTTTCCTGCATAATTTGAGGAGGTAAATGAAATTGAAAAACAATGAGATGTTTTGTGATATAGAAAGAGGTGTATGTGGTGTAGGTGAAGATGAGGATATCCAGGTCATTGATTTTCAACAGCCTAAAAAAACAATAACGCTCTATTATGTAACAGATCCGATTTGTTCGCATTGCTGGGCAATTGAACCTGTCCTGCGTCGATTTAAAGAGCAATATGGACATTATTTTCATTTCCAGACTGTGTTGGGTGGACTGTTAGAGAAATGGCATGATGGTCCAATTGATCCTGTAAATGGAATTTATAAGCCTGCTGATGTTGCTGGTCACTGGAGAGAGGTTGGAGAACATTCTCGCATGCCAATTGATGGTTCCTTAATGATTGACAATCCTGTTCAATCCTCCTACCCGCCCTCTCGCGTGTTCAAAGTGATTCAAAAACATCATGATGATGCACTAGCCTATACTTTTTTACGCCATGCAAGAGAAGCGCTATTTGCCTTCAATCAAAATATATCGGATATCACGGTGTTAATTGATATCGTCAACGACCTTGGACTTAACGGAGATGTGATAGTCCATGAAGCGGAGCTGCCTAGCGGCCAGGAATTATTAAATCAAGATTTCACTCTAGCTCGAGACCTTGGTGCTAGAGGTTTCCCAACGATCATCTTCGTCAACGAAGAAAATAAAGGAGTCAAAATTACGGGTGGCCGCTCATTTGAAATCTATGTTGAAGGATTAAAGCAAGCTTTAAACACTGAAGAACTTGAACCGAAAAAACGCCCAGCTGTTTTTATCCTGCTCGAAAAAGAAAAATTTCTATTTTCTAAAGAAATTGAAGTAATGTACGATGTTGACCAATCAGATGTACGGTCTTTTATGAAGAAAGAACTTCCCCAGCAGCAGTATCAAATGAAAGAAGTGCTGGGAGAACTGTATTTTACAACTTCGACATAAGGAGAATGACGATGGCACATTTATTACAGATGGATTTTAAGATGAAGGGCCCTTTCGGTGATGAAATGGCAAAAGAGTTTTCTGATTTAGCGAAAAGTATAAATGAGGAAGACGGATTCATATGGAAAATATGGACGGAGAATCCGGAGAAGAATGAGGCTGGCGGAATCTACTTATTCGAAACAAAAGAAGCAGCTGAAAACTATCTTGAGATGCATTCTAAAAGAATCACTAGCTTTGGAATAACAGACATCAACGCTAAAATCTTTAACATGAATGCTCACCTTACTCATATCACAAAAGGTCCATTAAAAACTCATCAAGGTTGACATACGAAAAAAAGAGCGGCTGATGGCTGCTCTTTTTTTCGTGTGATTTCATCGATTCATCCACTTTACATTTTCTTTTTTCTCTTCATTGACGACAAGTTGGAAGATATCAGGTCTCGAATAATGCCCCACTACATCGAAGTCGAATTGACTAGAAGAAATATCACGCAAATCAAGATCTGCCAGCAGTATCTCTTCCTGACCATAGACAGGTTCTTTTATATATTCGCCTAAAGGACCGACGATTGCACTCCCCCCTCGGCACATTTCATCAGGAGAAGATGCTAATTCATCATAGCAGGCTAAATCTTTAGGATACATCTCTTTATTCACATATTGATTACAAGATAGAACGAAGCATCGGCCTTCTGCGGCAATATGGCGAATCGTTGATTGCCATAGCTCCCTGGAATCTGCCGTAGGGGCTATATAGATTTGGACGCCTTTTGCATACATCGCTGCTCTAGCTAATGGCATATAGTTTTCCCAGCAAATTAAAGCGCCTATTTTACCATACGGTGTATCGAAAACCGGCAGTGTGCTACCATCCCCTTCTCCCCATATGAGTCGTTCAGAGCCTGTCGGCTTTAGTTTACGGTGCTTTCCAAGTAAGGTTCCATCTGGTCCGAAAAACAATACGGAACAATATAAAGTCCCGCGGCTTGATTCATCATCTCTTTCAATGACACCAATGACGAGGTAGACACCAGCTTTGCGGGCTGCTTCTCCTAATCTGTCTGTCGTTTGACTAGGAACTGGAACTGAATTTTCTAAGTAACGAAGCCAGTCCTTTCTTCCTTCTGGAGAACGGCTTCCTACAGTGGCGCCAAATGCTAGTCCTCTTGGATAAGCAGGTATAAAAGCTTCAGGAAATACAACAATATTGGCTCCTTTTTCTCCAGCCTCAAGTGTTAACGAATTGGCTTTTTCAGTACATGCTTCTCTATCCATAATGACAGAAGCAGCTTGCACAACAGCAACTCTACATGTTGACATCTTACCCCCTCCTTATTCTCAGTGTAAAAATAAACGTTTATCATGTACAATATATCATCATCATAATGAGTATGCCTTATTGGAATAATGGGAGGATAAAATGAACATACGGGACTTTGAAATTTTTAAAACAATTGCGGAATGTGGAAGTTTTTCAAGAGCAAGTGAAAAGCTTTTTATCGCACAGCCTTCCCTTACTAAAACCATTCAAAAATTAGAGAAAAAACTGGGTGTCATCCTTTTCGATCGGTCAAATCGAATTTTTAGGTTAACGGATGAAGGACAGCTTGTATATGAAAAAGCGATTGCGGTGCTTCAGCAAATGAATGAGTTGCAAATGGAGCTGGGTGATACCGAGACGCATATTCGCGGCCATTTAAAGATCGGTCTGCCACAAATAATTGGTACCTTTTTCTTTTCCAAAGTGGCAAAAGCTTTTACTAAAAAGCATCCAGATGTGACGCTCGAAATGATTGAAGAGGGCGGCTTGCATGTAGAAAAACTCGTTGAGAAAGGCGAAGTAGATGTTGCCTTTGTTGTCATACCTGCGCAAAGTCATGAATTAGAAGAACAACTCATTTTTGAAGCGCCGTTTGTGGCTTGTTTACCAAAAAATCACGCTTTAAAAGATGAACAACAGCTCTCACTCGAACAGCTTAAAGAGGATAACTGGATATTGTTTGATTCTTCATTTGCGTTGAGTCAAGTGATTTTAGATAGCTGCCGTAAGGAACATTTTGTTCCCAAAATCGCTTACAGCACAACACAATGGGATTTGCTTTTGACATTAGTTCGTGATGAACTTGGAGTGGCGATCCTTCCAAGTCCTTTAACGGATATGTACAGAGAGGACATTTGTGTAAAACCAATTAGCAGTCAATATATTCCCTGGAAAATTGGCATTGTCGTGAAGAAAGATCGATATAAAACACGTGCTTTGAAGGCTTTTTTAAAAATCGTTGCGGATATCTATTCTGGGGAACAGAAATAGAAACAAATAAAAAATCATCCTTCTTAGTTTCTATCATGGAGAAACTGAAAAAAGCCTAATTCCAAGGCTTTTTTTCATTTATCTGGCCATGATAGCACCGTTCAGCCATGCAATAGACATAAGACCATCAGATCATCACTTTCTACTCGTTTTCTTAATCAATTCCACGCCATCGTATGATAGATTTTCCACATGTACAGGCTTTTGCAGAATGCAATGATCAAAAAATGAATGTGAAATACACATTTTGATATAAGCGCTTTTCAAAACGATGACCACTCTCTTTATGTTTCTAGCTTTATGATATAATAACTTGTCAGTGCCAACCGCTTAGTGAAACCGAAATGAACTTGCTGGAAGGTATTCATCATTGGAAAAGATTCTGAAGAAATGATAGGTGATCACAATGAGAAGGCTTGAGTCTGGAATGTCAGTAGACAACGAAATATTTTCTGATATTGTCAGGTATGAACATGAAACGATAAGCGGAACGACCATCAATAACTCGAATGTTCATTCACCTATATTTTGGAGCTGTCAGCTGCGTCATCTTGTATTTAATACGTGTGATCTGACGAATGCGAGATTCTTTGCAGGTAGTACGATTGATCATTGTACGTTTATTCGTTCCGATTTGCGTTCTGTTGGAATTGCTAGAGACGAGGCTGTTTTTACGAATTGCGAATTTTCCTCCTGTGATATGAGAGGAATGACATTGGAAAATGCTGCGTTTATCAACTGTACATTTTATCAATGCAGGTTTAATGACCGCGTTTTACAAGCAGCGAATATCGTAAATTGTACCTTTACCGGTAAGCTGGTGGATATAACGTTTGAGGGAAATGGTAAACAAAAGCTGATTGCCAATTTTGAAAACTGTATTCTTGACGGTGTTCGCTTTACAGGCTGTGACCTGTCGCAATGTATTCCGCCAGCTTCCAAAAACCATCTATATGTTGAAAAGGTCTCCGCGCGTGTCAAACAGGCATTGCTGAAGATAAATCATGACCCTCATTCTTCTGACGAGGATCGGAAAGTACTGGTACGCAGCCTGCGCAAGCTTGAGCATATGGAACAATATATTTTTAACACGGCGCATATGGAGAACATACATGGGACTGATTTTGTGGAGCGATTTTTCAGTTATCTGGAATGTAACAAAGAAAACGCTTGATGCGTCCCTCTTCCTGCTAAGTCTAGGGTACATCAACTTCTAGTATATTTGAGTGGAATCAGTTCCCCGATTTTCACTTTGACTAGTTCGCCATCTATTTCTATATGGAAAAAGCTGATTTTTGTGACCATCAGCTTTTTCGTTATGCTCTTTTATAGCGGGCATACATATATCGAATGATTTTTGTGATGACAGAGGTACACATGCATAAAAAGGTCATCACCACGACCCAATACAAATTTGACATGTCAAACCCAGTATAGGCAAATATAAAAATAGTGGAGACTGCAAATGTGATGATAAGAACGATGTAAACTCGCTTAAAGATGCAGTAGCCAACAATCCCCCATACCAAAGATAACAAAGGCAGTGTAAATAAGATTAGCGCCATGGGATGAAGAAAGAAAACACTCATCATGTCACTCTCCTTTATGAACCGGTGAACAACCGAATATGTATCATATTAATAGGAAATCCGCACGTTGTAAACAAAAAATGGAATTTAAGGAATGTTTAATCTGAGGCGGATTGACATTCTAAATGTATGTCATGTTGAATGGAAAAAGACTGCTTTCAGTAAGCAGCCCATTTCGCTAAGCTTTCAAATATTCAAGCCGGAGCATTTTGATATGTGAAAAGAGCATCTAACTATTTATCACCTGAATGATTTTTTCCTGAGCGTCTTGTGCCTCAGGGATTGGCATGACGACAAATACATGCAGCATTTCTGGATAAACAAAGGTTTTCATGTCAATTCCTTGTTCTGTTAGCTTTTCATCAAGTTTTAGTGCATCTGGATATAAAATATCATGTGTTCCAATAAAATGAGTGATCTTCGCAAGACCGTTAAAGTCACCGTGAATTGGACTGATTATTGGGTCAGTTACCTTTTTATCTGCTGCCCACATTTTTGTAATGACATCTATTCCTTCTGGCGCTAAAATGGGATCTTTATCGGCATATTCAAATATAAGAGGATTGCTTAAACTCATATCAACACATGCAGATAATAAAATAATATCCTTCGGCTGCGGCAGACCTTCCATCTTTAAGAGGTGCGCAAGGCCAAGAGAGATATTTCCGCCCGCTGAATCACCCATGATCGTTAATTGATCGGTACTCTCAACTGTTTTTAGTATTTCTTTATATAGATTTAGAATTTTTGGATAGGTATCTTGGTAGCTGTAATGAGGTAATTTAGGGTAAATAGGAGCGATCACTTTGGCGTTAAGGGACCTAGCCATTTTATCCATGTACCACCAATGGAAATCGAGAGGCTGGTTTACCCAGGCACCACCATGTATATATAAAATCACCTTTTGTTTTTGCGACATTTGGTCATTCAATGTGAAAACCTGCATTCCTTCGAAAGTCTGCTCCTTTATCTCACTCTTTAATTTCACATCGTCTCCGATTGCATAAGGCTTTATATTTTCTATTTGAGACAGAAGATTTTTGGTTTTTTCGACACTAGCAAAACTCTCTTTATTACTTTGGGACGTGAATAATGTTTCAAATTGAATACTTTCTTCAGAACGTTCTCCATTAAAAATGTCGATACTCATTTTGTTTTCTCTCCTTTACTTTAAGCAGATATGTTTATTCGTCATCCTGATTCATCATACGAAATGATTTGAGATACACTTGTACTTCTTTCTCAGGAGTCTTTAATAAGTTAGATAAAAGGTCTTGTATGAGACGGAGACTGTCAATTTTCTTTTCAATTTCTTCATGTTTTTGATGTACAATTCTTTTTAAAGTATCAAGTTCTATGTCTTGACTCAGCATTTCCAATATTTCTTTTATTTCCTTTAGTGAATAACCCAATGATTTGGCATCTTTGATCAATTGAATTTTCACAATATAATCTTCTGTGTATAGTCTATAACCGTTCGAACGGCGTCTCGGGACAGGTAAAATGTTGTGTTCTTCATAGTAACGAATTGCGGCAGGGCTTATTCCTGTTTGTTTGGCAAGTTCTCCTCTAGTAATCAACTCCATCGTTACCCCTTTTTCGTAATTTTGTCTTTCTATATTTACATTATAAAGGTTGAAGTATACTTCAAGGTCAAGATACGTTTTCGTAAAAAACAAAACACCATCGCATGCAGCCGGTTAAGGCGCCCTGAGATGGTGTTTTACATCATTCAATTTGCTTTTATAGGTCTTCTCCATTTGATGCGATTACATTTTTGTACCAGAAGAATGAGTCTTTGCGGTAACGATTCAGTGTACCATTTCCTTGGTCGTCTTGATCCACATAGATCAAACCATAGCGTTTAGTCATTTGAGATGTTCCGCAGCTGATTAAGTCAATGCAGCCCCAAGGTGTATACCCCATTAAGTCAACACCTTCTTTTACGGCTTCTTTCATCTGTTCAATATGTTTTTTCAAATAATCAATTCGATAATCATCGTGTACTTTTCCGTCTTGTGTCAATGTATCCCTTGCACCAAGTCCATTTTCACAAACAAATAAAGGCTTTTGGTATCTGTCATACAGTTTAATTAATGAAATGCGCAGACCCATTGGATCGATCGGCCAATCCCATTGTGATAATTCCAAGTGTTCATTTTTAATCGGACTGTCAAACGTACCCGCTAGCTCAGCTGCATCTTCACGTGCTTCTGCTACATGGGACATATAGTAGCTGATCGCAACAAAATCAACAGTGCCTTCTTTTAAAATTTGTTCATCCTGCTCTTTAATATCCAGCTTGATTTGATTATCAGCAAAGTATTTTACCATGTATGTTGGATATTCGCCTCTAGCTTGAACATCAGGATAGAACATATTCAATTGATTCGATTTGACTGCCTGCAACTGATCCTCTGGTTTTGTTGTTTTTGCATAGGCTTCAATCTGGTTAATCATACAGCCAATTTGGACATCTGGAATGATTTCCTTCGCAGCCTTCACTGTTAAGGCACTTGCCACAAATTGATGATGAGATGCTTGGTAAGCAGCTTGTAATTTATGGTCTACTAGATCCTCTAAAATTCCAGCACCTGTATAAAGGCTATTGAGGTTCATATTCATTTCATTAAACGTAATCCAATATTTCACTTTGTTTTTATATCTTTCTAAAATCGCACGTGCGTATTTTTCGAACAATGGGACAAGCTCTCTACTCATCCATCCATTATATTTTTCTGTTAAAGTAATCGGCATTTCATAATGAGACATCGTTACTAGCGGTTCAATTCCATATTTCGCACATTCATCAAATACTTTATCGTAAAAAGCCAATCCTTCTTCATTCGGCTTGTCCTCTAAGCCTGTTGGAAAGATTCTTGCCCATGAGATAGACAAACGAAATACTTTAAATCCCATTTCTGCAAATAGTGCAATATCTTCTTCATAACGATGATAAAAATCAATTCCGCGTCTTTTTGGGAAATCAAATGCATCAGGATTTTCCTTGTACTTGTTTAGTTCAGCTGAACTCACATCGAATGTAAAGTTGTTCACTTTTCCTTGTGCGTAAGGATCTTTATATGCAGCGAAGTCTGAAGTTGACAGCCCTTTTCCGCCTTCTAAATATGCACCCTCTATTTGATTGGCAGCGGTTGCGCCACCCCATAGAAAATTATCTGAAAATCCTTTTTTTAATTCTTTCATTTCAATCATCCCTTCTATTTTGATTAATGAATGAGCATTAAGAGTTTATTTTCTCCTGCGTTGACATAAGAGTCACCTGTATAGATAACATCCAGGTACTTCGAGGAATTAGTGACGATGATAGGTGTCACGACATCTAATCCTTTTGATTGAATTCCTTCTATATCAAATGATAATAAATGATCCCCGATGTTGATTTCATCTCCTTCTTCCACCAATACCTCAAAGAATTGACCATTTAGGCTGACGGTATCAATCCCTACATGTATTAATAATTCAACCCCATCATCTGAAACCAAACCTATTGCATGTTTAGTAGGTGTAACGGTCACTACTTTTCCGGCAAACGGCGCTTGTACCACCCCCTTATCAGGTATAATCGCTACTCCCTTGCCCATCATTTCGCTTGAAAAGACGGCATCATTTACGTCAGATAAAGGAACGACTTTACCAGTTATAGGTGCTTGTATTTCATAAGGATTTACTTGTCTGGCAGTTTGTTGATTGACTGCATTTTCTGGATATTTAGATGGCTTTCCCTGTTTTTCCGGCTGCCCTTCATCCTTTGTGGCAGGTTCATTGAAGCCAAGAAACATAGTGGCAAGCAGTGAGACCAAAAAGCTCAGCGCTATTCCAATTAAAGCCAGCTGGAAATTATTTGTGCCTTTCATAATATAGGTTGGCAGAGATGTAATACCTGGAATTGAAAATGCTGTCGTTTTGACTGAGAATAAACCATAAAAACATCCGCCAACTGCGCCGCCTATTAATGAAGCATAGAAAGGCTTTTTCAGTCTCAGTGTTACGCCATAAATGGCTGGTTCTGTAATTCCAAAGAAACTCGGCAGCAATGTTGATAACGCCAAAGACCTTGTTTCTACTCGTTTTGTGCGAATGATGACCCCTAAAACGGCACCTGCTTGTGCCATATTGGCAATAAAGTTCATCGGAAGCAGCATGATATCGTAGCCAACTTTTTCAAAGCTGGCAAA
This sequence comes from Bacillus sp. BK450, assembly GCF_004364885.1. Taxonomy (NCBI): domain Bacteria; kingdom Bacillati; phylum Bacillota; class Bacilli; order Caryophanales; family Bacillaceae; genus Bacillus; species Bacillus sp. BK450. The sequence goes on along the minus strand of NZ_SOBQ01000001.1, from coordinate 33,915 downwards.
CGTGCTTGGGAAGAATGCGTAATGCATCCCAGTTAGCACAATTAAAGGCATGAGGCCTCCCATTAATAAACCTGCAATCGGTCCAGCAAAATGGAATAAAGAAGTGAAAAAGATCTCTAAATACTGACCGAAAACGTTTCCAATAGGCGCTATGAAAGCTAGTGTAAGAGGCGCCGTGATCATTAAACTCAGTACCGGTGTAAACACAATACTTAAGGATTTTGGAATCACTTTCGTTATCCACTTATCAATAAAGCTAAGGAGCAGCACTCCTAAAATAATCGGTAAGACAGAAGAAGTATAATTATTTAATGGGATACTCAATCCTAAAAAACTAAGTGGATCTGCCCCTTTTGCTGCACCTTCCACCATCGTTGGATACAATAAAATCCCAGCGAGTGCCATCGCAAGAGATTCTCGTGTTTTAAATTTCTTCGCTGCAGAATAAGCAATGAGGAAAGGTAAAAAATAAAAGACAGCATTTGAAAAGATTTGAAGTACAGCATAGGTAGAGCTTTTTTCCGTCATCCAGCCTAAACTAACGAACAAAGCCATGATTCCTTTTATCAATCCACTACCAACAATCGCCGGCAAAATCGGTGTGAAAATCCCGCTAATGACATCGAATACGACTTCGATTGGATTCATTTTTGACGTATTTTTAGCAGGAGTAGAATCACTGCTGCTCTCTCCAATCAGATGGTCGATTTCCTCATAGACTTCTGCAACCTTTGCTCCAATAATGACTTGGAATTGTCCGCTTTGGAATTGCGCTCCCAGCACACCGTCTACTGTTTTCAGTTCATCTACTTTCACCTGTTTTTCATCGTTGATATTAAATCTCAGCCTCGTAATACAATGCCAGCTTTGAGATATATTTCCGGTTCCACCAATTAATTTGATAATTTCTTGCGCCAATTCTTTGTTTCCCATGTCTTCACCCCTTCATTTTCACAAAAAAAACCTAAACAAAATCCACCATTAGAAAGACTTCTAAATGGAGATTTGTTTAGGTTAATGCTTTTTCATAACACGCCTAAAAGAAATCATTTATTCTGTTGATGTTTCTTTGTAATTCTTTCAATATGAATGACTAGAAAAACAAGTTCGTCTTCCGTGACATTCCAATTGAATTCCCGCTTTAACATTTCTTTAATAATTAAACCGCATGCATAGCTCTTCATATACCGATCCTGAATTAATTCTTTTAATGAATCATCCATTTGCTGCGGCGGTTGATTTGTTTCTTGTCTGACAATAAAATATCTCAAATGAGTGATAAACCTCGAATAATCTATTGATGATTTATCTAATACCATCTCGAAAATGTTTTGAATAATCTTAACGATTTCCTTCGTGAGATGGGTCATTTTGATCGTATCTCCCATAGACTGACCATCTATTTGAGCGTTTACAAAATGAAGGGCAATGAGTGAAGCCTCTGTATCATGAAAAGTAATTCCCATCATTTTTTGAATAATTTTAAGTGCTTTTATCCCAATTTGATATTCTTGATAATATAGATGTGGAATTTCCCATACAATAGGGTTTTCATATTCCATTTTTTCTTGATGCCTTTGAATAGAAAAGGTAAGATGATCAGATAGCGAAAACAGCATGCTAGAACCTAATTTTTTATTCAACATCTCTTCGCCCATATGAATGATTTTTTCAGTTAATAAAAGAATATCAGTTGGGATAGCGGCAAGTTGAGATTCTAATGGAGACGTCTGATCAGAATAAAATGTCTTACTGACAGCGCTCTCATCAAGTGTATCACCCTTTTTCTTCTTAAAGCCTATTCCTGTACCAAAAACTACTACTTCATTTTGAGTGTCTGTTAGAGCTAATACGATATTATTGTTTAAAACTTTAACGACGGTGAACATCTTCATCCCACCTTACCTAAACTGCTAAAAAAGCATAAAAAAAACACCAAAATCTCAGCAAACAACGTACAAATGTACAACATGTTTACCTGACTTGGTGGTGCCTGATGATATCAGTAACACTCCTGCATCGGTTACGACTTTATTGTAAACACAGGATAAACCAAAGTCAACTATTTTTTTCGGTAAAATAGATTTAAATACCTATATTATATTATGTCGTTTATAAATTATTTTAAAAGGTAAACATTTTTAAGGTTGCTGTAAGGTTCAGATTAATACGGATTAAGGTTGAGGTAGTACAATGTGTTTGTAGTCAATAAATCATAGAGGTGAAACGTTTTGAGAGAAAATAAAGTCTTGTCATCATTATGTTACTTCAGTATCTTTTTCGCACCATTTTTGTTCCCAATTATCGTCTATTTCTTAGGTCAGGACGAAGTGAAATATCATGCGAAAAAATCATTATGGACGCATGTCATACCTTATTTGATTTTTGGTATTGGCATCCTTGGTTCAGGTTTACTTGGTATGAAAGATATCAGCCATGCGGGGCCTTTCTTAATTGGGACATATGCAGTGACATTCCTTGTTGCCATCTACTTCTTCATTTGGAACATTGTGAAAGGCATCAAAGTATTTTCAGAATAAATAATTAGGTGAAAAAACGGTTCTGTTGTTGATCAGAACCGTTTTTTTTGTCTATTTTTATGCTGGTAGTTGGATATCAATTGTTGTTCCTTTTCCTACACTGCTGCGGATCGTGATGTCCCCGCCGTGCTTGACGATAATATCCTTTGCAATGGCCATCCCAAGACCAGAGCCAGCATGTGAAACTCCTGTATTCGTCCCCCTGTAATAGCGGTCAAACACTTTTTCCAGCTCTGCCTCTTCTATTCCTCTGCCGTTGTCTTGGATCGTGATATGGGTTTTTTCTTTTTGTTCAAGCTGTACAATGATCGTCACATCAGGATCATTGTGAACGAGGGCATTTAAAATCAGATTGGTAACCGCTCTTCGAATGAGGATTTTATCAATATTCAGCATGAGCTTGTCTTCATTCGTTTGAAGCTCAATCGTCTGATCCGCATATCTTGAATCGTTTAAAATATCAATTAACGTTTCCCGCAGCAGTGACACGATGTTGACCAGCTCTTTATTGAGCATGACGCCGTTATTTTTCAGCCTTGTCGTTAAATTCAGATCCTCCATGACATCTTTGATATACAATGATTTATTCTCAATGATGCCCGCGTAATGTCTGATGTCTTGCTTTGAAAGAGGATACTTTGGGTCTTTCATGATTTCTGCATAGCCTTGAATAGAAGCGAGCGGCGTTTTAATATCATGAGAAATATGGCTGATCCATTCTTCACGCATTTGCTCTAGTTTGTCTTTTTCTTTTTTGCTTGAAGCGAGCTGCTCTGATAAGTGATTGACATTATAGAAGACATCTTTATAAATTCCTTTAGCAGGCAGATTTGTCGTGTAATCTCCGTTTGCCAGCCGCTGGATGCTATGAATGGCACGGCCGAGCGGTTTTGTGAGCTGCCGGCTGAATAAGTAACCAATGAGTAAAGCTATGATGGCATCAATTGATAATAAAATCATCGTCCCGATATTGAATCTAGTGACTAAATCCTTCGTGTCAAACGAGAATAGGTATTTTCCAATGGAAGGATCTTTAAATCCGATAAAGTAACTGTATTCTTTGCCCTTTACTTTTTTTTCGCCAGCATAAATGGTCGATAATAATTGCTTATCTTTATATTTATGTAAGTTCACGATGTCTATCGGTGTATATTTGTGCTTTAATCCTTTAGGTGCCTGCGCATGATACACGTCCTGTCCATTTTCGTCTAAAATTTGAATCCATGCATTCTGTTGTTTTAAGGCTTTCTGCCCTTCTTTGTTTACGGTTATCCCTTGATCAGAAAAAGAGACGTATTGTTCAAATGATCTTGTAAAGGTTTCGGGCGTATTTTCCTCGTTATGCTGGCTGTTTGCCTGAAGTACGAGCCAAATCATAAATACGAATAAGTTGATAAAGACCGTGATTATGGTCACGATAATGACAGAGACCATATATCTGCCTGTTAATCGCCATTTCATCCTTACGCATCCTTTACAACAAATTTATAGCCAAGCCCTTTGACTGTGACGAGAAACTCTGGTGTTGACGGGGAATTTTCTATTTTTTCCCGAAGTCTTCGGATATGAACCATCACCGTATTGTCAGAACCGAAGAAGTCTTCCCCCCAAACAGTTTGATAAAGCGTTTCTTTACTGATGATGCGGTTCGGATGCTGCAAGAAGTAGGTCATCAGCAGAAGTTCTTTCGGCGTGAGCTCAATGACCGTGCCGTTTTTCGTCAGTTCTGCTTGCTGCTCGTTTAACTCAAATGGCCCTTTTTTGATCACGGGATCGGCTTGAGATGACTGCAAGTATGAGAGCCGTCTCAGCTGCGCTTTCACCCGGTAGGCGACTTCCTTTGGGCTGAATGGTTTTGTAATGTAGTCATCCCCGCCGATGGCAAGTCCTACAATTTTGTCTGATTCCTCTCCCTTTGCTGATAAAAAGATAATCGGAACATGGGAGGTCTCTCTGATTTGTCTGCAAATATCATAGCCTTCACCGTCTGGCAGCATAATATCAAGTATGACAAGATCAGGCTGTTCTTGATGAAATTTCGTGAGCCCCTCACGGGCAGTTGAAGCTGTTATGACACGATCAATGCCTTCTCTTGTTAAAACTGTGTTGATTAATTCCAAAATTTCTTTTTCGTCATCGATCATTAATACTTTGCTTTGATGCTTTGGCATACATTGATCACTCTCCTGAAGTCATTGCCATTATTATACCCAATGTAAGAACATAGTGAAAAAATCAACTTCCTATTTGCATAAAAAAAGCCAATTTCCTTTTGAAATGAGGAAATTGGCTTCTGGTGATTCAATTGATTTTTTAGCGTTTGACTACAAATGTTGTCACACTTTGAGCCGGGAGATGAGCCCAAAATTGATTACCTGATATATTTAAGTCTGTACCAGGCTGAAGGTTGCTGTTGCTGCTCGTAATCCATCTTGATGCTTGTGAAGCAGTTCCATTTTGCATCACAAAGTGCTGATTGACTCCTGTATTGTTTTTGTTAATCGCGACAATGACGACCTGATTGTTTCCTTTGTAGGCAGATACGAAAACATTTGGTTCAGGACTTTTCGTTGCATCAATTCTGACGTATCCCGGGCGTACAAACTTGGAGAAATGCGCCATGTTGTAACCGCGTTTACTGATCAGGCCGTCTTCCTTCATAGGGCCGTAGGATCTGCGGATGTACCACCAAACATATGCCTGAAAGTCCCCTTCTACCATCGAATGGTGAATATGCTCTGAAACCCCTAATGCCTCAGGCCAGCGGTCCGCTGAATTGTTATCGCTGTTCGGGTAGTAGACCTCTGTCATCCAAAGCTCCTTCCCCCCTCCTTTTTGTTTGAACAATGGATACGGAAGCTGGCTGATTTGGGTTCCGTACAAATGGGCTCCGAGAATGTCCATATTTCCTAGCGCTTGTGGATCATTTAAGATAGGATCTGATATATTTTTAAGGTATTGAAAGGATTCTGGTGCAATCACGCGGGCATTAATGGAGCCGGCATTTTCTCTCATGAAACGCAGGATTTCCTGAGGAGTCCACCATGTCCATTCATGTGCATAATCGGGCTCGTTTTGTACTGATATCGCATAGAGATTGACGCCATTATTTTTCATATACGTCACAAAATCGTTCAGATGCTGAGCATATGCAGCGTATTGATTGTATCTCAGACGCTTTGCAGTTGTACCATTACGGTTGAAAGTCTCGACCATATGGCTTGGAGGATTCCAAGGTGAAGCGATCACTAAAGCTCCATGTTCTATTGCTCTTTTGGCTGTGGCGACCTCTCTGTGCCAATTATTTCTGTTCTCATCTACAAAAATTCTTAGAATGGAAAACCCTAATTGATTCTGCCCATTGCCAAAAGCGGTTTCCCTTTGAGGTGCGGTCAAATCACCAATCCAAGCCGGGTGGTTCATTCCGCCAAAGCCGCGAATCACTTGTCTTTCTGCATTGATATTAATATTGGCATCTGCTGCTGAAACTTCAGTGACGCCAGGTCCGATGAACATGACAGACAGCATGGTGAAGCAGACCAATAAAGTGCAGATTGGTTTTTTGATCATTGACATCAAATTTTTCCACTCTCCTATCATTTTGTTATCCTTTGTTATTGAGTAAACCGCCAGGAATCAAATTGAAATAGGTTTGCACCTGATCCTGTAAAGACAAAAAATACGTTGTGCACGCCAGCTGCTCCGTTTACAGTTGTTTCTACTTCTCGCCAGTTGTTCGTTCCGCCTGTGGAAGGGACATTTAGTGTTCCGACGAGTCTGCCGTCAGGACTTCCAAGGCGTACTTCTATTTTCCCGCCTGCATTTGATGCTACATTTGCTTTAAATGTTCTCGCACCGTTTGATCCGAAATCGACGTTACTGGCAGCCACCCAATCTCCGTTTTGAATGTTTGTGACATGCTGGTTATTGACTGGTCCGCCTGGGGCTGAGGAGGCCTCTGTTAAAATGCGTCCATTCCAAGCAAATGTTTCAGCTTCTACCCGCTGATAAGGATTCAGGTTGGAAAGCTGTTTGACCCCTTCAAAATTGGCTGCAACCTCTCGAAGGGAGCCGTCAGCATTATGCACAAGCTTATTAATGTGCGGAGATCTGTAGCCTTTTCCTGCCCCGTATAAGGCAGAGCTGACCGTTTGGGTATGATACACGACATACCAATCGTTTTTAAAATTGAACACAGCGTGATGGTTGTTACCGCCTCCCCCGAAAAATGCACCCGGATTTTTCAGGAAGTGCCCTCTATACGTAAAGGGACCCATCGGACTTGAGCTCGTCATATAACCGATCTCACCAGGTGGTTTATCTGCTGGGTGGGAGCCGCCAAAGTTGATGCAATAGGAATAGTAATAGGTTCCGTTATACTTATGCATCCCTGAGTCTTCAAACATAAAAGGAGCATCAATGGTCGAGGCGCTGCCCACAACACTTGTCATATCAGGCCCTAGTTTTAAGACTCTTGCTGTTTTCGGATTGGCCCATTGTCCCTGCGTTGGATTAGAACCGCCTGGTACACCTCCGCCGGCATATAAATACCCAGTGCCGTCATCATCTACAAAAACGGCTGGATCAAACAGCCATACAACCCCAGACATTCCTGGTGTATTTGGCGTGACGAGTGCTTTTCCGATAGGATCTGTCCATGGGCCGATTGGGGAGTCTGCTGTCAGAACACCAATCCCTCCGCCGCTGTTCGCGAAATAAAGGAAAAATTTATCTTTCCCATTGATTTTTTTCACCGCCGCTGATGGAGCCCAGGAAGCACCTGCCCATTTAGCGATCCCTTTGCCGCCATTTGCTCCATTTGCACCGGCTACTGGAATCGCGCCATGATCTGTCCAGTTCACCATATCTGCTGAAGAGATGACGAAGACCCTATTCAAATTGGCAAAAGAATTATCCTTAATCGTTCCGTTGCTGTGATATTCATAGTCATCACTCGACATATAAATGTACACTCTTCCGTTATAGGTGAGCGCAAACGGATCAGCGCCCAAGTGGTGGTCTATGAGCGGGTTTGCATTTCCTACACGTTTTGCAATTGTTGTGCTTGCCGCACTCGCATCATATACCGGTAAAAAGCTCAGTACCAAAGCAAAAATCAATAAACCAACGCCGCACTTCATCCTCGTCCTCATCGTTTCATTTCCTCCTGTTTTCATCTTCCTAATATTGGGGTTTAGGCCCAATTTCAAAATATGTTGATAGATACTGATGAAGAATGAATAGAAAGAATGATTTCTAGGGCAAATCCTTGCTGGAATCACGATGAAAACCCTTACTTTTTGACTAGAAGACAACAAAAAATGCAGTCTCCCATGATGGAGCTGCATTTTTTCTTTTTTGGAATGAAAAAGAGACTGCTTTCAGCAGCCTCTTCTTTTGAATTGATTATACTTTTTCAGGGACAAATGATTGATGATAAAAGGCTGGACGTTCTTGGAGATGGATTGGTGTTGTCTCACCAGTTGCCTTTGCTTTAAGACAAGCATCTGCTGTTACGGCAGCTACATATCCATCCCAAGCAGTAGGTCCATTTACTTCTCCTTTTAAGGAGGAATTGATCCAATCCTGCAATTCTTCGTCATAGGCTGCCTTAAATCGATGCTGCCAGTCTGTTAAGATATTTGTAGATCGTGTTGCCTGACTATGCAAAACGACACTGGCAGGATCAGGAAGACTTGCAATCCCTTTTTCACCGACAATTTGACACTGAATGTCGTAGCCGTACTGACAATGAACGAATATTTCGCCATTGATGATGGTCCCTTGTTGCGTCTTCATGATCACTATTAAAGGATCTTGTAAGTGCTCAGCAGCTTGCTGCGTTTTTTTAGGTGCAATGACTTGTACGGATACGTATTCATCATTTAGTAACCAGCGGTGGACATCGATTTCATGAATGAATGTATCGACAATTGACATATCTCCTGTATATGTGTCAGGGACGGTTTGGTTTCTATGTGCAGCATGAATTATTAATGGTTCACCTACTTGTCCTTCATCCAGTACTTGTTTTAAAGCGCGATATCCCGAATCGTACCGGCGCATATATCCAACCTGTACGAGTAATTTCCCTTTCTTCATTTCAGCCTCGACTATACGAATGCAGCCTTCTGCTGTGGTTGCAAGTGGTTTTTCACAAAAAACAGGTTTATTAGCTTCAATAGCAGCTAACACATATTCTTCATGTGTCGGCCCCCATGATGTGACGATAACGGCATCTACCTCATCTGATTGAATGAGTTGATGGCCATCCTCATAAATACGTGCATCAAGGCTGAATGCATCTACGATGGCTTTTGCCTGCTGTCTGTTCACATCAGTAACAGCCACCACTCTTCCTTTAGACAGCGTATTTGTAATTCGTTTCATATGATCTTGACCAATGGCACCTATACCAATAACACCAATCTTTAATTCCATCTAGTGACCTCCTGTTTTTGTGCTTTTCGCACAGCTGTTTTGAAGTTGATAGGAGTATGTTGTATTACATATAACGAGCGGTGACCATTTTCTTTCTAGTATAAAATTCAACACCGTCCGTGCCATTTGCGTGCAGGTCGCCATAGAATGAATCTTTCCAACCTGAGAATGGGAAAAATGCCATTGGTGCTGGAACGCCGACATTAATACCTAACATGCCTGCATCAATATTCTCGCGGAATTCCCTCACACTTGATGCACTATCAGTGTAAAGGCAGGCACCATTTGCAAATTTAGACTCATTGGCAATTTCAATAGCATCAGCAAGCGATGAAACGCGAACAATGGATAAAACGGGAGCGAAAATTTCGTCCTGCCAAATTTTCATTTCTTTTGTTACATGATCAAAAATAGTCGGTCCGATAAAGTATCCTTCTCCCTCTGTTTCATGATCTTTGCGGCCATCACGAATGAGACTCGCTCCTTCTTCAATACCTGATTGAATATATTGAAGCGTTCGTTCTTTGTGACTTTCCCGAATGACCGGGCCGAGGAAAACATCTTCATTCATGCCATTTCCAATGACCATTTGATTGGATTCAGCGATTATTTTTTGAATGAGCTCGTCAGCGATATCTTCTTCTACTGTGACAACAGCTGCAGCCATACATCTTTCTCCAGCAGAGCCAAAGGCAGCACCAACAATTTGTTTGACGGCTGCATCTATATCTGCGTCTTTTAGGACAATGGAGTGATTTTTAGCCCCTGCAAGTGCTTGGACACGTTTGCCATGCTCTGTTCCTTTTTTATAGACATATTCTGCGACTGGCTGAGAGCCGACAAATGAAATAGCTTTGACGTTTTGATGTTCAAGCAGACCGTTAACGACATCGTGAGCCCCATTGACTATGTTAAGAACACCTTTTGGAAGACCCGCTTCTTCAAACAGCTCTGCTAACCGTGCCGCAAGAACAGGCGTACGTTCTGAAGGTTTTAAGACAAACGTATTTCCGCAGGCAATGGCAAGCGGGAACATCCAGCAAGGAACCATCATTGGAAAGTTAAATGGCGTAATGCCGCCAATGACGCCAATAGGATAGCGGTACATGCCTGATTCAAGTCCAGTCGCAATGTCTGGCAGCTGTTTTCCCATCATTAAAGTTGGGGCACCGGCTGCGAATTCGACGCATTCAATGCCTCGCTGTACTTCTCCGCGTGCTTCAGTTAAGCTTTTTCCATTTTCTAGCGTAACTAGTTCGGCTAATTCTTCCCATTTTTCGACTAATAATTGCTGATATTTAAAGAGAATACGTGCACGTCTTGGTACAGGGGTTTTAGACCAGCTGGAAAACGCTTCTTTTGCTGCTTGAACTGCTCGTTCTACATCTCCTTTTGTTGATAGGGGAACTTCTGCAATGATTTTCCCTGTTGCTGGATTATAAACGGGTTCAGTTTGACTTGTTTCAGCATTTACCCATTCTCCTCCAATATAATTTTTTAATGTTTTGACAGTTGTTTTAGCCATGGTATTCTCTCCTCTACGATTAAATTGGTTGTGTTTGTTCAACTTTTGTTTCGTTCATAAAGTCTTTGATTTCTTTAACTGTGGGCATGGCATCTGATGAACTATGCTTAGAAATTACGATGGAGGCAGAAGCGCTTCCAAAACGCATAGCTTCTTCAATGGACATGTTGTTCATCAGCCCGTAAATAAAGGCTGAAGCATATGAATCACCCGCTCCGAATGTTTTGAGGACCTTTGTTTTAAAGATGCCGCCTCGATATGACTGTCCATCCTGCGTATAAGCGATGGAACCATCACCCCCATGTTTAATAACAACGATTTTGGCATGGTGTGAAAACCATTTTTTGGCGGTTGATTCATCATTTGACGGTCCATCTGCTATGAGTTTTTCCATCATATCAAACTCTTCTCTTGTGCCGATGATCACGTCTGATTTTTCAGCAGCTAAATTGTAATAAATCGCTGTTTCTTGCTCGGTTTGCCAAGTGTATGGACGATAATCCAGGTCAAAGAAGACAGTTACGTGATGCTTACGTGCATAATCAAGTGCCACAAATACTGCTTCTCTTGATGGACTTTTTGCTAGCGCAGTGCCTGAGATGAGTAAGGCTTTCGCCTTTTTGATATATTGTTCAGATACTTCTTGGACATCGATTTTTAAATCTGCTACATTGTCTCGGTACATTAAAATACTGCATTCTTCGGGACTCTTAATCTCAGTAAAAGCAAGACCCGTGACAGCACCAGATTGATCTATGACAATGCCGTCTGTATTGATGTTGTTCTTTTCCAAGTAGCTTGTTGCAAAACGTCCCATCTGATCGTTAGCGACTTTTCCAATGAATCCAGATTTCATACCGAGCCTTGCTAAACCAATGGCAATGTTGGCTGGAGACCCCCCGACGTATTTTGTGAAAGTCATCGTCTCTTCCATCGGCCGATTCAGTTCGTTCGCATTTAAATCAATACATAATCTTCCCATTGCAATAACATCAAGCTGCCGATCTTGTTTAAATGATAAGTCTAGCATCAGCGCCCCTCCCTTTTCATACTCAATTTGTTTTTCATCACCCATTCATGTTCAGCATTGTTATGAAACTTCCAAGTTCTCACTGGACCTGCCATGACATTCAAATAATAGATTTCATAGCCTGGTGGTGCTGACACAGGGTGATATCCTTTTGGTACAAGAACGGCGGAACTATCTCTTACAGCCATTGTCTCATCTAGTGAAAGATCATCTGTATATACTCTTTGTAAAACAAAACCTTGTTCTGGGTTTACTTTGTGATAATACGTTTCTTCTAAATAAGATTCGTGCGGTAAATTATCTTGATCATGTTTATGCGGCGGATAGCTCGACCAGTTTCCTTCCGGTGTAAATACTTCCACAACAAGCAGGTGGTCAGCTGGTTCATGTTCGGGTAAAATGTTGTGAACCTGTCTTGCAATATTACCTGCGCCTCTATGTTCAACCTCTACTCGTTCAGGAAGAATCAGACGAGCTGGATATGTGCCTTTTCCAGGTGCACTACAAACGGCAATCTCAATATCTGTTATGGCTTCAATTTCGTAATGATCATCGTTTGGTATATAAATGGAGAAAGGAGGTGTTTTCTCAAAAACATTCATTCGTTCGCCAATTTCTTTCCATGTCTCTTCTTTCGTTTGGAGATGAAGTTTACCTGAGAGAATGACAATGCACACCTCATTTTCACCTGTTTTTTTATGAAGGTTTTCACCTTTTGCCAATGTGTATACCTCAAAGCCAATATAGGTCCAACCTGCTGATTGAGGTGTGATGCTCAGCACCTTTCCCTCTTTGTCTCTTTTTTGTTTCGGTACAATTAAATCAGCCATTATGCACACACCTTTCATAAGCTTTTCTTAATATTGTCTTGCTTGTTTTAATTTTTGCTGTTTTTCTTCATATTCTTTTTTGATCTGTTCTTTATCAGAGATTTCTGAGATACCTACGTTCCACCATGAGTCACCGTAACCTGCTGTCATAGTTTTTGGAAGTACCTTCACATCAATCAGGGTACTGACCGTCTGTTTTTTAGCATCTTCAAGCGCAGATTTCAATTCTTCGAGTGTATGAACTTCATATGTTTTTGCTCCATAACCTTTTGCTGATTGTGCAAAATTGATTTTCATAATCTCTCCATCAAGCTGTCCTGTTTTCTTGTTTCTTTTTCGAAATTCAGTCGCAAAACTGTCCATTCCATGGCCCATTTGCAAATTATTAATACAGCCAAAACCGGAGTTGTCAAAAAGAATGATATTAATCTTATAGCCCTCTTGAATGCTTGTGACAAGTTCACTATGCAGCATTAAATAACTGCCATCACCTGTTAAGGCATACACTTCTTTGGTTGGTTCAGCCATTTTCACTCCAAGTGCAGAAGCAATTTCGTAGCCCATACAAGAGTATCCATATTCAAGGTGATATGTGTTTCGCTCTTTGGTCACCCACATTCTCTGTAAATCTCCTGGGAGACTGCCTGCAGCACATGTAATAATGGCGTCAGATGGCATCCATTCGTTTAAACAGCCAAGTACAGTCGTTTGAGGTAGCGTTGTATGAAGTTTTTCCTTATATTCATCTAATTCATGATCAAAGTGGCTTTTGATTTCAGGTGTAAAGCCTGTTTCAGTGTACTGAATATGATGAAGCCGATGTAATTCTTGTGCCCAGCGCTGCTTTGCTTCTTTGATTTCATTTTGATAACCTGTTTGATAGTTTGCCAGTTCATCCTTTAATGCAAGGAGTGCCATCTTCGCATCAGAAATGACTGTTGTTGCATCTAATTTAGATGCATGGTAATCGGATAAATTGATCGTTAAAACATCACTGTTTGCGTATAGCCGTTTAGATGATGTTGTAAAGTCTGTAAATCTAGTACCGACGCCAATAATAAGGTCAGCCTTCTGAGCGAGTTCATTGGCAGCACTATTGCCAGTGACACCAAGTCCGCCTACATTTAATGGATGGCTGCTTTCAACACAGCTTTTACCAGCTTGTGTTTCACTAAAGGGTATATGAAAAGTTTCAGCAAATTGGACAAACTCGTCAGCCGCCTCTGAGTAACGCACCCCTCCGCCTAAAATCAAGAAAGGCTTCTTTTTCTTACGAATGAGTGCCGCTGCTTCTTGAATACTTCTTGCTGAAGGTGCATATCTGTCTAAAAAATGCGTCCGCTCTTGAAAAAAAGACAGCGGGTAATCCCATGCTTCTCCTTGAACATCTTGAGGAAGCGAAATTGTGACCGCACCAGTATCTGCTTGATTTGTTAAAACACGCATGGCGTTAATCAGTGCAGACATCATCTGTTCTGGTCTTGAAACCCGGTCCCAGTATTTACTCACAGCCCGAAAGGCATCATTCGTCGATAAACTCAAGTCATATGTTTGTTCAATCTGCTGAAGTGCTGGATCTGGCTGTCGTGTGGCAAAGACATCACTTGGGAAAAGCAAAAGTGGAATTTGATTCGCTGTTGCCGTTGCAGCAGCTGTGATCATATTGGCAGAGCCAGGCCCAACGGATGAGGTGCAGGCCATTACTTGTTTACGTTGCTTTTGTTTTGCGAAAGCCGTTGCAGCATGTGCCATCCCTTGTTCATTTCTTCCTTGATATACCTCGAGCCTTCCAGGGTTTTCTTGAAGTGCTTGACCGAGCCCCAACACATTTCCGTGACCGAAAATCGTAAAGATTCCTTTGATAAAAGGCTTTTTTTCACCGTCATATTCAACGTACTGGGCATTTAAAAATTTGACCAATGCTTGACTCACCGTTAATCTGATTGTGTCCATTTTTCCCCCTGCCTTATCTGAAAATATTTTTGACATGTTCCTTCATGTTAAAGTTTGCTGACTTTCATCTTGTGAAGGAGCAACGATCCATTTGATATGATTCTTTTTGAAAAAGGTTGTATAGGAGGTATCCAGAGAATCGTCAGTGATTAAGTAGTCGATTTCATCCAGCTGGCAATATGTCAACATCGCATATTTATTGAATTTTGTATGATCGACTAATAGAATCACTTCTCTACCTTTTTTGACGACCATTTCCTTCATGCTTGTTTCTACTGGCGATGAATTTGTTACTCCATTTGAAATAGAGACCCCTGTTGAGGCCATAAACACTTTATCGAAGTTGTATTGAAGTACATCATTTGTATTAGTAAAGCTGGAAAATGATTTCGTTTTCCGCTCTAATTGGCCGCCAGTTGAAATGACTTGAAGCTGAGTGTAAGGCAATGCTTGTACAATAAAGTCTAAGTTGTTCGTGACAACCGTTAATTCCTTTTCTTTTATAAAATGAATCATTTCTAATGTTGTGGTACCAGAGTCAATAAAAATGACATCGCCATCATCTACTAATTGAGCCGCATCTTTTGCAATCCATCTTTTTTGAAGTTGGTTTCGTGTTTGTCTGTCATGAAATGATTCAAGCCTTGCATGATTGGCTGCTACTCCCCCATAAACCTTTTGGATATGTCCTTCTTCAACGAGCTTTTGAACGTCTCGCCTAATCGTATTTTTTGACACCCCAAAGGTTGTGACAAGATCATCTAACGAGACAGACTGATGTTGGATCACATATTCTTTTATTTGCTGGATTCTTTTCGTTTTTATCATGCTTAATCTTCCTTTTCATCTTATCTATGGGAGTGTCTGCTAGATGTGATCAAACACGCTGACTTGATCCAAATTGTTGAATTTTCATCTTGACAGCTTGTTTAATGGCTTCTGTACCAGGTGTTAAAATTGTTTGTGGATCATTGGTTGCTTTGTTTTTAGTTAGTTGAGCTCGGACAGCTTGATTCCAAGCTTCCAAGCATTCAGTGTTGACATTGATTTTTGCATGACCAAGTGAGATAGCCCTTTGAATCTGATCAACAGGAATGCCTGAACCGCCGTGTAAGACAAGCGGAACGTCTGTGAGTTCAGCTATTTGCTTCATCTCATCAAATCCTAGCTTCGGTTCTCCTTGATAAGGGCCATGCACTGAACCGAGTGCTGCGGCCAAGGCATCAATTCCTGTTTCTCTAACAAGTCGCACACATTCGTATGGATCAGCATAGATGATATTTCCTATCAAGCCATCTTCCATTCCTCCAACAGAGCCAACTTCAGCTTCGACAGATACACCTCTTTTAGAGGCATAATGAACAACTTCTTTTGTCATGGCAATATTTTGTGAAAGAGGATAGGAAGAGCCGTCTATCATGACTGAGCTAAATCCTGCATCAATGGCAGCTTTGCACCGAGAGACAGTCATGCCATGATCTAAATGTAAAGAAACTGGGACACTGATCTCCAAATCTCTCATTAACCCTTCAACCATGCCTACAATCGTGTGAAAGCCGCCCAAATAATCAATGAGCCGGTCAGATGCTGCTAAAATGATAGGAGATCGCTCCTCTTTTGCCGCAAGTAAGATGGCTTTCACCCATTGCAAACCATTGATATTCATTTGTCCTACTGCATATTGTTTTTGTTTTGCTTCATGCAGTATGCTTTTCATTGAAATGAGCTTTGAATCTATTACGGTCATCTATTGAACACTCCTTACTGTTGAAACTCCATTTTCACAAATTGGTTCGACACCATCTTTGTTTTCATCCCTTTTATTTAAGACAGTGTTTGATGATCTGTTGTGATGTCAATTGATGTTTGATCGTGCTTACGGAAATTCATTTCTAGTTCTTCAAGTGTCAGCCCTTTTGTTTCCGGTAAGCACTTCACCACAAACAAAATAGACAGGACTCCGAAAGCGACAAAAACGAAGAAAGTCATCGAAAGGCCGATCTGAGCAAGTAATATTGGGAACGTCAAACCAATTAAAAAGTTCACCATCCATAGACAAAATACACTTACCCCCATACCAAGCCCCCGCAGTCGAAGAGGAAAAATTTCTGACAGCATGAGCCAAGTGACAGGAGAGATGGCGCCTTGCTGGAATGCAAGAAATGTAATCGTCAAAAATAAAATCAAATATGGAAGAAAGGCTGTTCCTGCAAAAAGATTAGAGCAAATGCCGATAAACAGTAATGTGAAGGTTGTTCCAATCAAGCCTGAAATTAACATAGGGCGACGTCCTATTTTGCCAAGCAGCCAAATTCCAACAAATGTAGCAAGGACAGAGATAACACCATTCCCGATATTCCCAATTAGAGCTGCCTTCGTTTCGAAACCTGCATCTTTTAAAATTTCTGTTCCGTAATACATGATGGAATTAACTCCTGTGAACTGCTGTACAACCGCAATTCCTATGCCGATAAACACAAGCCGCCTAATCCAAGGCGTGGATAAATCTTTTAAAGTCGCTTTATCTAAATTCACTTCTTCCCTGTAAGCGTTCTCTATTTCGAGCAACTCTGTTTTCGCCGCTCCTTTTGAGCGAATGCGGTGAAGTACTTGAAGTGCTTCTTTGTTTTTCCCCTTTGTTACAAGCCACCTTGGGCTCTCTGGCACTTTTAGCATACCGAAGAATAAAATAATGGCTGGAATCGCCGCAATTGGTAGCATGATGCGCCATACATACGGGTTCTCTCCAAATAAATTTCCAATCAATGCATTACAGGTAAAAGCAAGTAATTGACCGGATACGATCATCAGTTCATTTTGTGTGACGATTCTTCCGCGATTTTCTGCTGGAGAGATTTCAGCTAAAAAGGCTGGAACTATGACTGAAGCTCCTCCAACTGCAAGCCCTAATAAGAATCGGAATAAGACCATTACTTCAGCGTTTGGTGATACAGTACATCCTAATGTAGAAAAAAAGAATAGAGCGGCTAAGTAAAAAATAGTTTTACGGCGTCCGAACCTGTCTGATAAACGTCCGCATATGACTGCACCTAATGCTGCACCTAATAATAATGCACTTGTTACAATCCCTTGCATCACTGCTGTTAAATTTAACTGATTCGGTAAAGACATGTAAGGTAATGCACCATTTAATACACCAGTGTCATAACCAAAAAGAAGTCCTCCAAAGGTCGAAATTAGGATAATAGATCTTAAATTGGTTTGTTGACTTTTGTTCATGGTCTTTTCTCCTGTTCTCTTTAAGAATGAATAGCCAAGTTTTCATCAATATACTGACGAGCCTTTAATGCATATTCTAAAGGATGGGCAATCGCAGGATTCTGTTCAGCTTCAATGACGATCCACCCTTTATAGCCATGACTGATTAACAAACGGTATACTTTATTAAAATCGATACAGCCATCCCCAGGTACTGTAAACAGTCCATTTAAGAAAGATTCAGAAAAAGACAATTCTTTTTGACGACAGCTTTCCATCACTTCTTTTCTCACATCTTTAAAATGCACGTGCTGGATACGGTCGATATGCAGCTTGAGCAAGGATAAATAATCGCCATCTGATACGTAAATATGTCCAGTATCATATAGAAGGTGAACATACCGAGGGTCTGTTCCAGCTAAAAGACGTGTGACATCTGATAAGGTTTGTACCCCTGTTCCGAGATGATGATGATAGACTAGTTTGAGATGATAACTGTTTGCTATTTGACCTAATTCATTGAGACCTTCTAAAAGAAGAGCCCATTCCTCACCTGTGAAAGATGGCTGATGCTGATAGATGTTGATGTTTTCTTTTTGAATGGAATACGTTTGCTCTGAGACAACAGCTACACTAGCATGAATGTCTTGCAAGTACTGACAATGCTTTTTGAATGCTTGTACTGAAGCCGCTAAACCATCTCGGATCATATAACTGCTAAACCATTTTCCAGCTATTTTTAAATTGCGAAGTTTTAGTTCTTTATTCAAGACAGCTGGTTCTGGAAAGAAACCACCTGCTTCAGTTCCTTCAAAGCCAGCGACACAAATATCACTTAATAAATGAGATAGTGTGTTTTCGGCGCCAAGTGCTGGGATGTCATCGTTCCTCCATCCAATAGGCGCGATGCCCCATAAAATTTCTTCTTTAGACACGTTGTTTGTCACCATCCTTTTATTCATCATCTTTATTCTCATCAAACTTTATCACGAGTTAACCAATATAGTGATAATTAATTGGGTAACTTGTGGTTAAGTTTGAGGTAATCATAATATTAAAAGCGCTTTCAGTCAATTATTTTTCTGAATTTTTTCTATTTATTTGTGATTTTTTGTATAAAAAAACCTGATGGCATTTGCACATCAGGTCTTGTTCCTTATTCATTTATTATAGATTTGACTTAATTTTAATGATAGATTCACCGTAATGCTTCATGGATTCTTTTAGTTCTTCAATAAACTTTTTCACATATGTTTTCATAATGAATGACTCCTTCGTTTTTCGGATTCTTTCATTATGAAGACAGTGTGTTTTATTTGCAAAACAGATGAAAGCGTCAACAAACTTTCAATTCATCCATTTGGCTCTTTTTCCTGTGATTTTCACCCACTCCTATTTTTTAAAAAAAGATTGATTGGCATGATTAATTTGATGACGGTGATGAAGCGCTATACTGTGTAGCCCCTTTGTAGGCTGGCAGTCTATCCCCATGCGCTTCAATGAGGTCGTCGCAAAGATTCACGATGTCATCAATTGATAATTCAGCGCTTGTGTGTGGATCCAGTAGAGCTGCTTGATAAATGTGTTCTTTTTTACCGCTGATCGCTGCTTCAATCGTCATCAGCTGTGAGCTGATATTCGTTCGGTTGAGTCCTGCCAATTGTTCAGGTATTTCTCCGACATAACATGGCATGATGCCGCTTCGATCTGCCACACACGGTACTTCTACACAGGCTTTTTCAGGCAGGTTGTCAATGAGCCCGCCAGTGTTCAGAACATTTCCGCCAAATTTAAAGGGAACGTTCGTTTCAATCGCTTCAATGATCCGGGAACCATATTCTTTTGAGCGGGTATGTGTGATCTGTGTGTTTCCCACAAGGTCATGCTTCATTGTATTCCAATTGTTGATTTGTTCCTCGCAGCGTCTCGGGTATTCATCGAGAGGAATGTTAAACTGACCGATTAGTTCAGGGTACCGTGATTTGATGAAATATGGATGGTATTCGGCATTGTGCTCTGAGGATTCTGTGACATAGTAGCCGAATTTATCCATCAGTTCAAAACGAACCATATCATGATGCCTCGATTGCTGCTTTTCTTTTGCTCGTCTTTTGATTTCTGGATACAAGTCTTTTCCGTCCCGTTTTACCTCTAATAACCATGCCATATGGTTAATGCCGGCGATTTTTTCTTCAATGCCTTCATGTTCCATTTCAAGAGATTCAAATAGGTCCTTTGTACACACCTGCACACTATGACAGAGACCAACCGTTTGAATCTGAGTATAGCGCAGCATCGCACCTGTCAGTGTGGCCATTGGATTCGTGTAATTTAACAATAAAGCATTTGGACAAACCTCTTCCATATCCTTTGCAAAGTCTAGCATGACAGGAATCGTTCGAAGAGAGCGGAAGATGCCGCCGATCCCTACCGTATCCGCAATCGTTTGTCTTAATCCGTATTTTTTAGGTATTTCAAAATCAATGACAGTACTTGGCCGATAGCCTCCAACTTGGATGGCATTGATGACATATTTTGCATCCTTTAAGGCTTCTTTGCGGTTGTGATAGGACTGGATGGTCACGTTTGCACCGTAATTTGCTTTTAAGTGCGACAGCATTGTTTCTGATTCTTTCAGCCGGTTGTGGTCGATATCATATAATGCGAATTCAAACCCTGCAAGGGCGGGAACAAACAGACAATCTCCTAATATATTTTTAGCAAACACGGTACTCCCTGCACCGATAAATGTAATTTTAGACATAGACGACTCTCCTTTTCACATCCATATTGGGCTAGCCTTTGACAGAGCCTTGTGAAAGCCCTGCGATAAAATATTTTTGCAAAAGTAAAAACATCGTGACCATTGGCAGCATCGCAATGAGTGCAGCTGCCCCAACGAGCTGAAGCTGATGCTGATTTTGACCAAAAAAATGGGATAAGGCGACTGTGAGTGTATGCATCTCTTTATCTTGCAAAAAGAAGATAGCAAATTGATAGTCGTTCCAAATATACACGCAGGCAATGATTAATACAGAGGCGGTAATGGGCTTCAAAAGCGGAAAAACGACTGTGAAAAAAACTCTGAGTGTCCCTGCTCCATCAATACGGGCAGCTTCTTCAAGCTCCTTTGGAATTGTCGACCGGATAAAGCCTGCGTATAAGAAAATTGTCAGCGGCAAAAAAGCAGCCACATTATTTAAAATAGCAATTTGATAGGTATTCATCATCCCGATTTGAACGACCATTTTATAGAGCGGGACAAGGGCTGTAAGCGGTGGAATGACCATAATGGCAATAAATAAAACATAGACTGCTTTATTCAGCTTTGTGTTCCTTCTTGCAAGCGGATAGGCTGCAAGAGATCCAAAGATAATGAGCAATACAGCGGAACTGAACGTAATGATCACTGTATTCAAAAAGGACTGGCCAAGCTGAGCCTCTGTCCATGCTGTGCGGAAGTTTTCAAGATGCAGCGCTTTTGGAAACAGCCATTTTGAACTAAAATCTCCTATCCCCTTTAATGATGTCGTCACCAAAATATAAAATGGAATGAGGTGCAGCAATGTGATCAATAGTGCGAGGACGGAGTACCATCTTTTCTTGCGTTTATAGGCGTTATCCATCACACCTCGGTCTCCTTTCGTTTGAAATAAATCAGCGCTGCGACACTAATGACAAGGATGATGACCGCCATGAACACCCCTTGCGTCGCTGCATAGCCTGCATCCTGACGTTTGAAATACAGATCATACATAAAGGTCGACATGGATTGCGAGGAATCTCCAGGTCCGCCGCCCGTGAGTGCCACAATGACATCAAAGAGCTTGAGCCCGCCAATGACATTCAGCACAACATTAATGGTGATCGACGGCATAAGCAGCGGCAATGTAATCCGCCTGAATTGCTGGAAGCTCGATGCGCCGTCTAATTGAGCCGCTTCATAATAATCCTTTGGAATACTTTGAAGTCCTGCTAAATAAATGATCATCGCAATCCCCACGAATTGATATGTGTTGACAAGCACAATGATCCATGTGTTTAATTCTGGGTTGCCGAGCGCATTTATTTGATCAAATCCAAAAAGCGTCACCACATCATTTAAGGCACCGCCTTGGTAAGCAAACACAAAATACCAAATATAGCCCATCGCAATCGGGCTGATCATGACAGGTAAATAGATGACCGTTCTTGTGATGGCTTTCATCTTTAAGCTTTGATTTAATAAAAGAGCATATCCAAGTCCGATGATATTTTGCAAGATGGTGCTCCCAATTCCATAGAGAAGCGTGTTTTTGACAACAAGCCATGTCGCTTGATCCTGAAGCAGCCTTTGATATTGCTCAAGACCAATCCATTGATAAGTTTGTGAGAAACCGTTCCAATTCGTAAAAGAAAGCTGAATGCCGTTCAAAAAAGGATAAATGATAAAGGTACTGACGACGAGAACAGCTGGCATGTACATCCACCAAAGTGATGAATTCTGGCGTTTTTGCCTCTTTTCTTTTGGTAAAGAGGTGAATGCGGCTGGCTGCTTTGCTTTTGTGATGTCATTCATTGGCTTCACTCCTGTTTCAGCATCCATCAGCTATTGTTTTTCAGACGCTTATATTCCTCTTCCATTTTCTTTGATAACTGTTCTGGTGTGATCGAGCCTGCTAATAATTCTTGACCCGTTGTTGCCATGACCGCCCACATTCCGCTTGGTAAGTATTTTCGATCGAAATACGGTTCAATCTTTACCTGTTCGTATTGATCGTAAAATGTAGAGTAATAGTTTTTCGCTTTCACTCGTTTTAGAGCTGTTTCAGAGGATGTGCCCTCTGCGATTTTTTTTGCGTTTTCAGGTTTTGCTAAAAAATCGATGAATTGTTTTGCTTCTTTTAGATGCTTAGAGTCTTTCCAAGCAGCAACAGTAAAACGTTCTCCGCCAATCCAGCTTTGTTCATCTCCTTCATGAATGGCTGGAACAGGCATCGTGCCTACTTTGATCGATGAATTCAGCTCTGTTGCTTCAGGTCCTAAGGATCCTCCGACAAAGGTGAAGGCGATTTTGTTTTGTGCCATGAGTTCGGGCGCTTGAGAGAGTTTCGCTGTCAGGACATCCTTGTTTAAAAGGTCTTGATCCTTCAGATCTTTCATGAATTGTGCAAGCGGTGTATAGAGAGACCAATCAAATGATCCGTTTTCAAGTTTCTTTCCGTATTGATGCTTTTGATCGGTGATTAATAAAGGCGTCGCCAGCTCATCAAAGACTTGGGCTATATTTGAGTTATCTCCTCCTGGTATCCAGAGCGGCACAACATCTCCTTTGCTCTTTTCTTTCACTGTCAGCAAAGCAGATTTTAATTCATCAAGTGTTCTAGGCACTTCTATGCCATATTCCTTTAATAGATTGGCATTAAAGCTAAGCCCGTCTTTTGCTTGATTCAACGGATAAGCGTACACTTTCCCATCTTGGTCTTTTAAAATCTGGTCGAGTGAAGGATCAAGCTGTTTGACCCAATCCATCTCTTTTAAATCAGCCACATACTCGCTATAGCGCAGTTTGGCCCAGCCATGTGTATCAAACAGGTCTGGCATATCGTTTGCTCCCATTTTGACGCGGATCATATCTTCATAGCTGTTGCCTGGGAAATTAGCATCGATTCGAATCTGCTCATGCTCCTTCTCAAACTCGCGAATGACTTCTTCAAACGCTTTTCTTTCCCCGCTGTTGCTCATCGTTGAAAATAGCGTCAAGGTGACCTTTCCATTTGCTTCAGATGAGCTGTTATTACCGCAAGCAGACAAAATCATGGTCAAGAACATGGCTGCAGTCAGCAGCATGATTTTTTTATTCATGGTTTCCTCCTTTTAATCACTGAAAATTCAGACGATAATCGGTAGAATTCATGCAGTTGCGGAAACAAAGGAAGTCCATTATACTGGAATTCTATTCTTTTCTAAGAGATAAGAGAGCATACCGGCAGGCTGCCTTGTTCTTAGCATGATCTGGCCATCATGCTAAGCAGCTTGCTTTCTGCTTTTTTGTCTCTTTTTTGTGTGCTGAAATCGATGGTTCACCCCCTTTCATGGATGAGACATGTACTGCCTCGCTCGATGAGTGTTGTTGGCACGACGACTTTTAGAGGAAGTTTTCTTCCGTTTATTCTCTCAAGCAAAAGTTTCAAACCGACTTCCCCCATTTCTTCTGTATATACTTTGACGGTCGTAAGCGGTGGGCTTGAAAATGACGCGGCTTCAATGTCATTAAACCCAACAATGGATACATCTGAAGGTACGTGTAGACCGGCTTCATGCAGAGCGCGCATTGCGCCGATTGCCATAGAGTCACTTCCAATGAAAAAGGCTTGCGGCAGTTTTCCCTTTTTGATCGCTTGCTGCATAAGCGTATAGCCTTCTTGCATGGAGTATTCACCAATGTGGATGTCTTCCATATGAAGAGCGCCCGCCTCCTGCATTCTTTTCATAAACGTCGTTTGTCTTTCGTCCTCAATCACAGCATTACCTTCAAAATAATGCTCCCGCTCTTTCCCGCCAATATAGCCTAGATGTGTATAACCGAGAGATTGCAGATGACGAATGGCGCGATCTGCCGCTCTGACAAAATCCACATGTACACAATCATACAAATCTTCATCCGCATAATGATTGATAAAAACAATGTGTTCCATTCGATTTGTCATTTTTTCAACCGTATCCGGGCTGATTCGTCCAATGACGATCAAGCCGTCAATATCCTTTAGCATCGCCCCTTTATCCATGCTTCTTAGGCGAAAGGTATGGAGAGTGGACAAGCCTTGTTTGGCATATTCTTTTTCAATTCCTTTTCGAATCGATGAAAAAAAGGGATCATTTAATTCTTCGTCAATGGATTGAGCGACAACGACACCGATGACTGGGGATTCAGATGGGCTTTTTTCTTCTGCTTGATCGGCTTTTCTTGCTCTCACTGGGGTATAGTTTAACTTCTTCGCAATGTCGAGGATGTTTTGTCTTGTTGCGTGTGAAACGGCAAGCGTTTGATCGCCATTTAACACACGGGATACAGTGGAAACGGACACTTTTGCATCATGAGCAATATCTTTGAGTGTGGTCATAGGCAAACTCCTCATCGTTATTTGACTAAATATTTACTAAAGATATTTGAAGGATAACATATAAATAAAGCGCTTTCAATTATGAATTTTTAATTTTTATGTTGTTTTTGGGTAAGTTTTGGTGAATGAATTATGTTTTAGTAAAATTTGCGTAAAAAAGAGGATGGTTTTCATCCTCTCTTTTACTAACGTAATTCGATTGAGGCTGTTTCTTTTGCAAATATTTGCTTCATTCTTTCCCAAGCAGTGTCGAGTTCTTTATGAAGTCCAAATAAACCTGAGGTGCCGATGATGTAAATCTCATTTCCAGCCTCAGCAAGCAGCCGGAACGTGCTCTCATTACAAGAGCCGTCTACTTCAATTGAAAACGAGTATCCTCCGTGTTTTTTGATATCTCTCACCTGTTTAATTTTTTGAAGCATTTCTTTAATAAAAGGCTGCCCGGCAAAGCCTGGATCGATTGTCATGATCGTCACTCTGTCTATTAAATGAATAAAGGAATCTAATGCTGCAACTGGTGTGGCGGGATTTAGAACAAAGCCAACATCACATTTTCTTTGGTGAATATGCCGGATGATTCGAAAGGCATCTTTTTGCACGACTTCTGGGTGTAAACAAATCATCGTTGCGCCTGCATCAATACATGCATCGATTAAAAATTCCTGCGGATGTTCGGCCATTAGATGAACATCAATCGGTAAATTTGTCAGTTTCCGAAGCTGTTCAATGAAAAAGGGTGATAACGTCATATTCTTCACATAATGCCCATCCATCACGTCGACATGGTACCGGTCTGCTCTCGTGTTGAGAAGATGAATTTGTTCACGGAAGTGCGTTAGATCCATGCACATCAGTGAAGGTGAAAAAACGGCTGTCATTCTCAGGCTCCTCCTTTTTACAGCTGAAATAAAAACTTAATCAATCCAATCAAGATTCCGATGATACCAAAGTCTGTATCTCCAAACGTTGTCCCTTCAAAGCCAAGGGCTCCTAACACAGGTAATAAACAGGCAGGTAAAAAGGAAAGAAGCAATCCATTTACAAAGGCCCCAGCGACAGCACCTCTAACCCCTCCTGTTGCATTGCCATACACCCCTGCTGTAGCACCGCAAAAAAAGTGCGGGACAAGTCCAGGGACAATGACAGTTAAACCAAACAAAGGTAAAAGAAAAATGGATACGATGCCTCCTGCAAAGCTGCATAAAAAACCGATAATGACCGCATTTGGCGCAAATGGAAAAACGGTTGGCGCATCAAGTGCCGGCTTTGCCCCCTTCACGAATCGATCGGCAATCCCTTTAAACGCAGGCACGATCTCGCCAATGGCCATCCGTACCCCTGCTAAAATAATGTACACACCAGCAGCAAACGTAATCGCCTGAATGAGAATGAAGACAGCGAAGTTCGTGCCCCCGCTAATTTTTTCAATAAAAGGAATTCCTGCAAACGGTGCAATCGCAAAGAACAGCAAAGCCATCGTAATCGAAATGGCAACAGATGTATCTCTTAGAAAACCGAGTGATTTAGGGACTTGAATGGTTTCCGTTGATTTTTCAGGAGAACCAACCCATTTACCAATCATTCCCGCAGTAAAATAACCGAAAGTACTGAAGTGTCCGAGCGCGAGATCATTGCTTCCGGTGACTTTCCTCGTAAACGGTTGAAGGATTGCGGGTGCAATGACCATAGCTGCACCTAATATCATGGAGCCAGTGGAGATGAGCAGCCACCCGTGCATGCCGGCTGTCGAAAGAACGACGGCGAGCATCGCCGCCATATACAACGTATGATGACCAGTCAAAAAGACATATTTAAAAGGTGTAAATCTTGCAAGTAACAAATTGACCAGCATACCAAAAATCATGATAAGTGCTGTCTGTGTACCGAATTCCTTTTGAGCAATGGCGGCCATAGCATCTGTATTTGGGACAACCCCTTGAATGTGAAAGGCTGCTTCGAACATTTTTCGAAAAACCCCAAGTGAATCAGAGACGACTGTAGCGCCCGCCCCTAATATTAAGAAACCCATGGTTGTTTTCAAGGTGCCTGACACAGTGTCTGCAGCTGATTTTTTCTGCAAAAGTAAACCGGCTAGTGCAAACAAACCGATGAGAATGGCAGGTGTGCCCAATATATCGTTCATGATCAGTTCTATCATGATGTGAATCCCCCTTTTTCATGACTTAAATGTGTTGACGAAGGACGTCTTTAATGGCTTCCTGATCTAACAAATTGTTTAAGCCAGCCACATTTCTTGTGCCGTCATTCAGCTGGTCAATAATATCAGCAGCTCCGATATAAAGGTCTGCTTGTTCATTTTTACTTGTACTGAGATCGGTATGATCCACTTCAGCTTTAAGACCTAATTCTTCTAATGCTTTTTTGACATTCATTTCTACAATAAAGCTGCTTCCTAACCCGTTTCCACATACAACAAGAATTTTTTTCATTTTCTTACTCCCCCTTTATACTTGTGAAAATTGATCAATTAGTTTTTGAACCGATGCTAAATCTTCTGCTTCAATCAATTGTTTCGTGCGTTTCTCTTCACTTAACAGCATGGTCAGCTGTTTGAGTGCTTTCAAGTGGCTCATGCTGTCAATGGCAGCTAACACAATGACAAGCCGCACCTGCTTTTTTCCATCCTTTGAAAACGAAATGGGCTGTTTGAAGGACATGAGCGTCATGCTCAATTTGTTCACGCCATCCTCGGGCCTTGCATGTGGGATGGCCACTTGTGGTGCAATGACAATATAAGGACCATTTTGATGAACAGACTGTATCATGGCTTCTACATAACTTGGTTTAATAGCATTTTGATCAAGTAAAGGCTGCGCCGCTTTTGTAATCGCCTCTTGCCATGTGTCTGCTGTTTGGTGGAGCTTGATGGTTTGTTCTGTTAATAAATCATTTAACACTGGGTTCCACCCTTTCTGATAGGATACATATGTGGGATGTAGCAGCTCCCGAATGTCATGAAGCAGTGCTTGTTTATTTTGTACGATGGTATGCTGCTGAATGATGTTGAATAAAGCGTTTACATGCCCCTCTTCAATCTTCGTTTCTGAGCCTTTTCCGTATTGAAGTAATGTTTTTTTCTCATAGGCAGTTAAAATAGGATGAACGAGATGAACTGGTTTTCCTTTAAACGAAATAGGTGTTGTGGACACAACGAAATCTGCATCAACTTCTGCTAATTCTTCATATGCACGCTTTGATAAAAGTCCGCGTACTTCAATGTAGCCGATTAATTCGAGAAGCTGAGTTTTCAGCATGTTACTTGTGCCGATTCCTTCTCCGCAGACAATGTATACAGAACGCCTGACAATGGATGAAATTCCTTCTCTTCTCATCCAGCTGCCAAAATGCATGGCGAGATATGCAATTTCATGGTCACTCAACTTTGAACAGGCCGCCTTTTCTAAATGACATGCAACTTTTTGAGTGATTTCAAACACTTCTGGCTGTGCTTTTTTTATAGAATCCGTCAGTTCGTTGATCATACCAATGTGATAGATGAGCCTGTAATAGGCTGGAATTAAATGCATTGTTAAGTTTTGCTCCAATGCTTTAGGTTCTTGAAAGGAAATACAAGCATATCGCTGAAAGTCAAAGATCATTTGTCTGGCGATGGTGCGAATGAGATGTTCTTCTGGTTTTTTAATTGATGGAAGTTTTTGTTTTTTGGCACTGAGCCATAAGGTGCTAAGAAAATAGATCTCATCATCATGAACAATGAGACTGGCCTCTTTTTGAATCTGCGCCATGAAACGAATAGCAGCCAAGCATTCCTCTGTTTCCTGCAATGTTCGTTTTTCTTCGTTTGAAATGTGTACGGCATGCCCCAGCTTCATCCGCTTGAAGTAAAAAAAGAGATCCAAAGAGAGCTGATCCAGCATCTCATCTGCAAATTCAAGCTTAAGTTCTTGTTCTGACTGCTGGAGGAGATGGTGTACCCGTTTGGATGAAATAGGTCCCTTTAACCAAAACGACGGAAACGTTTTTTCGTTTTTTATCATGGTGCGAATGAAATGTATATAAGGTTTGAGTGCCAATCGAATGGCCCTTTCGTCCCCTGAAATGACATAGCCGCTTGCTGCCTGATAGCGGAGTGTGATCTCCTGCTTTGAAAGCGCTTCTTTTAGCTGTTTCATATCCTCGAGTAATGTATTTCGGCTCACCTTTGTCATCTTCATAAAATCATCTATTCTTAGGCAATGCTCGCTGCATGCAATGGTTAAAAGCAAGATAGCCCTTCGTTCCTTTACACATGGTTCATAATCGTGACCAACAAGAATGGTATCAGCTTTTTGAATAATGATTTCTTTTTCATGAGGATTTAAATAATAGCCAAGTTGGCCTTTTCGCTGCACACCACTAAGCTGATGAGTTTCCAGCCAGCTGTTCATTCGCTTGATTTCAGCGTAAACGGTTCGAGTCGAAACGTTCATTCGATTCTGTAAATCTTCTATTGATAGATAAGATGTCGTATGAAGCAGCATAGATAGTAACGTCGTGCCCCTTTTGGTTAAGTACAGTTGGAATTCCTCCTTTCTTTCCCTTTGTTATAAGTCTAATCAACTCACATGCATCAAAGAAGCCCAAATGTCTTCAGCACGTGCTGTGCAGCGATTGTGTGCTCTTTTCATAAGAAAAACACACCATTTGAGTGTGCTTTCAGGCTTGTATACAAAGGGTTTTTTGTTTTCTTTTACGTGTTTGCGAACCAATAAACGCAAAAAACCTTGAATGATATAAAGCCAGCCAAGGTTTTTTCACTTCTTATCATCTTTTATTTTTCCTATACGTGACGTTTAAAATTATTTTTTGTTTAAACTAATCCGAAATCCAAATCGTTTTCAAATGAAATACAAATACACCAATCGCCTTCTAAGGATATAAAGTAGTGGTGCTGTGGGATATCTAAAAAATAGACTAGTAACTCTTTTAAATGTTTTAATCCAAACTGGTACCCAAACTCTGTAAGGTTATCCCCTATGTAAATTACTTGTAAGTTATTATCTAAATATTTTTCTTTTAATTCAGTTATAAATAGAAGAGCATCAGAAAGTAACGATTCATGATTTGAGCTCTTACTATAATGTTTATTGGTTTGTAACCAATCTATTTTTGAACCAGCAAAATCAAATTTTTGTTCTATTAAATCTAAATAAATTTTTGGGTTTTTATGTACTTTGACATATTTAATAAGGTCTTTTAATTCCAAATCCTTTATTAGATCTTCATCATAAGAATTCAATAAAATTACCCCTTTTATGTTTTTTAATGCTTGTCAAAATCCATAGGAATCGCTGTTTTGTTATTTTGTTGCAATCATTTCAGTGTTCAATGCCATTGCAGCTTGCTGATCCGTCTCTGACAAAGCATCTTCATCTTTCTTCCACAGCTGAGATCTAAAGAAAATGGAAATAAGATTGGTGATTCATTGAGATTTTGTTCGAAACTTGGAGCAAGAATTTTTTGATACGACTCACGTTCATGTATCTAGTATGAGGTCTAACCAGCATTGATTATGGACAATATAAGAGTAGTCTCTCTTGTAAACTTTCCAAGATTTCTACAGGCATTTCCCGGACCTTGATATCATCGCCTAGGAAAAATAGCCAATTTGTCATTTCCGTTATTTCTTCTGAATGATTAACATCGATAAAGGTCTTTAATCTGGCTGTAGTTTGGTAAGGATTCGTATAAGAAATTGACATTTTGAAAGGATGGTATTTTTTAAACTGTGCAATTGCCTTTGGACCAAGTTCAAGGACAAGGTTGATTACTTCCTCCTGCTTACTTAGTTTTTCTAAAATCTTTTTCCTGCTTAATCGATTATTTGTAGAGCATGGTTCAACATCTGTGAGGTTGTCGACAGGCAAAATCCGTTTCTTCTCTTCCTTTACATCAAAGCCTTCAATCAGCCAAAGGCTTTTTTCACGATAAAGGTTCAAGAGGTAAATAGGATAGGACTTTATCACTTTCTCCTCTCTCATGGTAATCAGTAAATATCGATCCAAAATAAGCAGTTGGATTAATTTTTCTAACATGGGATGAGGGAGATCTGTCAAATCAAGCAGATCAGGATTATTCGGATTAGTCCCTTCAAATAGCAAAAGGCGATTTAACAGAACAAGGTCATCTTGCTGGGTTTCTGAGATGAGTCCTAGTAATTTTTCAGCTAAAGACTGGCGACTCTTTAAATAAGGGAGTTGTTGGTTTCTTGTGGCCATAAAGGCAATAAAAAGAGCTTTAATCTCATTATCGGTAAAACGAACAGTTGGCAGGACTGAATTGTTCATCACAAAATACCCCCCGTCCCTTCCGACTTCAGCGACAAGCGGCATTCCCATAGCTTCAATTTCTCTGATGTCTCTAATTGCTGTCGAACGAGAGATATGAAATTCTCTCATGATTTCAGAAATTGTAAAGTTGGCGCGGTTGTTAATATACCGCATGATGGTATTAATCCGTTCAACTTTTTTCATCTGATCCCCCTAAACAGTATCATTTTTTGACATGGTTTAAGCCTATTATATATTTATCAAGTGAAAAGAAAAAACATTTGATCAATTTTTCAAAAGGAAGTGTTGAATATGGCAGATTATATACTAGAACAAAAAGACAGCTTTCACGTGTTAGGTATTGGAACTGAACTTAAGAGTCATTACACAGACTATGCGGGCATCACGAAGGAAAAAGCAGACTTTTGGCAAGCCGTCACACAAGAAGGTAAGTTTGACCCCTTAAAAGCCATTGCCTCAAATGACTATATTTTTATCGTAAACGAAGCGGTAAATAACAAGCTGATGCATTATGTCGGGGTCATGACAGAGGAATCGTTACCAGAAGCGGACAGAGTGATTCAATTTCCTAAAGGGGAATATCTAATCGTTAAAGGGGAAGCTAAAACCGCTGATGAATTGCATCAAACGCTTACTGGTATTGCATTTGGTCAAGTCTTGCCTGAAGCAAAGAATTTCGCTTATGTTGGTGGACCAAATGCAGTGGTAGAGATGGGGCAGCGAAACGACTTATTACTTGGTGAGATGTGGATTCCTGTTGTACGAAAATAAGAAGGATATGGAGGGATAGAAATGGCCTATATCGTTGATTTTAAACATGTGTCTACGATTGGTTTAGAGTCTTCACCTGTAGCAGAAGCACTTGCTGGCTTACGTGCTAATGAGGCTCGTTACTTTATGAACAAATATAAGCATGAATTTACAGTATTACCTGCCAGCGAAAGTCAGGATACCCTTGATTATGTGAACCGAGTGTTAAAAGAAGAACGTGAACTAGAGTTTGCAGCCAAACCTTTAGAAACGGCAAGTTTTCAAGTGGAAAATATCAAATGGACTTACGTCTTTTATGAGGATGGTCTTGCAATTAACGTCCTGTATACAGTGGATGACCCGAAAAAACGTGCTGTTGGTTTTAAGCTTTCTGAAGGTATGGAAGTACCAAAGGAATTAGAAGGGAAATTTAAATTTGCTAGGCAGAAGTCTAAACTTGCTGGAACGATTCGTGGGTCATTTTTTAAAATTAAAGGGGAATATTGAACCCGAATTTGTGAATCTGATTGAACAAATAAATTAAAATTATTTCCCCCTTCTAAACAGAGCAGCATTCTCTATGCATTATTAGAGGATGTTTTTCTGTTTATTGTATCCACTTCATTTTCTTATGAAGAAGTTCGCCGTTAAAATGGCTTGGCGATTAGTCTTTTATATAAATGTCCTGCTATTTCACTGTTTGACATTTATACTTTTTTCAGATCTATATTCAAAGAAAATGATGTGAAGTATCCCTCATTCAAAAAATACTCACCATAAAAGCTGTGAGTGCCTAGTTTTGCTTGTCTCTATAAACGATGATCCACACAGGAAAAAAGATCCCCATTCTCCTTTTGGTCGGTTTTTTCTCGGATAGGAGTCCAGAGACCAAAAACCTTGAAAGGCATTAGCCCATCAAGGTTCTATATAATCTATAAATTCTGTAAATCATCTCCACCGCCAGCTAATTTCCCTATCAGGATAAACTGCAGGTATATATATCCCCCTTCTTTTATTTTCATCATCAATAATGTACCAATTGTTATCCTCTAACCATTCTTCATTAAAATTTGTTTCTACAAAATCATTTTCTTCATCAACAAGTGCTGCGAAAAAATCATTAAATTTGTCTATATTATTTGAAGGGGTAATCTCACCATTAACCCACATACCATCAACATTTATATCGCGTATATCTCCTAAAAACTCGTTTAGAAAGTATAATTTCACAATTCTCACTCCTTAGGTGAAACCTTAATATATTGGCTTGGAACTTCCCCTTTAATCAAATACTCATTATCCCTTTTAGTCCAATTAATCGCTCTTTTCTTCCAAAAATCAGAACAAGTAACATCTCTTTCAATCAACTTTTGAATTTGTTTTGGAGAAAGTATAACAACACCTTTTAGCTTTCCAGACTGTATATCTTTCCTTAAAGCTGATATGTTTAGTTCAATTGCATTTTCTCCATAATTTCCAATAACATTTTTGTTATTTGTAAAACTAGTATAAGGGCTATTAGATTTAGCTCCTTTTCTATAACCTCCAAGTATATGCTCTGTAACAGTCACTTCTCGTCCTTTATATAAACCTTCTTTACTAGCTGGTACTAAATCACCTGAACTTGATATATGAGGTTTACCAATTCCATTTGGTCTAGTTGGAGAGTGTAGTAAACTATCCCCTCTATATAAATTACTTTTGTTTGTTAAAGAAGCATCATCTATACCCCTAATCCCCATCTTCCCATGAAACCTCTTCGACCCGATCGGCAAAAGCATCCCCAGAGCCGCGTTCATACTCGCTTCCTGCTGTTCTTTAGAAATTTTATTTCCAAACATGTCTCGGCCTGTGATCGCTTCGCTGAAGCCGTTGGTCGCGGTGAGGCCATATAAGCCTTTTTGAGATGTTTTTAAGGCGTCAAAGGATTTTTGTGATGTCTTGTAAATGTCGACTGCCCTGACTGCAGCTGATGTGGCTTGGGTGGTTTTATAAACAGCTTTCCCGCCTTTGAAAATGCGTCCTGCCCAGCCGACGATAGGGATGTAGCCGGCTGCAGCCATTCCTCCTGCAGCGACTCGCTGGCCTGCGGTGAGTTCCTCCCCTGTGATTGGATCGACGCCTGTTGCGGCACGTTTTGCATCGTTCACGCCAGTCAGTTCATTCACGATGTTTCCACCATAATCGAGGGCTTTTTCATACCAAGGGCGGTT